>MHFR01000001.1 GCA_001804285.1 Candidatus Danuiimicrobium aquiferis
AACAATCAGTCAACATGGGCAATCAAATCCGAGGTGTTGGGAAATGGTTAAAAAACTCCCCGACCCCTCAATTAGTTGCCGACACAAAAGACGCATCGTTAAGCGCAGGTGAAAAAGAAGTTTGTGATTTAAAACCTGGATCAAAGACATAATCTGTCCCATCAATATTGGCTTTTACCCAGGCACGTTTAACATGAGCAGTCCCATCGCCTAACCCCGCCCACTGATATGGAATTCCAGCGTAGGACAAAACGTTTCCGATTCTATTGGAAAAAGTATTCCCCGGAGAACCTGCGCCCACCACGAGCCAATTCCCCAAAGAAGCACCCGGTATCGTCTGTGTTCCGATAACAAATTGTGCCGAATAACCGCTCGCGCGAAGCAAAGCAATCATCAGCGATGCCTGGTCAAAATCATTACCGCTTCCATCAAGCAAAGTTAACACAGTGCCTTTCATGGATCCGTAGTAAGGCATATACTCAATATGATTATGAACATAATCATAAATAAGTTTAGGGTCGTGCTGCAAAGCTCGCGCAAGGTTTTCTATTTCTGGAGTGATTGTCGTGGATGAATTGACTCCAAATTGCCCCGTCTCTAAAGTATTCCGTTGGGTATGAATCCCGTTCGCATAAAAACGATTCGCTTCATCAATTGTCACCTGTTCTCCTTGGACATCATGCCAACCGTCTCCCAAAACCTCTGCAAAAGCCGGCGCGGACATGGCGGATAAAAGGATGGTGGCAATGAACACAAAAATAGAAGATGACCGTAGAATAGTTAATACGTTGTTCGATAAGTGTGCAAGAAGGGAGTCATCCCCGCATGCGTTAAGCGGGGATCCATGGATTCCCGCTTTCGCGGGAATGACAGATGGTGAAACTCTGCACGAATCTACCCATCCGGCAAGGCGTCGCTTCCTCGCAATGACTGTTTTGTTAGGCTCCCTCATCTTCATTTATACATCCTCGCTGCGAAACGCGGTTCGATTTCCGACTTCATCATAATCATATTCAATTTGTTTTCCATTCTGATAATAAACACCGGTAAGCCGATTCAGATTGTCGTATCCATAGGTAGCTGTTGCCTCTCCTATTACCCTGACCGGAAGAATCCCGGAAGTCGTATCTGTGCCGTCAAACACATGAACATTGATCTGATACTCGCCCGCATCCCCTGTCGTCGGATTCCAGCTAAATTGGGCTGTCCCATTTCCCAAATCAGAAAAACTCGATCCTGAAGGCGGATTATCTGCAGTCCATGTCAATGGTTCTTCATCAAGATCAGAGGCCGTTAGCACAACAAGAAGAGAATCGCCTTCTATGACTTGCTGGGGCAAAATCGGATCGATTGTTGGCGGATGATTGGCGCGCTGGTATGTCTCTGTTTTTATGGTTTCGCTGTTCCCAGAAGTATCCACCGCAAAAAACTTGAGTAAAGTTGTGTCTGAAATATGAATGGGTATCGCGTATATGGTTGATGCTGGAGTGGGATCACTTCCATCCGTCGTGTAATAAATGGTAGCGGGTTCATTGACGGAAAGCGTCACATCAACAAAGTCAGAGAACTCACCCCCCACAGGATTTGCAGTCGTTACCGGCGGCGTCCGGTCTACGACCTCAATATTGACATCACTTGTCACGCTATACATCCCGTCGCTAACGGAGAGTGAAATGACATAATTGCCCATTTGTTCAACGGTCGGCGTCCAGACAAGTGTTTTCGTAGCGTAAACAAAATTCGCGCCTTGAGGAAAATTGGCAAAAGAATATTGAAACTCGGCGGGTTGATCTGACCCCGACATAAAAATCTGATAGACACCAAAATCCGATTGATCGATATCACCGTCCTTATCAAAATCAGCGTGGCGACAATTGGGATCTTGGTATTGAATCGCGGGCCCGGAGCTGCAGGCCTCAAAAAGCTCAAAATCTTGATAGTCCACGTCCCCGTCACGATCTAAATCGGGCGCAACGCCATCCGGATCAGTGATATTGAAAGCAACACTCAACGTTTCTCCATACCCCACGGTTTGATTCTCTATAGGAGCAATAACAGGCGGCTGGTTGTCCGGCAAAGAATCCTGGGGAAAAGATAATCGTTCTAAGCGAACAAGCCAGTTTGCTTGGGTTTCATTTCCGGCATCATCAGCAATTGTTTTATTGATTGTATTATCACCGACAGCAAGAGGAATGGTTTCGGAATTAGGATTCTCATCTACCGTATATGTCAGCAAATAGCTGGGATTGTTTGATAATGTCGGAGAAGTCAACTGCACCACAGGAGGAGCCGTATCACGTATAATGTTAATCTGAAGGATGCCGCTTTCATTTCCCGATTGGTCTTTTGACGTAATCGTAAAATAATTATCACCTTCATTTGGAAGGCCAATTGTCGTTTGCCATTCGGTGCTGTTATTCACGGCGACCTTTTCAATGCCATTCACCAGAATCGAAGAATCAACTTCCTTCGTCCCTTGGAGTTCCACACTGAGTGTATTAACCGGCAACACTAAATTACTCACGGCAGGCGTAGCAGGCGGTCTCGTATCGCGAACGGTAATCGTAAGCCGCGCAATTCCGCTACCCTCAGATGCCTGATGTGGCTCGGATTTCAGCCAATAAAGAACGTCCCGGCTGTTGGCGCCAAAACTGAACGTTCCGGTCTTATTGATGACAACGCTTGAAGTGAAACTGTAATTAGTCACTGCCTGCGATTCCGTAAACAACGCTTCCCCGAAAACCCGGTCGAGCTTAGTTGGATTTTGAACAGGGGTTGTGAACTTACTTTGGTAAACAGGTTCAGGCGGATACGTAATATTAACTTCAGCATTCGTAATCCCTGTATTGTTCCCGTACCACCACACCGAAGCTAATCCATAAGTAGAAGTTGCGCTTGTCGTTAATGTAAACGGTTCGCCCCGCTCAACAGTCGTCGTGCTGGTGCTGAATGAAATAGTCGGAGCCGGAACGGTTTCGTTTGTCACTTGAAGCGGCAATTGCCCAATCACCGTAGCCTGGCCATCGCTTGCATTAATAGTCAACGTTAAACTTTTTGGTGTACTACTCGGCGGATCGATGGTGCTGAAACTTGGTTTCCATGTCAATGCCAACGTTTGAGAATCAAACGTAGCACCCTGTGGCATCGGGTTGATCGTTACCTGGATTTTATCTTTATCGGGATCGGAAACGGGAATTTGAATAAGAGCTGGTTGATTCTCCCGGACATTGACTGTTCCCATTGGTTGGAGCACAGGCGGCCGATTGACGTTGATCACGGTTATCGTGACCAATATATTATCGGTATACATTCCGTCCCAAACGGAAAACTTGACGGTATAGCTGCCTGCTTGTTCAAAATCAGGAGTCCACGAAAAACTTCGGAGAATCGGATCAAAAACGGATTTGACAGGAAGTTGACTGGCGGTGTACACAAGACCGTCCGCAGATTTTCGACTTGTTAAGAAGCGGTTCAGTATCGAAATATCTACTAAATTTACTTTGCCATCGCGATTCAAATCGGATCGTAAGCACTGGCCTATTGGTTTTTTTGAAAGACATTTTGTAAGCGCCCCATAATCAAGGCTGTTCACTTTCCCGTCATCGTTCAAATCACAAGCAGACCCGTCAGGATCAGAGGCTTCGAGAATAAATTGAAGAGCTCGTCCTTCATCAACAGATTGAGGATTAATCAACTTGAAAGCAGGCTTTTGATTTACCAACAGCACCTTCGAGATGACCTGACGAAGATCCAGTGCCTTGGCAAATAGCTTAGGAGGATAAATCAGCAGGCAAATAAAAAGCAAGAAGACGGCAAGTTTTATTCCCTGGTTCGTTGTGTGAGTTAAAGTATTAAAAACGATTGGGAAAATGCGCCGAAGGTCACGGCTTGAGGTTGAGGACTTTCGAAGAGTGGTGTTAAAAGCGGCATCATATTTTTCTCGCTTTGCGGAATTCATTTTTTAAAGAAACACCTTTCCATAAAAGCAGGGAAATTATAGGTAACAATAAGCCCAAAATCAATATTGAAATCACTTTATCTATCAGTCACGCCGAAGCGACAACATCGCTTCGAATATAGCGTTATTCCCCTGTCTCGGTGTGACAGCACTATATAAATTAGTAAATTACAATAAGGAAACTCAAAAAAAACCAGCAAAATCTATTTTGAATAGATAAATCTATTTAAAATAGATTTTTATCGACTTCACTCCCTGAAATTGGGGCTTTTGGAAATAAAAAAATAATTTTAAACAAGAAAAATAGTGAAATTCAAGAGAAAGACCTCAAATTACAGTCAAACTTTTTCGATGGAAATGTGGGCTAAAACCCATACGACCCCAAATGTAACGCAGAACTTTACTTTCCCAAAACCTTCTTAATGCAAGCCAGTAATTCATTAACAGTCACGGGTTTTGCTAAAAACGGATAACCGCCGATAACGCCCCGATACGCGGCCGTGTCTTCCTTGGTTGCCGTTGCGGTAAAAAAAACAATCGGGATACTTTTGAGCTGAGCATCCTCTTTTATTTGAGCGGCAAGAAATCCACCTTCTACATCCGGCATAATGACGTCTAAAATAATTAAATCGGGCATGAATGTGCGAGCGGTTGCTAATCCGTCATATCCGAGATTTTCCGTTTTTACCTCAAATTTTCCCGTGTCCTCAAGAACACGCTTTAGCATTCGAGTCAATCCGGCCTCATCATCAATGACTAAAATCTTTTTCTTTTCCATAAGAGCCCCTTGTTTTATGAGATTTTTAAATAAATTGAAAATTGCGCACCTCCGCCGTCATGATTGGCAGCTATAATAATCCCTCCGTGTAACTCAACAATCTCTTTCACAACAACTAAGCCCAGCCCCGTACCTAATCCTGCCGTCTTGGTTGTATAAAACGGCCCGAAAAGTTTCTCTAATTGTCCGAAAGAAAAACCGGGTCCCCTATCCCGAACAACTATTCTAAGTGCCGATTCCCCAACAGAAAACCGATCGATTGACCGTCGCCCCACATCCGGCAGTTCTTCCGTCATCCGAACGATATCCAGATAAACTGAAATATCCCCGCCTTGGACGCCCATCGCTTGAATCGCATTCATAAAAAGATTGATAAAAACTTGTTCCATTTGTTGTTTATCCACTCCGACAGAAAGGTTTTGCGCATCACCTCCTTTTACGATATTCACATGATTTTTGATTAATTCATGTTTGACCCGCAGAATCGATGAATCAATGACAGCCAAAATCTTTTCTTCACTTAAATTAATTTTTTTCACACCCGCTAAATTTAAAAGCCCTTTCACGACAGAATTCGCTCTTTTAACTGATTGATCAATGTCGGAAAGAGTTTCCTGAAATGATTCTTGTCCGTCCAATTTTTTCATCAAATACTCAGTGCCGAGTTGAATCACCGCTAAAGGGTTCTTTACTTCATGGGCAACGCCCGCCGCAAGCTGCCCGATAGAGGAAAGCTTCTCCGCCTGAACGAGCAGAGCCTGGGCGCGCTTCAATTCTTCGATGTTCTGCTCTAACCTTTTTCTAATTTCATTATTATCCGCCAGCATGCTGGAGAGAATCTCGCGGGATTTTATCTCCTTTTTCAAGGCATGGCTTAAATCCTCTTCTGCCTTCTTGCGCTCGGAAAGATCTCTACCGGTCCCGGAAAAACCTATGATATTACCGACACCGTCCTTAAGCACTGAACTGATAAACTCGTATGGAAGCTGTGTTCCGTCCTTCAAGACAAGGTTAGCTGTTTCTCTTGAAACACCGTCTTTCCATATTCTTTCTATCGCCACGAAAATGCGTGGAATATCTTCTCTTAAAAAGAACCCTGTCGGCTTTATCCTATGAAGTTCCACATCACTGTAGCCGGTAACTTTTCTAAAACTTTCATTCCAGATTAGAAATTTGCCGCTCTTATCAAATGCGTAAAAGATATCAGGAATAGCATTTAACGTGCTTTCTATAAAGGCCTTTTGGTTTTTTAAATCCCATTCTGTCTTCTCGCGCTCGGTGATTTCTTTATTGAGGCTATCAATGGATATAGTGGTCTTTTTTAAATCTGCTGCCATCTGTTTAAAGGTATTGGCCAAAGAGCCAAATTCATCTTTTGATTTTACCTCTATCACCGTATCTAATTTACCTTTACCTATTTCTCCGGCAGAAAAACTTAGCATGGCCAATGGCAGGGACACAGTTTTACTAAAAAGATAGCCAGCCAACACCAGCCCGGGCAGCATAACTATAAACATCATTACGAGTATCTTGAACAGTTTATTGATCGGCCCATAAACGACCCGCGTGGGTACATGAGAAACAATGATCCAACCATTCCCTTTAAAATCCAAATACCCCCGCTCCCGGCAAAAGGCAATGAAATGCATCTCTTTCTCGTCAGGACGCTTGCTCTTTCCGCTGCCGAAAATCTTCTCCCGTTGAGCCATCTTTATTGACTCCCATTCCGGCAGATGCTCCTTTAGTATGCCTTCGCGATTGTGATTAGAGTAGATTAAAAGGCCATCTTTGTTTATTATGTTCATCTCTTCTTCTTGAATCCCCACGTTTCCTTTTGCCATCTCAAATAGATGGCTTGCCGGAAGTCTGGCAACTACTACCCCTGTTGCCCGGCCTTCCTTATTATTTACCACAGAGGCAAAATAGACTATGGGCACCTGAAGTTCTTCTGCGATACGCACATCTCTGGCCGCGCTCATCTTTCCGCTTAAAACATCTTCCCAGTAAGGCACCATCTGGTGCTGCTTGCCGATATGGAGGCCTGCAGTATCGGCAATTCGGATACGCTCTAAATTAAAGAAGGAAAGGGAACCATACTGCTTGTAGGTATTTCTGAAGAAGATGAGCCTTTCGGTAATCTGCTCAGCGGTGGCGTTTCCGGAACTGATCACCGGATCGCCGGCAATTATTTTGATATCGTTTAAACTCCTGGATAAGAAGCGGCCCAACGCATCCATAGTAAAAATAACGCGGCTTTCCATGCGCCTCCTAATCTCGCTTTCCAGTATCTTTCCCACTTGAAAATAGGCAATGGCAAGCATAATGGTGATAACAATTACGCTTATACTTATGAATAGAACTGTTAATTTATGGGCGAATTTCATTTATTTTCCCAATTCCTCCACAAACCTCTGTTCGATTACCTTATCCAGGTCCTTTACAAACTCGCTCTAACCCGACTTTCTCTCTCATCAATTTTGTGAATCGACGAGAAAGTCGCTTTGGGCGCAATAAGTTACGCCCAAAGTTTTGCGCCCTTGTTAAATCAGGGTGCAAAAGATAAGCCCTGCGGTGCAAAGATGAAAACCATCTTTGCACCGCAGCTCTTACGCGCGGAATATCTTATTAACGATGAGAAATCCGGGCTAATGCCGATTCTTATCGGCGGCTTCGCCTCGGGCCTCTTGGCGCATCCAGTGACTATTGTCAAGGTGCTGCAAAATATGGCTATCGCTATTTTTTTCACTTTACTCCTCGCAAGCTGATAGTGCATAGCTATTTCCCCAACTCTTTCTTTAACTGTTCAATTTCTTTCTTAAGTTCAATAATTCTTTCTTCCCTTCCGACGCTTGCCCTATAAAAAACTTCCAGCTCCTGTAAATGTTTCCTTTCTTTTTCTTTTGTTTCCTCACGCTCAGTAATGTCAGTATAGACAGCGACGATTTCACCTGAATGCAATCGATAGACATCGTTTTCAACCCACTGAGAAAGCCGCCCGTCCTCGTAAAATACGGCAGCTTGATGTTGTGGTTTCCCGGTTTTCCACACCTTCTGAAGCACTTCGAACAATCCCATCTTTACGACTCCCGGAAACAGTTCCAAAACACTCTTGCCCACAACGTGTTCTCGATTAACTTTGCTAATACGTTCTCCTGCTTGATTCATGTTCAACAAGATAAAATCCTCACCTTCGTTTTGAGCCCGATAGACGACCACGCCGCTGCTCATATTATTAAATAATTCCCGGAATTGTTCATGGCTCTCACTTTGCCTCTTCTCTGTGATAGCTTGTTGAACAAGAAGCGCAACGGAACTACTGATTCCGTCAAGCATTGCGTCTTCAACCAGCGTAATGGGATGTTTGGAAAATAGAGCCAAAACTCCTAACGTTTCTCCGTCGGAAACCCGGAGCTGGTATCCTCCGAACGAAACAAGCCCCAGCTCGCGAGCCCATTCATGATTGTGAACACGAGGATCGTTTTGTGCGTCGTTTGTGAGAAACTTGTGATCTTCTCCGGATGCGATCCGTCCGATCTTGTAACAACCGAAGGGGACACGGCGATGGACGTTTCCGTCTATATGAGTATAACGGCCGGAGCTCGCCAGCAAATGCAGGCACCGGTCGCGGTAAATGCAAACATGCGGTCCCTCCTTAGCCTCCGCATGAATACAGCCCTGCTCACATAAATCTCCGGGCCGAATCAGCCAGATCCTACAGAAATCAGCGTTAAAAAGACGCACAATGCCGTCGGTGACAGCTTTAAGTTTATTTCCCAGTGGCGCCTGAACAAGAAGCGACTGCTGGAGCATGTTGATTTGACTCTGTCGAGTAATCGTCTCCATATGATCATTTTCCATCCGCTTGCGGTCACTATCCGGTAGTTCAAGTTCGACTATCCGCTTTTGCAGGAGCGCTATCTCTTCAATAAGTTCCTCTTTTGTTTTATCTGCCATTTTTATTCCTTACAATAAAAAACCCAAGTCCTGCATTTCTGCAGTGCTTGGGTCAATCTTCGAAAATTAGCGAATGGTGTTATTCTTGTCTTGTCTGTCATCCTGCTTTTTTCTCCACAGGATCTCCTTTATAGGCTACCTACTTAATAGTATACGCCCTTCTACATTGGTATCAACGGTTAATCACAGCAAAAAATCCGTACGTACCGTTATGTTATGAATTCCATAGGAACATTTTAATCCATAATCCGAACAATCCAATATTACCAAGGACATACCAATATATGTATGCTCTGCCGTATTCATGCTGACGAACTAATAAATTAAAAAAAATCGTGAGCGGTAAAAATATCCGGCTATAGGCTGGATATTGTCCCCATGCATGCGATCCAAGGAAATAAATGAAGACGGAAAATCCGATCCCTGCCCGCCAAACGGGCAATTCCCATCGTCGCTTCACCATAAAATAAGCTGATTGGACAAGAAGAGAAACCGGACAAATCAATTCGTTGAGCAGCATCAAAAAACCGGAGCCATTAAATCGCATCACACTATCCCAGAGCCCGCCACTCACAATCATAAGCTTTTGAATGATTCCTGCCAGTGGAAAAGCAAGATTATCCACGGCCCGCACTAATTCCGGTCTATCCGTTCTGAAATAAACATACAACAACCAAGCGGCAAGAGGGCCGATGAGAATCAAACAGGATGTGGCAAGTTGTTTAAATCGGATGTTTTGTTTTTTATCAGGCCATATCAATGCCGGAAAACTCAGGACCGAAGTTTCCCGGCATAATGCGGCAAAACCCAAAAACGACATCGGGAAATTCCGATGGCCATAAAACAAGACTGCACCGGTGATCAAGACCGCAGCCGGGAGATCCGTAAGAGATCTTGTCAACGACGTCAGTGTTCCGGTAGACCATAAAACCGATATGGCCAATAAAAAATCTTTTGATGTACGAAGTCCTACACAGCGATAGATCATTGCAAGCAACAAAAACCAAAATACAAAATTCAACAAAGCATAGACTTGAAGAATCCAAGCTGGCTTCCCCACACCCAAGATGAAAGCAAGAAACGGCAATCCGATCCGTCGTGCGCGAGCAGGCGCATAATCAACCGACTTAAGTGTATCGTTGCTCATCAACAACGGATCCAGAGCAATCTGCGCATAAAACTGCCCGTCGTATCCCGAAATATGATTATCCGGCGGGGCAATCATATTCACTGCCTGGAGGCGGACAGACTTGAAGTCCTGTCCGAATAAAATCAACCCTAAAAAACCACTGCGGATGGAATATGCGTTAACCAATATAACCGCCGGTACTGCAATGAGAATGATCATAAACGCGATGGTTTTATATTTTGCTTTCATGGAAGATAAGAAAATTCTGCATCCCTTTGTTTAACAATTGTGAACGTAATATTTTGCAAAAAATATTGTATTTGTTTA
>MHFR01000002.1:0-452 GCA_001804285.1 Candidatus Danuiimicrobium aquiferis
TGCAATTTTACCATGCCTGCACCTGTTTTTTCAATCCGATGTCGTTTATTTCAATGAGGTTGCATGCTTTTGAATCTTTTTTCAGTGGACCCTAGGTGATATAAAAGGGGCCTTTAAAGCATTAGCTCGTACAACGGCGTTTTATCGGCGGTTCAACGGCGGGTAGATATGGCACGTTTGGAAACGTTCCGGTGGATTCCTGTGTGTAATTACCGGTTTGTTGTATTTGAAGATCGCTAAGACAAGGATGAAATATTGTGATTTGAAGTGCAAACTTTCTCTTGTCCCCCTGAGATTTGGCGCAAAATGACGCACTCTTACGTTGACATCAACTCGCCTTTGGAATAAATTGTAACTGCTCTTTGACTCTTTCGCAAGAGTCGAACCGGAATCGCCAAGGAACTTGGCGGGTCAAAAGTCTTTTCAAGCTTTTCGTAAAACGATTGGCGAGA
>MHFR01000002.1:461-877 GCA_001804285.1 Candidatus Danuiimicrobium aquiferis
AAGCTTTTCGTAAAACGATTGGCGAGAAAGATTTTGATTAAAGGAATCAAATTCGTAGTCATTTTAAAGCGGGTTTGGTTTGCTTCCCAAATGCTGATTGGTCATTTAACGCGAGCGTTATTCGGAGTGACAAAATGACAAGCAGGAATTTAATCAGCGGGGAGAGGCGGGGGCGAAATGCGCGAAAGCTTGACAAAAAAATAAATATGTTAAAATCAAGTTAACCGCCGTTTCAATTCGCAAGCATACAAAGACGTGTTTATATAAATGTCGGCGTAAAATCTTGCAAAACGGCAACGCGCGAACGTTTGGGCTTTCAGTTTGTTTGACTCTTTCGCAAGAGTCGAACCGGAATCGCCAAGGAACTTGGCGGGTCAAAAGTCTTTTCAAGCTTTTCGTAAAACGATTGGCGAGAA
>MHFR01000002.1:905-10626 GCA_001804285.1 Candidatus Danuiimicrobium aquiferis
GAGATCGCGTGAATGACACTTCTCGGCGAAAGGACACATGCCTTTATTTATTAAGTTTTTAAAAAAGAGAAATCTACGTTCGGCTTGGAATATAATCGCTTCCCGTCATCCTAATACTCCCGAGGTGCAAAAATTCAAGAACGATTTAGAAAATAATCTAAATCTGCTCCGTTCTTCTCTTAAGGAAAGGGAATTTAGATTTAGTGATTACAGAGGTGCCCTCCTGCTTCAACCGGGGAAGAAAAAACCACGTCCACTAAAAATCCCACCCGTGATTGATCGTGTTGTCCAAAAGGCTCTTTCGCATGTAATAGAACCATTTTTTTCCGATTTAAACCTTCCTTGCAGTCACGGTTATATTTCAGGACATTCTCCCATTACGGCTTTGGATCAAGTACTTAAATTACGCGATCAAGGTTATAAAGTAGTTTTGGAAGCAGACATTAAAGACTTTTTTGGCAGCGTTGACCATGTTCGCCTGCTTGATCTGATAAAATCTGTTTTACATTTTGACGATTCGCTTGTGGAGTTACTCGATGCTGCTATTAAAACTCAGATTGGTAATCCAGAAGAATTTTCCGGAGAGGAACTGCTTGAGTATTTTCCGAATGGAAACGTCGGTGTCCCTCAGGGAGGAATTTTATCACCCCTTTTCGCAAATGCCTATCTCAGCGGTTTTGATCACTGCATGCTATCAGAAGGATTTAAGCTGATTCGTTACGCGGATGATTTTGTGATGTTGTGTAAGACCGAAGAGGAGGCTTTTCGCGCATATGAGCATGCAAATCAGAAGCTACAAAGTTTAAACTTAAATCTTCATCCATTGGACGAAGGTGAAAACCCTAAGACCAGGATTACAACATTTAACAATGGGTTTTGCTTTCTTGGAGTGCAGTTCAACGGCAGAATATTAACGTGCAGCAGAAAAGCGGTAATTAAATTCAAGGAAAATATCAGAATACGAACGGATGTTCGAGAAAATCCGGATTTTATTCAATCAATTTTGAATTTACGAAGATCAGTGGAAAGTTGGGCAAAGAGTTATAGCTTCTGCCATGCCGAAAATTTGAAAGTAAATAACCACGAAATGGAAAAAATTTATAGCCACCTTGATTTATATGTCAGAGAAAAATTAATTGCATATTTGAGGAGATGCGATTTTATTCCAAGTAAGGGCGTTTTTGAAAATATTCACTTTTATAGGTTGCAAATTCCTCTCATGAAGGAAATACTTCATCACTGCGAAACGCTTGAAAATTTAACATTGAAAAGTAAAAGGCGTGAAAAGGAATACCGCCGTATTAAGCGGCGCAATGATAAAACATTATCTGGTGTTATGACTTCCAGATAAGTAAGAACTTGGACGGGATAAAACTTTTTTATCGGACTAATTTAGGGGTAATGAGGAGAATCAAATGATGACTACAAACAGAAAACAATTGCATGAACGCCTGTGGGCGGCGGCGGAGCAGCTTCGGGCGAATTCCGGGCTTAAGCTCAATGAAATTGCTGAACCAATTTTAGGCCTCATTTTTCTCAAGTTTGCGGATGTCCGGTTTAAACGGGCACAAGCCGATATCGTTTCTGAACAACAGGCCAGTTATTCCACCAGACGAAAGATTGTCACGGCGGATCACTTCAAATCAAAAGGTGTTTTGTATCTTCCTGAAATAGCGACCTATTCCAATTTAATGAATTTGCCTGAAGGCTCAAATATCGGGAAAGCCATCAATGCTGCGATGAAAGCCATTGAAGCTGAAAATACTGATCTATCAGGTGTTTTGCCGCAAGATTACTCAGAACTTCATAAAAAAGCTGATGAAAACAGTAAAATCCTGATCACGCTTCTTAAAAACTTCAATCAAATTCCGGACGATATTGAAGGAGACGCGTTCGGTGAAATTTATGAATATTTTCTCGGTGAATTTGCGAGTGCAGAAGGAGCGAAGGGGGGAGAATTCTTTACACCCCAGTGGATTGTTAAATTACTCGTTGAAATTATAGAACCCTATCATGGAAAAATTCTCGATCCTGCTTGCGGTTCGGGTGGTATGTTTGTTCAATCCGCGAACTTTGTAAGAGCGCATTCCAATAAAAAAACACAAGTCATGAACGAAGTCGCGCTCTACGGCCAAGAAAAAGGCACAAGCAACATCCGTACTGCCAAAATGAATCTTGCCATTCACGGCTTGTCCGGAAAAATTGCAGAGGTGAATTCGTATTATGAAGACCCGTTTAAGAGCGTTGACGCTTTTGATTTTGTCCTCGCCAATCCGCCTTTTAATGTCAAAGGTAAAGACAAGAATAAGCAACTCGTGATTGACCCGGCCCGGATTAAGGGAGACCCTCGTTATTATTTTGGCTTGCCGCTAACCGGACAAGGCGAGATTAGCAATGCAAATTACTTGTGGATGCAAATATTTGCAAGTGCTCTCAATTTCAAAGGTCGCGCTGGTTTTGTCATGGCCAATTCTGCCAGTGATTCAGGGAATGCAGAAAAAGAAATCCGGAAAAAGATGATTGAGTCAGGGCTCGTTGATGTCATTATTTCCGCAGGAACCAATATGTTTATGAACGCCACGCTTTCATGTACCTTGTGGTTTTTTGACAAACGCAAAACCGGCACCAAAAGACAAAATCAGATTCTCTTTATTAACGCCCAGGATATTTTTACTGAGATCGACCGCGCCCACAACATGTGGACGAATGAACAAATTGAGGAAATCGCCAAAATCGTTCGTGAGTACCGCGAAGAAAAAGGCGAGAAGCAATACAAGGATAAAAAAGGAAGATCCAAAGCAGTAACGCTTGACGAAGTGCGCGCAAGTGACTACTCGCTCAACCCGGGCCGCTATGTGGAGATTGTTGAGAAGGAAATAAGCGATGTTGATTTTGACGCACGAATGAAAGAACTGATGGCGGAGTTTACGACACTGACATCTGAAGCTCATAAGCTGGAAAAGAAAATCGCGGATGACTGGAAGAATATTTTATAAATGATTACTGCTAACTTCTCAAAGACAAAATTGGGTAATTGGGTGACGGTCATTATGGGACAGTCACCATCGGGCGAATCATGTAGTGAGGATAATTCAGGGGTACCTTTATTAAATGGTCCAACTGAGTTCAGTTCTAGATTTCCTGTTCCCGTTCAATATACAACAGACCCAAAAAAAATAGCCAAACAAGGTGATTTACTTTTTTGTGTTAGAGGTTCAACAACTGGAAGAATGAATTGGGCCGATCAAAATTATGCTATAGGTCGAGGTGTAGCGGCGTTGAGGCATAAAAAAGACATTAGGTTGCAGCCCTTTTTAAAAGGACTAATTGATAATTATCTTCCAATATTATTAAAGCAAGCCACAGGCTCGACATTCCCAAATGTTTCTAAAGATATGCTAGAAAATTTAGAAATAAACTGTCCGGAGCTTCCGATGCAAATGCGCATTGCGTCCATCTTTTCTGCGTACGACGACCTGATCGAAAACAATGAAAAACGCATCAAGAATTTGGAGGAAATGGCGCAGCTGCTTTATGCTGAGTGGTTCGTAAAATTTAAGTTCCCCGGTCACGAAAAAGTCAAAATGATCGACAGCAAAACCGAATATGGCCTGATTCCTGAAGCGTTGAGAATAGTGAAGTTGGGCGATAAGGTAAGGGTATTTAAAGGAAGAAATATTACGAGAAAAACTATTATAGATGGTCAAGTTCCTGTTGTTGCAGGGGGCTTACAGCCAGCTTATTATCACAATAAGCCAAATGCAAATGGACCAGTGATTACGATTAGCGCTTCCGGTGCGAATGCTGGTTTCGTGAATTTATATTTTGAGGATATTTGGGCATCGGATTGTTCATTCATAACTGAGGAAGCTACACCGTTTGTTTATTTCTATTATTTATTGCTAAAAAACCGGCAGGCTCAAGTAACAAATCTTCAAAAAGGCGCTGCTCAACCACATGTATATCCTCAAGATGTAATGGGGTTGTCATGTCTCGATATTCAAGAAAGCTTACTTTCCGATTTTGAATGTAAAGTAGATTCTATTTTTAGCGAAATTAATAATCTTAAAAAGCAACAGCGAGCTTTATCTAAAACCCGCGACCTTTTAATTCCGCAGTTAGTCGCTGGAAAAAGGGAGTTAAAAAATTATGGAAAATGTTAATTTTACTTGTCCATACTGTTCTCGTCACACAACCATAACAGAACCGAACCAATTTAATAGTTGGGAGCATTTTTCCCTCAATAAATCTAAGCTTGGAGATATCGGCTTGTATATATCAGCAATTACATGTCCGAATAAAGATTGCGGCAGGTTGTTTTTAAAAGTGTTTCTAACTGACGCAAAATATAGCGGTGGAGGTTGGACGCAAACAAAGGCTATTCAAGAATGGCAACTATTACCAGAGTCTGAAGCCAAAGTGTTGCCGGATTATATTCCGCCAGCGATTCAAGAAGATTATTATGAATCATGTCGTATTTGTAAATTAAGTCCAAAAGCCTCTGCCACGCTTGCGCGAAGGTGTTTACAGGGAATGATTAGGGATTTTTGGGACATAAGGAAAAATAGATTAAAAGACGAAGTGGATGCGCTTCAAAGTAAAGTAGATCCTCTTGTATGGGAAGGCATCGATGCTGTCCGTAACGTGGGTAATATTGGTGCCCATATGGAAAAGGATATCGATTTAATTGTGGGCGTTGAGCCAGATGAAGCAAAGTTGCTGATTGGTTTGATAGAGACTCTTATTGATGATTGGTATGTTGATAGGAAGAAAAAACAGGATCAACTAGAAAAAATAAAATTGATGGCAACAGAAAAAAAGAATGCCCAAAAGGAAGACAACAAATAATTTATGAACCCATTCAGCGAAGATAATTTAGTCGAACAAACCGTAATCAAGCTGGTTAAAGATTTGTGGGCGGATGAAAAGTGCCATATTAATGCCTACAAAGATGAAGATGATTTGAGGCTTGGGCGTGAGCATCGCGGGGAAGTGGTGCTTGAGCGGTATTTGTATCCGGCGCTTGAAAAACTGAATCCTGATTTGCCACCGGACGCGATTACGGAGGCAATGGAGGCTCTAACGCGCGATCGGTCCAATCTTAGTTTGATAAAAGCGAATCAGGAAGTCTATCAACTCTTGCGTGACGGTGCGTATGTTAGTGTGGCCGGGAACGGCGGCGAGGCTGAAACCGAGCACGTGCGTTTTTTTGATTTTGATAAACCCGCCAATAATCATTTCCTCGCAGTGTCTCAATTTTGGGTGGTGGGAGAAATGTATTCGCGCCGGCCGGATGTGGTGCTGTTTGTGAATGGGATTCCCCTGATATTGCTTGAACTCAAAGCGTCGCACAAAAGTTTGGTGGATGCACACCGGGATAACATCCGCGATTATAAAGACACGATTCCGAAGCTGCTTTGGTACAACATGGGAATTATCATTTCAAATGGGATTGAGAATAAATTGGGATCGCTTACAGCGCCGTATGAATTCTTTAATGAATGGAAAAAGACGGAGAGCGAAGACGATAAGCCGAAGACGGATCTTGCCACAATGATTCGAGGCGTGTGCGATAAGTCGAGGCTACTTGATATTTTCGAAAACTTTGTATTGTTTGACGAGTCGAAAGCTGAAGTCAGGAAAATTCTGCCACGCTATTTTCAATATATAGGTGTGAATCGTGCATTTCAAAATGTAATTCATCGCAAAGATAAAGCCGGAAAACTCGGCGTTTTCTGGCATACGCAAGGTTCGGGTAAATCGTATTCGATGGTTTGGCTTTCTCAAAAGACGTTACGAAAACTCACCGGCAATTTCACCTTTGTCATTGTCACTGACCGCACGCAGCTTGACGGACAAGCCTATAAGAATTTTGCGACGGTTGGCGCTGTGTATGAAAAGGAAGTACATGCTGAAAGCATCGCTCATTTGAAAGAACTGTTAGAGCAGGATCACCGCCAAATTTTCACAACGATTCAGAAGTTTCAGGATATTTCCGGGCCGATTTCCAAACGGGACGGGATTATTGTGATGACTGATGAAGCACACCGTTCTCAATATGACACGATGGCGCTTAATATGCGGAAGGCGCTTCCCAATGCGTCTTTTATTGGGTTTACGGGAACGCCGCTGATGGCGAGTGATGAACCGGAGACTGTCAAAACATTCGGGGAATATGTTTCGGTTTATAACTTTGGACAGTCTGTTGCTGATGGCTCAACGGTGCCGCTTTATTATGAAAACCGTGTGCCGCGGCTTAAGAATGTGAATGAGAATCTTGAGGAGCAGTTGGGGCAGTTGATGGATCGCTATGATCTGGATGAAGATGAAGAAGAAAAGCTGGAACGGGAATATTCCAATTTTTATGAAATCGTTACGCGGGATGACCGGTTAAACACCATTGCGAGAGATATTGTTGAGCATTACGTCGGCAGGGGCTATGACGGCAAGGCGATGGTGGTTTGCGTTGATAAGAAAACGACTTACCGGATGTATGACAAGGTGAAGAAAGAATGGGGGCGATATATTGGCAAGTTGCGGATGGATTTGTCGCGCACGAATGATGAATGGGAAGAGGGAAAGATGCTGGCAAAGCTGGAGCGGCACGAGAATGTAGATATGGCTGTGATGATGAGTTTGGGCGGCAATCAAAACGAGATTTCGGATATGGAGCAGTTTGAAATTGATGTGAGGCCGATTCGCGAGCGAATTATAAAAGGGGAGTTGGAAGAAGAATTTAAGAAGCCGGACAGTAATTTGAGGATTATTTTTGTATGTGCGATGTGGATGACCGGCTTCGATGTGCCAAATCTTTCAACTCTTTACCTCGATAAGCCACTCAAAAATCATACCTTGATGCAAACTATAGCTCGTGCTAACCGGGTTGCGGATGAAGGGAAGAAGAATGGGTTGATTGTGGATTATATCGGAGTGTTTAAAAATATAGAACGCGCGCTTGCTTTGTATGCGGCGAGCGGGGTTGATGAGGACGAGATTATCCGAAGCAAAGATGAATTGATCACTGACCTGAAGAATACGCTTCGTACCATGAAAGAATTTTTGAGTGCTGAGCAGATTGAGCTTAAACCTTTGATTGAGGCGCCCGCTGAACAGAAGCTGCTTCTTTTGGGAAAGTATGCAAATGCGCTGGTTGCGGAACAGGCGAAGAAAAAGAAATTCCTGAATCTTTCAAGTGATTTGCAGAACGCGTACCGGTCTGTTTTGCCGGCGCCGGAGGCGGAAGATTATTATGCAGAAGTAACTGCTGTTCGCGTGCTTGCTTCACGTATCCGCGATGTGGGATCGCAAAGTATTGACGTTTTACAGGTGAAAAAGGATTTGGAAGCGTTGCTGGATAAATCGCTGCAGACAAGCGAGTATGTGATTTCTGCGCATAAGCGAATAAAAGATTTGAGCGGGCTTGACGCGGATGCGTTGAGGGCTTTCTTTGAAGGCTTGGAGAACAAGAACCTCCAAGTTGAGGCAATGGCCGCTGAACTTGAGGAAAAGATAAAAGAAATGGTGAGGCGTAATAAGAAGCGCGCCAGATTTATGGAGCGATTGACGGCGCTTCTCGCTGAATATAACAGCGGGGCACATGACGTGGACAAGCTGTTTGAGGATCTTATGGCGTTGGCGAAGGATTTAACCGTCGAAGAACAGCGGGCGGTAAAAGAAAATTTGAGTGAAGCAGAGTTGGCCATATTTGATTTACTCATCAAAGAGAATCTCAATCCGGATGAAGTTGCCAAAATTAAGGGTGCAGCACACGAACTTCTTTTGAATCTTAAGCCTCTTCTTGTCCCGCATTGGCGTGATTTTGAAACCAATCGCTCCGGTGTGAAGGTCGCAATATCCGATTACTTATTTGATAAACTTCCCGAACCAACCTATTCAGAACAAGATTGTGAGTTAAAAGGTGTCGAGATTTATAACTTTGTCTACGAGCATTACCACGATGCAAGCATGCTGGAGTGTGCGTAGAAAAATTGAAAAGAACCACTTTTGAAATTATAGGAGTTTAACATGTCAGCATTAGTTTGTAAGATCTTGATTGTTCTTCTTTATTCAGTGGTTGTATTTCTAATTGGCTTTTCTGTGGGCAATATTAAGGCTCAGCACAAAAATTTAGAAAAAGAATTAATTGCTGCTGCGGATCTCTTTAGAGTACAAGGTGACAAGCCAGAGCAAATAAAAGCGACTTTAGAGTTAATGAAAATAAATAGCTTGAAAGAAATAGGAGGCGCTAAACGACAAATTTTATCTATTTGGCTCCCCAGCATTTTAGTTATAGTGAATATTATTTTAACCATTGTTTTGAAAGGAAAGTAATCCGAGAAGTTGGAGCATTTCCAAAATTGGACAGACTGATTTTATGTCGTAATGGGACTCAAAAGCGACAAATTGTATCCAAAAAGTATTTTTTTAAAGTGGTATAGAACCAAGATAACAATCTTGCGCAAAACAAAGTAGCTGAGCTGAGGAGGAATTAAAATGATTAAAACTTTAGGCAAACTCAAGAAAGTTGACTTACGAACAATTTGGGAGCATGAGGCGCTTTCTTTTACCAAATGGTTGGCCAAAGAAGACAACCTTGCCGCACTCAGCGAAGAGCTCGGAATATCAATCAAGCTTTTAAAAACAGAGGCAGATGTTGGTGGTTTTAACGTGGATATTTTGGCCGAAGAGGAAGATTCCGAGAGAAAAATCATAATTGAGAATCAACTTGAAGTAACAGATCATGACCATCTGGGCAAATTACTAACTTATGCATCCGGCGTAGATGCGAGTGTGATAATTTGGATTTTTAAGGAGATCAGAGAAGAGCACCGCCGGGCAATTGACTGGCTCAATGAACACACAGACGACAGCATAGATTTCTTTGCTGTCAAAATGGAATTGTGGCAAATAAGCGAATCGCTGCCGGCGCCTAAGTTCCAAATTATCAGCAATCCGAACAATTGGGCAAAAGTTGTAAAGACCAAGACCGAGGAAAGTAGATTAACCGATACTAAGCTCTATCAACTAGATTTATGGAACAACTTTAAGACATACGCTTCAGATCATCAGATTAAGTTGAATTTGACAAAGACTGGGCCCCAACATTGGTACAGTTTTAGCGTGGGCAGTTCAATCTGTCATCTTGCGTTGACTGTGAATACAAGGTCAAAGGAGCTCGGCTGTGAGTTGTATATCTCGGACGATAAAGAACTCTTTGATTTTCTTTTTTCGAAAAAGAACGAAATAGAAAAAGATTTGAATTTGAAACTCGAATGGATGCGCCTTCCGGATGATACAAAAGCTTCAAGAATTAAGACTGCAAAGAAGTTCGAGATTATTGGCAGTAAGAATTTCGCGAAGTATCAAGAAGCGTTCGAATGGATGCAGTCTAATCTTGAAAATTTCAAGAAAACATTCAGTAAATATTTGTCAGCTTACCAATAAAAAACAAGGCGCGGTTATCCGGCGCGGAAGATTTTGTGCGGACAGCTAATTCGCCATGTTGAGCAGGTGCGGAAATTACTAAAATCGAGAAATCTGAAAAGTGCGAATTACATTGTTGCCTCCTGCATCGTTATCAACTTCATTCCTGGGGGTAAGGTCAGGGGAATTCAGAACGCGTCGTATTTTGGGTTTTATGTTGAGTATTGTATTATGTGAAGTAGATTGAAGAAACCCTTATTTTTCAAGCCCTCCGAAAGAATCTACTCCACATAATAAT
>MHFR01000003.1 GCA_001804285.1 Candidatus Danuiimicrobium aquiferis
CATTACTTGTTGCAGATCCAACCATGTTTGAGACCACACAGTTATAGTTTCCTTCTTCCGCGTCAGCGACATTGGTGATGGTTAACGTAGTGGTTGTGACACCCGAATATTTTCCTGCGTTGGACAGAGGACTGGTTCCTTTTCTCCATTGATAAGAGAGAGGAGTAGTGCCGGAAGCAGCGACCGTGAAGGTTGCATTTTGGCCGGGATTTTTTGTCTGACTGACCGGTTGAGTGATAATGACGGGCGCATCGTTTACTGTGAGAGACATGTCATTACTTACTATGGAAGCGACCATGTTAGTGACCACAATGTTGTAGTTTCCTTCCTCCATGTTAGTAACATTGGTGATAGTTAATATGAGGGTGTTGACTCCTGAGTATTTTCCTCCATTAGACAGAGCCGTCGTTCCTTTTCTCCATTGATAGGTGAAAGGACCAGTTCCTCCCGTAACAGTACACGAGAAGGTTGCAGTCTCCCCGGGATTCTTTGTCTGACTGGGCGGTTGACAGTTGAGCACAGGTGGATCGTTTACAGAAAGAGTTGCGTCATTACTGGTTGCCGATCCAACCATATTTGTGACCACAACGTTATAGTTTCCTTCTTCTGCGTTCGCAACGCCTGTGATGGTTAACATGGCGGTGTCGACTTCTGAATATTTTCCGCCATTGGACAGAGGACTCGTTCCTTTTCTCCATTGATAGGAGAGAGGAGCCGTTCCGGAGGCAACGACTGTGAAGATTGCAGTGTCCCCGGGATTCTTTGTCTGACTGACCGGTTGAGTGGTAATTGTGGGTGGTGTATTTAACACGTTAAACATCGCCGTGCAGGTTTTGTCGTTATTCATTACGGGAATAGTAATTTCTGGAGCAGAGCCGACGCATTCGGGTGCGTCACCGGTCCAGGCAGAAAAGGTGTAGCCGGGAGCCGCTTGTACGTTGAAAATGACTTGCTCTGCTGAAAAAACAGCGGACTTAGAAACGCAATCGATTCCACAATTGATGCGGTTATCGGGGACGGTTGTCGCAACGGTTCCACCCGCCATATAATTCTTGGAAAGGGTTAGCGTAAAGTTGCAGTCGAATTTCCAATTTTGATTATTTCCGCTGTCTGCGCTGTCAGTGCCGCAGAGAATAATTTTTTGGCCGGCGCTGGCATTCGAATCTTTGACGTCGACTTTGGAAATAGCGTATGTGCCTGCCGGGTCGATTTTGATATACCACGGTGAGCCATCCGAAGGAGTGCCGTTACTCGCGATACTTCTAAGTGGGAGGCGGCCGACGGCCGGTGCGGTTCGGGTAAACGACGTTGAAAGCGTTAACAAGCCTTTAATTGTCTGTGTCGATCCTGCTTCGAAATATAAAATTCCCGTCACCGGGTTTCCTTGCCCACCCGTCGTTTTTGTTAAGTTGTAAAATGTAGTTGATCCGTAGATGGCTTGCTGTTTTTTATGAACACCAGTCATTGGCGTAAGTATAACGGTTGAAGTACCGGGAATGAAAGCGGCCGGATCAGATGACCTCCAGTTCCAGTTGACGGTAATCGCGTTGATGCCATCCGCCAGAAATTGAGAGCCGGTTTCCAAGTACACACTATGTGTGACAAGTATATTGTATTTGGGTGTGCTGTTTGGATAAAGCAGTTGGGAATCTGTTTCCAATATCAGATTCCGCTCCTGATTTGTAAACGTTATATTCGAATCCGGTATGAAGTGTTTTCCGCTTTGTATCCGCAAGTCGCAATAGTCCACAGTGAGAGTGGTGTTTGAAGCATTATAAGAATAACAAAGCAAGTCGCTTGGTACAACAGCGCTTGCGCTTTTTAATAATGTTTTTGTTATTCCCAGGGCGCGCGTTTCATGAGAAATGGTCAGTGTGTTATTTCGCATCACGATGTTTTCAATCGATGAAACAGCGTCTTTTGCCATCGTGACATAGTTTGCCAGACCGGCGGTATAAAGAAGAACCGGTTGACCGGCGTCGATGGATGTGACCGGGAAGTTAAATGTTCCGTCGGCCGCGGTATTCTGAGTTGTGATCGGGCTGCCGTTGATGGAGAGATTCACGGGAACATTCACTTGCCGTTCTGTTCCCCCTTTGTCAAAAACCGTTCCGGAAATCTCAACGCCTTGGTTCTCAACCACATTGATGGTGATCGTGCCTGAATCAGAAAATTGACCGTCGTAAGCTTCATAAGTAAAAGAAGTATACGGAGATGCGATTTCATTTGGCAATGGAGTATATTTAACCGTGGTGCCTTGGGTTAATAGGTAAGGGAGTGCAATGATGTCGGTAGTTCCCTCTCTGAGAGTTCCTTTTCCGGGCTTTGAAGTGATGTAGTAGTCCAGCGAAAGAGAAGCAGTTTCCGCGTCTGAAGCAAGCTCAGAAAGATTAATCGGATTATCTTGGCTGTTTTTAGTAAACGTCAGCTCGGCGTCGTCCGCAATCGGGCGTGTATTATCCGTGAGGATGACAGTGAGCGTATATTCAGGTGATACATTCTGCGTGTTATCACTTGCTTGATAATCGATCGTGACAGTATGAGGATACGAAGGAAACGTCGGCCAAGCCGCGGTCCACGTTGCTTGATCTGATGGCCAATCCGCCCATTCGTAATCGCTTAAAGGCAGGTTCGTCTTTATCCGGAGATGTTGAGGGCCGCTTCCCGGAACAGCCGGAGAAGTTCCCGAGAGTTCCGGATCGACGACTTTTAATTTCAGGATTTCATTTTTCGGGATGTAGACAGTGCTGATCGGAGTGCAAGGTTGCACCGGGCACGATATCGGTGTCCATCCTTCTTGCTTCACTTGATTTTTAAAGCTGGCATAGTTCACCCCCGGCGCTGTTGCGTCAATCCCAAAATCGTAGGTGTATACAAACTTGTTGTAGTTAATATGATCGATTGCCCATGCACGGATGGTGTAGAGGCCTTCGGGACGTAAGGTGATGCCGTCGGACTGTAGTTTGAGTGAAATTGGTTCGGAGCTGTCATAATTCAAAAAATTAGTCAAAGAAGGGTCGTCAATCGTGTAACGGATTTTTTCGACACCGGTTTGCGCCAGAGTGGAAAGCATCGGGCAAGTTTTTTCCGGCGGTTGGCCGTGACTGTCATTGATATACGGATGCTGAAGTATACTTTCATCCGGTTCTTGATATAAGAAAAGCTTCTTGATGACAATGGTCCAATCGCGTTGTAGCCGGAGATAAAACGTATCGAGCAGGATTTTATTTCCGAAAGAAGATCCGTTTTCTGCATTCCAAAGCCCGTGGTTTTGGTTGTAGTCTGGGTCCGGGGTGTTGACTCCATTCATTAAAGGAATTTTAATGGCACCCGGATAACAACTTCCCGATGTGTTCAACGCTTTTCTCAGATCGCACATAAATAGCGATCCGTAATTGCCATCGGCCCATGTGATATAACGGTCAGAAACGGCGAGGGTGCCACTTCTGATATTACTCGTACTGTAATTAGTGACCTTCCGTTCGACGGGGTCGTCCCCATTTCCGAAAATTCCGTCGGCGCCCGCTTCATACATATAAACGTTATTATCTTCTTTGAGATAAACGATTCGATTGTCATAAATGGAAGGATCGGCGCCTTTGTCTGTAATTTCCACGCGATTCGCTGTGTCAGAACACAGTTGTTCTGCCGGAAGTTTCTCAAGGTCGCAGAGAAGAACCACAACGGGAGAAGTAGGATCAGTAGCAATGCGATGCCCTTGCCATACCATTTTATTTTTATAAATTTGATGTTGCCAACCAGCGCTTCCAGCCCCATTTCTTAACAGGATGCGAGAGGCGTGGTTTGGATAACATCCGCCGGACGGTTCGTTATTTTTTGTGATTTGACAGGTGTAAATACCGCCGTTTTGCTGTGCATCATAAATAATTCTATCGTCTGAGAGTTTAATCATTGACGGGGAATAGTCCAAAAGTTTAGTCGATTGCGGAGTATTGATATTATAATAATAAACTCCGGCATCGCCTTGCAGCTTTGTGTATACGATGTAGTTGTCTGATATGGTTTGAAACATTTCTCCTTCCGGAGATTGGGTGATGTTGATGTTCTCATGGGTAAAAGAATTATGGAAATAAATATCACCCCACTTAGACGGGTCGACTTCTCCGTCACTGTCCCAGCTTAATATTGCTCCAAATGTATAGCCGCGCCTTGACAGCGCCGGTTTGGAATCGACGTCATAAATATTATCATAGCGGTATGGTTGTGAAATGAAATCGGCTGCGAGTTTATAGGTCAGGCCGTCCGGAAGGTTTTTGGTTTCCCAGCGCAATCCTCCGCGGCACCGGGTGAAATCATTAATCCCGGTCAGGTTGGGGATAAGGGCTGTTTTATAGCAGTTGTCATGCCAAGTGGGATCCGCTTTACATTCATTATAATAGTCAAAGTCATTGCCTGATCCATCTGCGTCTGTTCCATCGACGTCGACGTCACCGTCGCCGTCCATATCGAGGAGAATGGCCTTGTCTGTGGCTGAAAGTTTGATTTTCGTAGCGGACCCAATTTGAAGATATTTTGGGTTGTCCGCGTTCGAGGGATAGCACTCCGGATCGCATTTAAGCCGCGTGATCGGAGGAGCGTCATCTGCGGTAAATGAGGCAACGATTTGGAAGTTTTCAACAGGATTAGGGGCGGGGTCAGACAAGGGAAATTCATATGCGCGGCGCGTGGTTCCGGTCAAGGAGTTGGTAATATCGTCAAATCCACCGTCTGACAAAGGCGGCGGCGGCAGCCCGGTAAAAGTTTTTTTCTGTGCAGACACAAGCGCCCCTTGGGTTTCGGGCGCGAAATAAATACTGGGCGGATTCGCTGCGTCGTAGACGAAGGCAAAACAGATTTCTTTGTAATCCGGGTCGCCCTCGTAATCACAGTCAAACGTCTTTGTAATATTGTTGCCTGCGACGATGGTCCCGTGGTTAAAGGCTTTGTCGACGATCGCATGGATGATGGAAATGTTTCCGGTGCCATCCATAAAATTTGCAGTGATTTCCTTGTCATGATTCATGAAAAGAGAAGTTGGATTTTCCGCGGTAACAAAATCTTCAAAGGTATAAAGATCTGTGCCAGTCCAATTAACAAATGGATCGTCTCCTGCGATGGCTTCTAAATTGACCGTTGTTCCGCGTGCTATGGTATACATTTTCGGGAACGGTCTGGGAATCTCTACATTATCCTTTTTCACGATGCCGGTTGCATTTGTATTGTTGACGGTCAGGGTGACGTTTCCCGGCGCCCCATAAATAAAATGCGCTGTAACCGTTTTGTCACCGGTCAAGGCCAACTTTTCAGTTTCGATATTTCCCGTGTCGGCATCTATTCCCTGTAAATCTCCGCTCCATCCTGCGAAATAATAATTGGTATTTGGGATGGCCGTTAAACGGATTCTCTCAAATGGCGGTTTCTTAATATATTCCAGGAGTCCATCAGATTCATGCGGTATGCCGACTGGGCTGGAACCCCTGACTTGTACGCATCCATTACCACCGCTTGGAATAGTTGGATTCTCTGTACTATAGTTATCACATAGTGCTTTCGTGAGTAATGGACCCCCACCTGGTTCGAGAACGGCTTTAACCGTTAACCCGTAATAACTGTAAGGATCGAATTCATACGCTCCAAAATCGTTTTCAGGGCGGAACCACGGCGGTTCCCGGTTTCCATCTGTTGGCCGCGGGGTTCCTTTAATGTCATAATCGGACGGGAAAGGATTCTCCGGATCATAAGATTTAAAGTCATATTCCCTCAGGTAATGCAGCCAATTTCGTTGAGCTCCAAAATCAATGACTAAGCTGCCAAAAGGGAGTTCCGGTTTTGAAAATTCTAAAGAATAGTTATCGGTTACATCTCCGCTTCCGTTTAAGTCCATTAACTCACATTCCCCGGTGAGCGGGCTTACACAGTCCATAAGGTATTTAATGTGGCCACTATTGTTATCGGTACCTAAATCATCATAAAAAACAGTAAAATCTTCCGTTATTGGTTGGCCTAAATACCCGGTGCGTTGTGCCCACCGCCCAAAAGAAGGCATCACGTGTTTTAAATATGCTTCTGAATATTTTTCATAGACGATCCACGGATTAATACTTAAGTTGTTCAAGAAGGGATACTCCGGAATAAATTGACGGGGGACGTCGTCTCTCTGGCCATATTTGGGGTCATAGCCCGAGGCGCCTGGTTCAGGGGGCCAACTCGGATATTTTCCCTCGATATCCGACCCGCGCACAAAAGATCCGGCGTTAATGTTACATATTTCATCACCGGTCGATCCTTCGGTGTTTTTATTGGTAAGGCAGCTTGGGGTATTAACGCATTGAATCGCCGGTAACGGATCGCATTCCGCAGCGGGTGTGTTGCCCGGTCCGCCGTTTCCCCACAGGATTGAATCAAAAATAATAACAGGCGGAAAGATAAATTGATTCGTTGCCTCAAGGGTTAACGGGATATTTTCATTGAGGAGAGCATTTCCTATCCGGGCGTTATTTTCATATAAGGTAGAAAGGAATATTTTGGCATCGGCTTCCTTAAAATTATAAATAGCGCCGCCTTTATTAAGGGCTTTGTTTTTTGTAAAGACAGAATTGATAACATTAAATGCCGTCCGGTAATCGTGCGAACAGGCGCCCGGCATGGATGACATTCTCCGGAGGCATGTCCAGATCTTTATTTTGGAACACAACAATTTCGTTGGATCGTTCGGATCCGGTGTATTCGGATTGCCTAAGCATTTCTCACAGTTATCGAAATAGCCAGGATTCTCATTTTCAATTCCTTCCCACAAATTTTGAGCGGTTGCATTATCTTCATAATTTCCGGCGTCCAGCTGATCGTTATAGCAACCTTCATTTGCGATGGCGCCGCCGTCAAAAGCAGAATTGCCCGTAAATTTACAAGCGTTGATTAGGGGTGCGCTTTTAAAATTATAAATGGCGCCCCCGATGCCGAGCTCATTTGATCCCGAGGCGGTCGTTCCGTTATTTTCAAACGTGGATTTTGCAATGGTATTTCTGGAATAAAAGTTCGCAATAGCTCCGCCGCCCAGATCCGCGTAGTTATCTTTGAAGCGGACGTTTTCAATCCGCGCCCTTCCCAAAAGATCTGTTGTACTCGGGCCGCGGAAACTGAGAATACCGCCGCCGTACCCATTTGGGGCATAGCTGTCCTGAATGGTAATCCCGTTGAGTTTGGAAGAACTGGATAATCCGTGCATGACAATCGCGCGGCCCGTTTCGTCGCAATGGGAAGTGGTATATTCAGGATCGCTTGGTTGATATGTTTTGCATAACTCTCCGTTTCTGCGGCTTCCTTTGATAATGGTCTCATTGTTTTCCGGATCCGGAGAAGTGTTTACGCAGGTAGCCGGAAAACCGCCTTGAATATATACGTTTTTATTGGTCCAGGTAAAATAGTTTGGAACGGTATCATTGCGCACTTGAGGTGGAAGCGTATTGGTGTCCAGTACGTTTATTGTTGGAGGATTCCCGTAGGCTGAGTAATAATCGGATGGATAATAGGGATCAGTATCGAATTGTTTTGGTTTATACTCGCCGCGTACAATGCAAATTTTTTTGTTAGCTTCCGTATGGTCAAACGCGTATTGAAGGTTATTATATATTTTTTTGGAAGAATCATTAGGGCATGATAAGTCACCGAGTCGGATTATCTCTCCGGGCCCGGAAGGGGGGCGAACCCATGTATCACATCCGGTTTCGGTAGGTAGCAGCTCGATGTTTTTGATGATGATATAGGTTAATGGTAGTTGTTCGTAAATAGTTGCAAGGGGATCCTCCACGTTGTTGACAAGGTCTATAATGTCGGCCTTGTCTGCGTTAGTGGCTTTAATGACAATCGTATAAGGGGTGTTCTGTTTTAATGGGATATATTCAAACTGTCCGGAATCTCTGGGGGTTATGTTAATGCAGCTAATGTCCGTTATTTTATGAGTTATGGGATCCTCGATCGGGAGAGCATCTTTGCATTCGCAATGGAACTGAGAAGGATATCCGAGAGGCACTGGCTTGTGGCCAGGAATACAGTCAGCTTCAGTGGTCGTTGATTTTGTTCTTAATTCTATCGGAGCAAACTCAGTCCAAAAATCCCAAATATATCCTCCATTTCCGTCGTCTGAGGGCGTACCTTGATCTTCATCTGGTGGAACTTTCCAGCCTGGTTCTTTGTTTTGCTCGTAAACATCAAAGGTAAGTTCCGGTTTTGGATCCCGGGTTTCTCCAGAATGATTTATAGCATTACCAGCTCCGTCAGTCTCGATTTCCATGCCGTCTAATCCAAAATCGCAAATCGGTTGAGTATCACTGCAGCTTTCCCCTGAGTTATAGTTTTTTACTATGCCTCCGGGGGCTGCATATGCGGACGGGATTTCGGCTTTTATTTTCGGAAGCGATTCGGAAATTTTTTGAGATACCGGTTCCGGTTTTGATTTTTCAACTGCCGAAGGCGGCGCGTCTAATTTATTTTTTTCGACCGCGGCCGGACGGACCGGCGGCACGAATGTAATTTGATACGGGCACGCGAGCGTGAGCGCAAGCGCGATCGCGATGATTTTATTTGCGAATAAAAATGCGGGTTTGAAATCGGGATAATTTTTCATGGGTTTGGAACCGTCCTTTTCGGAAAATTTTTTATAAATTTTAAATAAAAATGAATTCATAAAAATCCTTTTGAAATTAAACACCGTACAATCTCACAAAAAAATATACCTGCAGATGATCGCGTATGCAATAAAGCCGCGAAGAAATTTACGGATTATAAATGGGTGAAAAAAGTCGGATTGGGAGATGAAATATGCGGTTGGGACTAATTAAAAATCCGAAGTGGCCGGGTGGATTATTAGAAGGGGAAAGACTTCCTGAAGTGCGAAAGGAAGTAAAAAATGGGAACTAATTTTAAAAAATTTTCGGGAAATCTTGCTTTTTTGGAAACAGCACATGCAATAAAGGTGTCCGCCGGGGACAGCGCCCTAAAATACTAAAATAGGGCGCTGTCCCCTTGAAGCCAAACTTGAGAACCGGTCCATCAAATGTTAGAATGGTCAACATTCGAAGTCTGGCACCTCGGCGGAGCAGCCCTTTAGGGTGAGGACAGGCTTCAGGGGGAGGGTTTTATGGTGACTTTTGTGGAATTTCAAAATTTAGATATTCGAACGGCCAAGATTTTAGAGGTAATTCCGCACCCGAATGCGGACCGCCTTTATGTGCTCAAAATCGAAGTGGGTGAAGAGCAGAAGCAGTTGGTTGCCGGTATCCGGAAATGGTATACGCCCGAGGAATTGATCGGGAAAATGATTGTGATTATTAACAATTTAGAACCCGCCACGATTCGTGGCGTTGAGTCTCAGGGAATGCTTCTCGCTGCAGGGGATGACGAGCGTGTGGTGATTCTGACGACGGAGCGCGAGATTAAATCGGGAGCGAGGATTAAATAAGTCAAATGAGCGCTCGATCTTACGGTACGTAAGTCGATGCGCGAATTTGATCCCCGAATGTTTTTGTCGGGGATCCATGGATTCCCGCTTGAAGCATGCGGGAATGACAGGATTTGGTTCCATTAGAAACTAAACTCCGGAAGGTTCAATTCTTTCAGGAATGGAAGCGTTGTCTGAAGTGCGAGAGTGGCCTGCCAGTGAACGAATAAGATAAATACAATGACAGCAAGCAGCATCATGTATTTCATAATGCCCGGCTCTTCGGTGATTCTCCGGAACCAATATCCCACCAGGCCAAAGTAAAGAAGATTGATCGGTGCGACAAAAACGAGTTCATTGATGAACGGGGAAAGAGACAAAAACACGAATTTGGCTTCAACCCAATTTGCGGCGCAAAGAACGGGGCTGAGGAGAATAATCAAAACGGGATGAGCTTCGGCGTACCAGAGCAGGATTTCAAGCCCTGCGCCGAATACCATCAATAATATGACGAATAGAAATCTTCTCGTTTGATAAGACATCGTGGTAAAATACTCACTTTAATTTAGAGTCAGTTTACAACGGCTTATCGATATTTGTCAATTTATAACAACGCTTGGAGAAACAAAAAGGAGAACCAATCCATGGCAGAAGTAAAACCATTTTCGGCAATGCGGTATAATTTAAATCAAGTCAAACCCGAGAACGTTGTTGCGCCGCCGTATGACATTATTTCGGAAGCGAAATCGCGCAGCCTGTATGAACGCGATCCGTACAATATTATCCGGATTGAACTGACGCAACCCGTTCTCGAGGGTTGCACGGCGGACGGCCGCTATGAAAAGGCCAAAGGGCATCTCGGCGAGTGGTTTGGGAAGCAGATTTTATATCAGGACAAAAAGGATTGTTTTTATCTGCACGAGCTTATATTTGACCATCCGTTTCTCGCCAAGAAACTGACGAGAATCGCTGTTTACGGCCGGATTAAAGTAGAACCTTTTTCAAAAAAGGTGGTGTTCCCGCACGAGCGGACACACGCATCGCCGAAAATTGACCGAGGTAAACTTTTGCAGGCAATCCGGACGAATATTTCACCGGTATTTTTCCTTTATCAGGACCCGTCCCAAGTCCTTGCGAAGATTTATCAATCGTTACTCGCAAAAAAACCGGAGATGGATTTTACGGACGATATGTCTATCCGCAACCGCCTTTGGGTGATTGACGGCGAGAATGAAATCAGAATGATTTCTTCGGTGTTTGAAAGGAGAAATATTTTCATTGCGGACGGGCATCACCGGTATGAAACCGCGCTTGGGTATGCCGAGGAAATGCGGGCCGCGAGACAAGAAGCGATAGCCCGTACGGTTGGGTCTGCTGCAGAAGTCAAAAATGTCATCCCCGAATGCTTTAATCGGGGATCCATAAGTCAATTAGAACCTAATAAGTGCAATGGATTCCCGCTACCCCGGAAAGATGGGGCCGGCCCTTGTTTTTCCCAAGGGAAAGATTGCGGGAATGACAGTCCCGCTACGCAGCCTTGGGACTATGCGCTCGGCGCGTTTGTGCCGTTTGATGATCCCGGGCTTCTGATCCTTCCGATTCATCGCGTGATTCGAAATTCAATTTCAGCGGATAAAGAGCGGCTTCTGGCCAACCTTAAGGCCAGCTTTAATTTGCGCGCTATCCCACGAGTCATGATCGATAAAATCGCCGAAGGGGATATGAAAGAAGGGTTCGGCATGGCATTTTCCGAGGCGGAATGTTTTCTGCTGGAGTTGAAAGAGAAGTCAATCGCTAAAGAGAAGATGCCTGCTGGAAAACCGGAAGATTGGTATCAATTGGATGTGAATTTGATTTCTTACTTAATCGTTGAGCCGCTTTTAAAGATAACGAATGCAGATCTCGAAAAACATGTGACATATACTCCGGATGTCAGAGAAGTGTTCAAACATTTGAAAAGCGGAGAAGCATTCTGTGCTTTTTTTGTGAAACCCGTAACGACGAAGAAAATTAAGGATATTTGCGAAACGGGCGAAGTCATGCCGCAAAAGTCGACTTATTTTTATCCGAAATTTCCGAGCGGACTGGTGATGTATCGGCATTAAGAGAACGGAATCGCTATCCCTTCCCCCCCTTGCGGGGGAAGGCGAGGATGGGGGGAAGATTGATTAAGATTAAAGCGCGCGAATTACGAAAAAACATGACTGATTCGGAAAAAATGTTATGGAAGCGCTTGCGAATGAAGCAATTTGAAGGCTTAAAATTTAGGCGTCAATGTTCTATCGAGAATTATATAGTGGATTTTGCATGTTTTGAGCGGAAATTGATTATAGAAATTGACGGAGGGCAGCACGCAGAGCAAGTTCTGTATGATTCGAAACGAGATGATTGGTTACGAAAGCAAGGCTTTTGTATGTTGAGGTTTTGGAATAATGAAGTGCAACAGAATCTCGAAGGAGTTTTACAGGTTATTTTAGATCATCTTTCCCCCCACCTTTATCCTCCCCCGCAAGGGGGGAGGATGATGCTTAAATAGATGTTGTTATGGTTCATCCCTCATCTCTAATTCCTATCGATCGGCTCAAACGGTGGTATAACAAAGGATATATCGTTCCGTTGATTATTCCATTCAATCCCAAAACAAAGAATCCGTGGGAACTTGCGAAACGATTTGCGGATCAAGAGGCGAACATGTTTTTTCTTGATAGCGTTCGCTACCAGGAAAAGACGGGCCGGTATTCCTATATCGGTTGGAATCCGTTTTATATTTTTCAACCGCATAAACTAAATGGCTTTGTTCCCGAATTAAGAGGATTGTTTGAGCGTTACCGGGGAAAGAAATGGGATGAGGCCCCGTTTTTTACGGGGGGCGGAGTCGGATATTTTAGTTATGAAGTCGGACATGCATTTGAAGTCCTGCCGAGTTATGCGAAAGACGATTTAAGGTTTGATCCGATTGCTTTGCTTTTTGTCCGGAATTTGATCGTATTTGATCATCAATCAAACACCTATTTTTTTGTTTCCAATCTATTCCCGCGCGAAGACGGGACGTTCAGCGAGGCATTGGAAAAAGAGAGACAGTTATTCTGTGGGTTTGCAAACAAGATCAGTACAAATCCTCCCCCTGGACGGGGGAGCCCTCCTAACATCCGCCAAAATACGCGTCGGACTCGCCGCGCTGTTTGGCGAGAACTGGCGGATCCGCCAATCTGTGTGGCGGAGAAAGAGGTGGGGGTGAGGAATTACGTCCCCCCATCCCGACCTTCCCCCGCAAGGGGGGAAGGGGTGCGAATCCGGAATTTCCGGGCGGATATTTCGAAATCGGCTTTTAAGAAAATGGTTGTGCGCACAAAAAAATATCTTGAGGCAGGTGATATTTACCAAGCGAATTTGTCACAACGCTTTTCTTTCGAATTTGACAGGGAGCCCGCTACGATTTACGAATCCTTAAGACAAATCAATCCGTCACCGTTTTCAAGTTTCCTCAAATTGGGTGAGGTTACCATTTTAAGTTCGTCGCCCGAACGTCTGATCCGGAAATCCGGCGATATCTGCGAAACGCGTCCGATTGCCGGAACACGGCCGTGCGGGGTAACCCGTGCGGAAGAAAAAAATTTCAGGCGGGATTTGATGATGAGTCCGAAGGAACGGGCGGAACATATTATGCTGGTGGACTTAGAGCGAAATGACCTGGGCCGCGTCTGTCAGCCGAACAGTGTTCATGTCAGTGAACTGATGACGATTGAAAAGTATTCTCACGTTATCCATATTGTTTCGAATGTAAAAGGGAAATTGCGGCCGGAATGCGACCGTTTTGATTTATTGAAAGCTGTTTTTCCGGGAGGAACAATTACGGGATGCCCCAAGATTCGCTCGATGGAAATTATTGAAGAGCTGGAGCCGTTTAAACGGCACCTTTATACGGGGTCGATCGGTTACCTGGCGTATGACGGGGATATGGATCTCAATATTGTGATTCGGACGATTATCTTGAAAGGGAAGAAAGGTTATATTCAGGTCGGGGCCGGGATTGTTTACGATTCCGATCCGGAGGCGGAGTATTGGGAGACGATTCATAAGGGAAAGGCCATGGTAGAAGCGCTGGGAGCGTGTAAAAGAAACAAATTACGAAAAATTCTAATGACCAAATCTCAATGACGCAAATAATCCCAAGAAAAAGAGTCTACAATCGGGATTTGAGACTTGGGATTTCCTTGGGTATTGCGTACTTGGTCATTGAGATTTTATAATTAAATTTTAGTGTCAACGATCATATGAAACCTTCAATTGATATCTATTTAGACGGCCGTAAAGTCGATACCGATCGGCTATCAGACCTTCCTTCAGAAGATTCGGTGGCGGTTTATGAAAGTCTGAGAAGTTATCAAGGAATTGTTTTCAGGTTGCGTGAGCATCTGAAGCGGCTTGACGAATCCAGGAGAACGATCGGGCTTATTTTGCCGAAATCCTTGCAAAAACTTGAGAAAGAAGTCCGGGAATGCGCGGCGACTTACCGGAAAGGGGATAAATTTCTCCGGTTAACCGTAAACAGCCGGCACAGTTATCTATTTGTAACGGAAAGGAACCGTCCGGAGCATATATATAAGGTAGGCGTGCATTTGAAAACATCGACGGTCCGGCGAAACCATATTAATGCCTGGACGCCGGCGGTAAAGACGAATGCGTTCTTCAATAACGTGTTGGCGGTTTTAGACGGCCTCGGCGATGCCCGCTTTGACAGTATTTTCTTAGATGCAAAAGGATATCTGACCGAAGGGACGATTTGGAATATCTTTATCGTGAAAGCCGGAAAAATTTATACGCCCGCTGCCGGTGGAATCTTGAATGGAGTGACCCGTCAGTATGTGATAGAATGTGCGGAAAAAGAAGGTATTTCCGTTGTTGAAATGCCGCTTACGCGCCATGATTTTTGGAATTCAGATGAAGCCTTCATTACCAATACTTCGGGAGAGATTGTTCCGGTTCGTTCATTGGATGGGCGATTGATCGGAGCAAAGATTCCCGGGCGGATGACTTTGACATTAATCAAACGGTTTAAGCAAGATATAAACAAAAAATTAAAAAGAAAAATTTGAACTTCCTTCCCCTTGATGGGGGAGTCCTCCTAACAAACTGGCGGATCCGCCGTCTTGTTGGGCGGAGATAGAGGTGGGGGTGAAATATTTAAGAATGCCCCCCATCCTTACCTTCCCCCCTCGTGCCCGCCTGCCGGCGAGGCAGGGGGGAAGGTAAAGCACCAAACAATCTATTAAGGAGATTGACCTATGAAAATTAAACGAGCACTGATCAGCGTTTCCGATAAAACAGATTTGATTCCGTTAGCCAAGGCGCTTAACGGTTTGAAAGTGGAAATTTTTTCAACGGGCGGAACGCTTGCGCTTCTCAAGAAAAGCCGGATCAAGGTCAAGTCGATCAGCGAGCTGACGGGATTTCCCGAAATTTTGGACGGCCGTGTCAAAACGCTTCATCCGAAAGTTCACGGCGGGCTGCTTTATCTCCGGAATGATAAAAAACAATGCGCGGAAGCCAAAGCGCACGGTATTCAGCCGATTGATATGGTGGTCGTTAATTTATATCCTTTCCGGGAGACGATTCAGAAACCGGGAATCCATCTTCACGAGGCGATCGAGCAGATTGATATCGGCGGGCCGACGATGCTCCGTTCCGCGGCGAAAAATCATGAATCTGTTGCGGTGATTTGCGACCCCAAGGATTACGGCCGTGTGATTGAAGAGCTCAAGAAAAACAAAGGCGAGTTATCCCAGGAGCTTAAACGCGATCTTGCGGTGAAAGTGTTCCGGCATACCTCCGGTTACGACTCTCAGATTGCGGCTTATTTAGGAGAAAAATTTTCCGGCCAGAATGATTTACCGTTGATGATTGATGCGGCCCTGGAGCGGAAAGAAATTCTCCGTTACGGCGAAAATCCTCACCAGCGTGCGGCACTTTACCAAAGGGCCGGAACGCCTTCCCGGTTTTCGTTTGAGCAGCTTCACGGCAAACAGCTTTCCTATAATAACATTCTCGATTTCGAGGCGGCGGCGGATATTTTGCGCGAATTTAAAGACGAAACCGCGGTCTGTGTCGTGAAACACAATAATCCGTCCGGGATTTCGGTGGACCGGGAACCTTCTGTTGCGGCCGCGCGCGCGATTGACGCGGATCCTTTGTCTGCGTTCGGCGGGGTGGTCGGTGTCAACCGGAAGTGCGATGAAGAGTGCGTCAAAGTGGTGATGGAAAAGCTCCCGTTTTTTGAAGTGATGATCGCGCCTGAGTTTACTCAAAAGGCAATCACGCTTCTAAAGTCGAGGAAGAATTTACGGATTGTCCGGGTGGCCGGAATCAACGAGGTGGACGCTTACGATATCCGTTTTGTGAGAAGCGGCGTTCTCCTTCAGGATCGCGATCGGCCGATTTGGGAGACGGAAACGGAACTCAGAAAAAATTTGAAGTGGGTCACGCGGGTCCGTTTAGATGAAAAAGAAATCGATGATTTGCTGTTTGCCTGGAAATGCGTGAAAGTGGTCCGATCGAACGCGATTGTTTTGACCCAAGGGAAAAAAACGGTCGGTATCGGCGGCGGACAAATGTCGCGCGTGGATAGTGTTAAGATTGCCTGTATGAAAGCGGGAGACCTGACGAAGGGCGCCTTTCTCGCAAGCGATGCCTTTTTCCCGAAGGAAGATAATATTGAAGTGGCGCATCAATACGGAATCCGCGCGATTATTCAGCCCGGCGGTTCAATCCGTGATCAGGAAGTGATTCAGGCCTGCGATCTTTTCGGAATCGCCATGGCGATGACCGGAAAACGGCATTTTAAGCACTAAGATAAAAAGTAGGAAGTAGGAAGCAGGAAATAAGTGAAATGAAGTTATTTGTCATTCCCGAAAGCTTCCCTTGGGAAAGAAAGGGCCGGCCCCAGCTTTTCCGTGGCTGTCGGGAATCTGACGGTTGTGGATTCCCGCCTAAAACGTGCGGGAATGACAGGATTTCTTTCATGTTTTATTCATATTTCTTTCTGCTTTTAGTTCCAAATAAACCATGAACTACACCCAATCACTCAAATATCTGTACTCCTTCACCAATTTCGAGCAGATCCCGTTTGCGTATCAATACGAACTCAATCTGAAACGGATGGAGGCGTTGCTCGACTGGTTCGGACATCCCGAACGCAAATTCCAGGCGGTTCTGGTGGCCGGAACGAAAGGAAAAGGTTCGACGGCAAAGTTTTTTTCTTCTATTTTGACTGCACACGGATATCGCGCCGGACTTTATACGTCTCCGCACCTCGAGGATGTGCGGGAACGGATTCAGATTGACGGCCGGATGATTTCAAAGCAGGCGTTTTCAAAACAAATGTCAGTCATGCGGCCTGTGATTGACCGGCGGAAAAATGAAATTCCGTTGCTTGGCACGATTACTTTTTTTGAAGTATTGACATTGCTTTCGATTTTGCATTTTGCACAGGAAAAAGTTGAGTTCGGCGTGTTTGAAATCGGAATGGGCGGAAGGCTCGATGCGTCGAATATTTTGGAATCCGTTCTTTCTATGATCACTCCGGTTAGCTATGATCATGAAGAATATTTAGGAAACACGCTTACCAAAATTGCCCGGGAGAAAGCCGCGATTATCCGGGAAAACGGTTGGGTGGTTTCAGGAGTGCAGGAAAAAGCCGCAAAGGCAGTGATTCGTAAGGAGCTCAAACAAAAAAGAGCGGCCGGGTTTTTCCTTGGCTCTGATTTTGAAGTTCAGCGGAAAAGAAAATCCTTAAACGGAAGCCGGTTTGATTTTTGTTTTGGCCGCGATCAGTTGAAAAATCTTCAGATTAAACTTCCTGGAGAATTCCAAATTAAAAATGCGGCGGTCGCGATCGCCGGTATTTATGTTCTTAATAGAAGAGGGTTGATTCATTTACAAGAAAAGTCCGTTCGGAAGGGTTTGCAAACGGCGTTTTGGCCCGGGCGTTTTGAGGTAATCCGGCAAGAGAAGCGCTTTGTTATATTGGATGGAGCTCATAACGGCGCATCGATGCGGGAATTATGTAAAGCATTATGTGAATTACGCTCCGGGCGCAGGCAAGTTTTTATTTTAGGTGTTTCACGGGATAAAAGGCTTGATCGCCTTCTTTTGCCGGTTCGCGAAAAAGCTTCTTATGTTATTGCAACAAAGAGTCTGAATTCCAGGGCACAGGAGCCAAAAGTCATTTTGGAGAAAATGCATGAGTTGAAATTTACAAAACCAATGTTTTGGGCTCAGGATATTAAAGAAGCGATAAAAATGGCGTCGCGGATCGCGTCGGAAAATACGGATATTGTGATTACCGGCTCATTATTTTTAGTGGGAGAGGCACGAAAAATTGTGGTGCACAAGTGCACAGGCGCAAAGGGACACAAGAGAATGGCACTGACTTAAGGAAAATAAAGTGTTTTTTCTGGATTCCCGCTTTCGCGGGAATGACAAGAAAAGTGACGGAATGTCTTTTGTCTAATAAAGTTACAATATATGTCATCCCCGCGAAAGCGGGGATCCAGCAGTAGGAATTTGCTGAAAAAGTTGTTAAGTCAGTGCCATTCGGGACACAAGAAGTAACTTGTGCTCTTGTGATCTTTCGCTCTTATGCACTATGCTGAGAGGAACGAAACCAATGCCAGACATACATATTGATGACACGATTGTAGCGATTGCGACAGCATCCGGTGAAGGTGCGATCGGAATTGTCCGTTTGAGCGGTAAGGATGCGGTACAAATTGCGGATCGAGTATTTCAGGCCGCAAACAGGGTAAAACTTGGAAAAGCGGATTCGCACACCGTGCATCATGGATTTATTCACGATGAAAAGGGCCAGCAAGTGGATGAAGTTCTTGCGACCGTTTTCCGTTCACCCCGGTCTTATACCGGAGAAGATTTGGTTGAAATCGGCGCACATGGCGGGATGAAAATTCTAAAAAATATTTTAAGTCTTTTTCTCCGAACAGGTGCACGGCAGGCTGATCCGGGTGAATTTACGCGCCGCGCGTTTTTGAACGGGCGGATGGATTTAGCACAGGCGGAAGCGGTGCTTGACTTGATTCGCGCAAAAACCGATCAATCGGTGACGGCAGCCATGAGTCAATTGAAGGGGGAGCTTTCAAAACGGATTCAAGAATTGAAAGAACGGCTCATGCTTCTTTATGCGCACATGGAAGCCTATCTGGATTTCCCGGAAGATCACTTAGATGTTTATTCAAATGAGGAATTTGAAAACCGGTTTAAACAAGTGACTGAAAATTTGAGAACGCTTATTCACAGTTATGCGAAAGGCGAGATCGTGAGAGAAGGGGCGCTTGTTGTGATTGTCGGTCGGCCAAATGTCGGAAAGTCCTCATTAATGAATGCATTGCTTGAGAGGGATCGGGCTATCGTTTCAGATATTCCCGGGACTACGCGGGATGTCCTCGAAGAATCCATCGAAATCGGCGGTTTTTGGATCCGGCTGGTGGACATGGCAGGGCTTGGGCGCGAAAGCGATCATCCCCTCGATCGCGAAGCGGCTTTGCGCGCAGAAAAATATCTCGAGGAAGGCGATTTATTTCTTTGGATGGTGGATGCGACGGCAAATTCATTCGAAGAAGACCTCAAAATCAAAAAACGGTTGCTCGAAAAACCCGTGATTTCTGTTGCAAACAAAACAGATTTGATTCCGAAAACAAAATGGGGTGAATTGAGGCAAAAAACCGGTGAGAACGACTTTTGTTTCATTTCCGCGACGGCGCGTGAAGGGCTTGGACGTCTTGAAGGCCAGATTGAAGCATATTGTTTGCAGCAAGACAAAGGAACGGAGTCGATTTTAATCACCCGTGCGCGTCACAAGCAGGCGCTTGAACATTCGCTCGAGGCATTGCTGAGAAGTCACGCGGCATTTTTGCAGAAAGAATCGCTTGAGTTCGTCACCGTTGATTTGAAAGCCGCACTGGATGCGTTAAAAGAGCTTGTGGGCGAGATTTATAGTGAGGATTTGCTTGATTTAATTTTCCAAGAGTTCTGTGTTGGTAAGTAATTTCGAAATTTCAAGATTTTTTTTTACTATTTTTTCGGGAAAATATTTCTTTGAGATTGCATCAAAAAAATCTTTTTTTTGAATTGACAACAAATTTTATTGCGCTAAAATTTAAAATCATCAGTTAGTTCTTTGTTTGAAGTTGAAAAGATGACAAGGCAGAGAAGAAAGAATTGTCGAATCAAAACGAGATGACGTTCGATTTTATATTATGAAAGTTTTCATACGAACACAAACCAGAGAGTGATGAGAGAGAGGAACGAAGTTTGTTACTCTCTCTTTTTGTCTCTCGGACTTCTCCGGTACGTTTGACAATCTTTCCTCCGGTAGTTCTGAGTTAAGAAATAGGGTTTTATAAAATATTCAAGTTGACTGATTTTTGTCATGCCCGAAAGCTTCAGTCGGGCATCTGCGATTCAGAGATTCCCGCCTTTAACAACCTATGGATTTTTCATGGGAAGTTAAGGACGGTGCTGACTCCCGTTAAATAGTAGTAATGTTTTCAATGTCAGTCAGCCCGCTTAAAGCATGCGGGAATGACAGAATCCAAAAAAGGAAACTGCTTTACCCAAAGAAAGGTTTTTCTTTTTTTAAAAAAGTTTTTAACTCGCTATAAGCTTATGAGTTCAAGTCAGTTTAATTAAGACTAAAGTTTAAATTATTATGTGTCGAATCTTTGCCTATGAAGCCTATATGTAGTGTATGATCTTTATTTAAAGCACTATATGTTGGAGGTTGTTTTAAAATCGTTTTTATAAAGATTATAAAAAAAGTATATGGTTGTTAATCCATCAAACGCGTTGAAAACTAATTGCTAAGTTCCGTTAAGGGGGATCCAATGACAGTTAAAGCCCATAAGCCAAAAGCTCAGGGGAAACCAATGCGTCCGGAAGATGCTTCATCCGGTTCTGCGGGTTTAAATGAAGCGAAAGCCGGAATGCACATTTCCAGACGGTATACCCATCAGGGAGTTCATCCTTATGATCAGATCAAATGGACACGACGGTCGTCTTCCATTTTAAATCCGGACGGATCGGTTGTATTCCAACTTGAAAATTTAGAGATACCGGAAAGCTGGTCGCAATTGGCAACCGATATTGCTGCGTCAAAATATTTTAGGAAAGCAGGCGTTCCGCGCGTCGGGGCCGAAACAAGCGTACGTCAATTGGTTACACGTGTCGCTCGTACCATTCGGCGAGCCGGTGAAAAATTGGGTGGTTATTTTTCAACCGCAGAGGATGCCGAAGCGTTTGAGATGGAGTTGACTCATTTATTAGTGACCCAAATGGGGGCCTTCAATTCACCGGTGTGGTTTAATTGCGGGCTTTATCATGAGTATGGGATCGGCGGTAGCGGAGGAAACTGGTTTTGGAACCCTGCAAACGGAATGGTGGAACAAACCACAGATGCGTATTCCAATCCGCAGTGTTCAGCCTGCTTCATTCAATCTGTCGATGATGATTTAATGTCTATTTTTGATTTAATCAAGGCGGAAGCACGGCTTTTTAAATATGGATCCGGAACCGGGACAAATTTTTCAAAATTACGCGGGAAACAAGAAAAACTTTCAGGTGGAGGAACTTCTTCGGGTGTGATGTCCTTTCTTGAAGTTTTGGATCGTGGGGCCGGGGCGACTAAATCGGGCGGAACAACCCGGCGAGCCGCAAAGATGGTGATTCTCGATATTGATCATCCTGAAATCGCGGATTTTATCGGTTGGAAAATGAGAGAAGAAAAGAAAGCACGGGCACTGATTGCGGCAGGTTATCCGGCAGATTTCAACGGAGAAGCTTACCGGACGGTTGGCGGTCAAAATTCAAATAATTCGGTCCGTATTTCCGACGAATTTATGCAGGCTTATATCAATGGAGGGCAATGGCATACCCGTACCCGGACCGGCGGCGAGATTTGTGAAACCTTTGAGGCGAAGGATTTAATGAATTTGATCAGTGAGGCAGCGTGGTGTTGCGCGGATCCGGGCGTTCAATTTGATACGATTATTAATGACTGGCATACCTGCCCGAACACCGACCGGATTTACGCTTCAAATCCATGTTCGGAATATATGTTTTTGAATGATTCGTCGTGCAACTTAGCGTCGGTTAATCTGATGAAATTTTTTAACGAGGATAAAACGTTTGATGTGGAGGGTTTTCGGCATGCTTGCCGTGTATTTATTATAGCGCAGGAGATCCTTGTGGATTTTGGTTCTTATCCGACCCGGAAAATAGCCCTGAACAGCCATGATTACCGGGCGCTTGGGTTGGGATTTGCAAATTTGGGAACATTTCTTATGGTCAATGGAATTCCTTATAACAGCGAGGATGCGCTTGCGGTTGCGGGAGCAATTTCGGCGATTATGACGGGACATGCATATTGGGTATCCTCTGAACTTGCGCAGGCCAAAGGGCCTTTTAACGGGTTTCCGAAAAACCGTGAACCGATGCTGCGCGTGATTGACAAACATCGCAACTTGGCGTATCAACTCAAGCCCGCGAAAGAATTTTCTTATTTACCGAAAGCGGCACAGGAAGATTGGGACGAAGCGCTTGCATTCGGGAAAACTTACGGTTACCGGAATTCACAGGTGACGGTTGTTGCTCCGACGGGAACGATTGGACTTCTCATGGATTGCGACACGACCGGGGTGGAACCGGATTTCGCGTTGGTCAAGTTTAAGAAACTTGCCGGCGGCGGATATTTTAAAATTGTGAACCAATCTGTTCCGATGGCTTTGAAGAAGCTTGGTTATTCGGACACGGAAATTCATGAAATTGTCGAATATGTGGTTGGAACCGCTTCCCTCAAAAATGCGCCGTGGGTGAATGAAAATGCGCTTCGAAACAAAGGCTTTGACGATGAAGATTTGGCGAAGATCGAAGACATGCTCCCGAGCGTTTTTGACTTAACACAGGCATTTACGCCCAGTTTGCTCGGAGAAGAAACGCTTAGGCGGCTTGAGTTCAAGTCTGAAGAATTCAAAAATAAAAAATTTAACCTGCTTGAGGCGATTGGATTTTCAAAAGCGGAAATTGACGAAGCCAATCGTGTGATTTGCGGAATGATGACCGTGGAAGGGTCGCCGCATTTGAAGTCGGAACATCTTCCGATTTTTGATTGTGCCAATAAATGCGGGAAAGACGGTGTGCGTTTTATCGAAGCGATGGGGCATGTGCGGATGATGGCGGCCGTTCAGCCGTTTATTTCCGGTGCGATTTCGAAAACCGTTAATCTTCCGAATGAAGCGACCGTGGATAATATCCGGAATCTTTATATGGAAGCATGGAATCTCGGATTAAAAGCCATTGCGCTCTATCGTGATGGTTGTAAAGCGTCTCAGCCCCTTAACACCTCTTCCGATAGTAAAGAGAAATCTGATGTGGGTGTCGATTCTTCGGGAAAGAAAACGGTTGAGCAGCCCATTCTCCGGCGGAGACGGCTTCCCAAGAAACGGGCCGGGTTTACGCAGGAAGCAAATGTGGGCGGGCATAAGGTTTATCTCAGGACGGGCGAATACGAAGACGGCACTCTCGGTGAAATTTTCATCGATATGCATAAGGAAGGAGCGGCATTCCGAAGCATGATGAACTGTTTCGCGATTGCGATTTCTTTGGGAATTCAATATGGTGTTCCGCTCAAAGAATTTGTTGATGTGTTCACGTTTACCCGGTTTGAGCCGCAGGGAGCGGTTGATCATCCGAATATCAAATTAGCGACGTCTGTTGTGGATTACATATTCCGTGTTTTGGGGATGGAGTATTTGGGCCAGACGGATTTCGTTCACAAAAAGCCTGTTGATGGGGAAGCGCTTCCCGGGGCAGACAAAGCTGCTTCTAATGACAAGAAAAAAAATCCACCAAAAACAAATGGTTGCGGTGAATCTCGTGCGGTGGCTATTCAGCAAAAACCGGCGGTTTCTCAGGCGAGTGCAGTGGCTCAATCACCCGCAGCCGAAAATATGGCTCATACCGTTTCTGCTCCTATCGGAGCCGGAACACAAAACGGTCTTTCCGGGCATTTGTCCACGATGATGGGGGATGCGCCGATGTGCAACCAGTGCGGCCATTTGACCATCCGTAACGGATCTTGCTACAAATGCTTGAACTGCGGTAATTCCATCGGTTGTTCGTGATATTGTCTGAGCAAACGTTAGCTTTATAACATGTTCGAATTTGCGCGAATACTAACAAAATGGGGTCAGGCCCAAGGGTCCGACCCCATTTTATTTATTTTTGTATTACCGCATTTAACCGAATCTGTTAAAATAACCCCACAATTAAATTACCTATTATTTCAAGAAAAGAGAGGGTAAGTTTTATGTTTATCAACCGTACGATTAAAGATTACCTTGACCGGCTTTCTAGTGAACAACCGATTCCGGGTGGCGGAGGAACTTCTGCGCTTGTGGGAGCTTTGGGAATCGGATTGATTATTATGGTCGCCAAGATCATGGCCGGTCGCCCGGAGCATGCAAACGATGCTAAACTAAAGGAATTAATTCAACATTTGATTCGTTTACGGGATGCGGCGGAACGTATTGTTGATGAGGATCCGAAAGTATTTCAAGATGTCATGAATAGTTATAAACAGATTAAGAAAATTCAGAATAAGAAAATCGGCGAAGAGAATCTTGAAACTGCGCTCGGAAAAGCTTTCCGGATTCAGGCCGATTTATGTTCAGAACTCACGACAGCGAAAAAAATACTGGTGGAAGTCGGGAAAATCGCGACGAAATCAATTCGGAATGATTTAGTGGTCGCTAACGCGCTTTTGGATGCCGCGTTTAAGGGTGGGGAATCAACGGCTCACATTAATGTTGTCTGCATGGAAAAAGGAAAAAAGTGCCGCCATGCGGAACATGAACTTGAAAAAACAGCGGAACAATATCAAAAAATTAAATTTGAATAAAAAAGGTTTTTTATGGAAGCCCAACTTCTTCAAGGTAAACCGGTTGCCGAAAAATTAAAAACTGAAATCAAGGCGGAATTCGAGACGCTCATCCGGAAAATTGGGATGATTCCGACGATCCGTGCCATCCAAGTGGGAGAGGAGCCTGCCTCCGAACTCTACCTGAAATCGCAGAAGAAAGTGGCGGAGTTGCTTGGCGTAAATCACGAAACGACGATACTTGCTCCATCGGCCGCGGAAAAAGATTTAATAGGCGAGATTGAACGTGCGAATCGTGATCCGAAAGTCCATGGGATCATTGTTCAAATGCCGCTTCCGAAAACTTTTGCGGTGGATCGAATCTTAGATACAATTCATTCCGATAAAGACGTTGAAGCCATTACGATGCGGAATCTCGGACGTTTGGGTGTGAATAAAGCAGGGCTTGCGCCTTGCACGGCGCGCGCAGTGGTCCGGTTAATAGAGGAAACCGGCGTTGATGTTTTTGGGAAAGAAGCGGTTGTGATTGGTTCAAGTAAAACTGTAGGGTTGCCTGCTTTTTTGCTTTTGGTCGGGAAAAAAATGACGAGTATGATTTGCCATACAGGCACGTTTAAAGCCGGTACGCTCGAGGCACATGTTCGGCGAGCGGATGTGTTGGTGGTTTCTGCAGGGAAACCGGCGATTATTCCCGGTTCTTGGGTGAAGGAAGGTTCGATTGTGATTGATGTGGGGATTAACCGGGTGGATGGGAAAACCGTCGGCGATGTGGAGTTTGAACCGGCGAAATTACGCGCGCGGTTTATTACACCGGTTCCCGGCGGCGTCGGGCCGGTGACGACCGTGATGTTATATGAAAATTTGGTTACGATTTTAAAGAACCGGGGAAATTGATGTCATGAATCAAATCGCCATCAAAGATATTATTGATCGCAAACGGAAAAACGGAAAAAAAATTGTTGTCCTCACAGCCTATGATTTTCCTTTTGCAAAGTTAGTGGATCAGGCGGGAGTTGATATCGTGCTCGTCGGAGATTCCGTCGGAATGGTATGCCTCGGGTATGATTCGACGGTTCCGGTGACGATGCGCGATATGCTTTATCACGTAAAAGCGGTTAGCCGCGCTGTGAAACACGCATTGATTGTTGCGGACATGCCGTTTGGATCATACGACACGGTCGAACGAACGCTCCGAAATGCAAAACGGCTCATTCAACAATCCGGCGCAAATGCGGTCAAGTTGGAAGGCGGAAGTTTCGTTTTAGATCAAGTCAAAGCACTCGTCGGAAGCGGATGCCCGGTCATGGGACATGTCGGAATGACACCTCAGACAGCCAGTCAATTGGGCGGGTATAAAGTCCAAGGGCGAAATCCGGAAGATGCTGAGCGTTTGGTGAAAGAAGCGCAAGCGCTTGAACGGGCGGGAGTTTTCTCAATTGTTTTGGAATGTATTCCTGCCAGTCTCTCGGAGCAGATTACAAAAATCCTTAAAATTCCCACTATCGGAATCGGAGCAGGGCCTTCGACAGATGGCCAAGTGCTTGTTCTTCATGACATGCTTGGTTTTGAATCTTCGGTCAAGCCGCGGTTCGTCCGGCGTTATGCAGAACTTTCAAACACCGTGGTGGATGCCATTCGCAAATACTCCGAAGATGTCCGGGATGGAGAATATCCGACATTGGATGAAAGTTTTCAGTAATCTTTTTTTACTTGTTTGGATTTGAAAAAAAACAGTTTATCAGGTAACCTTGATTCAGATGTAGATGTGACCAAAAGTTAAATAACGATTCGGCATAGCAAACGGTTGTCCAACGTTGGAGTAGTGATGGGGCGAAGTGAGGCCAGCCAGAACAAGAAAAAGAAGAACATTCCATTTTTTCCTCTCATCATTTTCGTTGGGATGCTTTTTACGGTTACGCTTTGGGATGCTTATCTCCACGGAACGGATCCATTAGGACGGGAACTTGTGAGCAGCCTCATTTTAATAATGGGAACCCTTTTTTCAATCTCGGCCGGACTGTTTAGCTGGTCGATTGAGTCCCGCCGGGGCATGCTCGAGCGTCAAGTGAATGAACGTACCCGTGAGTTAAATGAAAAAAATCAGGAACTGGCCGAAAAAAACCAGGAAATTGAACAATTTATTCACACCATTTCCCACGATCTTAAAGCGCCGATCGTTTCTATTCAGGGGTTTGCGTCGATCCTGAAATCGGAGTTGGGAAGCACCTTGAATGAAGGTCAAACCAATTATTTCAGCCGCATTCTTACAAATTTAAAATATATGAATAGTCTGATCGCTGATTTGCTTGAGCTTTCGCGGATCGGCCGGATCGAAGAAGAAAAAGAAGAGGTTGATACGATTAAGGTGCTTGAAGGATTAGTGGCCGAATTGAAGCCCGAAATGGACCGGCGTCGCGTGACGATTGAACTGAAAACAGAGTTTCCCAAATTTTTCGGTTCGCGGAAACGATTGGAACAGGTTTTTTTAAATTTGCTCGGCAATGCGGTTAAATATATCGGAACGCCTGAATGCCCAAAAATAGAAGTGGGATGTTCGGAAAGCCGGAAGTCCGGGTTTTCAGAAATTTGGATCAGGGATAATGGGATCGGCATCAAAAAAGAATATCAGGAAAAAATATTTCAAATGTTCCAGCGAGCGCCGGAAAGCATCAAAGAAGAAGGAACCGGGATCGGTTTAAACATTGTGAAAAAAATCGTTGAATTAAATGGAGGCGCTGTTTGGGTCGAATCGGAACCGGGAAAAGGCAGCACATTCTTTTTTGAATGGACGAAAGCCTGTGGAACTCTTTAATTCAAGGATCGGGTGGGAAAGCCGTTAGAATTAAACGATGAAGAAAATTGTGATGATTGAAGATAATGAAGATCATGTGCTTTTGATTCGGCAAGCGCTTCAAAGCGGTGATTTGAATATCTCGCATTTTCAAGACGGGATGTCGGCGATACAAAATTTCAAAGAAATTAAACGCGGGGAAGATGCGCCCGATTTAATTTTGCTTGATTTGAAATTGCCCGGAATGGATGGTTGCGAAGTGTTGAAGCGGCTTCGCCAAATCCGGTTTTTAGAGTGTATTCCGGTTGTGATGGTGACAACCTCCGGCCGCAAGGAGGAAATTAGGCAGGCCTATAAGACGGGTGTTTGCGGTTATGTGACTAAATCAGAGGATTTTGACGAATTTTCGGTGAAACTTAAATGTGTGATACAATATTGGCTGAAAACGGTTGAATCTGCGAAATTGGCATGTTCAGAAAGTGAAAAAGACTCATGATTAAATCTTCGCTCCAAGTGCTACTGGTAGAAGATAATCCGGATCACGCCGTTCTTGTGAGATCCGCTATTTTAAAATCAAGAACGCAAAAATACGAAGTAGATAGTTGTATTTCGGTCGAGGAAGCTATCGAAAAATTGAAGACAAATCCGTACAACATGATTATTTCCGATTTCCATCTTCCCGGAAAAAATGGGCTCGATTTGCTGGACTGGCTAAACAGCGAGAAAATTGATATTCCTTTTATTATGCTGACCGGAAGCGGGGATGAAAAAACCGCAGTCAAAGCGATTCAAAACGGAGCGTATAATTATTTAATCAAAGATGATCCGGCGCTTTTTGATGTCATTCCCCACGCGGTTGATGAAGCGTTTCTCCGGTATCTTGCGGAACAGCAGAAAGAACGATATGAACGGGAAATCCGGGAGAAGAATGTTGCGCTTGAAAAAGCGAACCGGGAGCTGAAGAAACTCGACCAATTGAAATCGGATTTTATTTCATCCGTAAGCCACGATATTCGCACGCCGCTTAATTCCGTTCAGGAGAGCATCGCCCTTCTTCTGGATGGAATTGTCGATCAGAAAACAGAAAAAGGCACAAAAGTTCTTGAAATAGCCCAACGAAACGTCAAACGTTTGACGGACATGATCAACGACCTTCTTGATTTTTCGAAGCTTGAAGCCGGAAAGATGAAACTTCATATCGGATCTTCCGATATCCAGATTCTTGTGGATGAAGTGATCGGAAATTTGAAAGTCTTGGCGGACAAAAAAAGTATCAGTTTTAAGTTTGATTTGATTGAAAATTTCCCAAAAATAGATTGTGATGCCGAACGGTTGCTTCAGGTGATGACGAATTTGGTCGGAAACGCCATTAAATTCACACCCGACAAGGGAACGATTTCAATCAGCCTGGAAAAAGCGGGGACCGATAGAATCAAAATGATTGTTGCCGATACAGGTGTTGGGATTGCAAAAGAAAATTTGGATCGTGTGTTTGAACGGTTTGAACAAGTACGCGAGAAAACAATCAAAACCAGCCCGGGAACGGGTCTGGGGTTATCGATTTGCAAAGAATTGGTGAGGCTTCATCACGGTGAGATTTGGGCCGAAAGCGAATTGGGGCATGGCAGCCGCTTTATCATTCAGATGCCTATCCATTATTCTGTAAGAGAAGAGGAGAAAAATTAAAATTCAGCACAAGGTGTTCTTATGAAAGAAAAAACAATTTTAGTGATTGATGATGATGAAGAATTTGTGCATCTTATGGAATTGCGGCTGAATTCCATGGGATTTAAAGTCATCAAAGCCGAATCAGGCGATGATGCCTTGATGATGGTGAGCGAAAAACTTCCCGACCTTGTTATTCTGGATATATTTCTTTCCGATATGGACGGGTTGACCATTCTTAAACGCATGAAAGCGCCGATTGATATTGAAACAGGGGAACCTTCCGCAACGAAGGATATCCCGGTGATTGTGATTACCGGTAAAGCGCCGATGGTTGAAAATATGACCCGGATTGAAGGAGCTGTTGATTTTTTTATCAAACCGATTGATACCGAAAAATTCGTTAAATGTGTGACCCAAATTTTGAAAGGGGCCCAAAAATAAGGAGTATCGCATGGCTAAAGAAATTTTAGTAGTTGATGATGATCCGGATTATTGTCAACTAACGCGCGTCCGTCTCGAAAAATCGGGGTTTAAGGTGACGATTGTACCCAACGGGGCGCAAGCGCTTGCTTTGTTTGAAAACGAATATCGGCCGGACTTGGTTATCCTCGATGTAGAAATGCCGGGTATGAACGGTTTGACGACACTGCTTAATTTAAAGGTCAAAAAAATGGTAACTCTGGGCAACCGTCCCCAAGCGATTCCTGTGATTGTGGCGACCGGATTACAGAGTGAAAAATTGCGGGAAATTATATCGGAACATGATGTCAATGCGTTTTTGAAAAAACCATATTCGGCGGAAGAACTGATCAACAAAATAAAAGAACTTATTGAAAAGGAGTCCGGTTAATTTTTTTATGATATGAAAATACTTCCTTCTCGAATTCTCATCGTTGAAGACAACCCCGATCATGTTGAGATTATCCAATGCGCCCTTCAAAAATGGGCAGAATCTAACGGAATCCAAATAGAGTTTTCCGAATCAATGTCCGAAGCGTTTGCGCAGGCGAACGTAGCCCAATTTGATCTGATATTGACGGATTATTACCTTCCTGACGGGACCGGCAGTCAGCTTGTTGAAGCACTTGCCGCCCAAAAGTATCCATGTGCGTTTCTTCTGATGACAGCGGCCGGAGATGAAGCGCTTGCCGTGCGTGCGTTAAAAACCGGGTTTCGGGATTATATTATTAAAAAAGATAGTTATGCGCAAAAATTAGCAGCCACTTTAGAAACTGCATATGTGAAATACCGCGAAGAAGAAAAAAAGAAGCAAGAACAGGAGCGGCTTACGGAGCTGAGCGTTCGCGATTCGCTGACCAACCTTTATAACGTCCGATTTTTACAGGAAAGAATGGCGGAAGAATATGCCCGCGCAGCCCGTTATCATCATCCGCTCTCTTGCCTGATGATCGATATTGATCATTTTAAGAATGTCAACGATCTCTACGGTCATCAAACCGGGGATGAATTGCTCAGGGAATTGAGCGGGCTTTTACTCGCGCATGTGAGGCAATCGGATGTGGTGGTTCGTTATGGCGGGGAAGAGTTTGTGATTCTTGCTCCTCATGTGGGTTATTACGGCGCTCAAATTTTGGCGGAACGGCTTCGAATAAAAGTGGTTAAATCAAAATTTATTTCTCACATGAATCCCGTCGAAATGAGAATCAGTATCGGGATTGCGGTTTATCCGGAGGATCCTGCCAAAGATAAAGATTCGCTGCTTTTTTTTGCGGATCAAGCTCTTTATCGGGCAAAACAACTGGGCCGCAACCAGGTTTGTTTGTATCAACAAAGTGAACACGATGCGATCATCTCAAATTCGTTGTTTGTTGTAGACAAGACAAAGATGGGAGAATTGAGCCGGCGGCTTAGCGATATTTCGAACATGGCGAAGAAAGCCTATATTGAGGGGACAAGGGCGTTTGTGGAAGCCGTTGAGATGAAAAGTTTGCTGAACGGTCATTCTGCCCGGACGGCCATGCATGCACGGAGTATTGCGGAGGTGCTTGGGATACGCGAAGAAGAGGTCTGTATCATTGAACACGCGGCGCTTCTTCATGATATCGGCAAATTGTGTATTCCTGCAGAAATTCTCAGGAAGGCGGATAAATTAACCGGCCAGGAATATGAAATTATCAAAATTCATTCGGTTTTGGGATATCAAATGGTTAAGCCGATCGCGTTTCTTTCGGAGGAATCACTCATGATTTTGCATCATCATGAATGGTATGACGGCCGCGGATATCCGCACGGATTAAAGGCTAAAAGTATTCCCATAGGAGCGAGAATCATTGCGGTTGCTGACGCCTATGATTCGATGTGTGTTACGGGAATAGGATATCGAAACTCGTTTAAACCTGAAGAAGCTGTCCGGGAATTGATTAATTATGCGGGGATTCAGTTTGATCCCGAGATGGTTCAAATGTTCATACAAGCGCTTGTTAAGAAAGGTGACCTTGAGCCGCAGGCTTATGATTCTGAAAAACTGGGCAAAGCAATTCAGTCTGTTTCAAATCCACCGAAAAAATAGATTTTCCGAACCCGTCTCCTGCAATAAACGTGTTTTTTATATAATGTTTGTACATTTTTCAGCGAATTTCCTTCCCCCCTTGAGGGGGAAAGCGGGGATGGGGGGAGAATTCCGGAATATCACCCCCACCTTTCCGCCCCAACAGGACGGCGCTCGCCTCTGCGAAGCCACGGCTTCGCTACAGCCGGAGCAGGGGATCCGCCAGCTCTCGCCAAACAGCGCGGCGAGTCCGACGCGTATTTTGGCGGATGTTAGGTGGACATCCTCCCCCATCAAGGGGGAGGAAAAAATGTACAAACTCTGGCGTTTTTTATGTTTTGGAATTTAACCGGAGACGATATAATACTCTTTCATCAAACAGGCCGGTGAGGAGTTTATGGGAATCGAACAATTTCCTGAAATAGAGACATTTCAAAAATTACCCCGAAAAGTAATTGTCAAAGGCGGAAGTTCTGGGTTTGATACTGCCGGTCGTCCCGAGCTCAGGGGAATCGTGATCAATAATGCAGGATATTCAATTCGAAACACCAAAGTATTTTTGGTCGTTTTTGATCATCAAGAAATCCCGTTACTTAATCGAAGTACGATTCCGGAACCTTCCCAACTGCCGCAAGGGGGGATTGGTTCGTTTACGTTTACGCTCGACGATCACAACCAAGAAATCACTAATTACTATCTTTACACCAATTGGGAATATGAAGATTCCGATTGGTAGCCGGCTGTTGTGGGCCGGGATTTTAACATTTTTCCTCAAGTAGTTTTATAAGTCCTCATAAGTGTCATTCCCGCATGTTCTTGGCGGGAATCCACAGATAATGGATCCCCGCTTTCGCGGGGATGACAGCCCTTATGAAACTGCTTCTATAAATTTTATAAATCTCGATTGCTTATGAAAGAAAAAAAAGCGAATATTAATCGCATCGGATTCGGATTGAAAAAAGAAATCAAGCCGATGTTGAATGAAAATTACCGCAGCAGCTTAATTGAGCAAATCCGCGCTTCGAATTACGAATTGGCGGCCGGCGATCTGACGATTTGCCTTGCGCGCGAATTCGGCTTTTGCTACGGAGTGGATCGAGCGGTTGATTTGGCCTATGAAACCCGCCAGCGTTTTCCGGAAAAAACGATTTATTTGCTGAGTGAAATTATTCACAATCAAAGAGTCAATTCAAAACTGGCGGAAATGGGAATCAAATTTTTAAGCGAAGAGGAAACGTCTAAAATTGAAAAGAATTTAAGTCTGCTTGACGCGGTGACTCATCATGATGCGGTGCTGGTTCCCGCTTTCGGTGCTTCGGTTGAGGTGATGGAGCGTTTACGGCAGAAAGGATGCCTTTTGGTTGATACGACTTGCGGTTCTGTCGTTGCTGTATGGCGACAAGTGGAGCGGTATGCGCAGGAAGGATTTACGGCGCTGATCCACGGAAAGTTCAATCATGAGGAAACGCAAGCGACTTGTTCGCGAGTGACGCAATACCCAAAAGGGAAATTCATTGTTGTTAGCGGTAAGAAACAGGCGGGAAAAGTCTGTGAATATGTTTTGGGACAAGAGGACCGGAAATCTTTTCTCGATGAATTTTCGAAAACAAGTTCTTCCGGTTTTGATCCGGACCGGGATTTGGAGCGGATCGGCTGTGCCAATCAAACAACGATGCTTTCCGGCGAATCGATGGAAATCGCGGGGATGATCGAATCGGCGATGAAAACGCGGTACGGCGAAAAGGATTTAAACCGGCATTTCTGTCATTTCGAGACGATTTGCCGGGCGACGCAGGACCGGCAGGATTCGATTTTACAATTGGCTGGTTCGCGTGTTGATTTAATTATCGTAGTTGGCGGTTATAATTCAAGCAATACGGGTCATTTGTGTAAAATTTCGAATGAACTTTGTCCGGCTTACCACGTTCAGGATGCGGATGAAATTATTTCGAAAAATGAAATCAGGCATAAACCCGTGGGGGAAACCGAGGTGGTTACGGGCCAGAACTGGCTTCCGGAAGGAAAGGTGAGAATCGGAATTACGGCCGGAGCTTCGACTCCGGATCGCGTGACGGAAGAAGTGATACTAAGAGTAATTCAATGTGCAAAGCGACAAACGAGGAGAAAATAATGAATCTCGAAAATCGAGAATCGATCGAAACGAAATCTAAGCAAAAATGGTATTTAAAATGGTGGAGTGTTTTTGCGTTGCTGTTTATTTTTGGGCCGTTTGCGTTGCCCGCGCTTTGGAAGTCACGCGATTTTAATATATTTTGGAAATGGTCCATCACGATTTCTGTCATGGGCATAACGGTTTGGATTGTTTGGTATACTTGGGTGATTTCGAAGACTGTGTTGGATAGTTTCAAAGCAGCCGGGTTGTATTAATCTTGAATCATTCCGCAACCGAAAATACGGAAATTACGAAAGCATTATGCCCGTATTTTGGAAACTGCGGCGGTTGTTCTTTTCAGGACAAACCTTACGCGGAGCAACTTGAGATTAAACGCAAACTCGTCGAAAATGAGTTGTCACCGCTTATGCTTGAAGAGGTTTTTGAAATCAAGCCGGTGATTCCTTCTCCCGAAATTTATCATTACCGTCATATGATTTCGATGACTGTCAAATGCCGGGAAGGTCGGTTGCGGCTCGGATTTATGGGGAACGATCATCGTGTTTTTCTGCCCATCGAGCGTTGCATGATTGCTGATGAGCGGCTTAACCAGTATTTGCCGACGGCATTAAGCCGGCTTGAAGCTCTCCCGCCCAAGCGAAAGTTCGGGACGAATCAAACGGCGCTTCGGATCGGTGACTCCGGGGAAGTCATGGCCGGCTTAAAAGAAGATGCGAAAAAAATTTTGATGTGTGACGTTGCCGGCAAAAAATTCTCCTACGCGATGTCCTCATTTTTCCAGCATAATTTTTCGATTTTGCCGGCCATGGCCGGGGCGATTCGATCATTATTAAATCCTTCCGGAGAAGAAATCCTTTACGACCTTTATTGCGGCGTCGGATTGTTCGGGATCCTTCTTGCGGATTGTTACGCTTCCGTTTACGGAATCGAGGAAGGATACGAATCCATTCGCCAGGCAAAAGAAAACGCAAAAGAAAATCGGATTGAAAATATATCTTTTACGGAAGGGAAAGTTGAGGATTTATTATACCAGATCGTAGGGGCGGGTTTCAAACCCGCCCCTACAACGGTGGGGCAAACCATCCACATCATCGTTGATCCGCCGAGGGCCGGATTAAAGCCGAAAGTTATCGAAGAATTTCTGAAAGTGAAAATAGACCGGTTCATTTACGTTTCTTGCGGTTTGGATGTTCTTCGGCGCGATCTTGGGCTTCTCCGGGAAGGGTTTCAAATCAAAGCCGTTCAGCCCATTGATTTATTTCCCCAAACGAAGCAAATCGAGAATATTGTTTTGCTTGAAGCGCGGACGTAAAAAAGGGGACAGGCACGAATGGCACTGACTTAAGGAAAATACAGCGTTTTTTCTGGATTCCCGCTTTCGCGGGAATGACAAGAAAAGTGACGGAATATCTTTTGCCTAATAAAGTTACATTATATGTCATCCCCGCGAAAGCGGGGATCCAGCGGTAGAAATTAGCTGAAAAAGTTGTTAAGTCAGTGCCATTCGGGACAGGCATATAACTCATTGGTGTCATCCCCGCGAAGGCGGGAATCCAGAAACCGTGGATGCCCGCTTCCCTGGAAATACAGGGCCGGCCCTCGCCTTACCGAGGGAAAGCATGCGGGCATGACACGAACTATTGTGTTCGCCACTTCAAAACGCTAAATCACTTTTTCGGAGACGGTTTAGAAGGTGTTTTTTCTTCTTCGGGTTTTTCGAGTTGCGCAATTAAGTTCCGGAGATCGGCTGCGAAAGCAGCGTCGGTTTCATTCACCAAAAGGTCTTTGAAATAGGAAAGTATGGAGGAATCTTTCGAGTGTTCGAGCTGGTTCAACGCATACCGGCGCATTTCAATCGGATTTTTTTTATTTGAGCATAACTCCGTCAGCAAGGTTTGGATTTCGGTGGCGGGAAGAAGTTTAGACGCTATTTCAAACGCTGATTGACGAAAAGATTCTCCTGCGGCGGAATCCCGGATGATATTGGTCAATGCGCTTGGGTCATCGATAAAAAAAGCTGTTTGCTCTAACACACTCAACGCTGAGGCGCGCATGATATCCGGTTCTTTTTTATTTCGGATGATCTTGCCTGCTATGTTTAAAAATGCATCGTCCGGATTCGAATTTAATTCCGCCACCGCTAACGTTCGAAGAGGAGACGGCTCCTTAATATTCTCAACAATTTGAAGGAGTTCTTTTTTGATTCCTGCCGGATCCCGTCTTGAGAGTGTGTAGAGCGCGAGCTCTCTCGTTTTTGAAGGGAGCTGGGGACTTAGCAGGATTTGTTTGAGCTTGCCGGCCGCTTCCGGTCCTCCTGTCGTTTCAAGGAGCTGGAATGCGCGTCCCATGATTGCTTTTGATTCGTTCTTGCGCTGAATGATTTTGAGAAGAACCGATGTAAATTGGGGGTTTTTGGTCCCCTGAAGGGCGTCCAACGCTTTGAAACGATCGTTCAGCCCTTTAAACTGATTTTTTGCAATCGAAAGATTTTTTTCTAAATCGGCCGCAGGAACCTCAGTTCGACCCTCTCGGGCGAAAACTAATAGAACAATAAGAATGGCCCAAAAAGCTTTTTTCTTTGTCATCGTCAGCCGCTTTTTTTAAGTTTCTTTCCACGAAACAATGCTGTATTCCCGCTGTGCGGAGCCAATTAACGGTAAAGATTTTAACACTTGCGAACTATATTTAATAGAGCCTTTTGCGGTTCCCAGTGCTTTGTTTGTGGTTGTCTGCTGGGCGATGACCCCACCCAAAACAGAGAAAGAACCTTCACCATCCGGGTCATCGCTTCCGTCTCCTCTTATTTTAACAACGTTATCGGCAATAATGAGCCCTTTAAAACTTCCCGTAATATTTTTTAATGTCGCTGTGTTCGTGCTGTTATGCACAATCAGAATCCCGGAGCTTGGATTGGCTTCAGTGCCAAAATCAAGATTCCTTATGATGTCATTATTATGCTCATCTCTCTCCCTGCGTTCGTGGTCATCGCCGGTGTAGTAAATAATTCCAGATAGCGGAGGCGCGGGAAAGCGGTCGACTTTATATTGGTCAAGTGCTCCAGGGGAGACACCTAAAGCGGCTTCCGGTGACGAAAAAGTATAGCTTCTTTTGTCCTCGTCATATGCGAGCGGATTAGCAGGATTAGACGGCGCAATGCCATTTCCGCCGACAGCTGCATGGCTGTTGGTTTTTATATTAAGTTCACCTGCCGTGTAAACCCCTGATATTCCGGGGTCTCCAGTTAAGTTGCCGTTGCTGTCATAATCGCGGCCGTCTGCTACAAATCGCCCTTGGATGTCGACATCCCCAACGGAGGTAATGGCTGCATGGACACCGACCGGAACAGTTCCGCCCGTGACTTTGACCTCGAGAATTTTTTTTGTTCCCAGACACGAAGTTCCGTTGAAATATCCGACGCAGCCCGTGGAAGTAATTGTTTGGTTTGCGTGGCTCGCCGAGTATTGAAAGTTTGGAACGTTGTTATTTAGAAAAACCGGTCCCGTGGCGTTGGGGTTGGGGTTGCTCGGGAGTGCTTTGAATATTTGATCCACGCCCGCCTCTGCTAAATAAAGCGCCTGGCTTTGTGCTTTTCTGATGTCCATGAGTTTCATTTGTTGCATAGCGACAGCATACAGACTCCCACAGCTAATGGATATCATCATGATCAATAAATAAACCCAAATCAACATGATCCCTTTTTTATTTGTTAGTTTCATAAAATATTTTCCTCTCAATTCCTCAACACGACCTCAGAGGTCAATGTTGATATCATCGTTCGCCCTGCTTGACTTGATTTACTGCCCGTTAGTGCAATCGTGATAATAGTGCCATCTTCCTTACATTCGGAATCGGGTGGTGTGCATATAAATGTCAGGCTACTGATATTGCGGCCAATGACTTCTTCGGATCCATTATCTACCTGCATGGTCACTCGGTTATTTGCGTTATCGTGTTGAATGGTAATAATTTTTGTACCACTATGAATGTCTCCTGAGTTGCTTGGGATTACAAATTCACAGTGATCCTGATTGTTGTCGCAATCTACCGGATAAGTTCCTCGCGTGATGGCCTCCCTGACCTTTTGGGCAATCCTTTGCATCGTTACCTTCGCATCAGTATGAACGCCGGAGCTTGTGAATTCAACATCCTGGGCGGTCTGAGATACTTTGGAGAGCAAAACCAAAAAAACAGATAGAATTGACATGATAGCGCATACGATCATTACTTCGACCAGTGTAACGCCTGCTTCCTGATTTATTTTTTGCTGTTGCTTTTTGTTGTTCATAAACTGGTACACCTCATAAATCCAACTTTCGCTGAGTCATTTTAGTCTCAACTGAATGGCTTACAGTTCGATTCTTCTCGGTCCAGGAAACCGTCACTTTAATGGGTAAGGGATCGCTTACGCCATTCGGGCATAAATTATCGTTGAAGGATTCCCATGGAAGCAATGTCGAATTAATTGCATAGTTACCAATAGCCTCCGATGTTGTGCAAATTTTATAGGCGACCTCGTCCGCATCGCTCAACCCAATGGCATTTACTTTCCGGCGGACGCGTTCGATTACTCTTTCGACTTGCTGGATGGCGATTGAGCGATTCTGGGCAAATTTGTTCATGGCCAACGAATAATCGATGGCGGTTAATAAGCTAATGAGAGCGATGCCAAAAAGACCGATTGCGAAAACGGTTTCCATGAGGGTGAAGCCTTTATTAGTTTTTCTTGTGTTCATATTGAACAGATCCTCTAGTTTCTGCTCCCTAGTTTCGGGTTAAATATTGAAATAATGCTTTCTTCAACAAATTCGTACCGACTTCCATCCCCCTCACCCGCCCCCGCCTGGAATTTTCCCTCTCCCGTTGGGAGAGGGAAGGGTGAGGGTGCATTCTTCCCCTAAATAAAAACGGCCTATCAAAAGATAGGCCGCAAAGTGTTTACCAATTAGGATAAGTTACACTCCGTATGTAACTATTCCATATCATTTGTGATTTCGGTAACTGACAACCATGCCCACCGGGTTTTTTGCCCGATCGGTTTAGGCTCTTGAGCTTTGCCCGCCACACAGCTTTGGCGGGTCCGCCGACGGTTTGTGGCGGACGTCCTAACCTTTCGATTTGCGCCACACTACCTGGCGCATCTGCGCCAGAGGCGCATCAGCCTTTGGCGACGCTAACCGCTTTTGCAGAAGTTTGCTATTATCGTTTCATCAAAGAGCAATTTAGCATAATTTCCCTTGTCTAAATAGTACATGGCAACGAGAATACCTACAAGGCCGTTTGGCCGATTTGGAGCTTTATAATTTTATTGGATAACCCCAAGCCATTTACAATAAACGACTTAAGAAAATCAAACAAGGGCGGTTTCCCCGCAGCCGTTTATAACCAAGCAAATTGAAAACATCGTCCTCCTTGAGCCCAAAGGAAGGAGCTTGGAGTCAGACTCTGCGAGCCCAACTCCAAGCTTTTGGGGATTTACTGAAAACTTGATTCCTTCGCATCCTGCCACCATGATTTACTTTCAAGTTCCACAATTATCGGTGTAAAAGGTGGGGGATTGCTAATCAAATTTGAATCGTAGTTCCAAATTCTGTTTGGAGCTTCGTAATAGCCGCCATAGGCCCAAGGGTCTTTTGCAAACTGGCTTTGCCATAAGCTGATGAACGCACCCGTGATGTTCAATTTTATTCCGCTCCATTTTTCAAGCAGCCGCGGATAGTTTTCAAAACCTCCGTTGTATTGTCCCGTTGCCGGATTTGAGATCGTAATTCCACTTGCGAATGCGGCGTTTACCGTAGTTTCTTGGGCGACCCGGTTAGCAAGAGGTTTTGAATTGTTGACGTAATCGACCCAAGCTTTTGATTGAATGTTCAGTGAATCGGAAACCAGTGCGACAGATTTTTTATTGACCGTATTGAAATCACCCTTTACGTAAAGCGGATTATTGGTGACGACAGTTAAATTACTCGGGACGGTACTTCCGTTAGACAACCGGATTCCGTTCGGGTTTGAAGTAGTGGTATCTTCGCGGGTTGCGTAAATCACGCCGTTGCTTGGCGTGCAGCCGCCGGATTGATTTAAAGCATCCATTTTAATGGTCAGGACATTCACATTTGTTCCTTCCCGGCCGTCATAAAAAGTATCTTGCGAAATGATATTATTTGCGATGGAATCATTTCTGGTTCCGTTGCAGGTAACTTCAATACTGCCGTTTGTTTTTTTCGTAAGACGAAGCCCTCCTTCTCCCGCTTTCGTGTCGTAAAATCCGCCGGGTGTAATCGGCGGGATCCCAAGCGGTGTCACGATAGGCACATTATGGCTTCTGTCCTGAACGGTTCCATTCCATGTACTTTGTGAAAGCGTTGTCCAGTTTGAATTGGTGCTATCGAGCAGGGGACTAACAGTCATCGGAGAATAGTTGGACGAGCCTTTCACTTTTATATCGACCGTGCCAGTGGTTAAATCATATACGTTTTTCCGGCCTCGGTGAACAGCGCCGACGGCTTTTAAATATTCCGTATCAACTTTTAACAGGCTTCCGTTCGAACCAAGATAGATATCTTTGTTGGAATGAACTTTTCCCGAAAGCGTCATCAACTGACCCGGCACTACTTCAAGATCATCCGTATAGAAAATCATATACTGAAAAAGGGTGCTTGTCTTGACCGCAATCGTTTCGTTGACAGCGGTTGTCGCGGGTATTTTTAGAAAATTCATAAACAGGCTATTTCGCGGGTGAGTTGCGTTTCCGCTGATTTGATATTCCCGAACTTGTTTTGTGACGCCATTTTCAGAAGTTTGATATGCGGTGCCTGCTGTGACTGTGTAGTTAGCCGTTGTTTGGTTATCGCTAAAGGTGACCGGATGTTGTGCGGTTAGAAATGAATCGACGCTAAAATTTGCGACATTTGTCGCTAAATCATAGACTCCGCGTTCGACGGCTGCTTGTGCGGCATAAAATGTTTGCAGTTTCATCAAATTATATTCGGCGAGTTTTTGTTCCTGCAGTTGGCGCACAAAAGTGACGCCGAGCAAGGTTTCCAGAACAACTGTCATCAAAATTACCGAAATGAACACATAGCCTTTGTTTTTGTTTCTCCTTAAGATTTTTTCCGTATTCATATCCATGCCCTTCTTTCTCGGTCCGTCAGTTTCGAATCTGGACGACTGTTTGCAGATTAATCTGCCGCGTCTTTTTTTCCTGCACGGAATTCATTTGTGCAGTCGTGCGAATTCTGATTTCTCCGGACCGAAGATTCGTATCAATTGAATTATCTTGAAATAAAAGTGTTTGGATTCCATTCCCGATAATTCTCGGATTTTCATTTGCGCCGGTCACCATAATTTGTGAAACACCGTTTGCTTGTGAAAGAGAATAAGTATATTGTTTTTCGCAAATGCCTGCAGGAGCGCCGGGCAATTTAAAACAGGTTCCGCTTCTGCAGGCATTGATGCAGGCGTTTGTGTCTGTGCAGCTAATTTGGATTGAAGATATGCTACTTAAAATATGGGCGGAACAGGAACCGGCTGTGATTTGGGAAACGGGGAGTGAAATCGAAATTTGTGTATTATTCGGAGAAGACGGAATAGCCGGATCCCGGCCGCGTTTGAGTTGCGAACTTAATTGATACAATGCTTGCCGTGCGCTGTGTTGAATGTCTGATTCCACTCCCAATCCGCCGGATGACTCGAGTCCTTTAATGTAAAGCACACTTAAAATGGAGAGCGCAAGGGTCCCGATAGCGATTGAGACCATTAATTCTGTTAAAGTAAAACCATCCCTTTTCATATTATCGTTACCCCCTTTTGATCGTTCGAAGAGAAACAGACCTTGCACGTCCGCGTTCCGTCCAATTGGCAGTGACGATAATTTCACGCGGATCGGACGTGGTACTCGAATAGGTAACCGTAATGACTTCTCCCGTGACTTTATATCCTCCCAGAATATTATTCACCTCGTTTTGCGTGAGCGCTTGGCTATTTGGATAATTCGTGTTTAAATTTCCAAGAGATGTATTATTAATTCGCTCCATCGTTGCGCCAAGATCTTGTGCGATCAGTGTTTGTGCTTTTGTGCTTTCATTTAAGATAAGTAAATAATAAATACAGGTTCCCATTCCGGTGAAAACAATTAAGCCGATGGTAATTGCGATTAATGTTTCGATTAATGTCATTCCTTTTTTGTTTGTTTTCATTTTTCCTCTTATTCTCATCTTTATCACCCTTCCCTAAAACAAAAACGGCCTATCGAACGATAGGCCGCAAAGCGTTTACCAAATAGAATAAGTGACACTCTATGTGTAACTATTCCACACTATTTGTGATTTCGGCAACTGACAACCATGCCTACCGGGTTTTTGCCCGGTCGGTTTAGGCTCTAAAGCTTTGCGTCCTAACCTTTCGATTTGCGCCACACTACATGGCGCATCTGCGCCAGAGGCGCACCAGCTTTTGACCGGCGCTAACCTCTTTCGCGGAAGTTTGCTATTATCGTTTCACGAAAGAGCAATCAAACTATTTACTTTTCAATCACTAATAAGTCTACATGGTGATATGCGCCTAATGCAAGACCGTTGAGCTGATTTCGATCTTTATAATTTAATTATAGAACCCTAACTCTTTTAGATTGAACAGTTTGTAAGAATTTCAAAAGGAGGTGTCAGGTTTGGGGTCTGACCCTAAAGTTCAAAGTTGATTAAACGGATCTGCGTTGGAGAGCGGTCAGATATTCGATCAGTAAATCTAATTCTGTTGCAAACTGTGTATTGCCTTCCTTCGATTGGATGTTTCGGAGTTTGGGAATAAGAGATGCTTTTCCTTCGGCACGAATCAATTCTATTGCGTAGCGTCTGATATCTAACGGATTTTGATTGTCCGAAAGAAGTTGGAATAATTGTAGTTCGAAAGATGCCGGCGGAATTAAATCGGTTGAAATTAAGAGAACCGATTTTCTTAGAAACACGGATTCTGTTTTATTTTGAATGATTGTGGTTAAAATCGCGGGTGTGATTTCCAATTCGCCGGTTCTTTTCATGGCGTGAATGGCTGCGATTCTAAGAGTGTCGGCATTTGATTTATTCGTGATGATCCCAATCCATGGTGAAGGATTTTCGATTTTTTCATAATGACTGTAATATTCAATAGCTGCGGCTCGGAGCTGGTTGTCTTCATTAGAATTTTTTAGTATTTTAAAAATATCGGGTTTTATGGTTTCAGGATCGGATTTCCAAAGAGCGTAGAGAATCGTATTTTTCTTTTGGGCACCTATTTGTGTATCTGCAATAAGTCCCTTTAACTCTTGGATTGCTTTAGGATTCTCTATTTCAATAAGCGTATCGATTGCATGGGAGAGCAAACTCATCGGTTCCGGATCGCCTTTGAAGAGAACAATCAAGTTTGGAATTAAATCGGGATGATTTCCTGCTTTTAATTCGTCGATAGCCTTAATCCGATCTTCGATGCTGGCTAAACGATTTCTCAAAATAGCGACATTTTGATCTTCCGAGAACGAATCTCCGAACAAGAAGGGAATATTGATTGATATTATCAATATTCCCAAAATAACACCAAGTGCTGATCGATTTATTCTGTTATTGATTTTGCGCATCTTCCCACGCGACAACGGCATAATTAGCAATTGGGAGATTTCCAAGTACTTCGGAACTAAAATTGACGTGGGCTGCACCGTTTCCAACCGCATTGCCTGTTGTTTTCTGGAGCACTGCGGCTCCGATAATATTTGCGTCACCGTTGATATGGATTAGATCGTCTGCAATGATAATTCCCTTAAACCAGCCGTGAACATTTTTTAGATAAGCGTCATTGCTGCTATTGTGGACGATGAGAATGCCGGTGCTCGGAGCATCTTCAGTTCCGAAATCCGGTGCTTGCCAATTTCCGGTTAAATAAACAATTTGATTGGTAAAAGGGGTCGCAGGCGGAGTTGCGGTTTTGTATATATCTAAGCTTCCGGGTGCCATGCCCAGAACCTCTTCGGGCGTTGTAAACTGACTCATCGTAGCGAATTCTTCATAAGCATCAGAGTTGGCCGGATCTGAAGGCTCATGACCATTTCCGCCAATGATAGAGCTTCCGCCTTGATCGACACTTCCACCGGCAGAAACCCCATAAGAACCCGGATCTCCCGTTAAATCACCGTTGCTATCATAATCCCGCCCGTCGACGATGATGTTTCCATTTAAAGAAACATTGCCGTAAGAAGTTAATGCACCGCGGACACCTACCGGGGGGCTCTTAACAACTTTCACACGAACGGTTTTTGTAGAGCCACTGACCGTTCCCGTTGAAGTGACCATTTTGGTGCCCGAATCATAGATTGAACTATAGGTGCCGCGCCCCAAGCTTCCCGAGAGGGAAGTGAGCGCTCCTGTAGTCCTCAATTGAATCAGCATTTTATCGATACCTGTTTCGGCAAGATAAAATGCCTGATTTTGAGCGAGTTCCATATTGGTCAAGCGGTTTTCCTGGAAGGATAGAGCGTAGACACTTCCGCTGACAATAATGATGACTGTGATCAGAAGATAGAACCAAATGAGGAGGATTCCTTTTTTATTTTTTGCCAACTTTTTCATATATCACCTCTTTCTAATTTCGCATTGTAATTTCGGACGTCAAGCTTCCTGTAATCGTTCTTCCGTTTGCCGTCGTTTTGCTTGTGATAATGGAAGTTTTAATTATATTATCATTTGATAAGCTGCCATCATTCCCAATATCCGGGCGGTCAAACGTTAAACTTTGAACGTTCCGGCCGATCACGTTCGTACTTGAATTTTTAGTCCGGCTAATTTGATGTGCTCCACTGTCGAGTTCAAAAACCACAGTATCCCACGATGAGATTGAACTATTGCCAATGACATTTGGAACTGGAAAGCTGATTCGCGAATTACCGTTACTTCGCGCAATTCCGGAAGCGCCCAGAGGACTTGAAAGGCTGGTTTCTCGCAGTTCTCTCATTATCTTTTCCAAGGCTAATTTGGCATCATTTCGCACCTCAACTGAAGCATTCCCGATTCCTCTGGCAGTTTCGGTAACTTGCATTAACGCGACAAGAAAAATAGAAAAAATCATAACCAGCGCGACGACTGTGATCATTTCGATCAGGGTAAATCCGCAATTTTTTGAATCCGTCATTTTTTTCCCGTGTTTCATTTAAATCACATCCTTTATCGGTTTGTCATCAATGCTTCCACCGAATGGGTAATCATTTTTCCTTTTTCAGACCAAGAAACATTCACTTTGACGGGCAGTGGATTTGGAATCGTGCCCGAAACTCCCGGAAACGTAACGCTGATTTGTTCACTTGGGATCGTTGATGAAATATTGGCACTGATCCACGTTGCCCAACTGTCCGCCCCGTGTGTTATAGAAAGGCCGTTATTTTCTATAACCGTGCGAACTTCTTCCATGACTTGCCGGGCTTTATTGATTGCTTTCGAACGGTTTTCGGAGAATTCACCTAACGACAAAGAGGAATCAATTAAAGATAATATTCCGAAGAGGGCGATTGCGAATAGACCGATAGCGATCACGGTTTCCATCAATGTAAATCCTGTTTTCGAATTTGTCTTATTCATTTCATTTATCCTTTTTTCATTATTTAACAATTGCTTAAAATAAAAACGGCCTATCAAAAGATAGGCCACCAGCTTTAGACGATTTTTCATGTCTCACTTTATTGTGATTTCGGCAACTGACAACCATGTTCCATCATATCAACTAAACGGCATTTTCCGTGATGGAATTTAGGCTCTAAAGCTTTGCCCGCCACACTGCCCCCACCTACATTGATTCCGTTTTCCGGTTTATTTATCCGGAGTGAGGACTGTGCTGATTTCCAATTAATAGTATCAATTAACTAATTCATCGGTAAATCAGCACTGCTTCGGCGGGTCCGCCAATGTTTTTTGGCGGACGTCCTAACCTTTCGATTTGCGCCACACGACACGGCGCATCTACGCCAGAGGCGCACCAGCTTTTGACCGGCGCTAACCTCTTTCGCGGAAGTTTGCTATTATCGTTTCACGAAAGAGCAATCAAACTATTTACTTTTCAATCACTAATAAGTCTACATGGTGATATGCTCCTGGAGCAAGACCGTTGAGCTGATTTCGACCTTTATAATTTAATTATAGAACCCTAACTCTTTTAGATTAAACAGCTTGTAAGAATTTCAATAGAGAGGCCTCCTCGATTTTTTTCACCACTTTATACAGTGGTATAAACCCTATCCCATGCCAATTTTTGCATTCAGCAAGACAAATGTTATACTTAGAAAGAATGAAGTTGAGATTTCAATGTAAGACGATTGTAACATTAGGGGAATGTGGCTCATGTTTGTGCTGATGATTATTCTTGCTGCAGTGACGCTTGCTTCCATAGTGACCGTGCTCATTCAAAAGAACTTACGGGAAAAAGATCAGACACAAAAGCAGGAACAGCAACCATTTCATGATGAAAATAAACATGTACGGCACGAAGATCATTTAACGAACGATGGAAGAGAAGAAGTTGTTGCGGTTAAGATTGATTCTGTGGAGTTCGATTTTTCGCGGAATTTCGACATGCCTGAAGTCCGGTTTCAGCTTGCCTTGAATAATCCAAGCCGGTACGATATTTTTGTAACAAAAATCGACTGGGAAATTTGGATTCATTCCAAAACGTCTCCGATTCCGATTGTGCGAGGATCTTTGCAGGAAGCGATTCTCCTGCAGCCTTTGATGAGTCGTGATGATTTTTTGGTGGACGAAACGTTGGATCACACGGCGGCACGATATGTGTCCCAAATGAAGGGTGGACTCACGACAGGTTGTTTTTTTCAGGGAGTTATTTTCGGAGAGATTGAACAGAAGCCGTTTCAAAGAAGTTTTGTACTGCGGAACGTGCCTTATCTCGTGGAAGAAGAAAAGCTTCTATCCAACATGTATATTGATCCGACTCATTTGGATCCGCTGACCGGTTTGCTGAACCGCAGGTTTTTAAAAGACAACCTGCAGTCGATCGTTGATGTGTTGGAACCCGATAAGCCCGTTTCTTTTATCATGCTTGATATTGACAATTACAAGCAGGTGAATGATACCTTGGGACACTTGGTTGGAGATCAAGTGTTGAGTGTTGTGAGTTCAAAAATCCGTGAGGCCGTAGGGATGCAAGGGTTCACGATCCGTTATGGAGGCGATGAGTTCAGCGTGATTTTGGCTCATTGTAACAGCGAGCAGGCAAAAGTGATTGCCGAAAAAATTCGGAGCCATGTTGCCGCAGCTGAATTTCCTCTTTCGCAGAATACATTTCGAATTACGATCAGTATTGGTGTGGCAACATTAAAAGAAAGAACCGATTGTAAGATTCTGATTCAGCGGGCCGATGACATGCTTCGGATTTCAAAACACGCCGGGAAAAATCGAGTCACATCCTTCGAAGAAACCACGAAGATTTAAGTTGGGGCTAAAAAAAGGGGACAGGTTCTGACTCAAAGGAAGCAGAACCTGTCCCCTTTTTTTATTTTTCCAGCAAGTACTGATTGACAGCTTCGGCAGCTTGGCGGCCGTGGCTGATGGCACGAACTACTAAAGAAGCTCCGATGTCCGCGTCACCGGCTGCAAAAATTCCTTTTACGGAGCTCATGTAATTTCCATTTGTGGAAATATTTCCGCGTTCATCGAATTGAACGTCAAAATCTTTTAATAGATCGTTGTGTTCAACATGGAGAAATCCCATAGCGAGGAAGATGAGATCAAGTTTGAGTGTGAACGCTGAGCCGTGAATAATTTTCATTTCCGGGCGTCCGCCGGTTTGTGGCTTGATCCATTCAACACGGCTGAAATTTCCTTCTTCCGATTTTCCATTCCGGCCGGAAAATGAATTGGTTGTAATGCTCCAATCGCGTTCACAACCTTCTTCATGAGAAGTCGAGGTGCGGAGAATATTCGGCCAGAAGGGCCATTCCGGGTTCCACGGCTCTTTCCAATCACGCGGTTTTGGGAGGATTTCGAATTGATAAACTTTTTTAGCGCCCTGGCGGTTTGCGGTTCCGACGCAGTCTGATCCCGTGTCGCCGCCGCCGATGACGAGAACGGTTTTACCTTTTGCCGAAATCATTTGATTGGCTGGAATTTCGCCGCCCGAAAACATGTTCGACTTTGTCAGATATTCCATTGCAAAATGAATTCCGTCGAGTTCGCGGCCGGGAACTTTCAAATCGCGCGGGGCTCCGGCGCCCATCGTAATGAGGATCGCATCGTATTGTTTTTTGAGATCTGAGGCATGAAGATCTTTTCCGACATGAGCATTCGTTTCAAATTGGATCCCTTCGGCTTTCATCTGTTGAATCCGCCGGTCGAGAATCCATTTTTCGAATTTAAAATCAGGAACGCCATACCGTAAAATGCCGCCGATTTTTTGAGCTTTTTCGAATAATGTGACCGCATGGCCCATCCGGCGTAATTGCTGAGCCGCAGCCATTCCGGCCGGGCCGGAGCCTACGATTGCGATTTTCTTTCCTGTTTCTTTTTGGGGTGGTTTCGGAACGACCCAGCCTTCGGCAAACGCTTTTTCAATAATCGCAAGCTCAAGTTGTTTGATCGTCACGGGGCTGGTATTGATTGAAAGGGTGCACGAAGTTTCACAAGGGGCAGGACATATCCGGCCCGTAATTTCGGGGAAATTATTTGTTAATTCCAAACGTTCGTATGCTTCCCGCCATTGGCCTTTGTAAACCGCGTCGTTCCATTCCGGAATTAAATTATAGACCGGACAGCCCATCGCGTGGCAAAAAGGAACTCCGCAATCCATGCAACGGGCGCCTTGACGCCGAAGTTCTTCTTCGGAGACAAGAACAGGAATTTCCTTATAGTCCTTCAGCCGGTCTTCAATTGCGCGATTGGAGGGCGTCACGCGTTTATATTCTAAAAATCCGGTCGGCTTTCCCATTATGGATGAACCTCCTCGGTCGGTTGACTGGCTTCCGAACTTGCGTGTTCCTGGGACTTGATCCGTTCGAGAGCCCGGCGGTAATCGATCGGCATGACTTTCACAAAAACCGGCAACATTTCTTCCCAGTTTTCAAGAATTCTGCCCGCATATTTGCTTCCGGTGTATTGGATATGCCGTTGGAGATAACGGTAAATAAAAGCGATATCTTGCGCGTCCACGACCGGTTCGATGTCAACCATTTCAAGATTGCAACGCGTATCAAATAATTGATTTTCATCAAGAACGTAAGCGATGCCGCCGCTCATCCCGGCCGCAAAATTGATACCGGTGTCGCCCAGAATCAGCACGCGTCCGCCGGTCATATATTCGCATCCGTGGTCGCCGATCCCTTCAACGACTGCGATTGCGCCGCTATTGCGGACGCAAAAACGCTCCCCGGCCATTCCATAGATGTAGACTTCTCCCCCCGTTGCGCCGAATAAATTGACATTTCCCGTGATGATATTGTACTGAGGCCGGAAGGTAGACTTACTTGGCGGATAGACGATTAATTTTCCGCCGGATAATCCTTTCCCGAAATAATCGTTGGCGTCTCCTTCGAGTTCGAATGTAATACCGGGCGCCAGAAACGCTCCGAAACTTTGTCCGGCAGAGCCGGTAAATTTTACTTTGATGGTATCTTCCGAAAGTCCTTTTGAGCCATACCGTTTTGCAATGACACCGCTCAGGGTAGTTCCGACAGTCCGATTGCAATTTCGAATCGGCATTTCCAGCTGCACTGGGGTGCTTTCTTCAATCGCCTTTTTCGTATTTTCGATTAAGAATCCATCAAGCGATTTCGAAAGATCGTGGGTTTGTTTGGTGACACACCGGACCGCCCCGCCTTCCGGGATTTCCGGTTTGAGTAAGACATTCGTGAAATCCAGGCCTTTTGTTTTCCAATGTTCGACTGCTTGATTGACTTCCAGCATATCGATTCTGCCAATCATTTCGTCAAAGGTGCGAAAGCCAAGTTCCGCCATGATTTCGCGCGTTTCCTGGGCAATAAAACGCATGAAGTTGATGACATGCTCGGGTTTGCCTTGGAACCGCTTGCGAAGTTCGGGATCCTGTGTGGCGACGCCTACGGGACATGTGTTTTGATGGCATTTACGCATCATAATGCATCCTAAGCTGACAAGCGCTGTTGTGGCGAAGCCGATTTCTTCGGCGCCGATCAGAGCTGCGATCACCACATCCCGGCCGGTTTTGATCTGACCGTCTGTTTGAACGCGGATGCGGTCGCGAAGCTTGTTCCGGACGAGAACTTGCTGTGTTTCTGCGAGTCCGATTTCCCATGGAATTCCCGCGTGCTGAATGGATGAAATCGGAGAAGCGCCGGTTCCGCCGTCATGGCCGCTGATCAGCACCATGTCTGCTTTTCCTTTCGCGACGCCTGCGGCGATTGTCCCGACGCCGACTTCCGAAACGAGTTTGACGGAAACGCGCGCGTCTGGATTTGCATTTTTTAAATCAAAAATGAGTTGTGCCAAATCCTCGATGGAATAAATATCGTGATGGGGCGGCGGGGAAATGAGCATGACGCCCGGTGTTGAATGCCGGACTTTGGCGATCAGTTCATCTACTTTGTGTCCCGGGAGTTGTCCGCCTTCTCCGGGCTTCGCGCCTTGAGCCATTTTAATTTGAAGTTCTTTTGAGTTGACTAAATAATCGATGGTGACGCCGAATCGGGCGGATGCCACTTGCTTTACCATGCTTTTTGAAGAGTCGCCGTTCGGGAGCGGTTTGTAACGGATTTCGTCTTCGCCCCCTTCGCCGGAATTGCTTTGGGCTCCGAGGCGGTTCATCGCGATCGCAATCGCTTCGTGAGCTTCTTTGCTGATTGAACCAAAAGACATGGCCGATGTCACAAACCGTTTTACGATGGCGTCAACCGACTCAACTTCTTCGATCACAACTGGTTTTCCTTTTTTGAAACTGAATAAACCGCGGAGCGTACACAAATTCTTGCTGATGTTATTAATTTCCCGCGTATATATTTTAAATGTATCATAGTTTCCTTCCCGGACCGCTCTTTGGAGGAACACGATGGCTTCGGGTGAGAACAGGTGTTTTTCGGAAAAGAGACGATAGTGATATTGACCGCCCGAGGGCAGAGTTTGAACCGGAGCGGATGTTCCGAAAGCTTTGCGGTGACGCGCGAGTGTTTCTTGTTGTATGGCGCTGATTCCGATTCCGTTGATTCGGGTAGCCGTTCCCGGAAAATAGTGATTGATGAAATTTTCGTTGAGTCCGACGGCTTCGAAAATTTGTGCTCCCCGGTAACTGCGAATCGTTGAAACGCCCATCTTCGACATGACTTTGAGAAGCCCCTTTTTGACGGCGGTGATGTAGTTTTCAAAAGCCGTGAGAACGGATAAATCGCCCTGGATGTATTTTCTATTTTTCAAATCAATGATCGTTTCGAATACAAGATACGGGTTGATCGCATTAATTCCGTATCCGATCAATGCCGCGAAATGATGAACTTCACGCGCTTCGCCCGTTTCCAGAATGAGTCCCGTCAGATGACGTTTGCCGCGCTTTGTCAGATGATGATGAACGGCGGATGTCCCTAAAAGGGCCGGAATCGCCGCATGGTTTTCATCCATCTTCCGGTCGCTTAAGATCACAAGGGAATAACCTTCGTCGACTTTTCTTTCCACTTCCATGCACATTTGATCAACTGCTTCTTCGAGTGCATTTTTGCCGCCTGACACTTTGAAAAGCATTGGAACGGTAACAATTCGAAAATCTTTGATCTCAGATTGTTTCAGCCGGTTGATGTCTTCATTGGAGAGGACCGGATGGGGGAGTTTCAGTTGATGACAGTGTTCCGGGGTTTCGTCCAAAAGATTTCCGACGCGACCGACAAAGCTCATCAAGGACATCACCAGGTTTTCACGATAAGGATCAATCGGCGGATTGGTGACTTGTGCGAACAGCTGTTTGAAATAATTGTAAAGCAACGGTCCCCTCTCGGATAAAGCGGCAAGGGCCGCATCGTTCCCCATCGAACCAATCGGTTCCTGCGCATTTTCCACCATTGGGACAATAATCATTTTAAGATCTTCAAGCGTATAACCGAAAGCGCGTTGGCGTTTTGCAAGAAGTGCTTCTACAGTGATGATCTCCGGGGTTTCAAAGAGGCCTTTCAGTTCGATCCGGTGTTTGTCTAACCAGCGGCGGTAAAATTGGCGACGTGAAATATTTGATTTGATTTCATTGTCTTTGACCACACGCTGTCTTTCCGTATCGACGACAATCATTTTTCCGGGGGCAAGACGCCCTTTTTCCAGGACATCTTCCGCTTCGATATCGAGAACTCCTGTTTCGGAGGCAAGCACCATTTTCCCGCTTTTTGTAATGATATAGCGTGCCGGGCGAAGGCCGTTTCGATCCAGAATCGCCCCGACTTTTATACCGTCCGTAAACGCGACGGCGGCCGGCCCATCCCACGGTTCCATGATAGCGGCATGATATTCATAAAACGCGCGTTTGTCTTCGCTCATGTGATATTTGGGCCCGAACGCTTCCGGGATCATCATCATCGCGGTATGTTCCATGGTCCGCCCGCCGAGAGTGAGGAGTTCAAAGACGTTATCGAGGATAGCCGAATCACTCATGATCGGATTAATCGTGGGATATAATTTTGTGATATCGCCACCGAACAATTTCGAAGAAAGCGTTTTTTCGCGCGCCATCATTTTATTAATATTTCCGCGCAACGTATTGATTTCACCATTGTGGGCAAGATAACGGAAAGGCTGAGCTAGTGCCCAAGAGGGAAAGGTGTTTGTGCTATACCGTTGGTGGACCAAAGCCATGGCGCTTAGAAGGTCGGGATTCTCGAGGTCATGATAAAAATTTGCGAACTGAGGCGCAACAAACATTCCTTTGTAAACGATAGTGCGGGAGGAAAGAGATGCGATATAAAATTTTTCGATTGGCCATCCGATTTTGGCCGCTTCATTTTCAAGGCATTTTCGGACGATATACAGCTTTCGTTCAAGTTCAGCACCGGTGAATTCCTCATAGCCGATAAAGGCTTGCCAAATAGAAGGCATTGCATCGCGTGCCATATCGCCGAGTGAATCCGGATCTACCGGAACAGGCCGCCAGCCGTATACGCGGCATCCCTCGCGTTGAATCACGCCGTTTGCGACGTGCCTGGCACGTTCGGCTTCTTTTTCACATTGAGGGAGAAAAAACATTCCGACACCGTAAGTGCCTTCTTGCGGGAGAATAAACTCGATTGTTTTTTTTAAAAATTTATGCGGAAGTTGCAAAGTCATTCCCGCACCGTCGCCGGTTTTTAAATCGCCACCCAGAGCGCCTCGATGAGCCAGGTTTCGGAGAATTTGAAGGCCTTCTTCGACAATCCGATGGGATTTTTCTCCGTTGATTTGAACAACGAAACCGACGCCACATGAATCATGCTCATTTGCCGGATCGTAAAGGCCGCATTGTTTTATTAATCTATCCATAATACGGTTTCCACAGATGCAAAAATTTAAAAACGCAACAATTTTGTAGACAAATATACAAATTTGTTATACTTTACTTCGAATTTGTATTTTTTTTAGCTTATGTAGTACTAATAAAGCAACAATTATGCCGTTTTATTAAGCCAAAAAATTTTCGTAACTATTTGTCCTATTTTAATTAAAGAAAAAATAGTAAATTTATATCACTACTGTCCCAATGTTGAATGATCTATTGTTTGTAACTTATTTAAGGTCACTATGTTGCTATCCAAA
>MHFR01000004.1 GCA_001804285.1 Candidatus Danuiimicrobium aquiferis
ATAAAAGATCGTCCGCTTTTTTGTCATTCCCGCGAAAGCGGGAATCCAGCAACTATGGATGCCCGCTTAAAGCATGCGGGCATGACACGAACTGGTGTGTTCACCACTTCAAAACGCTAAATAGACACCTTAATTAATCACTCAGCTTTAATTCCAGAAAATTCTTCAACTTTCGGGCACGTGTGGGATGACGCAGTTTCCGAAGCGCTTTTGCTTCAATTTGCCGGACACGCTCACGAGTAACGCTGAAAATCTGACCGACTTCTTCAAGGGTTCTTGAATATCCATCACCGATACCGAATCTTAAACGGAGCACCTTCTCCTCGCGTTCCGTAATCGAATTCAACACATCATCCAATTGTTCCTTCAACATGGAATACGCTGTTGCATTCGCGGGAGAAACGGCCGATTTATCCTCGATAAAATCTCCGAAACTTGTATCGCCGTCATCGCCGATCGGCGTTTGTAAACTAATCGGTTCCTGCGCAATTTTCAGGATTCCCTTCACCTTTTCAACAGGCATTCTCATGACACGCGCAACTTCTTCCGGGGTCGGCTCGCGACCGGTTTCCTGAACCAAATGGCGGGATGCCCGATAAAATTTATTGATGGTTTCAATCATATGAACCGGAATCCGAATCGTTCGCGCTTGATCGGCTATCGAACGCGTAATCGCCTGGCGAATCCACCATGTGGCGTACGTCGAAAACTTATAACCGCGTTTGTATTCAAATTTGTCAACCGCTTTCATCAAACCGATATTCCCTTCCTGAATCAAATCCAGAAAGGAAAGGCCACGATTGGTATATTTTTTCGCAATGCTGACAACCAACCGGAGGTTTGCCGCGACCAATGCTTTTTTAACCTTCGTCAGTTCACGTTCACGCTTTGCGACAAATTTCATATGTTCTTCAACTTTTTTCTCCGACTCACCCATCTCCTCAACAATCGTACGGTTTTTTTCCAGCAGTTCTCCGATTTGATGACGTGAATTTTTTTCTTTTTTATGCCGTAAGCGTTCCAGCTCTTTTCTGTTTTGCGCAAGATCTTCCAATTTTTCCCGCAAATTGGAAATGATCTGCTGGACAATTCCCATATTCAGATTAAATCCTTCCAAAATCGGAACGATGTTCGCGTTTTTGCGAGAGGCTCGAAGGCGGCGCGTCAACGCTTTTAGCTTCTTTTTCGTGACTACAATCGCGGATTCCTGTTCCTCATCGATAATTGATTCTAAATTGATTTCATCATTAATAATTTGATTTGCAAGGCGCAACACTTCATGCCGGGCAGCTTTTGTTTCATAAATGGCTTCTTTTAGTTTTTCCTCGGCTTCTTCAATCCGTTTAGCTATATCAATTTCTTCGTCACGCTTCAAAAGCGGAATCTGCCCCATTTGCCGTAAATAGGTACGGACAGGATCATCCATTCTCGCTTTCTCAAATTCCTCTTCCACTTCCTTGGCTTCCCGCGCCAGTTCTTTTTCTTTCTGCATCATTCCCTTTTCATCCGCTTCAGCTTCCCGCCGGATCGCAGTCGTGGTAATCTCAATATTTTTTTCAGAAAGCGCAGTGATAATTTCCTCAACCTTTTCAGATGCCGTGATTTCGGGAGGAAGCAAATTATTGATCTGCTCATAGGTTAAATATCCTTGCCTTTTCCCGATCGAGATAAGCTTGGTAAGAATCTCTTGATATGACTTGGGATTGGGAGTTGTTTTTTCGGGCTGAGCTGTTTGTTTTAAATTCTTTTCGCCTCTATCTCCCTTTTTGGAAAGATGAATAGTCGCAAGAACGGGATGCATCTGTTTCTTCGCGTTTTCTTTTAACAGCCTTGCTTTGGGACTTAATTGTTTTTGCTTTGTCACTTTCTTAAACTTTTTCTTTTCCGGCATTTCACAAACCTCTTTCTAATAGGGTTTCAGACTGGGTAAGAAGACAGGTATTATATCAAAAAGTAATTTTTTTTTATGTTAATTTATGAATTTTGTTCTAAAATAACATAAGTTATTTGATAGAAATGACTTATGCGACGAACCACGGAAGAAAACCAATAAAATCTATCGATTTCAGGAACGATGTAAATATTCCTCATACGCTTTCATCGCTTTAAAAAGCGTTTCTGGATTCCCACCGGCTTCAGCGCGAGCAATATCATTTCTCAGATTTTGCAGCTTTTCCTGACGGGAAATTTCATCAATTTTATTCAGGCAATCCTGGAACGCTTGGTCACGTTTTTCCACAGAATCCCAATCTTTAGACAAGAGCTCTACCGCATATCTCTGCATATTTTCTTCAGCAAACCGGTTGAGGATCATCGCCGGGGGGAAATCGTATTGATTGTTTCTTTCGATAAGTTCTTCAAGTGTTTGTAAAATTTTTTTATTTTTCTCATTGGCGAAAGTGTGACCCGGAAATCGTTTACGAAAAGGGTCCACATACGGAGGATATTGAAGAAGCAAACTGAGCAATAAAATTTCTCCGGGTTGTTCTTCAGGATTCAATTTCGGAATAGCGCGTACGGATTTCTTTGCTCCCGTTTGTGATGTCTTATTTTGGCCGTACGAATCCGGTTTTTCAACTCTCCGGCTCATTGTTTCAAATTCTTTCCGGAGCGCCGCTTCTTGGATTCCCAGTTGGAATGCCAATTTCTTCATATACCGATCCAAAAGTACGGGGCTTTTCATTTTAAGAAATGTTTCAAAAAACGAGCGCGTAATTTTCATCAACCCAAGCGAATCCGTGCGATTAAACCGCTTCGATAAGGAATCCATTTTAAAATCGAAGATATCCTGACTTTTTTGAATCAGTTCGGCCATCGCTTCTTTTCCGTTCGTTCGGATAAAACTATCAGGATCATCCCCTTCCGGCATCCGAAGCACTTTCACATTCATCTCCCCCTCGAGAAAAACCTCCAATCCGCGTAGCGCGGCTTCTTCACCGGCCCGATCCCCGTCATAAATCACAATCGCTTCATCGGCGTAACGTTTTAAAACTGGAACATGATCCGAAGTCAAGGCTGTCCCGAGTGTCGCAACCGCATTCTCAAATCCGCTCGAATGAAGGCGAATACAATCCAAATAACCTTCGACAATAAGCACTTGGCGAATTTCCCCGGACATCGCAATTGCTTTCTTCGCAAAGTGAAGCCCGTACATTTCGGATCGTTTCTTGAAAATGGGGCTTTCCGGAGAATTGATATACTTCGGCGTTCCTTCTCCCATGATCCGGCCGCCCATCGCAATGACTTTCCCCTGGTTATTCCAGATGGGAAACATGATCCGGTCTCGAAAAAGGTCGAATGGAGTTTCTGCTTTTTCAGAACGGACAATTAAACCCGATTGAAGTAGGTTTTTTTCGGGAAACCCCTTTTTGGACAAATACTCAAAAAGCCCCCTCCATACCGTTACCGCGTATCCGATTTGAAATTTTTCAACTTCTTGATCGGTGAATTTCCGGTTCTCAAAATACGCCCGGGCTTTTTTTCCGGTTTCAGGATGTTTGAAGTACTGATGATAAAATTGAGCCGCCTCCGCATAAATCCGGTAAAGCGTATCCGTTTCAGATTTGGCTTCCGGAGAAAAGTTTTTCCTCTCAGGGAGCTGAATATGCGCTCTTTCGGCAAGCCGGATTAAGGCTTCGGGGAACGTCAGCTGCTCATATTTCATTAAAAATGAAAATACGTCACCGCCGACTCCGCATCCAAAGCAATGAAAAATCTGCTTATCGGGATTCACAGTGAAGGATGGTGTTTTTTCCTGATGAAACGGACAACGTGCCTTGAAATTCCGGCCGGCACGTTTTAACGGAATGTATCCTGAAACAATTTCAACGATATCGTTATGTAATTGAATCTGATCAACAATCGGATCCCTCTGATTCATTAAAGTTCATTCCCTCTCGGTATTTTTGTCATCTTGAAACAAACGCATTATCTTTCAAACAAAACCGGAGCAATTTTTTTTTTGCGCGACTGATCCCGATCCGCGGCGTTACTTCAATTTGAACCGGCTCCAAACTTGGACTTTCCACAATTCGTAAAGAAGACCCGGTATTCAGATCCATGCCGGAATGTTCTCTGGAAATTCCAAAGGCTTGAGTTAGCTTACCCGGGCCATTGGTCATATGGTTTACGTTTATCTGTCTCCGGTTCTTCCTCATCATATCAATTCCTCCGAGCGGCTCCAACGCTCGAATCAATACGGCTCCCGCAACACCTTCCTTTTCCGTCACGATATTCAGGCAATAATGATTACCGTAGGTAAAATAAACATACGTTTTTCCTGCGGGACCGAACATCACCCGATTGCGAGGAGTCACACCCCGATAAGCGTGACTGGCCGGATCATTTGCACCAAAATAAGCTTCTGTCTCGACAATTTTGCCGGTCAGAAGCCCGCCAAGTGTCTCGAATACTAATTCATGTCCGATCAATTCGAAAGCAACAATTCTTGTATGCCGCGAAAAAAAAGATCCATCTAAATATTTCATTGGGATTCAGGGTTAGACTCGGCTTTAGACACACCTCTGAACTGATCCGGAACCGGTAGTAAATTCATCGCAGTCTTATGGATTTCCGGACTCAATCGTGAAAAAAACGGGCCGCTCACCGCTGTTTCATAAATTTTTTGAATCGGTTCATAAGGGATCATTAATAAAAAATTAGAAAGTAACGATACCATCATCGCCGCACGGATACCGCCAAAAACGGAGCCCCCAAGACTATTCACGAAAGTAGGAAAATTGATTTTTGCTAAAAAACTAAAAACATGAAGGATAATCCGAGAAACCACCGTCACAACAAAAACAATGGCCCAAAACAGAATCATCTCTAAAATCTTAACGGGAACTGGCATCCGCTCATAAACCCAGGCAGCGAGAAACCCATAATACTCAAGTGTTACCACTTGAACGATCAAAATCACGATCACGCTCGAAAAGATTTTGGTCATCCCGCGCCTCACACCAAGCACCACACCGATCAGGCAAAGGAACATCGCCACCAAATCAAACAGGCTGACATAGATGAGCAAATACTCCCACCACGTATTAATGGTTAACCGAATCGTTTCAAGGTCCATAGCGATCCTCCTGGTTCAAATGAGCAATTAAAATTCCGTTTTCAACATCATCAATCCGGACTTTTACAAAACTACCGGGACTGATAACTTTGTTTCGACAAAACACTTCAAGATAATTATCCGTTCGGCCAATACTTCCATTTTCGGAAGCAGCCTCCCGGTCTTCAATTAAAATTTCGATCTTTTTTTCGACATATTGCGCGCAAACTTCATTCCGCAGGGTCTGATCCATTTCGAACAGTTTTTGTTTCCGCTCTCTAAGTTCCGCAGGCGGAATCTTTTCGGTATACCGGAAAGCCCGGGTTCCTTCGCGACGGCTATACGGGAAAATATGAGTTTTATACGGTTTTACTTGTTTCAACAAGGAAATCGTACGGTCAAAGCGATCAACATCTTCCCCCGGAAATCCGAAAATCACATCGGCCGTCAGAATAAAATCACTTAGTTTGAAACGAATTTGATCAATTAAATTTTCAAAAAATCTGCTATCATAGCGCCGATTCATACGTTTCAATACTTCATCATCCCCGCTTTGAAGCGGAATATGAAGATGATGACATATTTTTTCTGACTGTGCCATCATCCCGATTAAATCCTTGCTAACATCGGTCGGTTCAATCGAGCTTAAACGAATCCGCTTTAAATCGGGAATCCGGACAAGTTCTCCGATTAAATCCGGAAGGATTTGCCGTTTCTCCAAATCATAACCATAAGCGCCCAACTGAACGCCGGTCAAAACGATTTCTCGAATGCCAAAATCACATAAACGTTTTGTTTCTTCGATCACATCCCTCATGGGACGACTGCGCGAAGGCCCTCTCACAAGTACCACTTTGCAAAAAGAACACGCGTGATTACAACCGTCCTGAATTTTGACATACGCCCGTGTCCGGCCTTTAAATTGGGAAATATTCAAACAAGGAAAACACCATTTTGAATTTATTTTTGTTTTTTCATCCGGAGGATTTTCACCCACGCTGAGTTCCCTCAAAAAATCAGGTTTATCTGAATTACTTACAATCCGATAAACACCCTCAAGCTTTTCAGCCGTTTCGGAATCCCCGTCAGCCCAGCAACCCGTCACTACAATTTTCGCTTTCGGATTTTCCCGGTATGTTTTCCGGATGAGATATCGGCTTTGCCGGTCGCTTTCGTGTGTTACCGTGCAGGTATTAATGACAACGAAATCGGCAGATTGGGCACTTTCAGTTTCTTCATACTTTTGCCTGAGAAACTGTTCGCGGATGGCTTGCGTTTCATATTGATTGACGCGGCAGCCGAGTGTCAAAAATTTAACCTTACGTCCCCCTTGCTCAGAACTCTCTCTCATACCAATGAATCCTTTACCCATCATTAGTTTGGAAACTCCATAATTTAAACAATCCAACCGCAACAACAAACGCCGTATCCGTCTTTAAGAGCCCTTCGCCTAAACTGGCTATTTTTGTTCTTTTCGATTTAGCAAATTCTATTTCCCGCCCTGAAAAGCCACCTTCGGGACCAATCACAAAAAGAAATTTTTTCTTTAATTCTTTATCTGACCTCAAAGAGGAGAATAAAGACTCACATAGCAAAACAGATGCGGGTTCCGGATGCAAAACAATCACTTCACCAAAACGCTTCTCATCTGTCCACAATGCCCGGAAATTGGTAATGTCACAGATTTCCGGAATAATTCTTTGCCGCGACTGCTTCACCGTTTGATTCGCAATCCGCTGCCACCGCTCAACCACTTTTTCGGTTTTCTCCTTCGGCAAGCGGACAATCGTTCTTTCTGTTATCAAAGGAATTAACGCATTCACGCCAAGCTCTGCGGCTTTTTCGACAATGATATCCATTTTCCTATTTTGAGGGATCGCCTGCGCAACGGTCAATTTAAACGCAAGTGGCGATGAGCCGGAGGTTTTCTCGAGCACACGAATCTCGCATTGTCCGTCATCCCGGAATGATTGAACTTCACCGATGAACTCGTTTCCCTTCGGATCCAAAATCAAGCACTTTTCGCTTTGATTAACACGCAAAACATTTTTTAAATGGTGAGATTCCTCTTTTCCCAAAAGAACTTCGGAATAAAAGGGATTTCCTTCAGAATTTATCTTTCTGATGGACTCTTTGATTAGAAATCTTTTTAATGCTCTGGTCATAGGAAGCACAAAAGGCCTCGCCGAGCTTTCGATGAACAAACGCTCACAGAGACCTTTGTGACGAAGATAAGTAAACGATCAAAAATTAACTTGCCGGTTTTTCCTGCTTATGCCTAACCACGTTAGCCGCGTGCGGTCCTTTTTCACCTTCAACAATATCGAAATCGACGGCATCGCCTTCTTTTAATGTTTTGTACCCCTCACCCTGAAGCGAAGAATAATGAACAAATACATCCGGTCCACCTTCTTGGGCAATAAATCCATATCCTTTTACATTCGAAAACCACTTGACCTTACCTTGAACTGCCATTGTTCCCTCCAAAAACTACTTAATTTGATGCTTTAACACTAATCCCGGCTTAAACACAACCACGCGTTTTTCAGGAACCTGAACTTCCTGTCCTGTCCGCGGATTTCGTCCAATACGCCCACGGCGAACTTTCACTTTGAATACACCAAAGTTACGTAATTCCACCGTTTCACCGCGTTCTAGACTTTCAAGAATCGCGTCTAACGTCCGTTGAACAATTTTTTTAACATCGACCTGCGTCAGATTGGTATCTATTGAAACTTTCATTACAATATCTTTTTTGGTCATTCCATTCACCTCCTGATTTGCCGCACACACACGTGTACGGCCAGGTTTACACGTAACCTCATTTATTCCTTCAACATCCATCGCCACAATCAAAAACTGGCGATTTAATCTCTCTTATATCAAAAAAACCGATAACTCAAAAAACCTATAAAAAACATCAACCCATACAACCCTTTTGTTCTAAAGTTTTGCGCGCATAGACAAAACAGCGCGCAAAAGATAAGCCCTTTTGCGAAAGCAACTTAAATGATTTCCGCAAAAGCTCTTAGCCCGCATTTCTCATCCCTAAAGATGAGAAATGCGGGCTAAGTCGTTACACGACAATAAAATAGCAAACTTGATATGGCGTGTCAAGAATTTTTCTTTCATAACTTGTTTCGTTTGAAGGAGTTCGAGAAAATGACGCTTAATGTGCAGGCTTTGAAATAAATCAGGTCTTCACAGTAACAGCATTAACACCTAATAAATCCTCCAGCTTCTGAAATAGCTGCGGATTAGTGTCTACCTTATATTTATCTCCAGAATGGAGTGAAATCCTTCGGCCGGAGGGTTCCTTAAAATTTAGATGGACCGGAATTGTTCCCGGATACTGTTTCAAAATATGCTTGATGTCATCCAAAATTTTCACTTCAAGACCGGCCGTTAAAAGATCTATTGAAATCATGCGAGTCATTTTCTTTTCAACATCCTCAAGCGGAATGATTTCATCGGCAATAATTTTCGGGGTCTCTTCGCGAGCGTTCACTTTCCCCCGGACAAAAACAATTGAATCTTTTTTGAGCAACTCATACGAACTCTTGTATAACTCAGGAAAAACAACGACCTCGCACTTACCGTTTAAATCTTCAAGTTCAACGAACGCCATCCGGTCACCTCGTTTGGTGGTGATTTCTTTGAGTGTGCTTATAATCCCCCCGATTGAAACCGTTTCCTGCACTTTCGCTTCCGCAAGCGTCTGTGTTGAAGAATTGCTGTAAATTTTTAAAATATTTTCAAATTTCGTTAACGGATGGGCGCTTACATAAAATCCCAGAATCTCGCGCTCGTAAGCAAGCAATTGGCTTTCGGGCCATTCATCGATATTTTCAGGAACCTGCTCAAGCTGGAAAGTTCCTGATTGGTCATCCATTTGATCCAGCAGCGAAAATTGTCCTCGCTGGCGGTCCCGTTGGCTTTGCGCGCCGGTTTCGAGCACACGGTCAACCAAGGCCATCAGCTGAGAGCGTTTGAGCCCAAATTCGTCAAACGCACCGCTTTTGATCATACTTTCCAAAACCTTCCGATTGCACACACGAAGATCGACACGCTCCGTAAAATCATAAATCGACTTAAACACCCCGCTTGCTTCCCTCGCCTTGACAATCGAATCCACTGCAGTTGTTCCCACATTTTTGACCGCATTCAAACCGAAATGAATAATTCGATCCTTCGCAAAACATGTAAATTTTGAATGGCTTTTATTCACAGACGGCGGTACCACCAAAATCCCAAGCCGCCTGCATTCCTCAATATACCGGACAATTTTATCGGTGTTATCATTTTCCGAAGTCAGGATAGCCGTCATAAACTCAACCGGATAGTTGGCTTTTAAATACGCCGTCTGATAAGAAATAAACGCATATGCCGTCGAGTGGCTTTTATTGAAACCATAACCGGAAAAATACTCGATTAAATTCCAAATCTTTTCGGCCGTCGCTATCGGAACATGTTTTTTACCGGCACCTTCAATGAATGATTGCTTCTCCTTTTCCATAATTTCAGAAATTTTCTTACCCATCGCACGGCGGAGGGAATCTGCTTTGGCAAGACTGAAACCGGCAAGCACGGAAACAATCTGCATCACTTGCTCTTGATATAAAATAATCCCGTAAGTTTCTTTCAGGATCGGCTCAAGCGCCGGATGATCATATTTAATCAAAGAAGGGTTATGCATGCGCTTAATAAAATCATCGACCATTCCGCTGCCTAACGGGCCGGGCCGATATAACGCCAGCAATGCCACAATTTCTTCAAAATGTGTAGGCTTCATTTTCCTGAGCAGATCCCGCATCCCGGAACTTTCAAGCTGAAATATGCCGATGGCTTCACCGTGTTCTAACATGCTATACGTTACTTTATCATCGAGAGAAATCGCGTCAATCTGGAAATCTTTTTGTTTTGTTTCCCGGATAATGTTGACCGTTTCATCGATCACAGTCAATGTTTTGAGCCCGAGAAAATCCATTTTAAGAAGCCCGATTTTCTCGACGGCTTTCATGTCATACTGAGTGATAATTTGTTCGTCAGATTTGCAGAGTGGACAATAATTGGATAGAGGGCCGTCAGAGATAACGACACCGGCTGCGTGAGTCGACGCATGCCGCGTAATCCCTTCAAGCGATTTTGATGTTTCAAACAGTTGTCTAACTCGCTCATCCGCCTTAATCATTTCATTTAATTTCGGTTCTACCTTCAGTGCTTTTTCAATCGTCATTTCAAGCTCGACCGGAATCATCTTCGCGAGCTTATCCACTTCCTGATAACTCATGCCCATTACGCGCCCGACATCGCGGATCACGGCGCGGGCAGCCATCGTTCCGAAGGTAATAATCTGCGCAACACTTTCCGTTCCGTAGCGCTCCTGCACATATCGAATCACTTCATCGCGCCGCTCGTAACAGAAATCAATGTCGATATCAGGCATGGAAATACGGTCCGGATTGAGAAACCTTTCAAAAATGAGATTGTGCACAATCGGATCAATTGTGGTAATTCCAAGCGCATACGCAACCAAACTGCCCGCAGCAGACCCTCGCCCCGGCCCGACGGGGATCCCGTGTTCTTTGGCGTAACGGATGAAATCCCATACAATTAAAAAATAGCTCGTAAAACCCATCTTATTAATCACCGAAAGTTCATAACGCAAACGCTCATGGTAATGGGAAGGATTTTTTCCTGTAAAAATTTTCTTGAGCGACTCCAGACAAAGCTCTTCTAAATAAGCGGGCTGCGGTTGCCCGGCCGGAGGCGTAAAAACCGGTAAGTACGTTTTTGAAAAATCGAGTTCTAAGTTACATTTTTCCGCGATTTCAATCGAATGCTTAATTGCATCTGGAAAATCTTTAAAGATTTTTTTCATCTCATCCGCAGACTTAAGATAATATTCGCTGCCGTCATAACGGATGCGGTTTTGATCGGAAATCATGGCGCCCGTTCCGATGCAAATCAGCGCATCATGTGCCGAAGCGTCACTTTTATAAATATAGTGGCAGTCATTCGTTGCAACAAGTTTGACCCCGCATTCCTTGGCAATTCCCGGAAACAATGTGCGGATTTTTTTCTGCCCTTCGAGGTTGTGATCCATGATTTCAAGATAAAAATTTTCCCTGCCAAATATGTCCATGTACTCGCGGATCGCTTGTTTGGCATCATCGATCCGGTCATCCAATAAAAGCGAAGCAATTTCCCCTTTCAAACAGCCGGAAAGCCCGATCAATCCGTCTGAATATTGCTTCAGGATTTCCTTGTCGATTCGCGGCCGATAATAAAAACCTTCCAGATAGCTGGCGGTTGTCAATTTCATCAGATTTTTATAACCGGTCTCGTTCCGGCAAAGAAGGGTCAAATGATAAGAAGCTTCTTTGATTCCACTTGCCCCTTTATCAAACCGCGAGCGGGGCGCGATATAAGATTCCATTCCAATAATGGGTTTGATCCCCTGCTTCATGGCTTCGTTGTAAAACGAAATCGTGCCAAACATATTTCCGTGGTCGGTCATTGCGAGCGCAGGAAATTTGAGCTCAACAGCACGTTTGATCAAATCCGGGATTTGCGATGCGCCGTCAAGAAGCGAATATTGGGTATGCGAATGTAAATGTACAAAATCGACATGTGCCATGAATATATAAATCCTTTTCTCGGAAAAATTGATGGAATATTATAGCAGATTTTCGAAAGAGTACAATTGAAGTGAAAAGTCAAATAACGTTTGGGGACGAACCTCTTCATCCAAAAAATGGGACAGGCAATCGCTCACTTTAGTCAGATACCTGTCCCCTTTTTTTCCTTTTGACTTTTCACCTTTGATTTAAATACTACTCCCATTCAATCGTCGCGGGCGGTTTCGAACTAATATCATAGCAAACACGGTTAATCCCGGGAACTTCATTAATAATTCGGTTTGACATTTTACCGAGCAAATCATAAGGAAGTTTTGCCCAATCCGCAGTCATCCCATCCTGAGAATTAACGGCGCGAATCGCAAGGACATGTTCATAGGTCCGTTCATCCCCCATCACGCCAACACTCTTCACCGGAAGTAAGACTCCAAAAGATTGCCACAAAGAACGATAAAGACCGGCCTTTTTAATTTCGTCCATCACAATCCAATCCGCTTTGCGTAAAAGATCGCACCGGTCTTTTGTAATGTCTCCTAAAATCCGGACGGCAAGCCCCGGCCCCGGAAAAGGATGCCGGTCAATCACATCGCTCGGAAGTTTGAGCGCGCGCCCAACACGCCGAACTTCGTCCTTAAAGAGGGCCCGCAAGGGTTCCAATAGCTTAAACCTCATCCGTTTCGGAAGTCCGCCGACATTGTGATGTGACTTAATCGTCGCAGTCGGCCCGCCGTGGAATGACACAGATTCGATCACATCCGGATAAAGTGTTCCCTGCGCAAGAAATGCGACATGCCCCAGTTTCTTCGCTTCACGTTCGAACACCTTGATAAACGTCCGGCCGATAATCTTTCGCTTCTGCTCTGGATCTTTAACGCCGTGAAGTTTTCTCAAGAACTCATCCTCTGCCTGAACAATCCGGATATCCATTTTTAAATTTTTCTTGAAAAGCTCATCCACGCGTTTCCTCTCATTGAGACGAAGCAGTCCATTATCGACAAAAATACACGTAAGCTTCTCACCGATCGCACGGTGAATTAATATGCCGGTCACCGAAGAATCAACGCCGCCCGAAAGCCCTAAAACCACCCGTTCTTTTCCGACCCGATTGCGGATTTCCCGAACGGATTCCTGAATAAACGATTTTGGCGTCCAGTTACCTTTCAAACCGCAGATACGACAGAGAAAATTCCGGATCACTTTCGACCCAAGCGGCGTATGTGCGACTTCGGGATGAAATTGAACACCATAAATTTTTTTCTCACGATGGCGGAAACTCGCAACCGGAGCGGTTGAGGTATGTGCAATCCGTTCAAACCCTTTCGGGAGACGGCTCACCTGATCCCCATGGCTCATCCAGCAATCCATTTGTTTCGGCAATCCTTTAAATAAATCTTCCGAACGGCTCACGTGAAGTTTTGCGTAACCATATTCACGCGTTTTCACCTTCTTCACTTGGCCGCCGAGCAAATGCGCCGTACACTGAAGTCCGTAACAAATCCCAAGAATAGGGATGCCTAATTCGAAAATTTTCGGATCCGGAAGCGGCGCTTTGGTTTGATAAACGTTTGCGGGGGACCCTGAAAAAATAATCCCTTGCGGATTAATTCTTCGGATTTGATCGGTCGAAATTCGATAGGGATAAATGACCGAATACACATTCTGTTCTCTCACCCGGCGTGCAACGAGCTGGGTATACTGAGAACCAAAATCTAAAACTAAAATCGTCTCGGACTGAAAGGACATTTTCCTTATTTCATCATTCCTACACGTTGAGCTGCTTGGAAGAGTTTTCCTTCCGTTTTAATGGCAGGTGCAATAACAATATCAATCATTTGCATTTCGCGAATAGTGCGTGCGCCGACATTTCCCATGGAAGTCCGGAGCGCACCGACTAAATTTTGCGTTCCGTCATCCAATCGTGCCGGTCCATAAAGAATTTCTTCAAGGCTGCCCGTCGTTCCGACTCGAATCCTTGTTCCTCTCGGAAGATTCGCATGCGGTGTCGCCATCCCCCAATGGAATCCTTTCCCGGGAGCTTCTTCTGTTCGCGCGAAAGCAGAGCCAACCATCACCGAATCGGCTCCACAAGCAATGGCTTTACACACATCACCGCCGGTCGACATTCCGCCATCGGCGATCACAGGAACATAACGTCCTGTTTTTTTATAATAAACTTCACGCGCAGCGGCGGAATCACAAATCGAAGTCACTTGCGGCACCCCAATTCCGAGAACGCCTCTCGTTGTACACGCAGACCCCGGCCCGATTCCAATTAAAAGCCCGTGAACTCCTGTTTCGATCAAATCCATCGCCACTTCGTAAGTCACAGAATTACCGATAATGACGGGGATTTTCATTTTTTTACAAAAATCGCGAATGTCAACAACTTTGTATGCCGTCGAAATATGACGCACGGTTGTCACGGTAGATTGAATGACGAAAATATCACATCCGGCTTCTTGAGCGATTGCGCCGAAACGCTCAGCGTGTTGCGGAATAGTACTGACGGCCGCAGGAACACCGGCACTTTTAATTTGCTTGATTCTTTTTGCGATCAATTTTTCTTTGATGGGCTTTGTATAAATTTTTTGAACAAGTTCCGTCGCTTTTTCCGGTGTAGATTTTGAAATCTCTTTCAGGATTGGCTCATAATCGTCATAGCGGGTATAAATTCCTTCAAGGTTGAGAACCGCGATTCCGCCCAATTTTCCCATGGCAATCGCAAATTTTAGATCGACAACACCATCCATCGCAGAAGCCATGAACGGAATCGGAATTTTCTCTCCGTCGATTTTCCAGCTGATATCCACTTCTTCGGGATTAATGGTCACGCGACCCGGCACTAAAGCGATTTCATCAAAACCGTATGCACGCCGTGCTTTTCGATCTCTGCCAATCCATTCGCCCACTGAAAATACTCCTTCATTTTAAAATTACACCAAATTTCTTGTTAAAAAACGATATTTTTCGGAAGGTTTATTTGAGGTAATTTATCGAACTAAACACCTTATGTCAAACAAAAAAGCATAAAAAACGTGAAAAAATTAATTTCCGGTTTTCGCAACCAACTCCGTCATATCCATCGCAGTGATAATGCCGAGCACCTGTTCCTTTGCGCCCACCACAAGCACACGGTGAACCCGATGTTTTACCATCATCTGCGCAACTTGAATAACCGGTGTGTTTTCATTTACGGAAAGCGTCCACGGTGTCATAATTTCTTCGACCGTTTGTGTTTCTGCATTTTTGAATTGAGACGCTTCAACCGCCTTAAAAGACGTATTATTATCCTCTATATCCTCGATCTTGAAATAAGGGCTAACGCTTTCTTCCTCTTCTTTTTTCAGCATATTGGAACGGATAATATCCGTCGCGGACACGACCCCAACAATCTTGCCGCCCGGATCAACCACAGGCGCGCCTGAGATAAGTTGAGTTTGAAACAGTTTAATCAAATCAAGAACATTGGTATTGCTGGGTACCGTAATGACACCCGTTTTCATGACATCTTTCGCTAAAATTTGAGCAAGTTTCTTTTGTTCCATCTTCATTGTCTCCCGTTAGAACTTTTATCGTTAACTTCTTAATTAGTGTTTTATTTATTATTTGACACGAATCGCATCAGCCTTGTAACTTTGCAACACCCGGACATATTGTGCGCGCTCATATTCGGATGGTTCTTCGCAGCGAATTTGACTCATACTTCCGCGCATTTGACTAACCGACTCATACTCGTTCTCAGTCATCCATTGTTCCATTTCCTTCTCGATGGTTCTGATGTAATGAACGCCGTGACGCAAGAGAACCGAACAAAGCATTGCCACATTCGCGCCAACCATCATCATTTTAATCACATCCGCCGCGGTGTGGATTCCTCCACTTGCCGCGAAATCTGTTTTTATTTTTCCATATAAAATCCCGATCCATCGGAGCGGCAGCCGGAATGCCTGCGGGGTACTTAAAAGTGCAAGCGGACTGACTTCAAGGGTTTCAATATTAATATCCGGCTGATAGAACCGGTTAAACAGAACCAACCCGTTCGCGCCGGCATCCGCGAGTCCCTTCGCCATATACGCCATATTGCTGAAAAACGGGCTTACTTTCACCGCAACGGGAATTTTTACGGCTGCTTTCACTTCTTTGAGAATATCAAAATAAATTTTCTCGACAACTTGCGATGGCAAATTCGGATTCGTCGCAATGTAATAGATATTCATCTCAAGCGCGTCAGCTCCGGCTTGCTCAATCTTTTTTGAAAAATCAATCCACCCACCCTCCGTTGCCCCGTTAAGACTGGCAATGATCGGAATATTGACGTTGGCTTTCGCTTTTCGGATTGTCTCAAGATATTCCTCAGGCCCAAGATTAAAATAACTTGCCTCGGGAAAAAAAGAGGTGGCCTCCGAAAAACTGTCGGTATTTTCAGTCAAATGCTTATCCAATTCAAAACGTTCATTTGTCAATTGCTCTTCAAATAAAGAACGCAAAACCACAGCTGACGCACCGGCGTCTTCCGCTTTTTTGATGTTATTTAAACCTTCACACAGCGGTGAGGCCGAAACAACAAGCGGGGTTTTAAGTTTAAAACCTAAGTACGTGGTAGATAGGTCCATGACTTTTTCCTCTCTGGGTAACGTAACAGTGCATAAGTTTTTATCCGTTTCAGTCCTTTGTCATTCCCGAACATTTTTGACGGGAATCTATCGTTCAAAGATCCCCGCCTAAAGCTTGCGGGGATGACAATATAAAAATCTTATTTATTTTCAACCGGCGGTTGAGGCGGTGCTTCATGCCCCGCTCCATAGGTTCTCGATGCGAGCGACTGATATGTTTGCCAACGCAAATTCGCATCTTCCTGCGCCTCTTTCAAAAATTGTTTCGCCGCTTCAGGATTGATCTTGCTTAACATTTTGAAACGGTTTTCCGCCATCATATAATTTTCTACCGGAATTTTAGGCGCCGCAGAATCAAGCACGAGCGGATTTTCGCCCTGTTTCAATCGTTCCGGATTAAACCGGTAAAGAACCCATTGGCCTGATTCTACCGCAGCTTTTTGATTTTGCAAACCCGTCTTCATGGTAATTCCGTGAGCAACGCAGTGCGCATAAGCAATAATAATCGATGGCCCGTCATACGCTTCCGCTTCAAGAAATGCTTTAAGCACCTGATCATCCTTGGCGCCTAACGCCACACGGGCGACATACACGCTCCCGTAACTCATCGCAATCATTCCGAGATCTTTCTTCGGCGCAGCTTTTCCGCCCGAGGCAAACTTCGCAACGGCTCCGCGCGGTGTTGCTTTTGACATTTGACCGCCGGTGTTTGAATAGACTTCCGTATCGAGCACAAGAATGTTAACGTTCTTTCCGCTCGCGAGTACGTGATCAAGACCGCCAAACCCAATATCATATGCCCATCCGTCACCCCCGATAATCCAAACGCTCTTCTTAACAAGCATATCAGCAATTTCAAACAATTGTTTGGCTTCAGGCGTGTTGATTCCGGCGAGCTTTTCTTTCAAGCTTTTAACGCGATTCCGCTGCTCCTGAATGCCAGCTTCTGTTTTTTGATCCGCAGATAGAAGCGCATTCGCAAGATCGCCGCCGATTTGATCGGAGAGTTTCTTAACGAGTTCACAGGCAAATTCCGTTTGTTTATCGATCGAAATCCGGAAACCAAGTCCGAATTCGGCATTATCTTCAAAAAGAGAATTGCACCATGCCGGTCCTCGGCCATCCGCATTTTTTGACCACGGTGTCATCGGTAAATTCCCGCCGTAAATCGATGAACAACCTGTCGCGTTTGCAATCACCGCACGATCGCCAAACAACTGCGACATCAATTTGAGATAGGCCGTTTCACCGCAGCCAGCGCATGCGCTCGAAAATTCAAAAAGCGGCCGTTGAAGTTGTTGAGACCGAATTAAGTTTGTTTTTAGTTTTGTTCGATCCGGATCCGGAATCGAGAGAAAGAAATTCCAGTTTTCCTTTTCCTGTTCACGAAGCGGCAATTGCGGCTGCATATTAATGGCTTTGAGTTTCGCTTCTGATTTATTTTTCGCGGGACAGGTATTCACACACACGCCGCAGCCGGTACAATCTTCCGGCGCGATTTGAATGGTGAACTTGTAACCTTTGAGTTCATTATCCCGGAAATCTTTTGATTTGAATGTCTTCGGCGCTTTTTCCAAATATTTCGGATCGGAAATTTTCGCTCGAATGACACCATGCGGACAAACAATATTACATTTCCCGCATTGAATACAAACTTCCGGATCCCATACGGGAATTTCCTGAGCAATGTTCCGTTTTTCCCAGCGCGACGTCGCTGTCGGAAAAGTTCCGTCCACCGGAAATGCACTGACCGGAAGCTCATCCCCCCGCCCGGCAACAATTTCGCCGAGCACATCACGGACATATTGATCCGCTTCTTTCGAAACCGGAGGCGGCATTTCAATAGCGCTGCTCACCTGTTCCGGGACCTTCACCTCAAATAAATTGGCGAGCGTTCGATCGACAGCTTTTAAATTCATCTGCACAATTTCTTCGCCTTTTTTCCCGTATGTCTTGCGGATCGTTCCTTTGATGGCCTCGATCGCTTCCGCGCGCAGAAGCACTCCCGATATCGCAAAGAAACAGGTTTGCATAATGGTATTCATTCTTCCGCCCATCCCCGCATCATTCGCCACTTTATATGCATCGATCACGTAAAGTTTTGCCTTCTTCTGAACGAGCTGTTCCTGAACCATGCGCGGCAGGCTCGCCCATACCTCATTCGGCCCGTAATAGGAATTCAGAAGAAATGTCCCTCCCGGCAAAAGATATTTCAGCATATTGTATTTTTCTAAAAACACAAATTGATGACAGCCGATAAAATGCGCCTGGCTGATCAAATACGGCGCTCGAATCGGATTCGGGCCGAATCGCACGTGAGAAACCGTCACCGCGCCGGCTTTCTTGGAATCGTAAACGAAATATCCCTGTGCGTAATTGGTCGTATTCTCGCCTATAATTTTAATTGAATTTTTATTGGCACCGACAGTTCCGTCAGACCCCAAACCATAAAATAGCGCGCGATGAACATTCTCAGGCTCGATTGAAAATTGAGGGTCATAAGAAATACTTGTGTCAGACACATCGTCATGAATTCCGACTGTGAAGTGATTTTTCGGTTTTGACTGTTTCAACACATCAAACACACCCTTTACCATTGCCGGTGTAAATTCTTTTGAAGAAAGTCCGTACCTTCCGCCAATCAACATGGGACGCTGATTGAATTTCGCCCAACCTTCCCTGTAGCCTTCTTCAATCGCGTTCACGCAATCCAGATACAATGGTTCTCCTGCGCAACCAGGCTCTTTTGTCCTGTCGAGAACCGCAAGACTCTTGGTCGTCTGCGGAAGCACGCCGAGAAAACGCTTAATATCGAACGGGCGATAAAGCCTCACGCAAAGCACGCCCACTTTTTCCCCTTTGCGGGTAAGATATTCAACCGTATCACGAACGGTTTCACAGCCCGATCCCATTAAAACAATGATCCGTTCCGCATCGGATAGTCCGTAATATTCAAACAATTTGTATTGACGCCCAGTAAACTTCGCAAATCGATCCATCACGTTTTGTGTGATATCAGGACATTTTGCGTAAAAAGGATTTACCGTTTCGCGCGCCTGAAAATAAACATCCGGATTCTGCGCGGTTCCCCGAAGCACGGGATGTTCGGGAGATAACGCGCGCCTGCGATGTTCAAAAACAAGTTTGTCGTCAATCATCGCGCGCATTACTTCTTTAGAAACCACTTCGATTTTAGCGACTTCATGAGAAGTTCTAAACCCATCAAAGAAATGAAGAAACGGAATGCGCGATTCGAGCGTCACGGCCTGCGCGATGAGCGCACAGTCCATCGCTTCTTGAACGTTTGTAGAGTCTAACAAAGCAAAACCGGTCGCACGCGCCGCCATCACGTCACTATGGTCACCAAAAATCGAAAGCGCCTGCGCAGCAAGTGAACGGGCGGACACATGAAAAACCGTCGGCGTCAGTTCACCGGCAATCTTATACATATTCGGAATCATGAGGAGTAGCCCCTGGGAAGCAGTAAATGTCGTTGATAACGAACCCGTCTGAAGAGCTCCGTGAACCGCGCCTGCGGCCCCACCTTCACTTTGCATTTCAATCACAAGCGGACAAGTTCCCCACAGGTTGAGTTTTCCTTCGGACATCCATTGATCCGCCCATTCGCCCATGGTGGAGGACGGTGTAATCGGATAAATGGCCATCACTTCATTGAGATGATACCCCATATAGGCCGCAGCTTCATTTCCATCCATCGTATAAAACTGCTTTTTACTTTTTGTTTCCGATTGAGCTACTGTCGTTCCATCCGCTTGATATGCCATTTGCTTTTCTCCTCATTAATGATATTGAATCTTTCTTTCAAAATTAGCTTTTAAAATTACAAAAATCAAAAATGATAAATTGTTTTTCTCTGCAAATTTTCAAATGATGACTTCACGAGTGAAATACGATTCTTTCGAGAAGAGAGTCCGAATCAACACAACGCGAGAACAACTTTGGAAGTTCTCAGGATTTCAGAATGAGTCTTGCATCGATAACGTGGGCACCTTCTCCGGCATCATAAACCATCAACGGATTGATATCAATTTCCACAACATCCGTCAGCTCACATGAAAGCTGCGACAGCCGCAGCAACGAATTTTTAATCGCTTCAATATCTGCCGGTTTTTGTCCGCGAACTCCTTTTAAAACCGAATAGGCTCTGATCGATTCGATCATGCCAAGCGCACTCGCTTCGCGAATCGGCGCCAGCCGAAACGTAACATCCTTAAACACTTCCACAAACGTCCCTCCCAATCCGAACATGATAAGCGGCCCAAAGTGAGGATCGTTATCCATTCCGAGAATCACTTCGCGCCCCTTTTTCCCCATTGCTTGTATGAGAATTCCGTCTACTTTCGCTTTGGGCTGACTCGCCGCCACCCGTTTCATCATTTCCTGAAATTCAGTTTCCACTTCCTTGCCGTTTTGCAGGTTAATTTTGACACCGCCTACATCCAGTTTATGAATGATGTCCGGTGACACAATTTTCATCGCTACGGGAAAGCCGATTTCTTTTGCTTTCTTTGATGCCTCGGACGCGCTTTTCGCCAGGTGAAAAACCGGCATAGAAAATCCGTAAACCTGCAAAACTCTAAGCGATTGTTCGACCGTAAGCAATCTCTGCCCGTTCTGTCTCGCTTCATTAATGATCGCCCGTGCTGCAGCATTGTCAGTTTTGAACATCACAACTTTTGTTTTGCTTCGCTCACCCCATTTTTTGAAACGAACCATCGCACTCAATGTCTTCGCGGCTAGTTCGGGAAATCGGTACTGCGGAATATGATTGTCTTCCAATATTTTAACACCCGGAAGCACATCCACCGCCCCCATGAAACAAGCAAAAATAGTTTTATCGGTCGTCTTGTTGATATCCACTATTGTTTGCGCTGTTTCCTTTATTTCCGTCATCGCCTGCGGGGTCAAAATCACCAAAATCGCGTCAATATTCGGATCATTAATGACGCAGCGCAATGCATGCTCATATCTGTCATGAAACGCATCGCCGATCACATCAACCGGATTTGAAAAATTGGCCGTTGGCGGAAGCACTTTCTTCAATTCTTCCTGGGTTTCCGGTTTTAGAACCGGCATTTGGAGGCCGCTTCCGATACAGGCATCCGTCGCCATGATTCCTGGCCCCCCGGCATTTGTTACAATCGCAACCCGATCTCCCTTCGGCAATTTTGGGCTTGAAAGACCAATCGCCAAGTTAAACATTTCCTCAAGCGACTCTGCTCGAATCACGCCGGACTGTTCAAAAATCGCATTGTAAGCACTGTCCGACCCGGCCAGAGATCCGGTATGAGAACTGGCAGCTTTTGCGCCCTGTGCAGTCCTTCCGGACTTGATCGCAATAATCGGCTTTTTATTCTCCTGCTCGCCGGTAATCTCTCGCGCAAGTTCAATAAATGCTTGGCCGTCGACTAAATCCTCGACATACATCAAAATCGCTTTGGTTTTCGGATCATCTTTCAAATATTCAAGAAAGCAAAGTTCATCAATGTCCGCTTTATTACCAAAACTGACAAACTTCGAAAACCCGATATTCTCCCCTTTCGCATAATCCAACACGGCCGTGCACAAAGCACCGCTTTGTGAAAGAAATGCGATATTCCCTTCATCTGGCATCCGCTGCGCAAAACTTGCGTTTAACTTCACTTTCGGATCCGTGTTAATCAGGCCCAAACAATTCGGTCCCATGAGCGGAATATTATTTTTCTGCGCCATCTCCGCCAATTCTTTCTCAAGAGCAGCACCTTCTTTACCGGTTTCCTTGAACCCGGCGGAAATAACAATCACAGCTTTCACACCGCCGTCAATACACTCTTTGAATGCTGCGAGGATAGCAAGGGACGGCAAAATCAGTACGGCGAGATCAACTTGTTTGCCAATGTCCTTTATCGTCGGATAGCATTTGAGTCCGAGAATTTCATCCGCCTTCGGATTCACAGCATATAAATCTCCTTTGTAATTATCAATCATGTTTTTCAGAATGGAAAATCCGACAGATCCTTTTCGGCGCGAAGCACCAACAATGGCAACACTTTTGGGACTAAACAGAAGTTCGAACGAGGCTCTTTTTTCTTCTTTCAAGGTCGGTTCCTTTCGGATGCTCTTCTGATTGGCTAAGATATCCATAACGTCTTTTTATAAAAACATTTAAAGAACTCTTAGTTTATCAAATTTTCTTGAAAAATCCAATGGAATTTACATCTTAATTGTTGTGATCGAAAATTCGATTATTTTCAATTATTATCGGCTATATTCAGAAAAAATTACCGTAAAATATTATTAACTTTATTTGAAGTTCCGGTCCGGTTTGCCGAAAAACGAATGGACATGACTCATTGTCAAAAAAGGACACCCGTATGACGGATTCTTATTTCATGAAATTAGCCATCGGAAAAGCAAAAACAGGTATAAAAAAAGGCCAAACACCGTTCAGTGCCTGCATTGTTAAAAATGGAAAAGTAGTAAGTTGTGCACATAACCTCGTTTGGAAAAATACGGATATTACAGCGCATGCAGAAATCAACGCCATTCGCCAAGCTTGCAAAAAATTAAAATCGATCGATCTTTCGGGCTGCGTTATCTATTCGACTTGCGAACCCTGCCCGATGTGCTTTTCGGCAATTCACTGGGCAAAAATTTATGAAATTATTTACGGAACAACGATTAACGATGCAAAAAAATTGGGATTTAATGAATTGACGGTTTCAAATCGCAAGCTGAAATCGCTCGGTAAAAGCCCGCTCAAAATCCGAGGTAGCGTGTGCCGGAAAGAAAATCTGGCGCTGTTTAATGATTGGAAGAAATTAAACGGTGAAAAAATTTATTAATATAACAAAAGAGAATACAACATCTGTAGGGAACAGTCGCGACCGTTCCCTGCGAAGTTAAATTACCACGATGTAACGGAGAGTTTTTTATGGAAGACCGATTCTTGAAAGCAGCGATTGAGGAAGCGAAAAAAGGATTGAGCGAAGGCGGAATTCCGATCGGCTCGGTACTCGTCAAGGATGGAAAAATCATCGGCAGAGGCCATAACAAGCGCGTTCAGGAAAACAATCCTGTGATGCATGCAGAAACCGATTGTCTTCATAGTGCCGGAAGAATCGGAACTTATCGCGACACAACGCTTTATTCAACACTCATGCCCTGCTATTTTTGCGCCGGAGCGGCGGTTCAATTTGGAATCAAGAAAGTAATCGTGGGTGAATCTAAAACCTTCGCAGGTGCGCGTAAATTCATGGAATCGCACGGCATTGGAGTCGTTGACTTGCACAACACCGAATGCATTCAAATGATGGAAGACTTTATCCGCAAAAATCCAAAACTTTGGAATGAGGATATCGGGGAGCTGTGAAGGAAGTCGGCAGTCGACAGTTAGCAGTAGGCAATTATCAAGAAAAAATCACCTGCTGATTGCCGACTGACGACTGCCGACTAATTTCAAACCCGCGCCTTCTCTTTCGTCTTAAACCGGCTGGCTTCCATGATCGGAATATTGGCTTCGGTCGGAACGTAAATCACTTCTTTTTCGTTTGACTTGAGCCCCTGAATCCAAAGATACTTGAGATAAGTCTCGTCAATACTTCCGGCGATGATTTTATTGCTTTGCGCGACACCTTCTGCGCGGGCAACTTCAATTTCGGCGTCTTTCTTGGCCTTTTGAAGCTCAAATTCCTTTTGAAGCGCTTCTTGCTCGGCTTTTAATTTCGCTTCAATACTCAGTGAAAATGTCGGGGGCAATTTAACATCTCTCAATAATACATCTTGAATTATAATTCCCTTTTCACTCAATTTGGATTTAAGAAAATCATTCATCTTTTGCCCGATTTCCTTCCGTCCGTCTTCGCTGTATAACGATTTCACCGCATATCCGCTGGCTACATTTCTAATGGCTTCCCTGACATACGGCTCCAGCACAACCGAAACATAATCAGCGCCAATCATTCTTCTGACAAGGCCCGCTTTCTCGGCAGGAACATTGTAAAGAATGGAAATATCAAGTTGCGAAATCAATCCTTCAGACGAAGGAACGTTCGCCATTTCTTTCAATTCCTGCGTCTTCACATTCCATATCTCAACGGTCGTAACCAGCGGATTGTAAACATGCCATCCGCCTTTTAATACTTTGTCTGAAATTCGGCCAAACGTAATCTTCACTCCGACTTGTCCGTCTTCAATTTGAGCGCAGCCCGTTAAAAATAGACAACTTAAACAACAAATAGCAACCATCAGTTTTTTCATTTTCTTCTCCTCATCATTACTTTTGTTTAGGATAAAAACGATAACTCACTGGGAGGAATCATATCATCACTATCACAAAAAACACAACATATCTTCTGTTCAATTACTTTTCTTTGGACCGGCACAATATTCTGCACTTCTTTCCGTTTTCCACTTTATGGGAAAATCACGGCATTGCTGCGGACGGACACTGTAAATTTCGCATTTTGTTTCTTTAAGAAAAACGCAGGTTTCGTCGGGGTGTTTTTTAAGAACAAGTTTTTGGCGGTCGAGAAGATCGCAATATTTACGGTTGAATTCGTAGATATCCTCAATGAGTGCGCCGGCAATTGTGGCTGCTTCGCCTGCCGTCAAATAAACAAATCCACTCTGGCGACAACACGTGCCGCATTGCGCACACGAAAAATCTGACATTATTTTGCACCAATTTTTGTCATTCTCAAATGTTCTCCTGAGGGACAGAGCGTAAATGACCTTGTACCGTTTAAAATAGTGCCGGAAGATATGAAGCAATTTAAAACAAGCGGAAACAGATATTTCGCTAACTCAAACAGTGTCTGTCCTTTGAGCTTCATTGAAATATTGCAAAGATATATTTAATGAAAGCTATAGTGTGACCTGTCCCCTCGGTTTGTGCCTGGCATGTTTACGTTTATGTCCCTATTTTCCTGTTGCAAGCCGTCAAAACGGAATCGGGTTTTTTGATTAATAGGGTATTTGGCTTTTGCAGCCGATTTCGTTTAGCGTATTCATCAATTTTGCAATTATGATAAGTCTGAAACCAATAGTATTTTTGCAACACTTTGGGGACGTTTTCTTCGAGGGGAGTTCTTATTCTTACCAATAATTCTCGCAAAAAAGTATCCTCAGACGGGTAAAGCGGTTCTCCACTATTACCAAAAAATACATTATATAAATCTAAATAACGCAATCCATCAGCGTCTCTGAGAAACAACTCTTCAAATAAATCACTCTGCCTATCTACGAGGAATTTATATAAAGTATCGGTTATTAATATCCTTGGAAAATTTGCTATTTTTTCTAATTCTACAGATTGAACCAAAGCCTTACTAAAAATGAATTGGTTCTTTGAGTCGATTAAAGAGGATTGAAAATGCTGCCCGTTTGCGATTCCACCCCGCACATAGTGGTTAAGTTTATGCAAAATCTTGAGGCTAAACCAAGCCACAACTTGAAAAAAGACATAAGCGCAGACAAATTGTTTCTCCGTTTCTGGTTCCAAATCCCCAGGAGGATTGCTGATATCTAAGGCCAAAAGTATTGAGTCACTGACAACTTGTATATCTATTGCGCGCAAAATAGCATCAATGCTTTGGCTGCTCTTCTGCAAACGAAATTGCTGAAGAATTTCTTCCATGATTTTGAATATTTTACGATGGGTGCCCTCTTGTGAAAAATTCACAATCTTTTTATACCCAAGGATGTCAAGATAGCAGATCAGGCAATCAGAACTTTCGATGGTCATTTTTTGCCTCTATGCGATTAATTTTTCAACACCTACAAAACGGTACCTGTTCCGGCGGTACAGGGTTCACGCTGAAGAGAAGTTGAACCCTGTACTTTTGGAACAGGTACCGTTGCGTTGTAGCAGCCGTTGTTAGTTAATCTTGTGACTTGGGATTAAGTTGGTCTACATATTTCGCCAAATCATGAACACGGACGTACCAAGTCTTGCCTTTTTTTACCCCTTTTAATTTGCCCCGATTAATCAAATTTCGCAAATAATTCTGAGAATAATTATACATTCTAGCAAGATCGCTTAAGGGTAACTCCGCATTCTGATTGATTCCGCTTCGGTTAATATCTTTCAAACGCGAAACCGAATCTTTGAGCCGATCCACAACAATCGAAAGGAATGGATTAATTTTCCCCACGCCCAGCCGCTGATTCACTTCTGAAAGGTGAATAGATTTGCCCGCCTCAATCTCGCGGTGAATGGCTTCAAAATCATCGTCGGCTTTCTCCAAGGCATCATAATAAAAATCCCGATCCACTTTGGAAATGCCCTTGATCGCAATATTGACGAGTCCGCATCCAATTAGAATATAAGACAACAATATTCTTCCCGCACGGCCATTGCCATCTCTAAACGGGTGGATCGATTCAAACCACACGTGCGCCATGGAAGCCAGAACCACAGGGTCATATTTCATTCCTTTTAAATGAAAATTAACCCATTTGATTAAAAGTTCACAAGCCGGCCTGACATAAAATTCGCTGATCGGCGTAAAGGTCGAGTTTGACACCTCCACTCTCGTGTTTCGAAACTCACCAATCGCGCCATTATAGAATCCCATTTCCTTTTCATACCGCATTAGAAGCGTATGAATTTGTTTAATATCTGACATGCGCAACAAAAATTCTTTTTCCTTAAATTGATTGGCGGCATAGTCATACATCGTTGATGCGGATTCAAAATAACCCAAAATTGCAGCTGCCTTATGCTTGTCTGTACGTTTATTGTTTTCCAGAACATCAATCAGTTCGGTCCTGTTTGCAAAAACGCCTTCAATCGCGATCGAATTACGAATCTCGTCCTTGAATAACGAATACCATTCAGCGTTCGACACGCTGATTAAATGATCCATCCTTGTACGCCGCAATTGAACGAGCACTTTTTTAACCAATTCGATACTCGTTAAATTTTTTTCCATAGTCATATATCCACCGCACTTATCGAACCTAACTAAAAAAATCAAAGATTGTAACTGATTTAAGCATTAATACTTATGAACTAATACCTACCGAATCCATATAGATGGTTCGATAATAAGGTAACAGAACAAGATAAAAAAATCAAGCAATTATCGCACTTATCGAACCTACTATGAAATGCAACTCTTTTAATAGCAACAACTTGAGAATATCGTATTACCGCACATAATAACATGGTTCGATAACCCCCAAACTCGCATTTGAGGCTAATTGCGACAAAGTTAAATTGTAGCTAACCCTTCCCCGCCGGCTTGTTCGCCACATCCTTTGGCGCATGGCGGCGGCCGGTTTATTATTTCACAATCATTTTCTCTTTCAATTCTTCCATCTTTTCTTTGCCGCAAAGCTGCCTCGCGAGCTCCAACCCAAATTCAATCGCTGTTCCGGGACCGCGGCTTGAAACAATATTTCCGTCCACGACCACCTGATCTTCCGAAAATTTAGTCGAAGATGAAAATTTTCCTTCGCAGCCGGGATAACAGGTCGCTTTTTTTCCGTCCAAAACACCTGTGGGCGCTAAAACCAGCGCCGGCGCCGCACAAATCGCACCGATTAGTTTCCTTCCGGCATTCATTTTTTTGACCCATTCAGCTACTTTTGCCGACTTCGCCAAATTTTCAGAACCCGGCGCACCACCGGGAAGCACCAACGCATCCGGCGTTTCCTTGTATTCATCAAGCAACACATCCGCTTCGACTTGAATGCGCCTTGAACTTCTCACCGCTTTTGAATTAAGCCCGGCAATCGTTACTTGACATCCGGCGCGCCTCAAAATATCAATCGGCGCAATCGCTTCTATTTCTTCGAACCCATCTGCAAGGATGACTAAAACTTTCTTACTCATATCAGCCCTCTCTGTAAGCCCTGATTTAACAAGGGCACAAAACTTTGGGCGCACCTTATTGCGCTCAAAGCGACTTTCTCGTCGATTCATAAAATCGATGAGAAAGTCGGGTTAGGATTGTTTTTCCGTTGCATTTTCAAGTAATGTTTGTTTTTTGACTCCCATCATACCGGCATAATCAAAAAGAAACTCCTTCGCTTCTTTATAAAATCCATCCCGTTTTTTATTCAATTCTTCCTGAGTGATTTTATTAATCGTTGTCATCGACCGATTATATTTATCCAAAACCATTTCATCCACCGCCATTCCTTTAAGCGGCAGAGGCTGTCCCCCTTTTTGTTTTATCTGGTCTAAGGCCTGGACGACTTTTGCATCTTCCAATTCATAGCCCGCCTTATCAATTTGGGCATTTGAATATTCAAGCAGCCGGATTGTTGCGCCAAAAAATTGGCGTTTGAAACGGTCAAGCGGCGGCGTCGGCGCTTCGAGCTTCGCGACTTCCGCCTTTAAATCATCCGCCCGGATTTTAAAAACTTTATATTTTATTTGAATCTCGGCAGGGGTATTCATTTCATAGGAAAAACTGATGGCTTCATCCGTAAGTGCATTAAATCCCTGAAACAACGGCGCAACCTGCTTCTTAAACACCCGCTGCTCACCGCCTATCATAAAGGAAATCGCGCCCACCAGAACGGCCACAATGGCGAAGCATACGCCACAGAAAACAGCAAAAAATTTTACTTTTTTTTCAAAATCAGAAGGCAGATTTTCAGCGTCATTCATCGTGCAAGTATTTATAAAATGGTTTTAGCGAACACTTTTACTTCATCCAGCATCTTTTTTCGCTCCTCGTAACTCACGTGAGCCACCAGGCCAAAATATTTGTGATTGATCACTTTCATGCCGCAATAGCCAAACACCCCCTCATCGATTGTCTGGCGCATGCTGTTAAAAAGACCGCTCTGTTCATAAACGGCTGTCGGAGCATTCATGGTATTGATCATAAAAACTTTCTTATCACCGAGCAATCCTTTGGGCCCAGTCGGAGTATTTTCGTGCGCAAATCCTTCCAGAAGAACACGGTCAATATAACCATTCCCAATAGCCGGCATTCTCTGCCACCAAATGGGGTAAATCCACGTCATTGTATCCGCCCATTTGATATGATTTTGTTCACGTTTGACGTCTTTGGCTACCGGCGTTCCCGGTTTTAGTTCCGCTTTTTTCATAACCGGATTCAATTTCATGTCGTAAAGATCACGCACACGGACTTCGCCGCCTTTTGCTCTCAACGTCTTTTTTAACGTTTCCAAAATGGCATGACAAAAACTCTTCGGATTCGGATGAATATAAATAATCAAGTGATTCACAAGAAGTCCTTTGGATTTATTACATTCCTGTCATTCCCGAATGCAGCGAAGCAGCACTGCTCCGCCGTGTCTTTATCGGGAATCTGCGCTCATGGATTCCCGCCCTTAACAACCTATGGATATTTCATAGAAAGTTAAGGACGGTACTGACCACCTATAATAAATAGTAATTATGTTTTCAATGTATGTCAGTGCCGCCTATAGCATGCGGGAATGACACAAAAGTACGTTATCATTTCTCAAAATGCTTTTTTATAAATGTCTCGACCATGTGGGTTGCTTCATCTTTGCATTGCCCACAAACCGTCCCGATCTTGGTGCGTTCCTGAAGTTCGTAAAACGTCCGCGCGCCTTCAAGCACTGCATCTTCAATTTCATGATCCGTGATATTCATACATTGGCAAACGATGCGCGCCGCTTCTTTTTGAACCTTATCCGCCATCCCATGCCAAACATAATAATCATTGATCGCGGCCCGAAGCGCTTTATCGCCGAGGACTGAACAATGGATTTTATGTTCCGGGAGATTTCCCAGTTCTTTCGCGACATCTTTCGGTGAAAGATGGTACGCCTGTTCAAGCGTCATCCCCTTGACCATTTCCGAAAGCACAGATGTGCTTGCAATCGCACTCGCACAACCGTATGTTTTCCATTTGCAATCGGCAATGATGCCTTTCGCCTGATCGACTTTAATCGCCATCATCATTTGATCGCCGCACTTAATATTTCCGACAACGCCCTTGCCGTCCGCTTTATAATTTTCTTCATCCATCAAAATATTTTTGGGCTGCATGAAATGCTCTTTCACTTTTTCCGTGTAGACCCAATCATTCGGCGAACTCATGATTTCCTCCTTGAATAGGCCGTGGACATGTCCCGGACTTTTTGAATTACTTTCGGAAAAACGTCTAAAACGTATCGGATTTCTTCCTCAGTCGTCTGCCGCCCCATGCTGAGCCGGATCGTACCATGCGCCCGTTCTGCCGACATACCGGTTGCAAGAAGCACATGAGAAGGATCAAGAGAACCCGATGCGCACGCAGAGCCCGTCGATACGGCAATGCCTTCCAAATCCAAATAAAGCAGAATTGCTTCGCCTTCAGCGCCCTCAAACGAAACACTCAACGTTCCGGCGAGGCAATCCGTCGGATGGCCATTGAAATGGATATCCGGAATTTTCTCTTCAAGCCCTTTTCTGAGAATTGCTTTCAACCCAAGCAATCTTTTTTCTTCGTCCGTCATTTCGATTTTTCGCAATTCAATTGCTTTTCCAAGCCCGACAATTCCGATGGTGTTTTCCGTTCCCGCTCGCCGTCCGCGCTCTTGATGGCCACCGCGAATCATCGGACAAAACGAAATTCCATTTTTAATGTAAAGAGCGCCCACGCCTTTCGGCCCGTAAACTTTATGCGCCGAAATTGTGAGAAAATCCGCGTTTAATTCCCTGACATTCACCGGAATTTTGCCGACTGCCTGAACCGCATCCGTGTGGAACATCGCACCCTGTTCGTGTATAATTTTCTCGATTGTTTTCATATCTTGAATCGTACCGATCTCATTATTCGCCATCATCACCGACACAATGCCCGTCTTTTCCGTTACCGTTTTTTTGAGCTGATCTAAATCCACTTTACCGGTCTGATCCACTTTCAGATAATCAACGGAAAAACCCCTGTCCTCAAGACACTTTGCCGCTTCGAGAACGCAAGGGTGCTCGATCGTAGTCGTAATAATACCAACAGCCCGTTTATGAGTACACATACAGCGGCTCGAGGGGCATGCCAGCATGGACAACACCGTGTTATTTGCCTCGGATCCGCTTCCGACAAAAATAATTTCTTCGGAATCCGCAGAAATAAATTCCGCAACAGTTTCCCTCGCCTTTTCGATCAGCGATTTGGCTTTCCTTCCGAATTCGTGAAGACTCGACGGATTCCCAAATAGATCCATCGCTTCGGACATGGCGCGCTTCACTTCCGGATGAATCGGCGTCGTCGCGTTATGATCAAGATAAACCAACCGTTTTGTCATGATAACTCCTTATCGCTATGGGTTTATTATATAACACACCATGCAAATTGTCACATTTGGGTTTAAATCGGGCGATCTGATAAATCCCAATGACCAAAACCCAATGGCCAAGGAAATCCCAATTGATTAATTCCTAATATTTGGGACTTTTTACTCTATTGGAGATTCTCTGGTCATTGCGATTTGGTCATTGGTCATTCTAAATGTTAACCTTTTTTGACCATGCTCCGCTTCAAACTATGCCCGTAACCAGCCCCTAATTTTCGCCCTAAAGAGCGTAACATATTTTGAATACAAGAATTACAGTCGTTCGGATTTTCAGTGATACAAATTTTATTCGGATAAATTTCATAAAATCGGCGATATTGCTTGGGTGTCGCATTCGGCATCATAATATTCGCACCACACATCAATGCTTTTTGTCTTCCCGCCGGATCGATCGTTCCGATCGCTGTTGTGGCCGGAAGATGCGCGTTGAGCGTTGCGAGCCGTGTAAGAGCCACCACTTTCAGGACTAAATTCAACTCCCCTTTTTTCGCCTGATTTAAAGGCGTTTCAGGATGCGGAATAAACGGGCCGATTCCGATCATATCAAAATCGGACTCACGAAAGAAACAAATGTCATCCGTTAAATCTTCCAAAGTCTGCCCCGGCAAACCGACCATAACGCCCGATCCTACTTGGAAACCCAAATTTTTTAAGTTTTCCAAACACTGGCTTCTTTTTTCAAGATCCGAATCCGGTTTTAACTTTTTAAATAATTCAGGATTGGTCGTTTCAATCTTAAGCAAATAGCGATCCGCCCCGGCTTCTTTCATGGCACGATATTCTTCATATGTTTTTTCGCCAACACTCAACGTGATCGCAAGATCTAATTCTTTTTTGATCTTCCGGACTAAACCACATAATTCATCCGTAGAAAAACCGTCATCTTCTCCGGATTGGAGAACAATGGTTTGATAACCAAGGCTTTGGGCATTCCGAGCTGCACAAAAAATTTCATCTACTGTCATCCGGTAACGCGTAAGTTTCCCATTGCTTTTCCGAAGCCCGCAATAAAGGCAATCGCGCTTGCAATAATTCGAAAATTCAATAATCGCACGAAGATGCACCTCATCGCCACAATATTGTTTTCGGACACGATCTGCCTCTGCAAATAAATCGCTCGAATCTGGATCGCGTAATTTTGACAAGATTTCGTCTTTGGTCAAGTTTTGGTACATCTTTATTTCCTCTCAAAAAAGGGGACAGGCATGAATGGCACTGACTTAAGGAAAATACAGCGTTTTTTCTGGATTCCCGCTTTCGCGGGAATGACAAGAAAAGTGACGGAATATCTTTTGCCTAATAAAGTTACATTATATGTCATCCCCGCGAAAGCGGGGATCCAGCAGATTCCAAAAACAGAACAAGTGGATCCCTGCTGTACATCTGGATTCCCGCTTTCGCGGGAATGACAAGGACACCACACAGTTCCCTCATAAATCGATCCACATAGAGCATTCTTCTAAAAATATAAATCCCGTTCGCCCTTTTTTATTCGCTCGTAGCACTCCATAAATTGAGGGAAAATCGCCGGCATTTGCTCGCGGATTTCCTCAATTTCTTTTTGAAGTACGCTTTGCGCTCTTAACTTCGTTTCGTCGCTCGCAAAATCATCCAACCATTCTTGAAATGTCAGTACCGCATTCAACTTGCAAAATTTTCCTTCTTTTCCGCTCCGAAGAAGCTCCATAATGCATTCTCCGGTTCGCCCGCAGCGGTAACCGGCGGTACAAAACGATGTAATGCTATGTTTTTCTGAAAATTCACGAATGACTTCGTCCAGACTCCGGGTGTCCCCAAGCATAAACTGCTGTTTGTTTTCCGCTTGATCCGGATTTTCATCGCTATATGAACCGATTCCGATCTTGGTAGAAGCATCCGTTTGCGTCACGCCAAACGAAATAGCTTCTCGCCGCATTTCGGCATTTTCCCGTGCCGTGATAATCATACCGGTATATGGAATCGCAAGACGGATGACCAAAATAATACGCTTAAGAATTTCATCTGAAATCCGGTAAGGCGACTCAACCGATAACGGTGAATTAAATGCCGGTTCAAGCCTCGGAAACGAAACCGTGTGCGGTCCGATTCCTAATTTCGTCTCAAGTTCCCACGCATGGTAAACAAGCCCCATAACCTCAAATTTCCAGTCATAAAGCCCAAATAGCGCGCCGATTCCCACGTCATCAATCCCGGCTTCCAATGCCCGATGCATACAATAAAGCCGCCACTGATAGTTGGCTTTAATCGTTCCTTTGGGATGAATTCTCCCATACGTATCATGATGATAGGTTTCTTGAAACACCTGATACGTTCCGATGCCACTCACGCGGAGCAGTTTTAATTCTTCAATCGAAAGCGGTGCCGCATTCACATTCACACGGCGGATATTTCCGATTCCGTATTTGGTATTCACTTTCACGTCATAAATGGTTTTCAAACTTTCAACGATATAATCAATACCAGTCTCCGGATGCTCGCCATAAACAGCAATTAACCGTTTGTGCCCAATTTTCCCGGCCAGCACTTCAATTTCTTTCCGGATTTCTTCCATCGTCAAAACATTTCGTTTCGCCTCATGGTTATCTTTTCGGAACCCGCAATATAAACAATTGTTCACACAATAATTTCCCATATAAAGCGGCGCAAATGTCACAATCCGGTTGTCATAAACTTTTTTCTTCACTCTGAGCGCCGTGTCTTTCATTTCTGCCAAGAGCACCGGATCTTCAACGTGAAGCAGCATCGCCGTTTCATCGGGCGTGAGAGTTTCAATCGCAAGCGATTTTGCTAAAGCGTCTCTGACACGCGCCTTTTCAGGACTCCGATTCGCAACAAGTTTCCCCTCAATCTCCGTATCCGGAATAAAATCTTTTCCGTCTACCAGATACTTTGTGATTTCGTCTTGTTTAATGCGGTCTTTCACCCAGTTTTCAACGTCATGCAATTGGGTTGTCATTGAGCGACTTCCTTTCTTAAATTTGCCAATTCTCCCCAGTAAACATCCAGCGCGGCCGGAAACGGCGAAAGCACTCTTTCCAGAACTTTCTTCACGAACGAGATGCAGAGTCCATAATTTGTAATGGCCACACCCGCCTCCTTCGCTCGATGAATCCGCGAAAGCGTTTCTTTCCTTCCCAGCATGCACGACCCGCATTGAATGATGAGCTTATACTTGTGAAGCTCTGCCGGATAATCGCGCCCCGCGCAAACATCAATGGTTAAATCAAAACCTACATACGTTTTAAGCCATCTTGGGATTTTTACACGGCCGATATCATCTTCCACAGCATGATGGCTGCACGATTCCGCAATCAAAATCCTGTCACCGGGCTGTAACCGATCGATCACGGAAACACCTCTTGTCATCTCCGACAAATCGCCCTTCAACCGCGAAAAAAGAATTGAAAATGTGGTACACTTCACGCCGGCAGGCGTTTCTGCCACCATTCGATCAACCACCTGCGAATCACAGACCACCAGATCCGGCAAGCGCTTTAAATTTTGAAGAAGCATCGTGTATTCGCTTTCTTTCACGACCATCGCTACCGAATTACAATCGAGCGTATCCCGAATCGCCTGGACTTGCGGCAAAATAATCCTGCCTTTCGGCGCCTCAAAATCAATCGGAATAATTAATACGACCAGTGCCTGCGCCGGAATTAAATCACCGAGCAAAGGCGGCGGTTTAATAAAATCTTCCGGACAAACTTCGATTAAATGTTTCTTAAGCGGATTTAAAAAATCATCGCGACGGCTCCGGTCAAGACTTGCCGCAAGCATAATTCTTTCGCATCTTTCTTGAAGCCGAGCATGAAATTGATCGGTGGGCTGTTTAATATCAATTTTATTCACTACAATAATAAGGGACGTATTCCGTTTCCGTACTTCCGCGCAAACTTTTTCTTCGAATTCCGTCCAAACATCCGCTTCAGTGACGAGCAAAATGACATCTGACCTGTCAAAAATTTTATTAGTTTTTTCAATCCGCCTGCTGGCGAGAACAGATGCATCGTCAAGACCGGCCGTATCAAGAAAAACCACGGGACCAATGGGTAAAAGTTCCATGACTTTTTCAACAACGTCAGTTGTCGTTCCCGGCAACGGCGATGTAATGGCCACATCCTGGCCCGCTACCATATTAAGAAAGCTCGATTTCCCGACGTTCGTCCTTCCAAAAATTCCAATTTGGAGCCTTAATGACTTAGGTGTTTTATTCATGGATCACATACAACCTTTCCCGTTTTTTCCAAGCGCCGACTTCACCGAAACCCCTTCGAGGGCACCGAGTTTTCCCGTCATTGCACCCAATTCATCAGTGGTCGCATCAACAATAAGGGTGATCACAGAACAATGCCTTTCCTTGTATGGGATCCCGACTCGCGCAACAATCATTTCCCCATATTCTGACAGAATATGATTAATTTGCTCCGCAACTTTCTCTCTTTTCTCAACAATAATTCCGACAAATCCTAAACGTTTATCCATTTTTCTATACCCTCCTAAGTAATGAGAATTCCGGTCTAAAAATTAAAAACCCAACTTCCTGAAAGAAGCTGGGTTTTTATATAACATACGACTTATTTCCCCTTAGCTTCAGGGCTGATCGCCCCTTTTCCTCAGGATGCTCTTCTGTTATTCTGAGCACGAAGTGCGAAGAATCTTATTTTGAGATCCTTCGACTCTGCATTTATTTTAAATGCTTGCCCATCTTGGGACATTTTTTTGCCAATCAAAAAAACAGATGTTACTTCCTATACTGCGGCCGCCCTTTATACTCGGTATGTAATAGCTCGTGCGATTTCTTGCCAAGCGGCTTTCCAAGAAACTCATTATAAAGTTTCTGCACAAATGGATTGTCGTGTGAACACCGGATCTTAGACTTTTCATCATCCGCATACAAGCCCTTGGTGCGCGCAATTCGGACGCTATCTTTGACCATATACGGTTGTCCACCGCCACCGATACATCCGCCGGGGCAAGCCATCACCTCAATAAAATGATAAGGAAGCGGCTCCCCTTTTTCTTTCGCTTTTCGAACCTTATTCAAAACATATTCAACATTACTCAAACCATGCGCAATCGCTAACTTGATTTCGAATTCCCCGATCATAATTGACGTTTCTTTCACGCCTTTCAGACCCCGGACGTTTTCAAATTCCACTTTTTCAAGATTGTTCTCCGTCACCAGAAAATAGGCCGTCCGGAGCGCAGCCTCCATCACGCCGCCGGTCGCACCAAAAATCGTAGCGCCACCCGTATAATCGCCCATTACATGATCCGCTTCTTCGTCGGGAAGCTGTGTCATGTCAATACCGGCCTGTTTGATCATTCGCGCCAGTTCCCGCGTGGTCAATACGATATCAATATCCTGTTGCCCTGAAGCAAACATTTCTTCGTCGCGCTTAATTTCATATTTCTTAGCCGTACACGGCATGATCGACACCATCACGATCTTATCCGGCTCAATCTTTTTATCCTGCGCAAAATAAGTTTTTGAAAGCGCACCCACAATTTGCTGGGGAGATTTACAGGATGAAAAATGGTCAATCATGTCCGAATGGAATTTCTCCATAAAATCAACCCACGCCGGGCAACATGTCGTAATGAGCGGAAGCGCCCCTTTTTTGTGGACAAACCGTTCAACAAATTCTGTTGCTTCTTCCATAATGGTAACATCTGCGCCGAAATTCGTATCAAAAACCGCCTTAAAACCCAAACGCCGGAGAAGTGAATAAAGTTTCTTCGTCATATTTGTTCCTGGAGGATATCCAAACGCTTCGCCAATTGAGACACGAACCGCAGGCGCAATTTGGACAACACAATATTTTTCCGGATCCATCAATTCCCGCCAAACCTTGGCCGTGTGATCATATTCAACAATGGCACCCGTCGGACAATGGGCAGAACATTGGCCGCAACGGACACATGGAGAATCCGCTAAATTAATATCACCCGCCGGAGAAATCCGGGTCTTAAATCCTCTCTCTAAAAATGAAAGTGCCCAAACATCCTGGACATCCTGGCACACCTCAACGCAACGGCCGCATTTAATGCATTTTTCAGGCTCCAAAACAACGGTTCCCGTCGAACTATCTTTCGGTGTCTTTTTCACAAACTTATCAAAGAATTCTTCTTGAATACCGAAATTAGCCATGAGTGTTTGAAGTTCACAGTCATTATTTCGGCCGCACGTCAAACAATCATTCGGATGATTGGAGAGAATGAGTTCTATCACGGTACGGCGAACGTCGACGATTTCAGGATCGTTCGTAATAATATCCATGCCTTCTTCCACCGGCGTACAACAAGCCCGCAGCATTTTATTGTTGCCTTTAATTTTGACCACACAGATGCCGCAAGCGGCAGACGGAGGGAGATCTTCGTGCTTGCAAAGTGTCGGAATCTGAACCTGAACCGTCTTTGCCGCATCAAGAATCGTCGTGCCTTCTTCAACTTTTACCGGTATTCCATTAATCACTGCATTAACCATTGAAACACTCCTTCTTAAATCACTTTTTAGCCGCGGGAAACCGCTTCAAATTTACACACTTCAAAGCACCGGCCGCAATTAATACATTTTTCTTCAAAAATCAAATATCCTTGATCACGATTGCCGGAAACAGCTTGAACCGGACAATTTCTGAAACAGAGTCCGCATCGTTTACATTTTTCTTCAATAATCGAAAAATGAAACAGCCCGGCACAACGCCCTGCCGGACATTTCTTTTCCACAATATGCGCTTTATATTCATCTTCAAAATATCGAAGCGTCGAGAGAACCGGATTCGGCGCGGTTTGTCCCAAACCGCAAAGCGCTGCCTTCTGCATGGCACGCGAAATGCGGCGCAACCGGTCCAAATCCTCAATTTCACCTTTACCTTCTGAAATTTTTTCCAAAAGATGAAGAAGCTGCGTTCCGCCAATCCGGCATGGCGCGCATTTACCGCAGGATTCATCGACACAAAACCTTAAATAAAATTTGGCAATGTCCACCATACAATCATCTTCGTTCATCACAATCATTCCGCCGGAGCCCATAATAGAACCGAGTTTTTGCAAACTCTCATATCCGACCGGTGCATTGATAAAATCTTCCGGAATCACGCCGCCTGACGGGCCGCCCGTTTGAACCGCTTTTACTTTTTTTCCGGCGATTCCGCCGCCTCCGATTTCAAATACAATTTCTTTAAGGGTTGTTCCCATCGGAACTTCAATCAAGCCTGAATTTTTCACTTTACCGGTAAGCGCAAAAACTTTTGATCCTTTTGATTTTTCAGTGCCAATACTTGAAAACCACTTTCCGCCTTTCAACATAATGAGCGGAATATTCGCAAGGGTTTCGACATTATTAATCACGGTCGGTTTTCCCCACAACCCCTTAACGGATGGATAGGGCGGCCTCGGACGGGGATATCCGCGTTTTCCCTCAACGGATGAAATCAAAGCCGTCTCTTCACCGCAAACGAAAGCACCAGCTCCTAAGCGGATTTCAATATCCAATTTAAATGAGGAACCGAGAATATTTTCACCGAGCAATCCATATTCATGCGCTTGCGTGACCGCTCGATTGACGCGTTCAATCGCAAGCGGATATTCCGCGCGAATATAGAAAAATCCTTTCGTCGCACCGATCACATAGGCCGCAATCATCATTCCTTCGATCACCGAATGAGGATCCCCTTCGAGAACGCTTCGATCCATATACGCGCCCGGATCGCCTTCATCCCCGTTACAAATCACATATTTTTGATCCGCTTCAACGGCGCGCGTTAATTTCCATTTTAACCATGTCGGGAAACCTGCGCCGCCTCTCCCGCGAAGCTCACTTATTTTCATTTCTTCAATTACTTTTTCGGGTGTCATTTTTTCAAGAATCGTTGCTATCGCCTGATAACCGTCATGCTTAATGTAGTCATCAATAGATTCCGGATCGACCAACCCGCAATTCCTAAGCACAAGGCGCAGTTGCTTATCATCCGGTTTGTGAAGAAGCGCTTCAATCGGACGGCCTTCCACAACCGATTCGCTCACAATGCGCGAAATATCACCTGTTTCTACATCACAATAAAGAAAATTTTCCGGCAGCACCCGAACGGTCAACCCCTTGCCGTAGATACCGATATCCGATACACGCACAAGCTGAACTTTTTCTTCCAGTTTTTTATCCTGTATTTCGGTCAGAAACGCCGTATAAAAATCACGCGTCCGGTCCTTTTTCAAATCCGTATCTTTAATTAATATCCGTTTTTGCTGCATGGTCTTTCCATCCTCGCCATTTATTGTGATGAACGAATATCATAAATATGATCATTCACCAATATTTTACCGCCGATATGTTTTTCAACAATTTTCATCGCAGTCTCTTTATTCACTTTTCCGTAAAATACCTTGGGCATGCCTTCCACTTTTACTTCGATCAAAGGTTCCGCATAACACATCCCCGCACAACCGCATCTTTGGATCGAAACGCCGAGATTCCGTTTTTTAACTTCCTCAACCAGGAAATCGTAAATATCCTGAGCACCGGCCGCAATTCCGCACGTACTCAAACCGACTTTAATCCAGTTCGCAGTTTCTTTTTTCAATTCTTCCTGCTTGATCGCCTGCAAATCATCTTTTGTCAACTTTTTCATGTCATGCCTTCCTGTTTCAATGGTAAATCATGGCTTCCCGGAAACTTCACTACCCACGCCGGAAACCATCTGCCCATTTTGTTTCGTATAATGCGAAAGAATATCGATAATGTCATTTTTCTTTAATTCACCAAAAACCTTCCCGTCGATTTTAATCACCGGTGCAAGTCCGCAGCAGCCTAAACACCTGACAATTTCAAGATGGAAAAGTCCGTCTTTTGTGGTCTCATCTTCTTTCACTCCTAAAATATGCTCAAGCTCGCTTAAAAGCTCCGCACCACCTTTTAAATAACACGCCGTTCCCATACAAACGGCAACGGTATGTTTTCCGGGAGGTTCCAGTTTGAAATAATTATAGAAAGTAATGACCTCATAGATTCTGGCCAAAGGGACATCCAAAAGTTTTGAGATTTCAAAGGACACTTCGCGAGGAACATACCCGTAACGATTCTCAATTTTGTGAAGAATCATAATCAGATTCCCCTCTTTCGTTTTCCATTCCTCAACGATTTCTTTAATGTCTGCTTTTAATTTTTCTCGATCCATTGCTTCGGCTCCTGTTTAACTTTTCGATTTAATGCATTCACAAAATAAATAATGGTCTCCAGCTCTAATTCCAGATTGACATGATGAATAATGATATCTTCCGGCATGTTGAGTCGGATAGGCGCAAAATTTAAAATTCCTTTAATCCCCGATTCTATCATTACATCTGCAACTTGCTGCGCCGCTGCATCGGGCACAGCAATAATTCCAACACTTATATTATGCTGTTTCACGAAACCTTTCAATTCAGAAGTTGGCAGCACCGGAATATCATCCGTATGTCCGGTCTTAGATGGGTCAACGTCAAAAGCAGCAACAATCTTGATCCCTTCCTTTTCAAAACCTTTGTAATGAACGAGGGCAGATCCAATATTGCCTTTTCCGACAACAATAATGCTCACGGGTTTATTTTTCCCGAGCACATGATTCAATTTCTCGATGAGTTCGTCGACAATATAGCCGCCGCGCTTATTGCCGGATAACCCGAAAATCGAAAAATCCTTGCGAACCTGAGTCGCCGGAACCCCCACCCCATCTGCCAAATTATCAGAAAACACTTTGACAAAACCAATCGATTTCAGCTTAATAAGGGTATTCCGATACCTGTAAAGTCGCTCAATACAACTCTTATTTGCCTTTAACATAACTTACACCCTTCACAATTTTGTGATAATTATATCATCTATTGTTCTACGTGCAATATTTATTGTGAACCATTTCACGATAATACATCTTCACAAAAAACTTTTTGGTCGTCAACTCTGTCCTTTTTTGAATTTTCCCAGCGCTTGCAAAAAAAAAAGGGGGCAGGCATGAATGGCACTGACTTAAGCGGCTGCAGCATAAATTGTCCTCCATTCGTCCCGCGATATTTTTAACATTGAATAATCTTTTGGCTC
>MHFR01000005.1 GCA_001804285.1 Candidatus Danuiimicrobium aquiferis
TGAAAAATAAGGGTTTCTTCAATCTACTTCACATAATACAATACTCAACATAATACCTTTAATGTGAGTCAATTCGCTAATTACAAGCGTACTAATTGTTCTTCACTTTAAGCGAGCTCTATGAGAAAATAAATATTGTTTTAGGAATAAGGAATGATGTTTGGAACTGCTACTTGAGGAAGGAGTACTTCACGTCAGGCAAAAATACATATTTCGAAAGCTTCAAGTTGTTCTGACGGGATTTTAACCAATCTAATGATGACGCCGGAATTAAAGCAGCTCAACCGTACGGAAAATTCTTGGAGTGTCATCATTACCCATCTGCGCAATGAATTGATGAAGCGCGTCACTTCCAAAATTGCGGAAGCGTTTCTTATCTCCCCGGAAGAAGTCTACAGTTTAGCAGATCATATGCCCATCATTTTCATGGATCAAATCCCCCAGGCTACGGCCGTTAAACTTAAAACCTATTTTGAATCCTTGGGGATTGATGTTCTTTTGACGAACGATGAGAGTATTAAGAATAAATCGTATCGCCTTAATTGGTCTGAGCCTCCCAATCTTTCTTTCTTGTCGCAAGCGAATCCATTAGCGGTTGTTGCGGAGACCCCGGGTGTAACGAAAAACTATTTGATTCAGGAGGCAAAACGACTCCAAAATGGATCTGAGAATTTGCGCATATCGCTGGTCAAAGCAGAGGCGGAAAACGAAAAATTGAGACAAGAACTGACTCACGAAAAGCAAAGCATGGCAGATGCTGCTTCCAAACTCCAAAGCCTTGAAGAGAAAATCAGAATTGTGGGGGCACTCTATGAAGAGGAACAATCACTGAGGGAACAAAACGAGAGGTACATTTCCAGCTTAGAGAGAGAAAAAGAAGAGTTAGCTGAGAAGAATGTGTTTTCACAACGTGAAATACGGGTGCAGAAAATTAAAATTGAACAAACGGAAGAAATTCTTCAACAGACGCGAAAAGAAAAAGAAGATTTCGATCAGCGCTTGAAAGAACGTGTTAATGCGATCAACGAAGCAGATAAGCAAAAAAGTCTGCTCATCGAAAATCTTAATTCTTTGCAAAATGAATTAAGTGCGTTCAAAACCGAAAGCCAAGAATTAAAAGAGGCCTTACAAAAAAAAGGGCAAGTGATTCAGGATTTCGAGAAGAACCTTCGGGATCGTGCGGATGCGTTAAAAAATAGTCATGAAAAAATAAGTAATCTTGAAAAAGCCAATTCAGATTTGAATGCAAAAGTAGCCGACTTAAGCCGCGAAGCTGAGGGGTGGAGGGCTAAAACATCAGAACTTTCACAGGAGATTCGCTCTATCGAAGTGGTGCGCGTGAAAACAGAACAAAAACTCAAAGCACAGGTCAAAGAGACGGAGTTGTCTCTGGCTAAATGGGCCGATCTTGAAAAAATGAAGAATGTTTTGGAATCAGCGTGCATTGAATATGAACAGACTCTCCAATCGAAAGAATTACAAATACAGGAATACCGAAAGAATAATGAAGATTTCCAACGATCTTCTGACGATTTAATGCGTACGGTGAGCGAACTCGAAAATGAGGCCGAGAAACGCAAAAAATTGATCCAAGAGTTGAATGATAAAATCCGGTCACTCGAAACGTTTTATCAGGAAGAACAAGCGCTTCGGAATAATGCCGAGCATCAATTTCAGCTCATGGATCAGATTAATAAAGGCCTCGAGATAAAAGCGGCAGAGTATATTAACGAAGCAGAAGTATTTAAAGTCAGGGCCTATCAACATAGTGAGAAGATACGCTTGCTTGAAGAAAATGAAGAGAAATTAAAATCAAAATTGGTTGGGAAAGAAGTCGAGCTTGAAGGCCGGAGGCAGCAAGTTGAAGAGCTTGAAGCGGCAAAAGTTCAATTGAACGGATTGCATTTAAAAATAAACGATCTCACGAATTCAAACCAATTGCTCGGAGAAAAACTAAACAATCAAACGCAAGAACTTCGGTTATGGGAAAACAAATTGCTTGAGACCGAATCCGAAAAAATTCAAACGGAGGAGAAACTTGCTAAGGCAAGAGAATCGTTGGATTCTATCGAACCACGGACGGATCATTTAAGAGATCAAATAGAAGTTCTTTGCTCAGAGAAAGAAAATTTGCAAGCGGAATTGAATTCTAAAAACGAGAAACTTGATCAGGCTGAGGCCGCGAATAAACAACTTAATGAGCAGATCGAAAATTTGCGCGCAGATTTCTATCATGAACAGGCTTCACGAATCAAAAGCGAACAATATCAGCGGGATTTGGAAACGGCGATGGGGCAGCTGAGCAGGAAAGTGGGGACTTTTTCAGAAGAAATTACAGCCTTCCAAATTCAGGCACACGATCTGAATGAAAAAGTTCAGTTTCTGGACGAAGAAAAAACAGAGGCCGAAAAAGTATTTAATGAAAAAATGAGAGTTTTCGAGACCGCCAATGCGCAACTTCAGGATAAACTTGCGCATGCATCAAATAGAATTGAACGGTATGAGCTTCAATCCGTTCAATATGAAGAAAGAATGAAAGCTCTTGAATCTGCAAAAAAAGTTGCCGAAGATGGATTTTATTTGAAAATTGTTGAACTTGAAACCAGAAACCAAAAGTATAAAGAGCTTGCCGAAAAACTGAAATTGTTGGATCAATCCTATCAAGTTCGGCTTGAGGAAATTAAGAATGAATTTACGGATCGATTGGCCGCATCTGACCGGGAAAAAGAATTTCATAAGGCGAGAATTAAAGAATTAACGGAACAGATGACAGGCTTTGGAGAGACGAAACGAAAGTTGGAAAAAGAGCGTGATGTTGAACGGGATAAGCTGACTTCCACCGCGCCAAAAGTGACGGGCTTCAAGATCCAGGAAGACGCGCTTCACCATTTCCGCCTTTTGGACGAAGCATACAAGGAAATAGAAGAGTGGAAGCAAAAAGCGGATAAGCTTGCCGAAAAGGTTGAAGATTTTGAAAAAATTAAACGGCGGATCATGTTGGAATACAACAGTAAAATAGAAGAAATAGATTATCCGAAGGCGCGTTCGAAGAATCCGGAAACCGATGTTCGCGCGCTTAAACAATTTTATAATACGCTGGGAGAATTTTGAGTGGACTGTTTTTCCTTTTTCTAAATTGTATGGGCGGGGATGAAGGTGGCCTATGAGTTTTGATTAGCCAGCATTTTTACAAGCGGAACATTCTATGGAAAATCAAAGTGGCAAAAGTTCGGGTTTTAAATATCGTTTGTTTGGTGATCCAATTGATTGTGGTGAAATAGATCGGATTGTAGCGTGGTTTAAGAACGAGCCTCAGTTTGAGCACAATACGCTGATCAATCAATTTGAAATGCGGTGGAATGAATGGCTTGGCCGGAAATTTTCCATTTTTTGCGGTTCCGGATCTTGTGCGAGTTTGCTCATGTACAATGTGCTATTGCTTTCGGGAAGATTGAAAAATAAAAAAGTGATTGTGCCCGCGACTGCATGGTCAACGACTGTTTCTCCTGCCATTCAACTCGGATTTGAACCGGTTATGTGTGATTCAGACCCTGAAACCTTTGGACTTGATCTTAAACATTTGGAATCTCTTTTATTAAGCCATAATCCAGGCGTTGTGATGATGTCCCAAGTATTGGGGATTCCCAATCGAATGGATGAAATTTTATCGCTTAAGAAACGATATGAATTTATTTTGCTCGAAGACGCAAGCAGTTCTTTGGGATCTGTCCGAAAAGGAGTAAAAGTGGGTACGTTCGGAGATTTGGCGAGTTTTTCATTCCATTACGGAAATCAACTTACGACGATTGACGGCGGGATGGTTTCGACGGATGATCCGCTTTATTATCACTTATTGTTGATGCTCAGGAATAATGGGTCTTCCGAAGATTTGCCGCCCGAAGTCCATGAAGTACTGGTGCGGCAATATGACATTGATGATACTGAAACACCGGTTGTGTTTTATGAGCCCGGATATAATTTTAAGTCAACCAATTTGAATGCGTTTATCGGATTGATGCAAATGGAAAAAGTCGATTGGAGCATTAATCGGCGCAGTGATAATTATAGGCACTATCTCAGGAACTTTGCGAATATTCGAGTACAAAAAGCCGACGACCCGGATGCCACTGTGAGCAATCTTCATTTTGTGATTTTATGCAAAGATCGACTTGAACGCTTGGCAGTGGAAAGAAGTTTGGCAGAAAAACAAATTGAAACGAAAATTTTTTCAGCCGGCAATCTTGGCCGGCATCCGTTTTGGACTCACCGCTATGGGCATCCAAAACTTGCGAATGCGGACCGGTTATTTGAAACGGGGTTATTGATTCCTAATTGCCCCACGATGGTTCAGGGAAACATTGATTTTATATCCGAAGTAGTACTCCAAGCCATAAAACGATAGAGGTGTGAATTATCTGAATGCCTTTGCTTAAAACGCCCAGAAATAAAGCATTGCTCGTGATTTTACGAACACAGGACCGATCGGATGTGTCGTTCCGTGAAAGTTATGAGGAGTTAAAAGAATTAACGGAATCAGCTTTGATTCGAGTTTTGGGGGCGATTGAAGGAAATATCCATGAACCGAATCCCCGGTATTTCATCCGCGAAGGGAAATTGGAAGAAGCCAAAAACCGCGCCAAGCAGCTTACTGCAAATGTCCTTATTTTCAATGTGGATCTATCGCCCGCACAAGCACGGAATATCGAGATGCTTTTAAAGGTTCACGTTATGGATCGCACGGGGCTTATTCTCGAAATTTTTGGCAGGCGCGCAAAATCCAAAGAGGGGAAATTGCAGGTTGAATTGGCACAATTGAAGTATCTTTTACCGCGGTTAGGCGGGCTTGGAAAAGTGATGTCTCGGCTTGGCGGCGGAATCGGAAGCCGCGGGCCGGGTGAACCGGAATTGGAACACGATCGCAGGAAAATCCGGAAACGGATTCAACGTGTGAAAGAAGAGCTTGAAAAAGTTGAGCAACACCGGAGTCTGATCCGCGATGGCCGGAAAAAGAAGCATTTTATGACTGTGGCCATCATTGGATATACCAACGCAGGAAAGTCGACGCTTCTCAATGCGTTGACCGGTGCGGAAGCCTATGTTGAAGATAAACTATTTGCAACACTTGATCCGATGACGCGTGCGGCATCGATTAATGGTTCCACTCAGGTTCTTTTCATTGATACGGTTGGTTTTATCCGCGATTTGCCGCATGATTTAGTTGAATCGTTTCATGCAACGCTTGAAGAAGTCCGGGAGTCGGATATTCTTCTTCATGTGCTGGATGCATCGGATCCTCATGCTGAGGCGCAAAAAGCAGTTGTAGAAATGGTCCTAAAAGAGATCGATGCGGCGAATAAAAAAACGGTGTTGGTTCTTAACAAAGAAGATCTTTTAGACGAAAATAGAAAAAAATTCATTGGCAGTATGTGGCCGGCAGCCGTTTTGGTTTCCGCTAAACAAAAAGTCGGTTTAGAGGCGCTCTTGGAAAGGATTAATGAGGTTTGTGGTTCGCGAAAAAGTCAGGGTAAAAATAATTTCACATGGTCAAGACATGCTACAATATAAACATGAAACGATTTTGAAAGGTGATCCGACATGAAGAAAATATTAGTTGTCGATGATGAAGAAGATATCCGCGAGATGCTCAAATCGATGCTTTCAGACACTGGATACGATGTGATTCTTGCTTCGGACGGCAAGGATGCCCTTCGGAAAGTTTATTTAATGAAACCCGATTTGATCCTTTTGGATATTAGCATGCCTGAAATTGACGGCTCTGAAGTGTGTTTTGAGCTGAAAAAGAAAGAAGCAACCAAGCAGATTCCTGTTATTATTATGACCGCGATGAGCGATAAGGACGGTCAGTTTGCAGGAATGCGGATGATTGGCGGTTATCCGACATTTGCTAAGCCGTTTGATTGGGAAGAATTGTTGGGTACTATTCGCGAAATTTTATCGACTGGAAAAAAATAATTGGTTTTTATTTTTTACATTTATGTTTACCACCGCGCAAGAGCGAAAAAACGCTTTATCTAAATCAAAATTTCGTTCCCGTTTTTTTCTTAGTCCGGAAGATATCGAATATATTAAAAAAGCGAGTTGGCCGGTTATTCGATCTCATGCCTATGATTTCATTGCTCAACGAGTAGCACCGAAGCATCCTGAAAATGACGGTAGACAAACGCCCTATGCGGGACATCCCGTATTTAAAGCGCAGCACGCGACGGCGACTTGTTGCCGGGGTTGTCTTGCCAAATGGTATGGGATTCCGAAAGGACGGATGTTAACTCGCGGGGAAGTTGACATGGTCGTGGTTGCGATCGTGGAATGGTTGGAAGAACACGTTGGCAAAAATAAAGTTCTCCCTGAAAAAAAATCCGAAAATCAAGTACCGGAACTTCAAGCTACGTTTTGGTAATATCCGCACTTTTAAGAAAGAACTTTTAAAAAACAAATTGACTTAATATCGGAAAGCAATAAAATCCTTCAATTACTCGGCCAGGTAGCTCAGTCGGTAGAGCAGAGGACTGAAAATCCTTGTGTCGGCGGTTCGATTCCGTCCCTGGCCAGGTTTGACGTTTGACGATACCGGCAAGGGACAATTTCTGCAGTTTAAAAAACTTCGGGAATTGTCCCTTTTATTTATCGGGTACTCCAGTAACTCTTTCAAAAAACTTCCGTATCATAAAAGAAAGATAGCGAGCCGCAGGCTGGTGTTGTAAAATGTCCGAGGGGTCGGGGAGTTATCCCCGGCTCCTCGCCCCAGCCAGCTTCATCGGACCTATCTGAATCAATGAGGCTGGCATGGGGTTTCCTAAAGAAATCCCATGCGCACCGAGAAGGTGTGCTGGGATGAGGCATCGGGAACACCTTATAAAAACTCCCCGAGACCTCAAATATCTTCAAAGGTGACTCAGATGACTTTTCGAAGAACGAAAATTGTGGCAACCGTCGGTCCCGCGTGTGATGAAGGAAGAGTGTTGGATGCTCTGATCCATGCCGGCGTTAATGTTTTTCGAGTCAACACTTCTCATAGCAGTCCCTCCGAATTAGTTAAATGGATCAGTACGATTCGCAGAATTTCAGCTGACGAGAAAAAAGAAGTCTCAATTCTTGTTGATCTCCAAGGTCCCCGGTTGCGCACCGGACGCCTTAAAGACGGAAAGCCGTTAAATTTAAGAAAAGGAGCCGTGGTTACATTTTTTTCGGCCCCAGGCGTTGGTTTTGGAAATCAGATTTATACGCCGTACAAACAATTTTCAAGAATGGTTCAAAACGGCGATCGAATTTTGCTTGATAATGGATTGATCGAACTCCGTGTTTTGAGAGTGAAAGGGCTTGTGGTCTATTGCCTGGTTGTGACGTCGGGTTCGTTAGGAGAAAATAAAGGGATTAATCTTCCCAATGCTCCCGATACCCTTCCTGCGTTAAATGACAGAGATCGCGAGATGATTCGTATTACGCAAAAAAACAAAGCGGATTTCATCGCTCTTTCATTTGTGCGTTCACCGAAGGATGTTCTTGAGTTGAAGAAATTCATGAAACGAACGGGACAAGAGATTCCCGTGATTGCAAAAATTGAAAAACCTTCGGCACTCAAGTGCTTGAAACAAATTCTCAAAGTCGCCGATGGCATTATGGTTGCCCGCGGAGATTTAGGAATTGAAATGGGAGTGGAAAAAGTTCCCGTGGCTCAAAAGCGGCTGATCAATCAGGCGAATGCGAGCGGAAAACCGGTGATTGTGGCAACACAAATGCTCGAATCCATGATGGATCATCCACGCCCGACACGTGCGGAGGCCTCGGATGTGGCCAATGCTGTATTTGACGGAACGGACGCCGTCATGCTTTCAGGGGAAACATCGATTGGAAAGTATCCGATCAAAACGGTTCGAACGATGGCGAAAATTATTGATGAAGCCGAGTCCCATCAGCAAATGAATCAATTTGATCTGAAAGAACGGTACCATGCGATTGAAGATTTGCGGATTCACGCCATTACTCATGCGGCGTATGAAGCGGCAAAAAATATGAAGGTGAAGGCCATGTTGGCCATCACTTATAGCGGAAGAACCGCCGCATTAATTTCGAAAATGAAACCCAAAATTCCCATATTTGCTTTTTCCTCGGCCTTTCCAATTCGGAAAAAATTGAATTTATATTATGGCGTGTATCCGATTGCGATTAAAAAATGCCCAACGATTGACGAGATTCTTTGCGAAGCGGATGGACTGGTGATTAAAAGGGGGTTGCTCAACAAGGGGGATGTTGTGATTGTCGTTTCCGGGGATCAAGAACTTCCAGGAGCGCGTTATATTGTCAAAATTCATCAAGTAGGTGAGAGATAATATATTAATTATTCTAATGACATGGAGGAGATAACAATGAATTACGAAGCTAAAAATTATGATCACCTTTTGGGAACAGAAGGTTTTAGTGACCAATTACTCAAGAATCATTTCACGTTGTATCAAGGCTATGTGACGAACACAAATAAAATCGCCGGCTTATTGGAACAATTTCTAAAGGAAGGGAAAGAAACAACACCCGAGTATGCCGAGTTGAAGCGACGATTCGGTTGGGAATTCAACGGAATGCGTTTTCATCAATATTATTTTGGGAATATGAAAAAAGGAGGAGTGGCGCTCAATTCCAATTCGGATCTTGCAAATAAAATCGCCACCGATTTTGGCTCGATTGAAATGTGGCAAAAGGATTTTAAAGCGACCGGAACGATGCGCGGGATTGGCTGGGTTGTGCTTGAATATCATCCATGCGCAAACCGGCTTTTTAATGTATGGATCAATGAGCATGATGGTGGTCATTTAGCCGGGACAACGCCAATTTTGGTGATGGATGTTTTTGAACACGCGTTTATGATTGATTATGGTTTGAAGCGCGCCGATTATATCGTGTCATTCTTAAAAGCGATTGATTTGTCAAAAGCTGAAAAACGTTTTGATTTAGTGAAAGCAAGTCAGCCTTCGTGTGCGCGCTAAAATAATATCTGAGGGATGCAGGAGCTCATTGATTTTTTTATTTAATTTTATTTTTTTAAGAATGGCATAACTATAGTGGATTAAGGCGTTTAGGAATAATAGAGATCAATAAAAAGCCCGTAAAAGGGTTTTGACATAATCCGCCTTTAGCAGTATGATCATTACAGTTTTGATCGTTGTTTGATAAGCGAATTGGTAGTATGAGAGATGAAGGTTAATCTCCGCGGAGCGCAGCGGATCCCCAAATCACTCCACCGGCAGCGTCCAGTGCCGGACACATCACCATCCGCTGCGCTCTTTTTTTTTAACGACATTCGAATCTGGGAATTTCCAGCTCTAAAAATTGAGTTACCGTTTTTGACCAAGGGTTGCTTATTTTTCACGTCCCCCAAAGGCACATATAATATTTTTTTAAGGATTTTTTTCATTAGGGCCTCAGGTTTTAAGATATCTGTGTTTGACAAATTCATACAAGCTCAAGTATACTTCCACTTCTTCAGTGAATAGCGAAAGAGTCTTTTTGCGCTTTTAGAATATAAAATTAGATCGGGAGGATCAAGCATATGGCAGGTAAAGAATTTGTGCTTAAGCATACCGTTTATTTGAATGAAACCAATGCAATGGCCGGTGTCGTGTATTTTGCAAATTTTGTAAAATGGCAGGGGATGACCCGGGAAGAATTTTTCATTAAAGTATTTCCCAACTGGGCGGAGATCATGAAGCTTGCCACCGATGGTTTTGTGAATATGATCACTGTTGAAGAACATTCTTTTTTTAGGCGTCATGCGTTTTTTGGTGATGTGATGATTATGAAACTTCAGACTGCAAATTTGAGGAAATGCAGTTTTGATCTCATCTTTAAAGTGTTCCGGAATACCGAAGATGAGCTGATTTACGAAGGTTGGCAGAGGCTGACCTTTGACGATTGTAAGGGGAATTTTATTCCGATTCCGGAGCCAATCCGCCAATCGATCCTCGATTATGAAACTTCAAATCCTGATTACAAGAAGAAAACGATTAGAAGAGAGAAAGAGAAGGAATCTGAAACGTTAACAGCGGCCAACGCTTAATCGGGATTGAAATTTCTTTTCATGAATCACTTTACGTTTTCCGCGATTCTTTGTTTTGTCTTTTGTTTGGTGAGCGGTTTGTTTTTCATCGCCAAGCAGGATCGATCCAGCCGCTTGTTTGGAATTTTCTGGCTTACAGTTTCCTTTTGGTGCTCGTTTGTCGGATTTCAATTCAATTTATTGAATGTGATGCCACATTTTTGGTGGGGGTGGCTTCTCCATTTCGGCTGTATTATGGTGCCGGTCGTATTTATGCATTTTGCATTGGTATTTTCGGGTGCGCTTCAACGCTCGGGCATGCAAAACTTCCTAAAATTAGGCTATTGGATTGCCGCTGTATTTCTGCTTTTGATTCTTTTCTCAAATTGGTTTACCGCTGAAATAGCATACCGCGACACTTTGAATTATCCCCGGCCGTCTTTTTTGTATCCGGTCTATATTGTTTTCTTTCAAGTGATGGGACTTGTGGGAACTCTTGCGCTTTTTCAAATGCGCAAGGCGCTTTCGCCGGAAAAGCGGAAATGGTTATACGTTTATTTGGTGGTGCATTTGTTTGCGCATGCTGGGGCGATGGATAATTATCTGATCATGTATGATGTCCGCATTTTTCCGCTTTATCCTTACGGACTTTACATGATTCTTCCGTATGTTGTTTTGGGGAGTATTGCATTCCGGAAAATTCGCCATTAAACTAAATGTAGTTGTTTATCGTTTTGAAGTTATTATCTGTGAAGGTCTTGATGTTTTGTCATTTCCGCGTCCGCCTAACATCCGCCAAAATACGCGTCGGACTCGCCGCGCTGTTTGGCGAGAACTGGCGGATCCGCCGTTCTGTTGGGCGGAAAAACGGGAATCCAGAAAAATGCTGGATGCCCGCTAACCCCGGAAAAGCTGGGGCCGGCCCTTTCTTTCCCAAGGGAAACATGCGGGCATGACAGAAATGAAACCTGTCGTTACTCATCCAAAATTATGATTTTCGTCATCGCCACAGGTGTTAAAGGCCTATCCATCGGATCTCTGGAAACTCTTGCGATGGCGTGAACCACTTCAATTCCCGATGTCACTTGCCCGAACACGGAATGACGGCCATTCAAATGCGGGGTGGGGTCTTCCGTGATAAAAAATTGACTGCCGTTCGTATTGGGGCCGCTATTAGCCATCGAAAGAATGCCCGGTTTGTCATGGCGAAGATTCGGGGAGAATTCATCCTTAAATTGATATCCGGGACCACCGCGGCCGGTGCCGGTCGGATCTCCGGTTTGAATCATGAAGCCGGGAATGACCCGGTGGAAGATGATGCCGTCATAAAACCCTTTTTTAGCGAGGGTTGCAAAATTTTCAACCGTTTTCGGAGCTTCTTTTGCAAAAAGATCTGCTTCGATGGGGCCCATGGTGGTTTCGATTCTGATTTTGACAATATCTTTTAACACGGGTTTTACCTCTTCGGCCTTTGCTTGAGCCGTTTTTTCTTGTGTTTGAATTGGTTGTTGTTGAGTTTGTTGTTGTGGGGCGGTTGTTTTGGCTTGTGTTGCCGGTGCCACTTGGACTATTGGTTTCGTTTCCGTTTTTGAGCTGGAAACCGTAAAAGCACAACCGGCGAGAGCAATAAAGAATAATAACAAGAATATTTTTAAATTCATTAATTTCATAATATTTCCTCCTGGTTAAGAAAAAGATAAAGTAACATTGAAAGTCCGTTGCGTCAAGAAATTGGAGTTTGTCAAAGGGTCATTTTGCTGAAAGGGCGTGCTTGCTCCGTTTCAAATAATCTGTATGATAGTAAACTATGAGAATTTTAATTCAACGTGTCAAACAAGCTTACGTCGTTATGAGCGGCAAACAAGTTTCTGCGATTACCAAAGGGTTGCTTTTGTTTGTTGGAATGTCGAAAGAGGATACCGAAAATGATCTTGAGCGGCTTGCCGAGAAAGTCCTGAGCCTCAGGATTTTTGAAGATGAACAAGGAAAAATGAACCTTAATATTTTTCAAGCTCAGGGAGAAATTCTGAGTGTTCCACAATTTACATTATATGCCGATCTCCGGAAGGGCAACCGGCCCGGATTTGAAGAAGCAGCCGACCCTAAAACTGCCGAAGGGCTATGGAAAAAATTGAATGATCGCTTGAGACAAAGCGGTCTCATGGTTGGCGAAGGTGTTTTCGGAGCGCATATGGAAATTGAGTTAGTGAATGACGGCCCGGTCACGATTTGGCTGGATTCGAGAGGGTGATATGATTTTTTCAAAATATAACCGGCAAATTTTTATTCAAGGGATTTTCTTTTTGATATTCTTTACCGGCTGCGCAAATTTTCCGTTCCGTGTGGTGGATATCAACTTTGACGATCCGTCCGCGAAACTTGGAATTCAAAATGTAAAGCCCACCGCGGAAGAAGCGGATGGCGTCGTTTTGAGATTCTTTCCACCGAACGGCGGGCGATTAAGTGCGCGCGAAGAGACGACGATGTATCACTTTGTTAAAGACGGTCGTGGAATGGAAATGAAATTCGATCGGGAGATGACGATACTCACTGCTCCGGGCAGCAGAGAAGATTCATACATGAATGGAATGAAATCCGTTTTTAAGGGCGAGGCGGGCGAAGCGGATGAAAAAACAGAAGTGACAACCCGCGGCGAAATTCTGCAATTTATCCAGGGATTTCACAAATCAAAGTACGGGAAACTAATAATCACCAATTGGCGAAGAGCGCCGATGTTACCCGAATGGAAAATCAAAATTGGAGATCACTGGAGTTATGATGAGATAATGGATGTAAGGATTGATTCCCGCTGGGTGAAACAGGAAGATCCGTTGCCGTATATTATTAAAGCGGAAAGTGAGTTGGCCGGTTTTGCGTTAGTGGGAAGAACGCGGTGTGTTGTTATTAAAACCCGGATGACCGAAACCAAGCAGGAACGGTTGAAGGTGCTATTTAAGGAACTGGTGATGAATATTACGGCTAACGTCGAAGAGCTGATTTACCTTGATTATCAAACCGGAACCTTGACTGCAAAAATCACCAAAATCCACAGCGAAGCTACCGATTCAAAAATGACAATGACGAATAAGGGGGAAAGCCAGTCGATTTATTATTTATTGTGAAGAAAATCGGCACCCAAATGCGATTTAATGTGATATACTTAATCACCTAATTTAATCTAAGGAGGTTATCTGTAAAATCAAGTAATGAAAAAATTATCTGTCATTTTCTCTTTATTTTTCCTTCTGTTATGCCTGTTTAACTCTCCCAACGCTTACTGCTTTACCGATACGGATGGTGATTTATTGCCCGATTCATGGGAACAACAATATCCGACTGCAGCTGATCCCGCTAGTGATCCGGACGGTGACCGATTAGCAAACTTGGACGAATTTCATGCCAATACAAATCCGCTTCAATCTACTCCGGCCAATACGCTCACAGAAACTCAGCTGTTAAAATTATTTCAAGGGAAAACATTTCTTTTCTTTTGGGAACAGACTTCGGGAGCACCCTATTACTTCGCTCACGACAATTCAGATTACAACGGTGGAGGAGGCAGCGAAAATTTCAATTCGAATGCAGGGATTGGATTTTCTTTTGTTTCGTATGTTATCGCCGATCAAAATGACTGGGTGAGTCACGCGGAGGCATACAATCGAATCCGAGCGGCTTTGGCCCGTTTGGTCGAATTGCAAAATCCGATTTACGGCGATATCGGCGGTCCTTTGACTCAACAAGGCAACCGTTATGGATACACATACCATTTTATCAATAATGACGGCTGGCGAGCTTATAACAATGTTGAAATTTCAACAATTGATCATGCATTGCTCACAGCAGGAGCGCTTGTTGCCGCATCCTATTACCGTGGAACGGAAGTTGAAATGTTAGCTCATCAATTGTTTGACAATACGCAGTGGAATTGGCTTTATGACGGCAATGTGTTTTATCAAGGGTGGTCTGAAGGATGCAGTGCCGGCCAGAATTGCATCGAGGGTGGCCACACATCAGATTGGTGGAATCGGTATTCAGAACTTATGATTTTGCTTTTTCAAACGATGTCGGCAGATTCTTCGAAAGGTGTTAATGAACACGCATGGCAATATCTTTCTTATGGGCAACCTGTGATGTTTCCTTCGGAATGGGCACACATCAATCCCTATAATCCAAGTGATCCAAAAACCTTTACCTATCATAACGGTCTGCCGGTTTCCGAAGCGACTGGATTCAGGAATGACGAAGGCATGTTTCGTTACATTCATGCGGGTTCCATTCATAATCATCAATATTCCCACATGTATGCCGATTTCCGAAACCGGGCGGATGGTTTCAAGGGAACAAATTTCTTTAACAATTCGGTCAATGCCACAATGGCGAATCGCCAATATTGCATTCGCCTGAACGAAACCGCGTTTGGTGGCGTTCCCGAAAGTCCCGATCCGTTTATTCGCCAGCCTTATGAGACGTATGGTCCTGATTCATGGGGGCTTTTGGCTGGAATTGCTTCGGATGGAAATTACAAAGTTCTGCAGCCAATTGTCATGTATTGGGATGTTTTTACGGTTGACAATATTGCAGCCAATAATGACAGCAGTACGGTTTTTCTTTATGCTGCGCCTGCTTCGACTGCGTTTACGCCGAAAGAATCAATCGGTTTAATGAAGAATATTTTCAGCCGCTATCAGAATAACGAGGCAGGATACGACGCTCTTGTGGGTCATTACGGTTTTATGAATTCATACAATCACGGCCGTGGACATCATCGAAGCGATCCTCCGGGTCATTATTCTGCAGCAACGATTGCAATCGATCAAGGTGCGGTAATCGAATCGATTGAAAATTATTTGACCGGTATGGTTTGGAAGTTGGCGATGCAGCAATCAAGGATTACAAACGGAATGGCGCGCGCCGGTGTCGGATTTAACGTCGGAGATGTTGAGCCGACGATTATGAATTTTGATAATGGTAGTGATCCTACGTCATTTGGTGGTTTTGTTGGTGCTTGGGATACCGGTTCTGCCGTTTATGAAAATATTGGGGATCCATACCCGGCGATCAATTACGGCCCGCAAAATTGGAGCATTAAGATTTCCGTGTCGGGGACGGGCGATGGTGCGTTTATGACATTAAATAACCACAGCGTAAGCCAAAAGGACCGAGTCAGTTTTTGGATTAAGGGAAATACGACAAGTGAAGATTTTTGGGTCGGATTAAAAGACAGCCATACAGACTATAAAGGGGAGTCATTCGCACTTGAGCAATACGAACATAAAGTTCGAATATCGGATTACATTCCCGGAGGATCGATCCCAAATGAATGGATTGAAGTTCGAATTCCATTGCTTGTTTTCGAACAGGCCGGTGTGCGGTTAACGCGTCTTGATAATATTTCCTTCACGAATGAAAAAGCCGGCGGCGGCCAGATTTGGGTGGACGATATTGCATTTCTCGGCGACGAATTCAAACCCGAACCGCCGGTCAATGTTCAGAAATCAGTCCAACCGAGTCAAGTTGAGATTACGTGGGATGAAAACACAGAAACCGATGTAGTGGGTTACAACATTTACCGCTGGGTGCCGGGGACGGCGGCAATCAACAAATTAAATGGGGAAAACTTGGTTGTAAGCAATTCTTACGTGGACACGGATCCGGGTACAGACCCTGCCAACAATCTTTATGCCGTGACGGCTGTTGATAATTCGACGTTCAAAAACGAAAGCGTTTTTTCCAATGAATTCTTTTTCACAGTTCATCACAAAATAGAGTATCTCCCAAAAGAACAATACAGCTCCGCCGGTGCGGCGAAGATGATTTTGAATTATATGAAAAATCCGGTGAGTCAGGCGGATATTTATAATTACGGGATTCAGTATAATCAACTCGTGAATCAAAGTTCAGGAAAAGAACTCGATCCGGATGGAATGGCGACGACGATCGGGCATTTTGATCCGTATGATCCTGTCATTGCGAATCCATATAATTCTTACGATTCATTGCCGGGCGGGAATCCTTATCAAGGATATAATTTTTCCGTTGAAATGCAGCTCGATATACATGATTACATGCGCGATTTAGCACATTGGATGGATTATCCCGCGCCACTTTATTGGGGTTCTCCGGACAAAACAAATCCCGCGAAAGTGCCGCCGGCCGTTCCGATTTTCGGAAGTCAACCGGATCCTTTAAAAGCTTACAATTATTGGATAGTTGTGAACGGGTTTTCCGCCAGCCGGGATCCATTGCCGGATGAAAACAACCCGTGGTACACGCCTGATTTTACCGTTTATGGGTTTTGGCTAACAGATCCGACTCCTTACCATCCGGATCCTAAGTTAAGTGGTATCGGCGTGAATCGTTTTGTAACGGCATCGGAAGCTGCGTTGACCTATTTTAAACCGTTGACGGCCGTTTCTGGAGACAAATATAACGGAAAATTTGTGCTTGTTGCCGAGCCGCCGCCTGTGATGAGTACCGCAACGGTGGAGATCTCGGACTTTGGAACGCAACCGCTTGATCAAGCAGCACGGACGGTGATGATGACGCAGTCGGCTTATGTTTTAGAACCTGCCCCGACCGATTCTGTAACAAATAAAAAATCCAGGCCAAACCGTCTGAATCTTGCGGGCATTGACTGGAGCAAGGTGATTCCGCCGTTTGTTTTGGATGATCCTTCTTTTTCTAAAGCGTATTCGGGTTCTATTGCAACGCGCGCGGCATTGGTTAAAAGCGGTGGTGGAAGCAGGAATTACTATATCGTTGCATTCGATCGATACGTTCCCGAAGTTAATCGGACGTTGACCTCGGTCGCCATTGCTTTGGATACGGATAAAACAACCTTACGGGAAGCGACTTGGATGGATCAACCCGTTTCGTATCGTTTGATCCAGAAGTCGAAAGCCATCAATTTGGTTTTACAAACCATCGCAGTTTCGGCACGACAAAAGAAGCTGTTAACCTTGACTGCAGTTGCCGAGTTAATTTGGGAACCAGTCGACCGAATCAGTTCGTCGCCGTTCGAACCTTATTGGAAAGTGTTGATCGGAAATAAAATTTATTACGTCAAACAGGACGGCACGGTTCTGACCTGACTTTCTCAGTGATGTATCTATTCAGCGTTCCGAAGTGGTGAATATGCCAACTTGTGTCATGCCCGCGAAAGCGGGCATCCATAGTTTCTGGATTCCCGCTTCTCCGCCCAACAGGACGGCGGACCCGCCATTTCTCGCCAAACAGCGCGGCGAGTCCGACGCGTATTTTGGCGGATGCTGGGTGGGCGCGGGAATGTCAGGAATTTGAAGTACTCAAATTATTAGCGATGAGAAATCCGGGCTAAGTGGATCTGTTTGAGTGGCTTGCATTTTAATTATTTCTTGATATCCGGCTCGCAAAAGAAGTATAATTTCCGCTAAATTACATAGGACTGAATCCTTTTCCCAACTTAAATACAGGGAAAGCAAATGTCAAAATGTGTATTCCTGTGGAGCGGTGATCTTAAAAGTTTCATCGGGAAGCTTTCCGAAACTTACCAAGTTTATCTCCCCGTTAAAAAGGGAACACAGCGTTTCTATAAAAAGTACGTACCCGATTTAAACAATATTGTGATGGGCGAAGTCCGGCCATTTGAACCGCTCAAGGCGTTTTTCTTCAGGGCAAAAGAAGTCGTGGCGGAAAGCTTTGAAAATCGTGTTCCGTCTCCTCCTGCCGATAAACCGTTAGCCATTCTGGGCGTGAAGGCATGCGACCTCAAAGGGTTTAAGGTGGAAGATTTCGTATTTTCAAATAATACCGACCCGGATCCTTTTTATCTGAAAAACCGGGAGCGCAATCTAATTATCAGTTCAGATTGTACCTGTGCGATTGACACGTGTTTTTGCCTCGCGCTTGGCCTTAAGCCTTTTCCACAGGAAAATTTCGATCTAAACTTTTCGCCTATTCAGGATGGATATATCGTAGAAGTTGGGTCGTCAAAGGGTGAAAGTTTGATCAAGCAGCATACTTCTTATTTTAAAGAAGTCGCGAAGGTTCAGGAAGATGAAAGATATCGGCAACGAAATCAAGTCCTGCAGGATGTTGAAACCAATTTAAAACAGTTTGATGTTCCTTCTCAGGATCGTTTTCAAGGGGCTGTTGAACGGAATTTTGATTCCAAAATATGGGAAGACGAAGCGAAAACCTGTGTTGAATGCGGCGCATGCAATGCCATTTGCCCGACATGCCATTGTTTTCTTTTGTATGATCAGAAAGACGAAAAAAAGATGGAGCGCCTGCGGATTTGGGATTCCTGTATGATTAAGGATTTCGCGAGGGTCGCGGGCGGCGCGAATCCGCGGAAGAAACTGTGGATGCGGCTCCGGAACCGGTTCGAAAAGAAGTTCGATTTTTTTCCGAAAGTTGCGAATGTCTACGCGTGTACGGGTTGCGGGCGGTGTATTTCGGCATGTCCCGCGAAAATTGATATCCGGAAAGTGCTGAAACGTTTGGTGATAGGATCATGAATAATCCTTACCGGCCGGTTGAAACGGATGTTCTTGAAGCGATTCAGGAAACGCCGACGATTAAAACGATTAAAGTGAAACCCAAGGAACGCATGTCTTTTCAAACGGGTCAATTTATGGAAATCACGATTCCCGGTGTCGGGGAAATTCCCGCCACGCCTTCGTCAAACCCGGCGTCTACGGAAATTATGCAGTTTTCAATTATGAGAGTCGGCAAAGTGACGGAGAAAATTCATCAGCTGAAGGCAGGCGATACGATCGGTTTGCGAGGGCCGCTCGGAGCAGGTTATCCGGTGGATTCATTCAAGGGAAAAGAATTAGTGGTTGTCGGAGGCGGCTGCGGGTTTGCTCCTCTAAGAAGCTTGATGTATGAACTTTTTAACCGCTCCGGGCAATTCAAGAGTTTGTATTTCCGCGGCGGATGCAAGTCGCCGAAAGAAATGGTTTACCGGAAAGAAACGGAAGATTGGGGGAAGCGGCCGGATTTGAACCTTCGGCTGACGGTTGATGTTGGCGATGAAACATGGAAAGGAAATGTTGGCGTTGTGACGACCATTCTGGATGACATTAAAGTTAATTTTCCGGAAGCGATTGGAGTTGTCTGCGGGCCGCCGATTATGATGAAATTTGCGATAAAGAAACTGCTTGAAATGGGATTCCAGGAATCGAAGATTTATCTTTCAATGGAAAAAAATATGTCCTGCGGAATCGGGAAGTGCGGCCATTGCCGGCTCGGGACCTATTATTGTTGTAAAGACGGCCCGGTTTTTACTTACGACAAGATTAAAAATTTTCACGAAATTTGGGATTAATGCGATGGACGAAATGACGACAAGCGCGGGAGAATTGCAGCAGGGGAAATTAAATCTTGTCCCGCGAAAAGGGAAAGATGAGCGGCTTTATATTGATCTTGATCTTTACTACTCTGATCGCACAAACCAGGATGAAATTAAATGCAGCTATTATTTTCATCAGCAAAAACCGGTGAATAACGGTGTCATTTCTTTTGTCGAACTCGCGAATTATGTACTCGTTTGCCGGCGTTGCGAGGAGCCGCACTGCGTGAACGCGTGTCCGGTTGAGGCGCTTGAACAGCAGAAAGATAAAGGAAAACTTTTAGTCCGGCACAACATGCGATGCATTAGTTGTAAATCGTGTTCGCACGCGTGTCCGTATGGGACGATTTATCCCGAGCAGCTTCCGTTCTTAATACATAATTGTGATTACTGTCTGGACCGGCGAAACCGTCAAGGAGAGCCGCTTTGTGTGAAGACTTGTTCAAGCGGCGCGATTACTTTAAAGAGCGGGGATATTGAGCTTGATGAGAATACGTTTCTTGTCGGCGATCATTTGATTGTGCATTCAACACATTGGAAGTGGGAAAAAGCATGATTTATATCGGTTATTTAATTGTATTCGGTTGTTGCTTAACCGCGGTGCTCGGGCTTTTTACGAGCTGGGTGGACCGGAAAGTGACGGCCCGGGTGCAATATCGGGTTGGGCCGCCGGTTTTGCAGCCGGTATTTGACGTGATTAAACTGTTAGGCAAAGAAACATTAATTCCTGACGGGGCATCCAAGTTGACCTTTTTGGCCGCCCCTGTCGTTGGGCTTTCGAGCGTCATCCTTGTATCTACGATTTTATGGATGAATGTCATACACCCGCAGCAAACATTTCTTGGGGATTTAATCGTGGTATTGTATTTGTTGACCGTTCCGTCGATGAGTATCATTATGGGCGGATTTGCTTCCGGGAATCCGTTGGCCAGCATTGGTTCGTCCAGGGAAATGAAATTAATTTTAAGCTATGAACTTCCTTTTGTTCTTGCGATATTGGTGCCAGTGATTCATTCTCATTATTCGATCCGGCTCGGAGATATATTGAATATGCAATCCGGCAGCGGCGTGATTATCGGAAACTTTTCCGGCAGTATAGCGTTTATTGTGGCGCTCTTATGTGTTCAAGCGAAGTTAGGACTTGTTCCGTTTGATATGCCTGAAGCAGAAACGGAAATTATCGGTGGACCATTCGTTGAATATTCTGGAGCCGGACTCGCGATTTTCCGGCTCATGAAAAATATGCTTTTGTTTGTAATGCCGTTTTTCTTGATGATTTTGTTTATGGGCGGGATTCGATTTGATGGAATTCATATATTCAATGCGTTATTGAAGTATCTTGGGACTGTGGCGTTGATTACGGTGATCCGTAACACCAATCCGCGTGTCCGTATTGATCAGGCGCTTCGATTTTTCTGGGGGCCGATGACAGTTCTCGCAATCATTGCAATTATTTTAGCGTATCGAGGATGGTGATATGAGTTTGAAATTGACCGCGCTTCTCAAATCTCCTTGGGTTTTCCATTTGTCGACGGGAAGCTGCAATAATTGTGACATCGAAATTATTGATTGTTTAACGCCGAGATTTGATATCGAACGTTTCGGAATGCTGCTGGCCGGAAGTATTAAACATGCAGATGTTCTGTTAGTGACGGGTTCCGCAAACCGGAAATGTATCCCCAGAATTAAAAGGGTTTACGAACAGATGCCAAAACCGTGCTTTGTGGTTGCGATCGGTGAATGCGCGCTTTCGCGGGGAATGTTTATTCATAGTTATAATTGTCCGGTTCCGATTGATCATATTCTTCCTGTGGATGCTTATATTCCCGGTTGTCCGCCGAAACCGGAAGCGATTATTGCCGGTGCGGTGAAACTGATCGAAAAAGTGAAAAACGGAACCGCGAAAAAAGCGAAAAACGAAAAATGACACGTTTTTTGTGTCATCCCCGAATGCTTTAATCGGGGATCTATAAGTTAATTAGAATCTAATTGTGCAATGGATTCCCGCCAAAAGCATGCGGGAATGACAGAGAGTATGGACCCGCCTGAAACGTGCGGGAATGACAGAAAGTTAGAATAGTTTTAATGTTTTCAATGTATAGTCAATGCCGCTGAGAACGTGCGGGAATGACAAACAGGGGTTTACATGAGAAAAGAAGAAATTCTTAAAAGCTTGCAAGAGCGTTTCGGTGCGGATCTCGTCGAAATCGTCGACAAGTCAGCAAAACGTGTTTATATTGAAATCAAGCCCGAGGCGCTTGTGAAAATCAGTCTTTATATTTTTAAGGATTTAGGCGCGCGATTCAATATTGCATCCGGGATGGATACGCCGCACGACATGGAAATTCTCTACCATTTCACAATCGAACGGATTAATTTAATCATTTCGCTTCGCGTGAAATTGCCGAAGGAGAAACCGGAGATCGATTCGCTCGCCCCGCATTTTGAGGCGGCGAATTGGATTGAACGGGAAATGCAGGAACTTTTGGGAATCAAATTTAACGGCCATCCGGATATGAGAAGGCTTCTTCTTCCGGACGAATGGCCGGAAGGAGTTTATCCTTTGCGGCGGGATTACGAGGAATGGGATAAAACAGCTATTCGGGATAGAGGTGTTTAATGGCTAAGACAATTGTTCCAATCGGTCCTTATCATCCGCTACAGGAAGAACCAGAATTTTTTAAACTGACTGTCGAAGGAGAACGGGTAGTTGCGATTGATGTGCATGTCGGATATAACCACCGCGGGATTGAAAAAATTTCAGAAATGAAAACATTTGATCAATCCGTCTATACGGTTGAGAGAATCTGCGGAATTTGTTCGACGAGCCATCCGTTTGCTTGTGTTCAGGCGGTTGAAGATATCATCCTCATGGAAGTTCCCGATCGGGCGAAGTATATCCGGACCATTATTGCCGAAGGGGAACGGATTCATTCGCATTTGTTATGGCTGGGGCTTGCGGGTCATTTTCTTGGCTATAACACGGTATTTATGTGGGCGTGGAAATTGCGGGAAGAAATTTTGGATGTAATGGAAATTCTTTCGGGAAACAGGAATAATTATGCCATGTTTACTCCAGGCGGCGTTCGCCGGGATATTAAAGCGGAAGATATTCCGGTGGTTCTGAAAAAAGTTGATTCGATTCTTCCCACATTAGACATGCTCAAAAAAGCTGTGATGGATGATCCGGTGCTTCATGCGAGAACAAAAGGAGTCGGAATTTTAACCAGAGATGAAGCCATTAGCTTTAGCGCCTTAGGGCCGACTGCGCGCGCTTCAGGTGTCGCGAAAGATGTTCGCAAAGATGCCCCTTATGCGGCTTATGACCAAGTTGATTGGAAGATGATTGTTACTCAGAATGGGGACGTATTCGATAAATTGGCGATCCGTGTATTGGAAACGTTTGAGTCCGTTAAAATCATGAAGTATTGTCTGACGCATCTGCCCGGCGGAGAAATTAAGGAAAGAATTAAAAATATTCCTCCCGGAGAAGGAATCGGTACGCACGAGGCGCCGCGCGGTGAAGTGTTCCATTATGTCCGCAGTGACGGGACGAATCGGCCCGTGCGTCATAAAATCCGCGCGCCGACTTATATGAATCTCCCGACCTATAAGGCCACGATTATAGGAGAGACGATTTCTGATGCGACGATTATACTCGCGGCGATTGATCCTTGTTATTGCTGCACGGAGCGGCTGGCAGTCCGGGATATGAAGGGGAAGAAATTGTTTAACGGGGAAGATCTCGTCCGGCTTTCTCAGGAAAAAACCATGCAGTTAAAAAAGAAAATGGGGTTTTAAAGTGAATTTTAATCTGGCGCTTTTTAAAGTGGACCATCTTTCTAATTTTGTAGGAATTTTTATCGTATTTTTTTCTTTGCTGATTATTTTTTATTCACTCGGTTTTATGAACCAAAAAAAACGTTTGGTCCAATATTATTCGTACGTGATTCTTACACTTTTGGCTTCACTCGGGGCAGTGTTTTCCAATCATTTGATTCTCTTTACGGTGTTTTGGGGGTTCTTAGGGCTGTTGTTATATCTTCTCATTGGATTTGGAGAACGCAATCGCACATCCTATACCGGCAAAAAAGCATTCATTATCATCGGAGGGACTGATGCATTGATGATCCTTGGTTTGGCTCTCGTTTGGAAATTATCCGGTTCTTTTGAAATGGACAAGGTCAGCATCGCTTTGAATTCTAAACTGGCTATTGCGGCTTATTTGTGTTTGGCTGCCGGTGCTTTGGCGAAAGCGGGGGCCATGCCGTTTCATACCTGGGTGCCCGATATGGCTGAGGATGCGCCGGTTCCGGTGACGAGCCTTCTTCCGGCATCTCTTGACAAACTCCTCGGCATATACTTTTTAGCGAGAATTACGTTGGATATGTTTCAAATGAGTGCGTTGATGAATACGGTTTTGATGTTTTTGGGAAGTTTTACGATTATGGCGGGGGTGATGATGGCGCTCGTCCAGCATGATTTAAAAAAACTGTTGGGATATCATGCGGTCAGTCAAGTTGGTTACATGATACTTGGGATTGGGACTGGAAATCCTGTCGGAATTGCAGGCGGATTGTTTCATATGCTAAATAATGCGATTTATAAGTCGTGCTTGTTTTTGTCCGGCGGTTCCGTCGAAAAAGTTGCGGGCACAACGGATTTAAACAAACTTGGCGGGCTTGTTCGAGCGATGCCCATGACGTTTTTGAGCTTTTTAATTGCTTCTCTCGCTATTTCGGGTGTGCCGCCGTTTAACGGTTTTGCTTCCAAGTGGATGATTTATCAGGGGATTATCGAAACGGCGAAAAGCGGCGGCTGGCTTTGGATTGTTTGGCTTGTGGCCGCCATGTTTGGCAGCGCCTTAACGCTCGCCAGTTTTATGAAACTGATTCATACGGTATTTTTGGGACAACCGTCACAGGAAGTAAAGTCACAGGGCGATAAAATCCACGAAGCCGGGCTGCCCATGTTAATTCCAACGGTTGTTCTCGCCGGGCTTTGCGTGGTTTTCGGTGTCTTTGCGCGCGAGCTTCCTTTGAAAATATTTATCATTCCGAGTTTGAAACAGGCTGTAGCATTTTTCGGGATTTGGAATGCGAGTCTGTCGACGGTGTTGATCGTCATCGGAATTTTGGCCGGTTGCTTAATTTATTTCCTTGGTTTGGCCGCGAAAAGCCGCCGGACGGATTCGTTTGTCGGCGGAGAAGATTTGAAGGATTTTCCGGATATGCGGCTTTCGGGGACCGAGTTTTATTCTACGATTGAAGAGCTCGGGATTTTAAAATATATCTATCGGCTGGCTGAAAGAAAGGCGTTTGATATCTATGAGGTTGGAGCTAAAATTGTGTTTGGGTTTAATCAGTGGCTTCGTTATTTGCACCATGGCGTTCTCCCGACTTATCTGGCGTGGTGTCTTTTAGGAATGGGAATTCTATTCTACATATTACTGATTCGGTGAAGATATGGTCGATCTCTATTTGTTATTAATTTTTATGATTATCGGCGCCGTCATCGCGGTGGAGGTGGAAGATCTTCTTTCTGCGGTTGTGTGTGTGGGAACCGTGGGTTTGGCACTGTCGATGATTTTCTTAATTCTAAAGGCCCCCGATTTAGCGATCACACAAATTGTTGTGGAGATATTGTGTTTAATCATTCTTATCAGGGCGACATTGAAGAAAGATCTTCCGTTTTCAACAAGCGGAAGATGGCTGTTAAATACGGGCATCACGGTTGGCTTTATCGGCATATTTTTATATGTGGCGTCTCAGGCATTAAAGGAACTGCCGGCATTTGGCCATCCTCTGATGAAGGTGTCTGAAACGTATTTGACCGATGCGGTGAAACAAACCGGCGCCACCAATATCGTCGCTTCCATCATCCTTGATTACAGGGCTTACGATACGCTGGGCGAAGCGACGGTCTTATTTACGGCGGTCATCGGGATTTTAGCCGTGGTTCGCAGAATCGGCAGAAAAAAACAAGGTGAAATCATAAAGGAAGAAGATGAGTAAAGAGCACGAAAGCGGAATGTCTGTTATTGTTAAAACGATTACGCGCCTGACTGTCGGCCTGATTTTTCTATTTGGAATTTATATCTTGGTTCATGGACATGTGTCTCCGGGCGGCGGCTTTGCCGGCGGCGTCATCATAGCGCTTTCATTTGTTCATCTGATGCTTGCCTATGGCAAAGAGGTTTCATTTAAGAAGTTGCCGAGAGCGGTTGTGCATTTCTTTGAAAGTTTTGGAGCGCTTATGTTTTTAGGAATCGCGCTGCTCGGATTTACGAGCGGTTACTTTTTTATTAATTTCATATCCAAAGGGCAGCCTTTTAAGCTTTTCAGCGCGGGGATCATCCCGCTTTGCAACATTGCGATCAGCTTGAAAGTTGGTGCAGGGTTGTTTGCGATATTCTTGGCGCTGGTGCTGCTGAAGTTCGAGGCGGAAAAAAGAAAATGAGCGTCTATTTACTGTGCTTGGTGCTTTTTTGCGTGGGGCTCTATTGTATTTTAAGAAAGCGGAATGTCATCAAAATCATCGTTGGGGTCGTCATTGCGGAATATGCCGTTAATCTTTTTCTTGCGCTCGTCGCTTATCGATTTGAGGGCCGCGCTCCGATTTTTTCTCCGGATCAAAAAATTTTAAATATGGTCGATGCGCTTCCTCAGGCGCTCGTGCTTACCGCCATCGTTATCAGTCTGGCAACGACGGCTTTGTTGGTCGGCATTGCGATGCGCATTTATGAGAAATACGGCACATTTGATATTACCAAAATCAAGGAGTTGAAGGGATGAAATTAGAAGAAACAGGTGGGAGATGAATCCGGCATCACAGCTCATACCGCTGTTTGTTGTTATCCCGCTTAGCGGTGCTTTTCTCATCGCGTTAATGGGGAAGAAATTAAAATGGCTTCCGGATTTTACGGGCACTTTCCTGACGCTTGTCTTGTTTATTTTGTCTCTCGTGGCGATCAAGCCAACGGATTTATATCACACGCTTGTTTACAGTGTCGGGGCTTGGAAGCCGCCGATCGGCATTTCCCTCGTGCAAGACGGATTAACCGTGTTGATGCTTGTGGTGGTCAATTTGGTGGTGTTCTGCATTGCCTTATATTCGATTAATTATATGGAGCGGTTTACGTCTAAGTGGAAATTTTATACTTTGTTTTTTTTGATGCTCGCCGGAATGAACGGCGTCATTGTAACGGGAGATTTGTTTAATCTTTATGTGTTTTTGGAAATTGCGTCTGTGGCAAGTTTTGCGCTCGTGGCTTTTGGGACGGAGCGCCACGAGCTTGAAGCGGCTTTTAAATATGCGGTGATGAGTTCGGTTGGTTCACTGTTTGTTCTTTTAGGAATCGCGATGCTATATGGCTATACCGGGACATTGAATATGGCGGATATGTCGGTTGTTTTGGTTCACAAGGGGGAAGGGAAACTCATCGCGATGATCAGTGTGTTTTTTATTATGGGTTTTGGGCTCAAAGCGGCTCTCGTTCCTTTTCACAGCTGGCTGCCAGATGCCCATCCGTCCGCGCCAGCACCCATTTCGGCGATGCTTTCCGGTGTGCTCATCAAAGCATTGGGAGTTTATACCTTATGCAGGATTTTTTTCAATGTCATTGGAATCACTCCGGCGATTTTATCTGTTTTCATGTTTATGGGGGCGCTTTCCATGGTCGTCGGCGTTTTCCTCGCTATCGGACAATGGGATATGAAACGGCTTCTTGCGTATCATTCCATCAGCCAAATCGGGTATGTCATATTGGGAATTGGCTTGGGGACGCCGCTTGGAATATTGGGAGGATTATTCCATTTGTTTAATCACTCTGTGTTTAAGTCGCTTCTATTTTTAAATTCAGGTGCGGTTGAATATTCCACCGGTACACGTGATCTCCAGGAAATGGGAGGGCTGTCTCAAAAAATGCCGGTCACGAGTGGAACGAGTCTGATTGCGTCGATGTCGATTGCCGGGGTTCCTCCTTTTAATGGTTTTTGGAGCAAACTCCTGATCATTATTGCGGCTGTTCAAGCCGGCCGTTACGGGTACGCGTTTTGGGCTGTTTTGGCGAGTATCTTAACATTAGCTTCCTTTATGAAGGTCATGAAATATGCTTTCTACGGCAGTTTACGGGAGAAATGGGCATCTGTGATAGAGGTGCCTGTTTTTATGAAACTTGCGATGGTGATTTTGGCATTTTTTTGTGTGGCGGGAGGGCTTTTGCTTGTTCCTAGTGTTCAAGGTGTTTTTCTGCAACAAGCGCAAGCGGTTCTTGTAGAAGGTCTTCAGTACGGGAGTCGAGCGCTTGGCGTGATAGGGTCGGGATAAAAAAATGAAAAGTAAAATTACGCTTTTTCTTGGCTTATATTTGATCTGGTGCTTTTTAAATTGGATGCCGGATTGGCAGCACCTTTTGGTGGGTGTTCTGGTGGCTGGTCTGGTGACGATTGTTACGGGAGATTTGTTTGTCTCCAATATACATGTGTTGCATCATCTGCGCCGGGTCTGGTATTTTCTCATCTATTACATGCCGGTATTTGTTTGGGAGTGCATCAAGGCGAATTTAGATGTTGCCTATCGGGTGTTGCATCCGATGCTGCCTATCCGGCCGGGCATTGTGAAAATCAAAACAAATTTGAAGACGGATACAGCCCTCACGTTTTTAGCCAATTCGATTACGTTAACGCCCGGGACGATGAGTGTAGATATCGACCGGGATAAGGGTGTTTTGTACATCCACTGGATTCATGTGGAAACCACTGATTGTGAGAAGGCGACGAAGATTGTTGCGGCGCATTTTGAAAAGATATTGGCCAAAATCTTTGAAGAGGATGTGTAGGAATATGAAAATAGAGAATGTGAAAATATTGAGATGGGCGATCGGAACTGTGATCATTGTCGGATGCATCGTTTTCGTTCTTGTTAAACCGCTCCCGTTTTTATTTTATCATGACTTGCCGAATGTGGGTTTCTTTGGCAGAGCGCTATTTATTATTCTCCTATCGAGTTTTTTGGCGCTTTATCGGATATGGAAGGGCCCTACGGGAGCGGACAGAGTTGTCGCAGTTGATATTTTTGGTATTTTGATTATCGGATTCTGTGCCGTTTTGACGATTACAACGAAAAGATCATGGTATATCGATATTGCGATTGCGTGGGCGCTTCAGAGTTTTGTCAGTGTCCTTGCGCTTTCGAAGTATTTAGAAGGGAAGGATTTCGATGAATAATACCATCGGTTTAATATTTGTTGGAATCGGAATAGCCTTCAATTTGTTCGGATGTATTGGGCTAGTACGTTTGCCGGATGTTTACAATCGTTTGCAGGCCGCAACCAAATGTGTCACTCTCGGGACCTGCAGCATTTTGTTCGGGACATTTCTGGTTATGGGATTTACGGCGGCCGGAATCAAATCCATTCTCTGTATGTGGTTTTTACTGCTGGCTTCGCCAACAGCAGCTCATGCGATTGCCAGAGGAGCACACCGAGCAGGCGTGAAGCTTTGCCAAGAGAGTGTGGCGGATCAGTATGCGGAGGATAAAGAAGGGGAAGCCTGAGAAAATCAAAAGAAAAAATTCAAAAGTCAAAAGGAAAAAATGAAGTTACCGTTACCTAAGATTCGGGAACTGATTGAAGCGATAAAGGCCTTGATTAAAGGGCCATACACATCCAAATTTCCCAAAGAACCGCATGTGGCGCACCGGAATTTCCGCGGACAGCCGAAATACAATGCGGAAAAATGTGTCGGCTGTTTGGCGTGTGAAATGGTTTGTCCCGTCGGCGCGATTGCGCACCGGGACGACATCGTTCAAAACGGGATGTCCAAGCGCACCATGATTCATTATACGGACACTTGCATTTTTTGCGGGGAATGTGAAGCGAATTGCATTGCGGATCGCGAGGGGATTAAGCTTTCGAACGATTGGGAACTTTCGTTTTTTGACCGGAAGCAGGCATTTGAAACCATTGAAAAGGAATTGCAGCTCTGTGAAGTGTGCGGCGGGATTGTGGCGTGCAAGGACCATTTAAAGTGGGTTTCTGAAAAAATCGGCGAGTTGACATATTCAAGCCCTACTTTGTATCTATCCCGTTTGAGAGAGCTCGGAGTCGTTGATGAAAATCTTGTTGCACCGTTTAAAGATTGCGGCAGGTCTGACCGCGTGAAAATTCTTTGCGCCCAATGCCGCAGACAGACAACGATGACTGCCCAATAACAATCGTGTTCCGGATTGTCATCCCCAAATGAAGCACTCTTTGGAAAGCGTATTAAAAGGAAAAATTGTCATTGTCGGTGTCGGAAATGTTTTGCGTGGCGATGATGCGTTTGGGCCGGCGTTGATTGAAAGATTAAGCGGCCAAGTTAACGTCCCGTGTATTGACGCGGGAAGTTCTCCTGAAAATTATACCGGCAAAATTATCCGCGAAAAGCCCGACACCATTTTAATCGTGGATGCACTGCACCATGGGGGCGAGCCCGGCGCGTATATGATTTTGGCGGGAGAAGAGATTGTTAAAAGCGGTTTTACGACGCATGACCTGTCGCCCAAATTATTCATTGAATATCTTGAAAGTGAAACACGAGCGCAAATTTATTTATTGGGTGTCGAGCCCGAAACTCTGTCCCTCGGCGAAGAGATGTCCGGGGCTGTCAGACAAACACTTTTTGATCTGGAAAATAAATTAAAGGAGTTACTTCATGCATGAAACTCATCTGATTCAACCCATTATTGACGGGATCACTCAGCATGCGAAAGAAGAAGGCGCGAAATCAGTGACGAACGTGAAAATAAAAGTCGGCCAACTGACGGGGGTGAAAGAAGAGTCGTTCAAAGAAACATTTTCCCTGCTTGCGAAGGGAACGATCCTTGAAAACGCGAAAATCGAGCTGACCTTCTTTCCCGGAACGATCATTCAAGTCTTGTCATTCGATATCGAATAAACATGTGCTACGCTATCCCCGGAAAAATCAAGGAAATCCGCGGTAAAACCATTCTCGTCGATTATTTTGGAGAAGAAAAAAAAGCTCTGAACGAACTTTCGAGCCTTTCCGTCGGTGATTATGTCTATGCGCAAGGCGGATATGTGATTAATAAAGTTTCTGCACGTGAAGCGGAAGAAGTCCTTTCGGTCTGGAAAGAAACTTTTTTTGAATATCAGGAGAGGGATCTTCGCCTTTCGCGGGTCAGCTTGGAGCGGAAAGGAATTGACCGGAAAATTGCTTTTATTTTAGATAAGGCAGTTCAAGGGGTTTCTCTCGACCGGGGTGAAATTGTTTACCTTTTGAATTGCGATCAACCGGAAACGCTTGAGCTTTGTTTCAAAACCGCCAATTTTGTCCGCCAGAAATATTTGAAAAATGCCTGTTGTGTCCATGGGATTCTCGAGATTTCAAATTACTGCAAACAGGATTGCGCTTACTGCGGGATTTCTACGCATCACGAATCGCTTTCGCGGTATCGGATGAGTCCCGAGGAAATTGTCAATACGGCCTGTGAAGCCATTGACGAATACCGGTTCAAAGCGCTTGTGCTGCAAAGCGGCGAAGATGGGGCCTATTCCGTTGATGAGCTTGCCGGGATGATCCGCGAAATTAAAGAAAAATCGCCGTCTTTCATTTTGGTGAGTTTTGGCGAAGTGGGAATTAGCGGTTTGAAAAAACTTTTTGATGCCGGCGCGCGCGGATTGTTGATGCGTTTTGAGACTTCGAATCCGGAGCTTTACGAAAAATTCCATCCCGGACGGACGCTTGCAACCCGGCTTGAACATATTCGCAAGGCCTATGAGATGGGATATCTGATTATCACCGGTGCTTTGATCGGGCTTCCCGGGGCAACGGTTGAAGATCATGCGGGCGATATTTTGCTGACGAGGGATCTTCATGCGGAAATGTATAGTTTCGGACCCTTTCTTCCGCATCCGAACACGCCGTTAGCGAATACCAAACCCGTCAGTGAAACGGACGTATTAAAAATGCTGGCGGCAGCTCGTTTTGCGGAACCGAGGGAAGCGCGGGTGCTCGTGACGACCGCATTCGAAACACTCAGCCCGGATGCCCGTAAAAAAGGATTGCTTGCCGGGGCCAGTTCCGTGATGTTAAATGTAACGCCGGTTCAGTACCGCGAAAAATATGCGATCTATCCGAACCGGGTGAATCAACATGCGAGTATTCAAAGCCAAATTGATGAAACCATAGAGTTGCTCGCTTCGCTTGGACGGGCACCGACTGATTTGGGTGCGAGGATGGGTTATGAAGATCGGGATAGATAAAATCGTCATCACCATTCTGTTAGCCGTGGTAATGGTGATGGTGATGAAACACAAAAATATGGAACGCGGGATCGAAAAATCCAGAGCAGAGACGCGGCAACTTGCCCAACTCATGAAGCAATCCAAAGAAAATTTCAACAGGCAAGCGCAAGCGATCATGCAAGATTATTCAAATAAAGGCGCTGCGACATTTCAGGAATTGATCAAACAACTGCAAGTATTTAAAAATATTTCTCAAACCACGGAACAAAAAATTGATGAACTGCAGGCGAAACGGCGCGGGCTTTATTCGGAACTTGAAAAAAACCAGCAGGATCTCTCGGCGAGAACCGTTGAGTTGATGAAATTAGATGATCGGTTACTCGTCTCTTACAAGGATTATGCCGCGATGCAAGCTCTCCATCGTGAAAAATTAATTGACCAGGTGGAAATGCTTGCGAAAGAGCTTGGGGTTCAGACGGAAGAGAATAATCCTTCGTAAGTGTCATTCCCGAATGTTTTCCCGCGGGACGGAGCGGACCGGCCCAGTTTTCCTTGGGTATCGGGAATCTATGTGTTTTGGATCCCCGCTTAAGGCATGCGGGGATGACAAAAGTTTCTAATGCTCGAAACTGGTATAGCCATGATTGACCGGAAAAAAATAGCGCTGATTCATATCGTCAAAAAAGAACTCAACCTGACGGATGAGGCATACCGGGCATTTTTACAGGAAGCAGTTGGCGTTCAGAGCTCAAAAGATTTGGATGACGAAAAATTCAGAGTCTTGATGAATTATTTTGTCCGAAGTAAGCATTATCGTGTCAATCCGTGGGGGTTGACGATTAAACAGAAAATATATGTTAAAGATTTAGCCGGTGAACTCGGTTGGGACGGGGAGCATCTTAACCATTTTATTCACAAGTATTATCACAAAGAAAGCCTTGAGAAGTTGACCCGCCGGGAAGGGATCAAATTGATTGAGTCATTGAAAAATGTGATGAAGCACAATACAAGATAGGGAAAATGGCAAAAAGGGGACAGGCAGGAATGGCACTGACTTAAGCGGCTGCAGCATAAATTGTCCTCCATTCGTCCCGCGATATTTTTAACATTGAATAATCTTTTGGC
>MHFR01000006.1 GCA_001804285.1 Candidatus Danuiimicrobium aquiferis
AGTAATGCATCAGATGCGCTTGATGACAGAAAGTTCGATGTCGCGGTTGGCCTCGATTATCGGGACTGAAACACCGACGTTAGGCGAGATCGAGACGTTAGTGGGTGCATTATTCAGCATAGAGAATACGAGTGATGCCGGCGTGAAGAGTTGGAGAGAAAGCCAGATCGCGGGAGTGGCCGAGCAATACAATGAAAGACGGTTGAAAGCGATCGATGACACGATTCAGGCGAAGGGAAATGCTGCGTTGAGCGGGTTAGTGGTTCGGATCTTGTCTGACGGAAGTTTGACGACCGGCGAGCAGTTAGAGATGCTGGAATATTTGAATAGTTTAGACACGAAACAATTGGCGTTTGTGAAGTCTGGGTTGGTGGTCGGTTACGCGGAAGTAAAACAGAAGATCGATCGTCAGGCGCAGGTCGTGAGTGCGTTTAACGAAGTAAAAGGGAAAGTGAGCGGATGGTTGAAAGCCAGTGACCGGAAAGCGGAAGCGGGAGTGTTATTGCGAGCGTTATCGGAAGCGAGCCGGAATGCGGATCAAGGAAGCATGGAAGATGTGGAACGATTGACGGCGTTATTGAATGAAATGATGAGTTTGACGGCAAATGAGAAGGACGCGTTACTGAAGAGGATCGGGAGTGACACGGCAATCGATATCACGACGGAGGAATTGACGGCGTTGGTCGGGCTTGTTGCCGAATTAACCGGAAAGAACGCAAAGAGGAGCGGAGAGATAGAAGGCGCGATTCTAAAGATCCAAGGAGCGAGAGTAGACCGGAAGTTGGCGAGAGAGAAAGCGGAAGCAGCACGACAGGAATCGATCGCACAAGCGAAAGAGATGGCAGGGTTAGCGGAACAGATTCGTTCGAAGGGTGATAACGCTTTGAATGGATTGATGGAGGCCGCGTTGAAGGCAGGCGACTTGGAGACCTTACGGTATTTGGCGGGATTGTTGACGGATCAATTGAGACAGGTGCAAACCGAATTGAAACAAGGCGTGAAAGAAGTGCAAGAGAAACTGGCGGCTTGGGAAGAAGCGGTGAATGGCTTTAACGCAGAGAAGGCAGGAGTTAGGGAATGGTTGAATACGGAAGTAAGCGCCGGGTTGAGAGCGCCCTTGAGGGGATATTTGAATGCGTTGATTGAGGCCGCGAATCGCGGAAGCCTTGAAGACGTGAAACGGTTGACGGAAGTAATGCATCAGATGCGCTTGATGACAGAAAGTTCGATGTCGCGGTTGGCCTCGATTATCGGGACTGAAACACCGACGTTAGGCGAGATCGAGACGTTAGTGGGTGCATTATTCAGCATAGAGAATACGAGTGATGCCGGCGTGAAGAGTTGGAGAGAAAGCCAGATCGCGGGAGTGGCCGAGCAATACAATGAAAGACGGTTGAAAGCGATCGATGACACGATTCAGGCGAAGGGAAATGCTGCGTTGAGCGGGTTAGTGGTTCGGATCTTGTCTGACGGAAGTTTGACGACCGGCGAGCAGTTAGAGATGCTGGAATATTTGAATAGTTTAGACACGAAACAATTGGCGTTTGTGAAGTCTGGGTTGGTGGTCGGTTACGCGGAAGTAAAACAGAAGATCGATCGTCAGGCGCAGGTCGTGAGTGCGTTTAACGAAGTAAAAGGGAAAGTGAGCGGATGGTTGAAAGCCAGTGACCGGAAAGCGGAAGCGGGAGTGTTATTGCGAGCGTTATCGGAAGCGAGCCGGAATGCGGATCAAGGAAGCATGGAAGATGTGGAACGATTGACGGCGTTATTGAATGAAATGATGAGTTTGACGGCAAATGAGAAGGACGCGTTACTGAAGAGGATCGGGAGTGACACGGCAATCGATATCACGACGGAGGAATTGACGGCGTTGGTCGGGCTTGTTGCCGAATTAACCGGAAAGAACGCAAAGAGGAGCGGAGAGATAGAAGGCGCGATTCTAAAGATCCAAGGAGCGAGAGTAGACCGGAAGTTGGCGAGAGAGAAAGCGGAAGCAGAATTGCTCACACAACAGCGTATTGCCAATGAAGCAGATGCAGCAATTGCCGAATTGCAGGCAAAAATTGATCAGATGAATGCGTCCGCAGAGAAAATGGGTGCGGAAGAAACTGTTCCAGCGTCCAAAGAAGAAATACCGCTGGTGGGAGTGTCCGGTGATGCAGAAGCCCGGTTACGGTTAGCCCGTGCTGATTTAGTAACAATTTTGGATTCGGAAACCGACACGGAACAAGAGATTCAAGCTGCGTATAACAAATATCTTGAGATCCGGAAATCCATTCGCGAAGGAGATGAACTTGTATTCAAGAACGAGGTTGAGAGAGCCAAGCTAAATGCAAGAAATAGAGCAGAAGCAGAATTGTCTGCTGCCAGAGGTGAACTTGTAACCGTTCTCGATTCAGAAACAGCCACAGAACAAGAAATACAAGACACGTATGATAAATATCTTGATGCGCGAAAGTTGGTTCGTGAGGGCGATGAGCTTGTGTTTAAGAATGCAGTGGCTGATGCTAAGGCGGCCGCGAGAAATCGAGCAGAAGCGCTGAAGGCTGTTGCCGCAATACCTGCGGTAGAAACACCGGCTGCTGAAGTACCTACCATAGAAACGCCGGAGATGGAAGCAGAGGTTCTGGAAGCAGAAGTTCAAGCACCGGTCGAAGAAACCATTCCCGAAAAATTGTCGCATTTGGGATTGCCCGTATTGAGGAAATTGGCGCAATCGGCGATGATGCTATCGACGAGCTATGTGCGTGTGCCGGGTGTGGATTCGATGGTGACGTTTGAACAAATCAAAGATGCGATCAAGATGGTGGAAGAGCGCGGCGCGGAAGTGCTCAAAGGCCTTAGAATATCTGAGGTTAGTAATAACGATGCGGAGTTTATTACGTTGAAATTAGAAGAGGCGGTGAAACAGTCTCTCAGGGCGCATGGGCCTCAAGAACTTCGTCCTTATGAAGTGGAGGGCGGCGTACAGAGAAGAGCAGCGATGCCTCTTGCGACGGCTACAACGGAAAGTGAAACCGAGATTGGATTTGAAGATCAGGCGGGAACTTATGTCGATGTCGAAGACGGTGTGATCACGGTGAAAGCTGATGCAGCGATCAGGGCATCGGGTGAAAAAGATTTTGGAAAGACATTGAAAGAAGATCTGGATTTAATTTTCAAAAAATTGGGGATTCCGGAAAATAGTCGAAACAGGGAAGTGTTGGTTGATTTGATAACGATGGAGATTAGGTACATGAGATGGACGAAAAATACCGGTGATGTTCAAGTCCGGTTGGTTAATAACGCTGCGACGCCGGCATATTATGAAAATGGTGTCATTACAATCGATGCGAATTTGCTAACTAACGGAAAATTTACCGCTCAAGATATCTTTGCCTTGATGGATTTTTATTCGCGGCACGAATATACGCACAAACAGTTGGATAAAGAAAGACTGTCTGACTACGAAAAAGAAGCCCGGGCGATTCGGGCCGATATGGTCAGATTCGGAAAAATGAATCGGGATCGTCGACAAGCGTTACTCTCTGCACTCTACAAACTCTCGCCGCAAATCAAAGATGCTCCGTATTATGAAATGTTAATCCGGGTAAATAAGTTGTTGAACCAGAAAGTAGACAAGGTAAGAGCCGAGATGAAGGAAGCGACGCCGGTCGTTCCCATGGATATTTCAACGGAGATTCTCGATGAAATGGGAGCATACGAAGCTATTGCTGAAGCCCTTACGGGAGTTGAGCGGCGGTCCGAAATGGAAATGGAAGCCGCCGAAGGAGTAGAGGGTGAGATGGGGTTAGCGCCGATCGTGGGAACCGAAGAAGAGAAGGTTGCCGGGCAACAGAAACTCGAAGAAATTATAAAGGCTCGCAATGAAATTGAAAAGGAGATGAATAAGGGCGCGAAAGCAGATCCGTCGTTAATCCTAAGTCTCGTTGAAGACTTGTTAGTAAAAGCCGGCGTCGCGTTCTTCGTCAAGAATAAAGACGGCTCGACCAAAGATCTGAGCGATCAGTTATCGACCAGTGAGATGAATATGCTGGATCAGGTTCTTCTGATTCTGCGCGGAGATCGGGACCACGTTGGATTCCCGAGTCTGCTGGACAATTTCCTTGAAGGATTGCGCCAGCGCGGGGAAACGGTTTCAAAAGCATCGTTGGCGTACTTCTTCAGACGGCTCGGCGGAAATCACATGAAGTTCAACGGTGAGCTCTCGATTGATAACCCAAAACTGACAGCTTTGATGCAGGCGTATCTTGATGCGGCTAAGAAGCTTGCCGTTCTTAAACGAGAAGCTATGAGAGCAGATTCACAAATGACGGAAGATGATTTCAACCGTACCGTTGCTAACGTCATCAACATAAAAGGCCGCATCAGCGGATTGGTGGATATGGTTACGCAGGCGGTTTCGAGCCGGGGCAAAACGCCCGTTGAAAACCGGATTGAAGCCATTTTGAATGAAGCCAAAAGTGAGACAGAGAAAGACAAAGACCAAAAGCCCGATGTTTTTGATTCGCAGGAACTCTGCTTTCAGATGAGCCAGGGTACATCGATGGTCAATTTGATTGCGGCGGCACCCAAGTTGGATCAAGGAGAAGTCAACGTCGGCGCGGCCAGAATCGCAGAGGCGATGGGCACGCACCCCGGAAGAGAAGGAGTTTCGGGTGAAAACATAGGCGCAGAAATCGGGGATTGGTTCTCAAAAAATTGGGAATTTATCAAAGCATGGTTTGGTACGGTCGGAGCTGTTCTTTTGCATCCGGCATCGATTCCGCAATTTATCAAAGCCAAGTCACAACGATGGGCGATGCTCAGGCAGATGGCAAGCGGAAAGATGGATGAAAATGAATTCAGAAAAATGGCAAATGAAAAGAGCCACGAAGTCTATCAGGGCATGGATGCCGTTTTCGACCAGTTCGGCGCGGTGCTAAAAGACAAAGATGGAAAAGTGATCATGAGATTGTCGGATACGGAAGGCGATCCGAAGAAATTGGCTAATTTCATAAGAGACTTGGAAAAGACAGAAGAGGGAAGACAGGCGCTTGGAAAAGTCCGTGCATTCGCCCAGATGCGGAAGAATGAAATCCGCCGTACCGTGGCGAACCGGGCGAATCGGGAATTAACGGCCGCTGAAAAAGCCGAAGCACTCGTTCATTTGCACCTTGCGTTTATCCTTTCGATCGGGAAAAGCAAAGGATTTAATTTCTTCCCGGTGCAGGCATTGGCCGGCGATATTATGGGCGATTTTGACGTTGTGAACTTTGGTACCGGTGAAGGAAAAACGAAAACATCAACAATTCCGCTTTATATGAACTTCCTCCGGAGTTCTCCGGGCGTACCGGCGATTCAGCTCGTGACGACAGATACCTTTGCTCAAGACAACTTGAATGAAGTGAAGCCGCTCTTTGAATTCCTCGGTATCAAAACCGGCCGCTTAGATGCCACGATGACCGATGAGGAAAAGAAAGACCTGATGCAAACTGACGGCATTGTCTATTCGAGCGTCAGCACATTCTTCTTTGAATATGAGATCGACGAATCGAAACATAATGTTTTCAAATTTGACGATCAGGGCCGTGTAATCGGATTCTTAATTAATATCGACGAAATCGACAGCATCCTTGTTGATCAAGCTCAACAAGAATACATCATTTCTTCGCCGGAAAAAGAAGCGGATGAAGAGGTCTTGGCGGCACGGCGCGCTGCCGATGAAGTTGCGGATTACATCATTCGACACGGTATGGGACTCGAACGGTTACAACAATTGCAGGCCGCCGCCAGGACGCAAACCAGAAATATTCAAGGGCTCCGTGAATTTGAAGCATATGTGGCGGATCTCGATAAAGGAACTGTTTCGCTCACCCAAGGGATGGATGCGAAATTAAAAGATGTCTTAAATTTGATCGGTTCGGAAATTCCCATGACAATGTCAGAAAAAGAATTTACGAAATACGTGGAAGCCGCTTTGTACGGCCATATCGTTCTTAGAGAAGGCGTTGATTATACGATCGATGACGCATCGGGCAAGATTCTGCTTTCCGATAAGAATACCGGTGAACAAACAACACGAGTTCTCTCCGAAGGAAAACATTCGGCTCTTGAAGCGAAACACGCCAATCCGAACCGGAAAACCGGATTGGCCTATCACCATCCGCGTGTTCAAATTTCGAGCGGACGGTCAAAAACATCCAATAAACGCTCGACGATTTCTTTGATCACAACATTAACGGAAAGAGATGCTGCCGGGAAATACCGTTTTACCGGATTCTCGGGGACGGCCTGGGGTATCCGTGCCGAATTGCAGGCGTTCTATCGAAAGAACGTCGTACAGGTCGCCAGTAACGTTCCGAAGATGCGCGCGATTTATGCGGACAAAGTATGGTCTGATTGGAATGTCGCTGCGGCGGAATTGGCCAAAGATATGGTCGTCAATTTCAGAGAACGCGGCGGCGCACCGATTCTGCTCGATGTTGAAAGCAAAGAAGTCACCGACTTCCTCGAAAAATGGTTCAAAGACCGTTATGACACACTCTTGAAAAAATACAACATCGACGAAATTGAACGGAAATGGGTGGCGGGCGAGTCGTTGAACGACGAAGAGTGGTTCCTATTGGCAGTGAGCTACAATCAGATTGCTACGTTTGACGGTACGGGAGATTCTCTCGAAGAAACGTATATTATCAACCGTTTCTCAGGGCGTCAGAACGCCTTGACGGTTTCTACGATTTTAGGTTCCCGCGGTAAAGACTTCAGCCTAGAAGATATTCAACAGTTCATGGATAACTTCAAGGTGATCTTCAAAGATTCAACGAGCGGGATGCAATTTACGGAAGCTGTTCAATTCATGTGGGATTTGATGCACAAAGGGACGAAGTTCGTCAGCCGCGGGGAATTGGTCGAGCGGTTCGGAGAAAATTTTGTTCGTGCGTTCGAACAAGCTTGGGGACCATATTTGACGGCCGAAGAAGTTGTTCAAGAAAAAGACGGTCGAAAAGTTACGGTTCGGGGATGGTCGATCGAAGGTTTCCATGACGCGGCGTTCCGTGAAAGAATCGGAGAAACGGCAGACAAATTGGGTGCGTACCAAACCGAAGTGGCCGGCAGAATCAATGCGTTCAAACAGATGTTTGAGTTTGCGTGGATTAACGTGGCGGGCCAGCAAAAGAATCCGACGATGATGAAATTGAGCAACGTGTTTACCGCGAGAGCACACGGACTGCAAGTTTATGCACAACGGGCCCTGAATGCGCGTATTGACGAGCAAATCAAAGGACGCGGCGGCCGCCAATTTGATTTGGCCGGACATTTTCCGTTCTCGGTCGCGAATAAAGAGTTGAGCGGATTGAAAGGAAGCGATAAGAAGAAAGTGGGAAGCGGAACTTCGAGTTTGGAACAAGGTTTCAAGGCCTTTACGGGAAGTGATAATAGTTTCGTGAACGACGTTTGGGCGAACGGATATCAGAAACTGGGCTGGGTGACAGGTTCTGTCTTAACGGCTCTGATGCTGGTGTCCTTCGGTTTTGGTTCTATTTTCTTATCGGTTATTGCTCCGGTCTTGTTCGCAGGCGCTTTGGCATTCCTCGCATATAATTTTAGTTGGTCTTCCAAAAAGTTGGTTCAATCTAATTTCTCTCTCTTTGATCAATCCGAAGTAACCGGAAAAGAATCTGATCGAAATACATTCTTTAAGAATTCGGTCGGATATTTGAAAGCATTCCTGTTTACGAACCGCGATATGGTGGCGTTCGGTACCGTAACTGCAGCTATCGGAACACTGGCCACTTTGGCGGCATTTTTCCTGAGTGCGCCGGTTTCGGTGCCCGTTATCACGGCCTTGGCCATCGGAAATGCATGGCTGTTTTTCCATCGGAAGTTCTTAACAGATAGTCTCAAATTGAGACTGTTTGACCGTCTCGGAGACCGGATGACGGAACAATTGAAAGCGTTCACGGCTTATGAGTCTTCTGAGAAGACCGGGGTTTATAACGGATCGGGCGAGTTGGTTGATCCGGCCATGAAAACGAAATTCCTCAACTTGGTTGCACTCGGACAAATGGGAACGGAAATTGACGGAACACGCCAGCGCAAGCGCTTCCAAGCTTTCGACAGGGAATATTCGAAACGGAATATGAGAATTCAACAGGCGATTCATGACGGAACCAAGAAATATGGCGAATGGACAAGAGAAGAAGATATTATCCGGCGACTCGGGCCGAAAGACAAATTGGATCCGCTCATGGCGGTGACGGTCGGAATGGCGGCGAAGGGACTTTATGCTATAACACGCGGAAGGCTTGGCAAACGTTTTGTTGAACGGAATGCTCAAAAGCAGGAGGCTGAACGGTTGCGACAGATTGCGATCGAAGAGATTGCGGGTGTCAGGGATAATCCGAAAATGGGGACTCAGGAAAAATATGCGCGGTTGAGAACCGCGCAGCGGCAGGTCGATAGTTTCCGGGCCCGGGAAAATGCGAGCGAAAGATTCGCGCCGCTCAGATTTGCAAGGGCCGTGATCCGCTCTGTCCGCGAAGATTTTGACAAAGAATTTAAACAGTATCAAAAAGATGTCTTGGCGCTTATCAAGGCGGAAGAAGCAGTGGCAAGCGGAAAATATTATGATCAACATGGTAAAGAGCGCTATGACGCCGAACAGGCACGGCTTGCAAAAGAACGGCTCCGGCTTTCGATTCAAAATCCGGCGTTTCTGCTGCGTGACCGGTTGAATAGCGCGATTCCCGGTATTTGGGGTTGGGATCTTGCTGTTCCGGCGATTCCGAAAACTGCTGACGAAGCGAAAGCGATGTTTGCGGGCATCGGAAAAGGCGTGGACAAAGTGCTTGCTGCGATGGGCTCTGAAGAGTTCCTGACCCGCAAACAATCCGACGGGACGACATTGGTGGACCGGATTTCCAAGATTATCCGTGAAGTCTATGATAACACCTTCCACGAATGGCAGGCAAAGACCGAGGAAATCGGCCGTCAGCGAATGATCGGCGGTGTGGTAACTAATATTCCGGCGATGCTTATATCGAATTTGATCAATCTCTTAGCGGCTATGCTGAACGGAGTGGCCGGTTTCGCTACGAAAATTCCGTTTGTAAAGAAATTGGATCGTCTGATACAGGCGCTTACTGCTGATTTGATCGGCATTCCGAGCTTAGATCAGTTGGCTAAACTCGGGCGTGTTAGCTCGGATCAGGTCTCGACGTTCCTGATGATTAATTTGTTTGCCCCAATGATTACGTTGGTGATGAATGCCGGTATCTTAATGCCGAAATTTATTGGTGGGATGTTAAAGCTTGGAGTGAAAACGATTGGCTTCGGCTTGACGATGGTATCAGCTCCGCTTCCGAAAAGCTGGTATGACGGGATTTCTTCCGCTGTGGCCGGCCGCTTGGATCGTTGGCTTTCAAAACTGACCGATATTCAGTGGGCAAACCGCTATAAAGTGGCTTCATGGATAACGACGAATCAATCCCTTTTCTTGTTATTTGGAAATGCACATACGGCGTTGGTGGCAATGGATAATTACTTCCAGAAAAACTGGATCAACGAGTTAGCCAAAGCTCAGGCGAAAGATTCCCTGAAGAAGAACGGTGCCAAACGCTATCAGGCGTTCCTGAAACAGAACGGCGTTGAAAATATTGATCAAATTGTTGCTAAGGCTGTCCGGACAGTGATGGGCCCTGAAGCGGCGAAGAGAGCGGGGCAATCAAGCCATGAAGCCGAAGATATGACGCCATCATGGTTTGAACAATGGGTGTTCGGTGTTGCCTCGATCGGCGGTGGCGTGACGAGATTTACGGGATCGCCGTTCTTTAATCGTGTTCTAACATCAATCCACCATTGGCTTTACGAAACACAGAGGTTGCGAGATGTGTATCGTCATCACGACGGAAAAGCGTTTGAACTCGATCCTCACAAGACCTTCGACGGCGAAATGCTCAGTGCGGACGCGAAACATGCGTATGTGCGCGAAACCGAATCCGCAAAAGCAGAAGATGAAACCGCGTATTCATCCGCGCTTAGAGTTGAAGATGTCTATGCGCCGAGTTCCCAGGAAGCTCAAACGGCCGGTAAGGGGCTGGCGGAAGTGAAACGTGAAGGAAAAAATCCGGATACGGAAGTCGGTCGAATTCTGGAACGGAAAGTGACGGTGACTGAAATAGACCGGGTGAGTTTGCCGGACGGAACGGTCCGAGTGAATGAAAGAGTTAGAATTAACTGTGACGAAGCGGGCAATTGTGCGGGCGGCGAAGCGGTTATTCAAGTTTCCGAAGAAACCGCGAAGCACATTAAGGAAGATCCTAATTTCTTGAATCAATTGATCCGCGGGAAAGTAGGAGTCCAACGGGTTGACGGGGATTATTTGGTGGCCGGATATGACCGGAACGGTCATTTGCAGATTCACAATCTCGGCCGGGATGTGCCGAATCGTACACTCTTGGAACTTGAAAAATTGCGTTTCAGCGGCAGTGACGTGTTTGTGACGGAACAGGGCGTGATTGAAGTCGGACGCCAGGACAGGATTCAATACAATGCCGCTAACGTTGCCATGGGTGCGGTGATTTATGAGGGAACGAGGTTGGCGAATCATGTCATGGTCGGTGCGAATGCCATCCTTAATAGAGTCGTGATTTTGGGTGCCGCGACTATTGCGGCGGATGCATTCATGACGAACGTAATGGTGCAACAGGGCGGCCGCCTGGAAGTCGGCAAAGGGGCGAAATTAGATGCTGTGGATGTCGCAACGAGCCGGCTCGTGGTCGGTTCGGAAGCCAATTTGTATGATCTGTCTTATGAAGGAACGCCGGCCGATTATAGTTTCAGCGAAGCGCAATCGGCACACGGAGTTTATAACGAAACCGGCGGAATGATTCAGGCCAAAGACGGTGTTCGCGAAATCTATTACATTTTCCCAAGCGGGATTTTTTCGAAGATTCGTTCATTCTTCAGCCGGATGGACCGGATGATTCCGTACGCCGGCCGCGGACGGGAAATTCGCGGAATGATTGCGACGACAAAAATGGAATTGATGAAGAAGCCGGATGCAAATACGATTGATTTTACGAGCTTCGAATCGTCCGCAAGCGAAGTGATGAGTGCGGTTTTTGACGGAACTCAGCCGCGTGCACTTCGGAATATATCCAGACTGCTCTGGGGCCAGTCGGTCGCGGATGAAGAACGTAATGCAATTGCCTTGGCGTATCATACCCTCAGAATCACTCTCGAGCCGGACCAAGCGGCGGCGAGTCTAAAAGGCATGGTGGCGCCGGTGTTGGCGATCGGCTATAAGGTTTATCAGGAAAATCAAGGAACGAGAACGCCGGATAATCAGACGGTCATCGCAGAAGTGCGACAGCTTGTAGATGCTGCGATTGCGCCTGAAACGGCTAAGGCTTCAAGAAAGGTTTTGCGACGGAATTCCATATTTAGCCGGTTCATTGACGTGATCACAAAGTCTAAATTCGGCTGGACGAACCCATTTAAATTGACGCGTGAAATCGGGCAGGACTACTTTAAACACACGAATTTTGAAGGATTGGAAGATCAAATCGCGAAACTCGAAACGCAAGTGCGCGATATTGATCAGGTTAGCGGAGTGCGGACTACGGCCTTGCACGAACGCCGAAATGCGTTGACCGCTCAAATGGATGAGTTGCGGGAACTTCAAGCGGCGCATCGAGACGGAATTTTCCCGACGGCCGAAATTTTGCAAGGTGACGTTGCCGCGGCGTTGTCACAAACGAAATTAATTAGAAAGCTGATTCGCTGGACCTATACGACGGATGTAAAATATGTTGTAGGACAAGTTCTCATTTGGGCAGCGATCGGTGTGGGTGCCTATTTTGCCATAGGCCTTTTGGCGGGATTGGCTGCTACCAACATCGGAATGCTTGCTGGCCTGTTGAAAATGGTCATTTTAAACAGTGCGATTCATGGTTTTGTCCGCTCCATGCTGAAGCCCAGCCAATTAGAGAAACCGGAAACCAAAGGAAAAGGGTTGCTGGCCATGCTTTGGACCCCCGGTTTGAGTTTCTTGCAAAATATCGATCAAATACTGAAATATACCAGTTTGGCTTCCTTGTTTATGACGAGTCAAGGCCTGAATCGTGAACGCATGAAAAATTGGGATCTTGGATATTGGATCTTCGGATCGTTTTTCAAAATGTTTGATTTGCATGACGAGGTTGATCCCGAATCTGAGTATCAGTATGCGATGGGCGTGTTAGGGAGAAGCGCCTCATATTATCGGAAAGGATTGACGCTTGCTTATGCTCGGTTGCGTGCGATTGAAAGCGACCCTGCAGTTTCCGATAGAGAAAAGGCGAGAGCGCGTGCGGCATTCTTGGGGTTGGCCCGATATACCGCAGAAAATGCTTATTACATTTCAAGCCGCCTTTTCAAAGTCGGTTCCGTGCGCGAAGAATTCGAAGCGAGATTGGCTGAGTTTGATCCTGTTTTGGCAAGGACTTACCTGACCATGAAAGAGAGAGAGCGTTTTGAAAGGATTGAAGATTATTTGGACAGAGGCGTGAATCTGAATGAAATGGCACATGACAAAGAACGGGTATTGGAGTTGATCGCGACGGATCCCGACTTCAGCCGTAATGATGGACAAGCCCGTGACATTTCGGAAATTGACCGTGAAGTCATGGATAAGATCCGATCGAATGACCCGGCCGTGGTGCTGGAAGGTTTGACGCGGCTTGCGCAAGAGATGAATTACGGTATCGCAAATCCGCGAAATCACTTGACCCCGGAGGGCTTATTGATTGCGGTGGATGACGATTACGAATTCAAACGCGGCGAGATTGAAATACGGTACGCGGGACAACCCGCCGGAACACGGTATAAACTTGGCGTTGTTGTCCGGACGGGAACATTTGCGGAGTTGGTTGAATTGCCGCGTATTAAGGAAAATTTGCGCCGGCAGGGAATTACGCCCGACGATCCTGTTTTCGAGGAAGCTTATACGGAAGCGAAACGGAAACACATTGCCAGACAGGGAACGCCGCCGGATCTGAAAGCCATGATGTTTGTGATTGATACGGACTTCGAAAGCATTTTAATTCAAAGGGGATTTGCAAAGGGACGTTTGGAAACACATACCGGAACGACAACCTTTGACGCAGGCTCTGTCTTCAAAGAAGGCCTTTTTAAGAATCTGGATTTCCCTGTGTTGCGTGAAGAATATGTGGATCAATCCAGCTATCACGAATTGCGCCACTTTATTCACCCGCTTCCGTTCGGACGCGAACAGAGCACAATCGGCAGAAACGAATCGAACGTGATCGAAGAAATCATGAACTTTTTCGCTCAGATTGTCGAAGGCGTGTATGACTACGACTTTGGTCACGAATTCGGCCTCGAACATGTTTTCGAACAAAAGTTCAACCAATATCTATACCCGAACAAAGGCGACCACCTTGTGGATCAATTGCTTCCGGCAGACAGGCTCCGCTTCAAACAGCGGGCATACGCAACATTCAAAACAGTGTTAGGCTTGAAGCTCGAATTTGAACGGCTCTTGCGCGAACGGCGTATGGATCCCGCGCTTGCGACCGCATTGGTTCAACGGCTCCTGTGGAATTCGCGCGAATTCGATGACATATTGGCCGTCCAGAAATTATTACAGAATCCGTCGCGGTTGTCTGCCATGGTGGATGAATTATTCGCGGGCGAACGGCCGATCATGACAGTCGACGATCAAGGAACCCTCCACGGAAAATCTGCCGATCAAATCCATCAACATCTTGCCGAAACGGTAGCCGCAGACGCTGTTGCCGCCTATAAGGCCGGCGACAAGGATCGCGGAAAAGCGATTATTAAATCCTATGAAGATTCGATGGATCGCGCCAAACAAGTAATGGAAGAGAAAATCGGATCGATGACGTATCAAGTCCAGTTGATGCAGCTCGAAGCTCAGTTAGAAAAGGTCGGAACGAAAGCCGAGAAGAAAAAGCTGATCGAAGCCATGGATCGCATTAAGAACTCGATGAGTGAGCGGCAGCAGGCTCAACAAGAAATCGAACGCGATTATGACATATGGAAAAAACAATTGGCGCGCGAGATTGATTTACGTTCCAAAGATGATCCTAAGGCGAATGAAGAGTTGTTGGAACCGTTTAAAGCAACGCTGACCTTCAATGCTCAGCTGCAAACGTTCTTAACTGAATTGCGGACCAAGATGGATGCGGAACGCGGAATGATGGAACTTGATAAATCGGCTGCCCTCGATTTTATTTCCGCTAAGTTACCGGAGCTTGTCCAGCTGGCGGTTCAAGTGCACGGTGAAAGAGCACAAAAGATCATTGCGGAAATTTATCGCGAAATTAAGCCGTTCTGGGTTAACCGTGTCCGGCAAATGATTTCGAAACAAATGGAACTCGACGAGGGCCTCGCTGATTGGAAAAAACTTGCGGCCGAAATGATTGAACGGGAAACGCAGAGATTTTTCGAGGCGTTTATGCTGCCGGTCGAAAAGTCGAAGAATCTTTTGGAGACAAATCCATCCCAGATGTTTCTGTATATCTTTGCATTTGATCTGACGAATACGTTATTCCGGAAATTGCTGGGCGAAGGAGAGACCTTAAGCCGCGAGGTTAAATGGAAGCGGTTGGAATTGTTAGATCAATTCCGGACGCGTATCCAGGATATGGTGAAAAATAATACAACGCCGTCAGGCCGTTTGGAAGAATTTGCAGCGCGGTATTTACAGGCCCTGTTCTGGATGCAGCAGAAAGACAAAGACATTCAAGCGTTTATCGAGGAGGAGAAGAAACTCAAACTTGACGGCATGTATTCGTTTGAGGACCTCATTAACACTCCGGATATGATTAATCGCAAGACCGGCAAATATATTGCAGATCTCAAACCGGATCCGATCCAGTGGAAGGCGGTGCATCTGCAGGCGCACAAACTCGGCTTTGAACAGATTCTGCAAGTGATGCCGGATGGGAGAAAACAGATTTCGAGCGGAATGCGGAATACCGGATCTGAAACGTACGGTGAAGATGACTTTGCATATCTATTGCACAATCATCCGACATACGGCGATGGTCTTGTTCAGGTGATTCCGTCCCTTCTGGATGGAAACCATGACGGCGTATTGCAAATCAATAAAGGCGGCGCCGGATTTATTGGGACAACGCTCGGGGTGACGAAGTACTTTACCGACGATTCGATTATGGAATCAAGATTTGATCTCGAACACGATAAGCCCGTTATCTTCAACGGCGTCAATATGACCTATTATGAAATGCAGGAAAAGGCGAGGGCGAAAGCGCTGGCACAGGAAGCGTTTGAATATGAGTTCGTCAAATGGGACGAGGTACGGAATCAATATGTTAAGGTTCGGGTTGAATTCAAACCGTGGACGGCTGTTGTGGGAGATGATTTCGATCGTGCTGCCTTTATGCCGTTTGCCGAGCCGACAATAACAGCAGAAGAAAAAGCGGAAATCTTGAAGCAGGTTGCTGTTGCCGTCGAAAAGGGGAGTCAGGTAGCACGCTCTGAAGCTAGAAAAACGGACGAATTGACGCAACCGAAAAGTAATGCGTTTGATCGGGGCGCGGCCAAGGTTCTCGAGCAAATTAAAGAACAAAGCCCGATGATATCTGCTGAAGTTGGTAATTTTATTTTTAGTCAATTTGGAAAAGCACTTGCAAAATTCAACGGACGGATTGAAGGTGATGAAGTGTTCCGCAGTGTATTCGGCGGTGTGGCGGTGCTTGATGAACTCGTGCGCGGTGTTTCGGCGATTCGATTGGATCCGTCACTTACGACAGAATTCGGATATGCCAAGCTGAGTGAAAAAGCAATTTATCTCAATCCTCAAATGGTTGCGGATGCAATGACCGGCGATGATCAAGTTGCCATTAATCGCTTGCAGGCAACGCTGCTCCACGAAATGACCCACTTGATGCCACGCATTCAAGAGACGCTACGAGGGGCATACCGGAAAAATACGGCTGCCGGACTTCTCCTTGACGAGTTCGTCGCGAATTTGGCCGGATCGACAACGGTTGAAATGCCGGCGATTGAAAGTATCATTCAGCATGTCGAGCGGCGGCTGATGGCGCAAGGAATCCCTGCCGCAAGTATGCGTGAATTTATCCGCCCTGTGGATACGCAATTCGGCCTTGTGGTGGTCGGGAAGCCGCTTGGTGAAACGGTGAAGCCCGGCATGTTCGTGACGCCGTATGTTGAAAATATTACCGAGCTGAATCAATTGGCGCAAACGATCGAAAAGCTGTCGCGCAAGGTTAATTCCGATCATATTTACATTGTTTATGACGGCGTGAAGGAGTTGCCGAAGCAGATTACGCAAATTCAATTCCACACAGCGGCCATTACGGACATCAATCGGCGGACCGTCAGCCGGTATTTACCGCCGATCGTCAATTCACTTGCGGTCCTTGGGCCAGAGATGGTTCAGTTGATGCGGCAAATGGGATTTGAAATCCAACAAGGAAACCGCATTGAATTTAATGAAAGTCTTGTGAATAAATTTGTTAGCCTCTGGCAACGTGAACAAACCGAAATGCGCCAACTCCAAGTGGCAGCGTAATCTCTTTTAAGGGGACAGCGCCCTAAAAAGGGCGCTGTCCCCTCCCTTGATGGTGATGGCTCGTATCTTATCCACAATCGTTTCATCTTCGCTGGACAGGTATTCTTTCCATTCGTCAGGACTGTATTTGAAAATAGTATCTGTTTTAGTAATCCAAGAATGATTAGTCTTACCGCAATGAAAGGCGGCGCTTGACCACCGGTAATTCCATGCATAATCCGCTAAGTTGGCGCGAACGGGGTTTCGTTCGACATAGCGGATAGCATTATATAAATGCTCGTCGCCTAAAGGAGATGAAAAGAATCGGCCCTGCCAGAGATGTCCGGTCTTTTTTGATTTATAATTTTTGTATTGTGAGTATCTCATATGAAGTGTGTTAAATAAACGAGCCAGCGAGTCTGTTTCCTTTGGGGTGATAACAAAGTGCACGTGATTGGGCATTAAACAGTATGCGAGTATATCCGTTAAATATTTCTGTGCATATTTACTTAACCATTTGAGATACCGGTCAAAATCCGCATCAGAATCAAACACCGTGTTTTGATTGTTACCCCTCTGCGTAACGTGATGGGGCACGTCGGGAATGACGATTCGTTTATGTCTAGGCATATTGTTTTGCAAAGCGCTATCTCTATCCGCTTTTCTCCTTTCAGGAGAGTCTAAATATTGATAGCGTGTTTTGCAAGAGCGAGGAAGTCTAAAAAGCATAAAATCTATTACCAATAGAGAATTCTACTGTAGGTGGGGACAGCGCCCTAAAAAGGGCGCTGTCCCCTTTAAGAGGAGGGGATGCGCTGCATAATCCGGTGTTTTTTTTGCCAGGCAATGTAAACGGCGACAAAAGCGACGATGAGAGTTCCGATCATCAGGAATCGAGCAAACCAGATGTAGGGATAATTTTCCGGCGGGACGCCCGCCATGGTGATGACACGGAGGCCGTCCTGATAAAACCAAAACCCGAGCAGGATGATTAAGTATGCGGGCGTAATATATTTCATGATGAACAAGAAAACTCTCGGGACTTTCATCAGCGCGCCTGAGTGGATTTCTTTCCATGCATTTTTAGCGCCAAACAGCCAAATAAAAATAATAATTTCAAGCAAGGCAAGGAATACAATTCCGAATGTGCCGATCCAGAAATCCATTTCATCCAGAAACCCGTGTTTTAGAAAAAAAATGACGGGATGCATCAGGAAAAATAAAGCGCCGCCGATCATCAGGGCCGCGTTTTTGCGCGTGACTTTAAATTCTTCCTGAAGGAACGCCATAATGGGTTGCGCCATCGCAACGGACGATGTAATGCCTGCAAGAAATAAAAGGAAAAACCAGATCGTTCCAAAAAATTGGCCGAAGGGAAGCTTTTGGAAAATAAGAGGGAGCGCAAAGAAGCCCAAATCAAAAGAACCTCCCGCTGCGATTTGCTGGGTCGCCGCGATTCCAAAAAAAGCAACGGTGACAGGGATGGCAATCGAGCCGCCTAAAATGACTTCGGCTGCTTCATTCGCCGATACGGTAGCTAATCCGGAAGCAACGACATCATCTTTGGGGGTGAGGTAACTTGCGTAAGTCTGAATGGCCCCGAATCCGACACTCAGCGTGAAGAAGATTTGGCCGGTTGCAGCGAGCCAGACTTTCGCATTTCCAAGCTGCCGGAAATCCGGATTCCAAATAAATCCGAGGCCGTTCCAAACGTTTTGTTCCGGAAGGGCGGGATTTGGAGTGCCGAGTGTAAATACGCGAACAAGCAAAATAATGCCGAATATAAAAATGGTCGGGATGGCCCACTTTCCCAACCACTCAATTCCCTTTGTGCCGTGCCAGAGAATCCAAATATTAGCGAGTAACGTGATAAGAAAAAAAAGGTATGCGGTGCCTATCCCGTTAAAATGCTGATTGACCACTTTGCCCTGATAGGCTCCCAGGAAATCAATCATGCCTTGATGGGTTGTGATTCCGAAATATTTTCCCGTGAAAGAAAACGCACTATAGGCCAGTGTCCAGGATTCAATATATGTGTAGTAGATGACAAGACAGAATGGAATCATAATGCCGACGGCGCCGAGATATTTCGATACGGGATTTTTCCATAAATAATGAAACATCCCCGGTGTCGTTCCGTGGCCGTATTTCCCGCCGAAGCGGCCGATACCCCATTCGACCCACATAAGGGGAATTCCGAGCAGGAAGAGGGCAATGAAGTAAGGAATCATAAATGCGCCGCCGCCGTTATTGGCGCATTGGACGGGGAAGCGCAGGAAATTACCGAGGCCGATCGCGTTTCCGGCCATCGCGAGAATGAGTCCAAGTTTCGTGCCCCACTTTTCGCGCGCGTGGTGCTCGTGTTTTGTCGTATGTTCCGTATGTTGAGTCATCGCATTATAATCTCTTAGCAGACCGTCAATTTACGATCCTCCGACGAATGGATTCTCCGCAACAATTCTAAGCGAATCTCAAAACGGGATTTCCTCCGCATTCCCAAAATTCCCTGGTGACGGGCTGCGGTTTCCCATTTTGATCTTCGCAAGAATTTGTAGGATCTTCTGAATCCAATTTCGTCGGAGGATCGTAAATTGACTCTACTGTTTTGTATCATCCTGCTCACTTATTTATGTTTAATCTTACACAAAAATATATAAATTTAATAAAGGAAGAGGAGAGGCGGGACGCCGCAGCGGCTTCGATCGGGCGAAGTTCCCAGCTCGGAACGAAGCCCGAGCGGCAGCGAGTACGGCGGTTTCTTCTATGGCCGTTCGCCATGAAACCGGCGGAGGCAGCTAAAGCGAAGGCTCCCGCCTCTCCTCTTTACTTAACTTTGTTACACTGAGGTCGTTTACGTTTCCATATTGAGATTAAAATCGACGCAGTTAATATCAGACAAATGACGCCGAGAGCGACGCCGATCGGAATATGGTAATGTTCCTGAATCAGCATCTTCACGCCGACAAATGCGAGAATAATTCCGAGACCGTAATCCAAATATTCGAACATATCCATCAGCGCCGCCAAGGCAAAATAAAGTGCCCGTAAACCTAAAATCGCGAAGACGTTTGACGTATAGACGATGAAGGGGTCCGTCGTAATGGATAAAATCGCGGGAATGGAATCAACGGCGAACATGACGTCGGAAGTCTCGACCAGAATCAGGACGACGAAAAGCGGGGTCATGAAGAGCCGGTTATCAATCCGCGCGAAAAAATTCCCATCGTGTGCGGTCGTAAGCGGAAATATTTTTTTGATGGCTTTTAATACGACATTATGTTCAGGATCGACTTCTTTATCTTCCTGAAACACGAGTTTGTAACCCGTGTAAATCAGAAATGCCCCAAAGACATAAATCGTCCACGAAAACATTTTAATCAGCGCGATTCCGGCAAAAATAAAAACGGCGCGCATGACAAGTGCGCCCAAAATTCCCCAGAATAAAATCTTGTGCTGATATTTTCCGTCGACTTTGAAATAGTTAAAAATGACGAGGAAGACAAACAAGTTATCCATGCTGAGAGATCGTTCGATCAGGTAGCCGGTGAAGAAGGTTAGCGCTTTCTCACGGCCCATGAAAAAATAGAGTCCGAGATTGAAGATAAGCGCAAGAACAGTCCAGAAAACGCTCCACCAAAGGGATTCTTTGATGCCGATGACGTGGTCTTTCTTCTGGAAGACGGCAAGGTCAAGCCATAGCATTCCGATAATAAAGAGATTAAACGTTGTCCAAATTATAATTTGATGCGGCATGTCATTCCCTTGATTGCCAAATTGATGTCATTCCCGCAAAAACGGGAATCCAGGAATTATAGATCCCCGCCAGAAGCATGCGGGGATGACATTTTTTGCTCCGTTTGCTTTTTACGAACTCGCGGAGAGATGTCTTCCTGCTTCAATTGCTCCTCTTAAATAAAAGTTACTAAAATTAAACCACGGGGTCCGAATCTGTGCTTATGCTGAGAAATTTTAGCCAGTGCAACATTTCCGAGGCGAGTTTTCCGAGCACCAACGGGAGCGCAGGAACTGTCTGAGCCGCGGGAATGTTGCACTGGCTAAAATGAAACTCTATCCCACTATAACTAAGTGACAGTCCTTTTGCAATCCCTGCGCTAGCTGCCGTAAAACATCGCCTCTGAATAAATTCACCAAAGCACTGCGTTGCGTCGCACCGATCGTAACCGTTTTCACATCCAATTCCTTAGCGGTTTCCGCGATCCGTTTTCCGGGTTCAGTCCCGGTTTGCCACAGCGGAATGACCGTGATTCCCGATTTTGCCATTTCCTCTTCGACTTTGGCTAAAAGCTCAATCGATTCGGCAGACGGTTCGAGTTCGACCAGTTCGCTCTTAATGGCGGGGGATTCTTCAACATAACAAACATACGCCGAATTTTCGCCCCTCGCCTTGATCATCAGCGCCGTGTCTTCAAGGAGTTTTAAATTCATTTGCTTAATGGCCACCAAAAATGAACTTTTGTAGAGAGATACCAAATCCTTCGCTTCACTCACCGTCAGTACTTCGGCGCTCGGAACAAATTCCGGTACTTTAATCACAAAGAATGTTTTGCCAAGGTAGCGGAGGATTAATCCGACAGCGACGATGATGATTGCAAAAAGAAGAGCGGCGTGTTTCTGAAAAGCAATTGTCACTTCCACGAAAAGAAGAATGAGGGAAGCGGCGTAAAGCAAAGATCTTTCCCATCGTTTCAGATTAATTTTATAATTCAGCGCGCAGGCCCCGAGATTGATCGTAATCGCGCCTACGACACCGATCGCATAAAGGGCCGCGAGGCCCACCAGGTCGTTGACAAAAAACAAAACAAGGATCGGAACGATGGTTGCGACAATTAATCCAAGCCACGGCATCCCGAACCGGTTGAGTTGAGTGAACTGTTCCGGAAGTTCCCGGTCTTTCCCCATTGCATATTTAATACTGACCAGCCCATTGATGGCCGAATTTGTCGCAGAAAGCAGTAAAAAGGCAAATAAGATAGAAATCATGGTTCCGTACCATGGCGCAATATAATGGTTGGCAATCGCGCGGAGCATATCCTCTGTATGACCCGTCAGATTGGGGATGGCATTCATGGCAATTCCCAAAAGAAATGTTAATAGGGCTACTTCCAGAAGGACTGGCCAAATCGCACGTTTCGACGTTTTATCAACAGGCAAGACCATAACGCCGGTCATATTTGCAATGGCTTCGACGCCGGAGAGTGCGAGAACAATTCCGACAAAACTGCTCCAATTGTGGGTGAATGTTCCGGTTGGCATTTGAAGATTCACATGGGGTAGATGCGGGACAGTAAATCCAAAAAGAATAATGGCAGATATGGATGCGAGTACGCCGACAAAGGTCGCCAGATTTCCGCTTTTGCTGGGACCGATCCAATTGATGGCGCCGATAAGCGCGATGGCGCCCATGGCGAAAAGGACGGGATTAGAGGTATTAAAATAGTGGAATGCGGATAACGTACTGAGTGACGCCGTAACGGCATAATCCGCGATTAATAGAAGCGCTCCGAGAACAGCAAGCGGTTTTGATCTGTTTCTGAGCGAAGAATAAACGCCGCCTCCATCGGGATATACGCGGCAAATAATGGTGTAGCAAAATCCGACGAGTATCGTCAGGAGAGACATGATCCCGAGTAAAAACCATGACGCGTGACCTGCCAGTGCAAAAGCGATTCCGAGCACATAGGCTTTGCTGGTTCCCCAGTCGCCGTAGAGCATGGCGCCGGCTTGATACCATTTCAATTCTCGCGGGCGTTCAATTCGTTTGATCATTAATGCCATGATGCAATATTACTCCATTTTCTTAGGGGACAGCGCCCTTTTTAAACGAGAAGGAGGGCGCTGTCCCCTGAAAATCATTTACGTCTTGAAGAAAGCCATTCTTTCATAATCGGGATGAATGAGACGAAGATCACAATGAAAATAATAATATGAATCTGTTTCTCGATATTCGGAATGCTCCGGCCAAGGAAATAACCGATGAGGGTCATGCTGAGCACCCATCCGATTCCGCCGATGATGTTGTAAGATAAAAATTTCCTATATTTCATTTTCCCGACTCCGGCGACGGTCGGAGCAAAAGTTCTGACGATAGGGACGAATCGCGCAATGACAATCGTTTTAGCGCCGTATTTCTCATAAAAATATTGGGTGCGAAGCAGATGGTTTTTATGAAAGAAGAATGAATCATCCTTGTTAAAAATTCGCGGGCCGATGTGGTATCCGATCCAATAGCCGACGGTATCGCCCATGATTGCCGCAAGGCAGAGAACCGCATTTAATATGAAGATATTGAGAGCACCGTCGACGGCTGAAAGAAGTCCGGCGGTGACTAATAATGAATCGCCCGGCAAAAAGAAACCGGCCAGCAGTCCTGTTTCCGCAAAGACAATCAGTACGAGAACGGTATAACCGCCCCAGCGGATAAGGTGTTCAAAATGGTATAACTGGCGAAAAAATTCGATGATCGTGTCCATGAATTTTGAAATATTAGCGGTTTTTGATAAAGAATCAAGCTAAATCGGCTTTTAATGCTGAAATAAAATAGATTTACTTACGCAACCTTCTTTAGGCTTCATTCAAGCCCGTTTGCAAATTGACGATAATAATAGCATACCGCAGCTCGCAGTCAGGGCATTAAAATTAATCCGGAGTTCCTTGAAATCGATTGCGAAAAAAAAATAGAAAAAAGATGAAGGCGCCATGATGAAGTTCCGCGGGAAACATCGAAAACTCTGCTCTGTAGCCGGGCCCTTGTCGTGTGCCGTTTTTCTTCTGTTTTTATGGGCGCCGTTGTCCTTTGCCGTCAAGAACACCGATGAGGCGTTTGGGGTTTGGAATACTTACGACATTGAAAAGAAGATGAACGATAAGATCAAGATGAAAGTGGGCGAGGAGTTGCGCTTTAAAGAGGGATGGGGCATCAATTATATGGAAACCCATCTTGGCCTGGATTACCTGCATCATAAATATCTTGCCGTGGGCGCGGACTATCAAGAGATTCGTTCATCGCGAAAAGTGGGAAAGAAAGCGATCTGGTCTTGGGACAACGTGCCGAGGATTTATGCCGCGCCGCAGGCCAAGATTTACGGCTTTGATCTCTCCGATCGCAATATGCTGGAGTTTCATTTTAAAGAAGACCAGGAGAATACCGTGCGTTACCGCAATCTGGTGACTCTTGTGGCGCCTTATCGATGGACGCGATTTAAATTCCAGCCTTATTCGGCCAACGAGATCTTTGTTGAATCAAACCGAAACGGTTTTGTGGAGGACCGTTTTTTTAACGGTTTCAAGTTCCACCTCTGGGATCATCTCTACGGCAGCATTTATTATTTGCGACGATTCGAAAAAAACAGCATCGGAAAGTGGACCGATACGAATATTTTCGGCACGAACATCAAATATAGCTTTTAAGCCTGCGCCAAGTAGATTCGCCTCGAACATAAGCCTTTTAACGAAAATCGAAAGTGCCTGGCACCTTTTCTTCTATACTCCTCTCCACCTTAAGGGGGAGAGGATAGAGGGGAGGGGGTCTATGAACAAGGGCAATCCGCCCGCACCCCAACCCTCTCCCTATCGAGAGGGAAAAATTTGCAGAACTGAATATTTTAATTGAACTCTTTTTAAACCGTTGCCGATAAATAATCAACCGGATTTCTCGTCGATTTACAAAATCGATGAGAAATCCGGACTGACAGTTAAAGTTTTATCTGTTAGCAAAATGTTTGACCTTAAAAGATTTTTCTGATATCTTTTAAACAGTAATAAATCGATAACTTGAACCATAAGGAGATAATCATGGCATTCGGTGCTGTTAGCAAAAAAAGCGGAACGACTTTTTATCTACACAAAAGAGAAGTGACTTTAAGAGGTGGACGTAAGCAGATGATTTATTTCTTTGGAAAAGAAATTAAAGAAGGCGCTATTGACCAGCTTCCGGCAGGTTATGTGATCGGTGAAAATTCAAAAACCGGCCTACCTATTCTAAAGAAGGGTTAACCCCTCTTTCTCATCGATTTTGTGAATCGAAGAGAAAGGCGCTTTTGGCGTAAGAAGTTGTGCCAAAAGTTTTGCGTCCCTTGTCAGATCAGAGCGCAAAAGATAAGCCCTTGGCGCAAACATTCAAACTATCTTTGCGCCGCAGCTCTTACGAGCGGAATCTGTCATTAGTGATGAGAAATCCGGGCTAAACCATAGGTTTTTAGCCTGTGTCATCCCCGAATGCAGCGAAGCAGCACTGCTCCGCCGTGCTTTTGGCGGGGATCAAAAATCATGGATTCCCGCCCTTAACAACCTATTGGATGATTCATGGGAAGTTAAGGACGGTACTGACAACCTATTATAATAGTGTATATATTTTCAATCTATGTCAGTCCCGCCTACCCCGGAAAAGCTGGGGACGGCCCTTTCTTTTTTAAGGGAAGCGAGCGGGAATGACATAAAAACAGGTCGACTAAAGTAACAAAATAAAAACGGAGCCAATGGGAAGCGATGGGTGAGGTAGCGATTGTGTTGGGGGGCGGACAGGGGAAAAGATTATTTCCGCTTACCTTATACCGGTCGAAACCGGCTGTTCCGATTGGCGGAAAGTACCGGCTCGTAGACATTCCTATTAGTAATTCACTCCATTCCGGTTTGAAGCGGATTTTTGTTCTAACACAATATAATTCTGCTTCCTTAAACAATCATATCTATAACACGTACCGGTTTGACTATTTTAGCCGCGCCGCGGTTATTTTGTTATCTGCCGAACAAACCTTATCAAGCGAGCGATGGTTTCAGGGAACGGCCGATGCGGTTCGTTGTCATATGCCGCACTACCACCTTCAGGAGGATGACGATGTTCTGATCCTTTCCGGAGATCATTTATACCGGATGGATTACCAGAAGGTGATCCATTTCCACCGAAAAAACAAAGCAGATGTCACCGTGTCTACTATTTTAGTCGATGAGAAATTGACACCTGGTTTTGGAATCCTGAAAATGGAGGCAAACGGAAGGATCACCGACTTCAATGAAAAACCTAAAATGCCGGAAAACAGGAAGGGATTTGAAGTTGAATCGACGAAAAATTATTATGCGTCCATGGGCGTCTATGTGTTCAAGGCGCGGGTTTTAACTGAGCTTTTAGCCGGTGACGAAATTGATTTTGGGCGTGAAATCATTCCCAAGGCGATTAAAAACAAACATTTAAAGTCGTTTGGGTATTATTTCGACGGCTACTGGAGAGACATCGGGACCATTAGAAGTTTTTACGAAGCTTGTTTGGAACTAACGGGCCCATATCCGAAATTCAGATTTCATTCTCCGAAAGGAAATATCTTTACGCATCCGCGATTTCTTCCCCCCTCACAAATCCTGGGTTCCAAAATCGACAATTCCTTAATTTCGGAAGGGACCGTCATCCGTCATGCCACCATTGAAGATTCGATTATCGGATTACGGGAAGTGATCCATAAAAAAGCTTCCATCAAGAAATCCGTGATTATGGGGGCGGATTTTTTCGAATTTGAATCCTTGAGCAAAAATAAAATTCCGATGGGAATCGGAGACGGAACAAAAATCGAGGGAGCTATTATTGATAAAAATGTTCGGATCGGTCGTCATGTGATCATTAAAAACGCAAAAAAGCTGGAAGACTTTGACGGAGATAATTATTTCATCCGCGAAGGCATTGTGATCGTTCCGAAAGATGCCGTGATTGCGGACAGCACGGTGATTTAAAAACAAAACGTAAAAAGCTAACTTGAATTCTTCAGTTTTCTGTCATTCCCGCAGGCTTTAAGCGGGAATCCATAAGATTGATGGATCCCCGTTTTTCCGCCCAACAGGACGGCGGATCCGCCAGTTCTCGCCAAACAGCGCGGCGAGTCCGACGAGTATTTTGGTGGATGTTAGGTGGACGCGAGGATGACAGACAGTGTTCTTGCGCTCTTGTGAGCTTGAGTGCATGGGACATGTTATCGTTAACAGCTTTAACGGAGAAAAGTGCGAAAATGATTAAACGCTATGTCGTTACAGGAAGCATGATCGTGTTGATTTTAATTGGCAGTGTTGCGCTCGGCCGGCGAGTCCAGGGGAATATTTCCACGGCGCAATTGCATGGAAATAAATTCAAAGGGCCCAATCATGCGCCGGTTCGGATGGTGGTTTATAGTGATTTTCAATGTCCCGCATGTTCCTATGGTGCGAAAGCGGAAGATGATTTTATGAAAATTTTCCCGGATATGATTTCGGTCGAATTCCGGCATTTTCCGCTCGAGATGCATCGTTGGGCGCTCGAAGCGGCCTTGTTCGCTGAATGTGCGGCAGAGCAGGGGAAGTTTTGGGAATTTCACGACAGAACGTTTAAAGAACAAGCCGAGTGGTCTAAACAGGAACGGCCGACCGGAACATTCTGGAAATATTGCGCTGATTTGGGGCTGAAGCAGGAAAAACTCGAAAAATGCGTTGAAAGTGATAAAACGCTCCGGAAAATCCAAAAAGAAAACGATTCGGGGAAAGCGCTACACGTCAACGCAACACCTTCTTTTTTTATTAATGATAAACGGTTTGTCGGCGGGAAACAGCTTGAAACGGACGGCAAAAAATTTGCAGTCGAAGAATTAAAGAAAGCCGGGATCATCATCAATTTACCGCCCGAAGCTTTTCTGCCGCCGCCCCCTCCGGAAAATTCAGGTAATCCGCAGGGACAACCCGCAGGTCAGATTCCCGGGGCAATTCCTCCCGGAACTCCGAACACGGTAACCATTCCACCGCCAGCGGTCGCTCAACCAACACAACCTGAGAATGCGAGTGTTAGTGCGAAACAGGCTGGAGAAAATCCGCCACCAGGGGTGGCCGCGAATCAAGCCAGCGGAGAAAACGTAATACAGGGAGTAAAACCATGAAACTTTTTTTACTGATCGGTCGCTTGGCTGTCGGCGGGATTTTGATTTATTCAGGATGGAACAAACTGCTCGCACCACCCGAGGAATTTGCTGCGGCGGTCGAGGCATATCGGTTTTTGCCGGATATGCTGATTCCGCTTGTAGCAACCGCAGTTCCTTGGATAGAGTTTATTTTGGGTGCATTTATTTTTCTTGGGTTTATGACGCGGACTTCGGCAGCTGTTGCCTCCGTCTTTTTTCTCGCTTTTATTGCGTTGCTGATTCGGACAATTATTTTGAAATTGCCCATTTTGGATTGCGGTTGTTTCGGAGCTGCGATCCATATTTCCCCACGCGATACGGTCAAAATTGATTTTATTTTATTTCTATTCTCTCTTTTGCTTTCCCGCAGGGGATCAGGTATTCTTTCCCTGGATCATAGGCTGAAAAAATCTGAATAGAAAACACGGTTGCGCGTCTATTTAAATGATATTCAGACGGGTGGTTTTTTAAATCGAGAGATTTACAGCACCGTTTGTGTCATTCCCGAAAGCTTTTGTCGGGAATCTATGACCTTGGATTCCCGCCTGAAACATGCGGGAATGACGTAAAATCAGGCAGATTGAATAATGATCTTAAATAAAGAGGTGGGGAATGCCATTCAATAGGAAAAGGAAGTTTAAATTAATGGTCGTATCTTTTTGGTTTTTTACGTTCGGTGCTTTTCTATCGCAAAATTCGTTATTTGCCGCCGACAAAGAAACCGCCGCTCAAAACGAAAAAAGTAAGGATGTGGTTGCGCGGATTGGAGATGAGATCATTACGGCCATGGAGTTGAATGAAGCGGCGAAAGACGAACTGAAATCGATCGAGAGTCAAATCTATGACATCAAAATGAATAAACTTGATGAGATGGTCAATGAAAAGTTGTGGCAGCTTGAAGCCGGAAAACAGAAAAAATCAATCGGAGACGTACAGGATGAAGCGCTGAAGGGCGCGAATCCCGGGGTGACGGATGCCGAAGTGGACAATATTTTCATGCAGTCGCAGGGCAGGTTTGGAAATTCCACGGAAGAAGCCAAGGGTAAAATCAGGGAACTACTGAAAAAACAAAAACTCTCGGCGGTCTCAGACAATTATGCGGGAAATCTTAAGAATAAATATCCTGTAAAGATTTTGCTCGAAGCCCCGCGGTTTCAGATTGATATGACGGGCCGGCCGATTCGCGGAAATGTCAACGCGCCCGTGACGGTCGTGGAAGTGTCTGATTTTGAGTGCCCGTACTGCTCGAAAATTCAAACGACGATCCGCCAGCTTCGTGAAACATATAAAGAGCAAGTCCGTTTTTCGTTTATGCATTTTCCGCTTCCGTTTCACCAGCATGCGAAGGATGCGGCGATGGCTTCTTTATGTGCCGAAGAACAGGGAAAGTTCTGGGAATATCGTGATATCCTCTTTGATAACCGGAGCGCCCTTGCGAAAAGTGATTTGGTTTCTTATGCCCGGCGGCTCGGGTTAGAGGTGAACGGATTCCAACAGTGCCTCGACAGTGGAAAATATAATTCTAAGATTGACGATGACCTGAACGCTGCCATGAAGTTGGGGGTCAACGGAACACCGGCCTTTTTTGTGAACGGTCAGCCGCTTACCGGCGCTCAGCCGTATGAAAGTTTCAAGAAGATCATTGACAGGGAACTCGAGCGTAAGTGAGCGAAGGGAAAGCAGTTCTTTAATTCGTTTAGAAAGGATACATTCAAATGGAATTTATAAACGATGAGAACGTCAGCGCCCTTGAAATTGTGATTAAATATGCTATGGTTTCCATGGGTGACTGAAATCAGACAACGGAATGATAAAAGAAAAAATGGATAATCCCAAAATGATAATGTCCTATTTTGGGTTGACAGATAAAGGAGAAAATGTATGAAAAACCCCCTATTTGTGTTAATGATTACCGTAAGCGCCATCCTGCTATGTCCTGTTATGGTTTTTGCATTTCATATCAATCCCGCGAGCGATGCTTTGACATCTGAACAGGCACAGTCATATGTTGAAAAACCTGTTTCAACCGTCACGGGTGCGTTGGGCGCCCCGAGTATGGTCAGGAAAAATGTAACCGATGCGAATTCCATCGATTATATTTTTATCGGAAATAATCAGGTATTTACTTTTCAGGTCAAGATCGAAGGAAAAGTAGTGACAGCGTATACCCAAGATGCGCGAGTCGCATGGGAAAGCGCCATTTATCCCGTCTATCCTGCATAGGATAGGGGCGGGTAATGAGAGTAATTTTATCGCTTTAGAAAGCAGTCCCAAAATTAGCCGTTAAAATTAAATAAGCCCGGAAGCAGAGTTTAATCCAACCGAATTTTTATCCATTCGCGCATGATCCCGCTTAATAAATTAAATTATTAAGTTCCATGGGTTTGCATACCTTGTCCGCCGGTGGTAACATTTCTTGTATAGAAGTATATGTGATAACGAATTTTGGGGATTATTTAATTAATCAAACATAAGGAGTGGAATGAGAAAGCATAGCTCATGTAAATATTTTTCATAATTGAATTTATTTATGAACATGACCCATAAAACACATATCAAATTTCAAAGCCGGAATTCAAAAATAAACACGGAGCAGAATATTTTTTTGTTCCGGTGTGTAACAATTTTATTACGGCCCATGTCAACTTTTCGCAACACCCTTTTCGCGGGATTTATTCTCACCTTTTTGTTTTGTTCTTCTTCGATTGCTTTCGCAGCGAACCGGTACTGGGTCGGCGCTGCAAGCGGATGCGATGGGTTTTCGGGGGGGGATTGGTCGAATGCAAGTTGCTGGTCGACTTCCAGCGGAGGGGCCACTGGTGCAAGCGTGCCGGCGGACACGGATACGGCCATTTTTGACTCAAATTCTGACGATGCCGACGAAGTGTCAATTGTTGATGAATATTATAACGGCGTCGTTGGCGCGATTAATATGCAAGCCGGAAATACGATCAATGTTACCGTTGGATTAGATACTCAGGTGTTAGGCAACATAACGATTTCTGCAGGAACACTTGATATCTCAGGTGGCATAACACTCAGGATGTATACTCCCGGAAGCACGTTACAAATCGATCCGGGAGCCACGCTCGGTGGCGATGGAACGATGAGTCTTTATTCCTCGGAAGTTTCAACGAATTATACAGTGACGAATAACGGTACAATTGATGTCGGAACGTTTAAATATCATATTGTTGGCAGTAGTATGGAAACATATTCTTTGCAAGTTGCAGCAACCACTTATGGAACTACCAGGGAAACTAAATTGGATTTGGTCGCTGAGGGCGGGGCGGATAACCCCGGCTTTTTGGGTTCGTTTTCAATCGGAGCCGGCACTTTAATTGTAAAAGGGATGCTACATGTCCGTTCTACCGATGGCTCGGATGTCACACTCGACAATTCATCCAATCGGGAAATCCAAGTCGGGGGTTCTTTTGAATTAGCTTCTGCTTCTTATACCCGCGGCACAACCGATAAAATTATATTCAACGGAACTGCTTACCAAAGTTTTACGACGGCCGAGCAAGCCTTTACCGATATCTCAATCAATAATACCGGGGATGAAGCACTCGATGAAAATATTACCATTGTAGGCTCTTTAAATATCGCCGGCGATCTCACCATGACTGACGGAAAACTCGATCTTGCCACGAATGATCCGAATGTTGAACTTGGCGGAAATGTCAGTATTGCTTCCGGGGCCATTTGGGCGAAACAAGATGACGGGGCCGCGACAGTGACGTTTAACGGAACGGCAGCAAAAACCTATGAGGATTTGAACGCAACGAAACAAAATCTCGGACTTGTTTCGATTACGAAAACGAACGGAACGCCTGCGAATAATAAATTAACGCTTAATACAGCCGGCGGAAACGGAATGAAGGTCGATACCCTGACTATTTCAGCAAACAACACGCTCGATTTAGGGTCCGGGGGCTATACGCTTGATTTAGCCAATGCCGGTGCCGCGGCAGATGTGCTGACGGTGACGGGGACCTTGACGCCGGGCACCTCGACAGTGAAATTCTCCGCAACAAATTCCGGCGGGAATGTGAATATTCCCGTGACCACTTACAATTCTCTTCAATTTTCCGGTGCAGAGACTTATGGCATGTCCGGCAATTTAACCGGAGGTAACGCACTTAGTGGAAATTTGACGATTGATACGGGCGCAACGCTTGATGTCCGGCCTGCGAGCACGGACTATAATCTTTCCGCTGCAAATATGACGGTGAACGGAACGCTGGATGCGGCCAGCTCAAGTTCTACCATCACGGCTTCCGGGAATTGGAATTCATCCGGCGGAACGTTTACGTATGGAACGTCCAACCTTGTGATGACCGGTGCAACGCCGACCATTACGACCGGCTCCACCGCGAAACCGATTTACAATTTAACGACCACAACCGCAGGCCAGCATGTCGTCTTTGCCAATAACACCAGTTTTTACGGAACCTTAACTGTTGGCAGTACATCAGGCAGTAAAGTTACGTTGTCCGGCACCAGCTATAATTATCTTTATTTTTATAATACAACCACGGCAGCAATTGTGTTTAACGGATCATATAATTCAGATCCCGGATATTATTGGGGCGCTGACTGGGCGGCTACCTGGGCTTATTTTGTTTTCAGAGGTTCTACGGACATTGGATTGCCCGCCGGCACTTATCCTGAGCTGGATATTAGTCCGAGTGCGAATAATAAAACAGTAACGATGCAAGGAGACGTAACCAGCTTGGGCGCGACTTTGATCATTCCTCAGAATGCAACACACACAGCGATTTTTGATACCGGCGGTTACAACTTTACCACTGCTTCGCTCTGGATTGGTTCTTCAGGTGACTTAACCCGGTACACGACATTTAACGCCCATGGTTCAAACGTAACCTCCACTGGTTCGGTTACAATTTGGCCGTCTGATGGTTCGGGTACCAATACGTTCAATGCGCAAGACGCAAACATTACCTTTGGAAGCAATTTTACGAACAGTGATGTATTTGATACTTCCGGTGGAACGTCAACGGTCACGTTTAATGCCGGCTCAGGAACCAAGACCATTACCTCCGGCGGCGCATCATTCGACAACATTGTGTTCAATGATAACAGTGGGTCAGCAACGTTTCAACTTCAGGACAATATGATTGTTAACGGGAATTTAACAATTACCGGCGGAACGCTGGATACAAAAAGCGGCGGGAATTATGGGATTACAGTCGCCGGGAACTGGTCAAACAGCGATATTTTCACTCCGCAATCGGGAGCGGTGACGTTTAACGGCGCAGTGGCGCAAACATTGACTGGTGAAACGTTCTACAATTTGATAATTGCCAATACCTATGCTTCTCCGGATGATGCGAACGACGTGGATTCGTCAGCGGCAGTGACTGTGACAAACACATTGACCGTGAGTGACGGCCAATTCCAGCCCACAGCAGCATCTGATTTTAAGGATGTGACGATTACCGCGATAGATCCAGCGGCTGGTATTTTGAAACCGGATGCATCCGCAGCGATTACTGTGAGCGGCAATTGGTCGAATTCCGGAACCTTTACTCCAAACAGCGGAACTGTAACATTTGATGGTGCTGTTTCTCAAAATATGACCGGAACGCTGACGGGTGCGACAGGTCAATTTTATGATTTAACAATTACTACTACTGGTGAAAGTACAACTGCGAGCGCAGCAATTACTGTAGTCGATGCGTTAACAGTTACTGCTAGCTCATTTGTTTCTACTGACGCGACGCTTAAAGATGTTTCTTTATCAGGAGAGGCTCAATACACTCTTACGACGGGTGCACAGGTTTCTATTTCAGGTAATGTGGATGACAATGCATGTACCGGGTATATTTATAGTAATGATGGCGACACAACAGTGACTTTTACTGGAGCCGCAACTACTATTTCGAATTGTACTAATTTTGACACGGTCTCGATTTCAGCTGGTAAAGCCCTTGAGATAACAGCTGGTTACTTGAGTGCTGGTGCTGATTTGACTTTGGGGGACGGTGCTACGTTGACTGCTGATGCTGGAACTACGATTGGTTCTGGTGGTAACTTAGTTCTTGGAAGTAATGCCACTATTAATACCGGTATTGGTTGCACGATAGATGCTTCTGGTTCCTCTACCTTGGGAGCTGGTGCGGTAATTAGCGGTGATGGAGAGCTTCGGTTAGGCGCTAATCAAGAAATCAATTCTGATGCCGGAGCATTTACTATTGATAATGTTACTTTTACCGCATGGGGCGGCCAAAACACAATAGTTCCAGCTTTTACGCATAGCGGGAACGGAACATTGAAACTGCGTGGTGATGAACCTGGGGGGAGTCCCTATTCTGGAACGTTCACATTTTCCGGCAATCTTACCACAGGTGGCAATTTGGAATTATTTATAACGGACTATGATAGTTCTACAAATTATACACTTACATTGGACAATTCCGCGGGAAAGAATATCAATGTAGGAGGAAATTTTGTCATCACTAAAAATGACAGTTACGAGTCTATTCAATATACCCACGGCAACGGTACGATTACTTTTGATGGGGCAGGTGTTCAAACGATTAATGGTGGTTTTGATACGGGCAGTTTCTACGATGTGGATATAACCAATACTGGCGGGACTGTAAGTTTGGTGACGAACAATGCAACGATGAGCGGAACATTAACGATTGATGCGTCCGCTGTGTTTGATCTCGGCGGAAAAAATCTGACGATTGGGACATTGACTAATTCCGGAACGCTTACAGCTGGCGGAAGCGATATTTCTGTGAGCGGCGGTTGGGCTAACAATTCAATCTTTACGGCGGGAACGAGTGATGTCCAATTTACTGGTTCCGGAGCGCAAGCGGTGACGGGAACGCTGACTGGGGATAGCGGTAAATTTTATGATTTGACGATTGCCAACACAGCCGCAAATCCTGCGGCAACTCCAGTTGCACCGGCTGCAGCGTTTGCTGTGGCTAATACCTTAACGGTAACCGACGGCGAATTAACGGCTCCGACTTCATCCAGTTTCAAAGATGTTTCGATTGCGACAAATGGTATTCTGCTTCCGGCAAGCGGCGGAAGCATTACCGTCAGCGGCAATTGGACCAATGCGAACGGAACGACCTCATTCAATTCAAATTCGGGAACCATCGATTTAGGAACTGCAAGCAATATTCTTTCCGGGAATACGA
>MHFR01000007.1 GCA_001804285.1 Candidatus Danuiimicrobium aquiferis
TGCCTGCACCTGTTTTTTCAATCCGATGTCGTTTATTTCAATGAGGTTGCATGCTTTTGAATCTTTTTTCAGTGGACCCTAAATAGCTATTACTAATAAGCTCTTAAATTTCGAGGATTTCTGTGTGCCCAATTTGTGCCTATTTTTGGGCACAAATAGGCACAAATTGGCTTATTCACCCTGATTTCGACTCAGTAGAAAAAGTTGCGAAAGGCCTAAAAAATAAGGAGTTATTTGAAGGATAAAGAGTGGAGCGGCCAGTGGGAATCGAACCCACGCCAGGAGCTTGGGAAGCTCCAGTACTACCATTATACTATGGCCGCATGTAAAATCTTGGTTATTATACCTACCAATCAAAAATGGCAAAGTTTCTTGAACTGCTCAATCCGCTCTTCGATTTCGTTTAGTTTTAATTTGCGTAACCGGTCGAGACCGAAATCTTCGACTGTAAACGACGCGACAATACTACCGCAAACAACTGCTCGTTTAAGATTCTCAAAACCCAAATCACCACTTTTCACAAGATACCCCATCATACCGCCCGCAAATGTATCGCCTGCCCCGGTCGGATCAAATACTTCCTCAAGAGGATACGCCGGAACACTGAAAAATTTCTCGCTACAAAATAAAAATGCACCATGCTCGCCTTTTTTCACCACAACCGTCCCGGGACCCATCTGCTGAATTTTTCTACCGGCCCGGATCAGATTCATTTCTTTAGTTAAAAGCCGGGCTTCACCGTCATTCAACACAAACAAATCGACTTTCTTAAGTACTGAATCGAGCTCTTTCCTTTTTCCGTTAATCCAAAAATTCATCGTATCGCAAGCGATGAACTTGCATTTCGGCCGTTTCACCTGATCGAGCACATTCATCTGCAGCAGAGGATCAATATTGGCCAAAAATAAAAATTCGGGCGGAGATTCGGGTCTCAATTCCGGCTTAAAATCGAGCAAAACATTAAGTTGCGTGTCAAGCGTCAGCGCGCTGTTCAAATCCGACTCGTACTTCCCTTTCCAACGAAACGTCTTTCCTTCAGTCACCTGCAAATGATCAAGCCCAATCGAATGTTCCTCCAGAATTTTCCGATATTCAATCGGGAAATCTTTCCCGACAATTGCCATTAACTCAACCTTCGTAAAGAAACTTGCGGCATATGAGAAATACGAGGCTGACCCGCCGAATACCGAATCGCGTTTTCCAAACGGAGTTTCTACTTCGTCAATCGCAACCGTTCCGATCACCATCAATGGATAACTTTTCATTTTTCACCTTTCTTGGGCACATGTCATCCCCGCATGTTTCTGGCGGGGATCCATCATCTATAAGATTCCCGCCTACCCCGGAAAAGCTGGGGCCGGCCCTTTCTTCCCCAAGGAAAACATGCGGGAATGACAATAAGAACTCGCCAAATTGTCCAGTTTCGCTCTCAATTTTTCCGCCGCGGCTCTCGGATTTTTTGCTGAAAAAATCGCGCGCACAACCGCAATTCGATTCGCCCCGGCTTCGAGGACTGTATCCACATTCTGAAGATTAATTCCGCCAATGCACACAACCGGTATCCGAACCCGATTCACCACCTCGTGAATCTGTCGAAGTCCTGCTGGCTGATAACCGGGCTTCGTAGGAGTTCCGAAAAGAGGGCCAAAACCAATATAATCAGCTCCGGCGGCTTCTGCCGCAATCGCTTGCTTGATATTGCGGGTCGACACCCCGATGATTTTCCTTTGATTTCCCATTAATTTTCGTACAGTGTGAATGGGCAAATCCTCCTGCCCGATGTGAACCCCATCGGCACCGGCGGCTAACGCTAAGTCAACTCTATCATTCATCATAAAAAGCTTTTTTAGCTTACGAGTAATCTTATAAATTCTTTTTGCGAGATCAAGCAATTCGACGTCTGATAACATTTTGGAGCGAAGCTGGATCACATCCGTTCCGCCAATCAGTGCTTGCTCAATTTGCCGGATGATTTTCAGGTCATACTCTCGGATATCGGTCACTGCATAAAGCTTAAAATCCCGCAAACACTTTACTTGCCAAGTCATAAAGCTTTTTTGACTTTTGCCTTTTGGCCTTTGATCTTATTGAGAATTCTCGTCGTTGATCGCCCCTTAAGAAGCGAAATCCGCTTCACTTTTCCACCCCAATTTAAAACATCTTTCGCACCTGCAATCTCGGAAACTTTCCAATCCGACCCTTTCACTAAAATATTCGGCCGAAGCGCGAGAATCACTTTAAGCGGAGTCGGCTCATCGAAAATAACGATATAATCGATACAGGAAAGAGCTGCGAGTACTTGCGCACGGTCTTTTTCACAGTTCACCGGACGTCCCGGCCCTTTAATGATTCGGACGGACTCGTCCGAATTAAGTCCCAGGACGAGAATGTCTCCGCTTCGTCTCGCTTGCTCAAGATACATGACGTGCCCGGCATGCAGAATATCGAAACAGCCATTGGTAAAAGAGATTTTCTTTCCTTGGCGTTTCAGCCGGTGAGTTATTTCAACTGCACGCTGGAGAGATATTAATTTCTTATTCATGAGACTTGAGGAAAAAGAAGTTGATCGGTGACATCACAAATTGCATGGAGTGCTGTAATGTGCATTTCTTGTATAAAAGCGGCAGAATCAGCAGCCGCTGAAAAATTAATGTCGACAAGGTTTTTAAGTTGCCCGCCGGATTTTCCCGTAAATCCGATCACTGTGATCCCTTTTGATTTTGAAAGTTTGGCAGCCCCTATCACATTCTTCGAATTCCCGCTTGTAGAGATCGCAATCAGCACATCGCCTTTTTGGCCCAGTGCTTCGACCTGCCTTGCAAATATCTGCTCGAAAGAATAATCATTACCGATCGCCGTTATGGCCGATGTATCTGTGGTTAATGAAATAGCGGGAAGCCCCCTGCGTTCTATTCTAAACCGGCCGGTGAATTCGGCGGCAATATGCTGTGCATCCGCCGCACTGCCGCCGTTTCCGCACAAAAGAATTTTATGTCCCCCTTTAAGCGCATTCGCGATCATCTCTGCAATTTTCGCCAAAATTTGAATTTGACCCGGCAAAAAAGTATCACGAAACGACAGCTCGTGACTTTTTACATAACTTTCTATCGCCTGTTCGGGTTTAAAGGAGTGGGTCATATTATCCAAAATACGTTTTCACCATTTTATAGAAATCTTCCGGAACTAATTTCAAACCGCTCGTCGCGTCTTTCAGCGGAGCCGGAATGATGGCGTTCCCATATAAACTGACCATAAAACCAAATTTTTTCTGTTCAATTAATTCAATCGCATGATATCCAAAACGGGTTCCGAGAACGCGGTCAAATGCCGTCGGAGAACCGCCGCGCTGAATGTGCCCCAAAACCGTTACGCGCGTCTCAAATTGGGTCCGTTCTTCAATCTTGTCTGCGAGAACTTGACCGATCCCGCCCAACCGGACATGACCAAACGCATCAAGTTGTTCTTTTTGAGTCACATCATACCCTTTAAATTTAACGCCTTCCGAAACCGCAACAATGCTGAAGGTTCGGCCGCGGGCATGGCGTTTTTTAATAATATCGCAAACCTCATCAATATCGACCAGCACTTCGGGAATCAAAACCACATCGGCTCCACCGGCAAGTCCCGCGTGCGCCGTAATCCACCCCGCATGTCTTCCCATAATTTCAACCACCATCACGCGATTATGGGATTCTGCCGTCGTATGAAGCCGGTCAATACATTCCATGGCAATGTTGACAGCCGTATCAAAACCGAAAGTAAAATCGGTGCATGAAAGATCATTATCAATCGTTTTCGGAACGCCGACGATTGGCAATCCTTCTTCCGCAAGCTTCGAAGCAACTCCGAGAGTATCCTCTCCACCAATCACAATCAATGCGTCTAAACCGTGAACTTTAAACGTATTTTTTACTTTTTCGACATCACCCTCCTTTTTATAGGGATTGGTACGCGAAGTCCCGAGAATCGTACCCCCGCGATGCAAAATGCCTGTAATCGCTTCCGGAGTGAGCGGAACCATCACATTATCAACCAGGCCTTTCCATCCGTTTTTAAAGCCAACCACTTCCCAATTTTTTTGATGCGCATACCGGCCGGCTGCGCGAATCACTGCATTTAACCCCGGGCAATCCCCACCACCTGTCAACATTCCGATTTTCATAATTTTCTTTTCCTCCCAAATTTAATGGTTATAAGCGGTTCATAAGTCCATACAACAGTCATTCCCGCATGCTTTTAGCGGGAATCCAAAGATACTGGATCCCCGCTTTCGCGGGGATGACAGACCTTGTGAAACACTTCTAAATCCTGCTAATTTTTATTATCTGATATGTTTTATAGATTTAATTTTTTCACTTTTGCTTTTGAACATGCTCCGGCTTACCGCTTTCCCCAATGACCTTCACGACATTAATGTTAAATATAATCTCGATTTCTTCACCCAACATTTTCTGAATCTTGGATGAAATCTCGGCCTGAATCGCATGAACCAACTCTGACAAATTTGCCCCGGAAAGAACCGAAATATTTGCTTTAATGCGAAGCTGATTCACTTCAGCTTCTGTTTTAACTTTCATGGCCTGAACGGCTTCGAATTTGCGGATCCCTTTCCGGACCACTTCATTGATTGCGCGGATCGACACATTGACGTGCCCCCACTTCCCGTACAAAATCACGTCGTTGCTCTGCCGGGTTTGTTTGATTAAAATCTTCGCAAACACAATTCCGACAATCATAAAAACCAAACCGGTAATTCCCATTTGAAGCGTTTTCCATGGGCTGTCGTAAATGTCCTGGACTTTCAGAATCGCATCTGTCATCGTCAGGGTATGCATCGAAACGATGATCATAAGACTGCCGAAAGTCAGGAATGCAAAGATAGCAAAAACGTATGCGAACGCATGAATCACTTTCATAACCATTAACCTGCTTTTTTCTTTTCAACCGCTTGGTCTTGCGACTTCACATCTGCCAGATAGGTCTCGAGAAAGCTGGTGCTTATTTTCCCTTGACGGAAACGAGGAGAATTCAAAACTTTTTCATGAAGTGAAACAGTCGTTTTAATGGGTGAAATGGTCAATTCCCGCAAAGCCCGCAACATAATCTGAATCGCTTCATTCCGGTCTTTTCCGTGCGCAATCACTTTAGCAATCATCGAATCATAATAAGGCGGTATCACATAACCCGCATAAATATGAGAGTCCACCCGCAGATTCCGGCCGCCCGGAAAATGCACGCTTTCAATCTTTCCGGGACAAGGAAGAAAATTCCGGTCAGGATCTTCCGCGTTAATCCGGCACTCAATCGCAGCACCTTTAAATTCAACCTGATCCTGCGTGAGTTCAAGCTTTCCGCCGGCCGCAATGCGAATCTGTTCTTTCACCATATCAATCCCCGTGATCATTTCCGTCACCGGATGTTCCACCTGAAGCCTCGTATTCATTTCCATAAAATAAAACCGGCCGGTCGCATCTAAAAGAAATTCCACGGTCCCCACATTTTCATATTGAATCGCTCTCGCCACGCGAATCGCCACTTCGCCCATTTTCCTCCGGAGATGTTTATCAAGCGCAACCGACGGTGACTCTTCAATCAATTTCTGATGGCGGCGCTGAATCGAGCAATCGCGCTCCCCGAGATGGATCACGTTACCATAACTATCCGCAAGAATCTGAATCTCGATATGCCGCGGTTCCTGAACATATTTTTCCATATAAACATCGGGGCTGCCGAACGCGGCTTCGGCTTCTGCTTGCGCCGTCAAAAACGCGTTCACAAGCTTGCCATCGTTATGCGCGACTTTAATTCCCTTTCCGCCTCCTCCGGCTTTGGCTTTAATCGCAACCGGGTACCCGAATTTTTTTGCAATCCGGAGCGCTTCCGCCTGATTCGAAATAATTCCTTTGCTTCCCGGAATAATCGGAATATTCGCTTTCCGGCAAGTATCGCGCGCCAGCGATTTATCACCCGCTAATCGGATACTTTCGGGTTTCGGCCCGATAAATTTAATTTGGCAGGATTCGCAAATTTCCGCAAAATGCGGATTTTCAGAAAGAAACCCATACCCGGGATGAATCGCATCCACATCCGCAATTTCGGCAGCACTGATGATACTCGGAATATTGAGGTAACTGTCCTGTGAAGAAGCATCTCCGATACAAATGGCTTCATCGGCTAAACGCACATGCATCGAATCTCTGTCCGCTTTCGAAAAAACGGCAACCGTCCGGATGTCCAACTCGCGGCACGCGCGAATGACCCTGACTGCAACTTCTCCTCGATTTGCAATTAGAACTTTATGAAACATATGATTGGATTGGCCTTGCGTATTTGGAATATGATAACGTCAAATCACTAGAGCCTTTGAATTCTAAATAAAGGTTGGTCAAATTCGACCGGTTGGCCGTTCTGAACCAAAACTTCGACAATCTTACCCTTAATTTCACTCTTGATTTCATTCATCAGCTTCATCGCTTCGATAATACAAAGCACATCACCCGGATTAATCTCCTTACCGGTCGTCGCATAAGATTCCGCATCGGGCGCAGGAGCCGCATAAAAAGTCCCGACCATCGGCGATTTTATGAGGTCTCCGGGCGCCTCAGGCGCTTTTTCCTGAGCAACTTCCCTGGTTCTTTCTTTCGTCATAGCGGCGGCTTCGGGAATCGAAACGGCTTCTTCGCGGATAATCGTTCCCGAGACCCCTTTTTTAAGCCGTATCTTAAAACCTTCCTTTTCAATTTCCAGCTCGGTAATTCCGTTTTCCTGCATCAAATTAATCATTTCTTTCAGCTCTTTAATATTCATGGTACCTCAACGTTTAATCTGATTTTAATCTGATTTTGATGGTTCAATAACTCTTATCACAATCACTATAAATGATTTAATCCATTCCGCAAAAAACGATAAATTGTACTGAAAAGAATACCGCCTGTCAATTTACATCACGTCACGGGGTTGCATTCGCTTCTGCAATTCATTGATTAAGCCATGCAAGCCAAGAACATAACTTGCTTCTCTAAAGCCGCTGACTTGGCCAACACATGCCGGCGCAGTCAACGAATGATGACGGAATTCCTCGCGGCTATATATATTGGATAAGTGCACTTCAACGGCAGGAATTCCGCAAGCCGAAAGCGCATCCCGGAGCACCACGCTGGTGTGCGTATACGCGGCCGGATTAATCAAAATACCCTCATACTTATTATGGCGTACCTGTCCGATTTTATCCACCAACTCGCCTTCATGATTGGATTGGAAAAACGAAAGTTGAACCGGCACATCCAGTTTCGAAACTTCAGCTTTGAGTATTTGATTGATTTGGGCAAGGGTGATTTTTCCATAAATATCCGGCTCCCGGCTACCGAGTAAATTCAAATTCGGCCCGTGGATAACCAGAATACGAAGTAGCTTCGGTGATTTGGATTGCGGCTTGGTCTTTTTCTTCATCGCTTTACTTCTTATTCGGCTTTTCGGCTTCATCAATAAGCATCACGGGAATTCCATCACGGATTGGATACTTATAGCCACAATTGGGATTGGTACAAATAAGCTTGTCTGCTTCGAGGATCACTTTTGTTTTGCATGCCGGACATGCCAGAATTTCTAAAAGTTCAGGATTCATACTTTTCGACCCCTTTCTTTAATGACTGCTCTTCCAACCGCTCCATATCCTTCATCGATGCGCCTCCCTTAACTGCATATAGGATACCACAAAGGGCACCTACCCCGTAAAGAAAAACATCAAGAATTAAAGAGAAAGCAAACGCTTGTTCAACTGATACATATTTCTGAAAAAAATAAACGGTCGCTGCTTCACGGACTCCCAATCCGCCAATAGACGGGATCATAGTCAACAATGCAACAATGGGCATAAATAAATAATACAACTCTAGTGGCAAACGAATTTGAATACTGATGGCGAGCCAATAGGCCATTAAAATAAACAAAATTTGGGCACTAATCGACATTCCAAAAATAACAAAAAATTGCCCGCGCCGAGTTCGGTAAAGCTCCAGAGCATCAAACAGTTTCTGAAATTCCTCTTTAAACTTACTCGGTGCTAATTTGATAATCAGGGCTTTTGCCGGCCTCGAAAAACGGCGACTCGTGACAAACAATGTCCCAAAAAGAATAATCAAAGTCACTGCCCAAATAAACTCTCCTATCCGAGGATCACTAATCTGATCCCGCGCAAATATAAAAGCAACAAATGCAATGAAAACGATCGACATCAATCCGAAAAACCGGTCTAGAAGAACGCATGTCACTGAAGCCATTTTTTTTCCGGTATCTTTATAAATATAGTAGGCCTTGGCAATATCACCCCCGACAGCAGATGGAAGAAACATATTAAAGAAGAGGCTGATCAACCAAAGATAGTACCGACGCCAAAATGACAGCTTAATACCTTGGACGACTAAGATGATTCCCATTCGTTCCGCGACAACCCCGAGAGAAACAAAATACAAAATCGTCGCAATCACCACCGGAAGCCACTCTGCATTTATCAAATAGCCAAACGCATCGTGGATCCGTCCTCTGGAAATAAAAAAAACAGACGCTAAAGATATAATACTAATCCCGACCCTGAAAATTAATGTCTTATGTTTATTTAAAAGCTTGAGCATGCCATTTAAGGTGGTTAAGAGATGAATGGAATCTGTTGATGTGCAAACATCCGATTACGCTTTTTCACGTGCATGTTCCACATATTTAAGCTGAATTTCCGCTATCAATGTATTCAACATTTTATCTTCTTCTTGGGAAAGATTTCCCTTCGTTTTGCCCCTGAGCATCACCAATAAATCAATCAATTCCTGAGCGGCTTCTAAATTAACTTCTATCTTCTCCGCCCCCGGCGCCTTGATCTCGCCCATGAGAAGCAGTGCTTGCATGCCGAGCGAGGTTATGAAATTGTGAAAATTCACACGAGAAGAATCAACGCCTTCGGTTGCTTGGGGTTTCGGTTCGGGCTCACTCACGGATTTCTCCTTTTGACCGCTCACAGCATCTTTCCACGACTCATCAACATGTTTGTTCGTAAAATGAATATCTTTCTCGTCCACAAATTCCCCTTCGTTCATGTACAGCAGAAAAGACCCACATTTTTATCTGGTCGTGAGTCCTTAATTGAATGGGTACTTAGCCCGGATTTCTCATCGCTAATGAGAAATTCCGCTCGCAAGAGCTGAGGTGCAAAGATGGTTTGCATCTTTGCTACACAGGGCTTATCCTTTGCGCCCTCATTTAACAAGGGCACAAAACTTTGGGCGCAATCAGTTGCGCCCAAAGCGACTTTCTCGTCGATTCACAAAACCGATGAGAAAGTCGGGTTAGAATATTATGGAAGTTTATAACACGAGGAATTTTCTTTGTCAATATAGGTTGCGGATAACGGAGGCACTTGGCAAGGAAGTCACCTCCGGCTATCCCCGCTACCAATTTGTAAAAAAATAGCCAAATCAAAAAAAACTTGGTTGTTTTTGGGTCGCCCTTTCGCTCCGCTTCAAGGGCCATATTTCAGCACAAAACACCATCACAACCGCCGCGAATTCAGATCATTCTGTCAGAAAATCTTACAGAAATTGAATCGCGATGCCGTATTGCTTCTTCATCACTTCAAAGCGATTGATCTTTCCGGGAATGGTGACCTCTTCTTTAAACGTTTCATTCGGTGGAACCATCACGCTCACAAGTGTTCCCTCAAGCCCCTGCATCTGAGTGATATCCGGCGCATCAAGATCCAAAAACTCGGCAAAAAGACCGCCTTGGCTGACGTTCGTCGCAATGGATCTCGTTTCAAGTTCTTTACCGTCCTGCATTTTGAATTTTAGACGGACGGGAATGGCAACTCGAATACGCTTACTTCGCCGCCGTTCAAGACCATGTTTGACGGGTGCTTTTGTCTCATCAACCGCCACTTCATAAATCTTATCTTTTAAGAACAGGAACGAACCGAATGCTTCGGCAACCTCTTCTTCATCTTTGCACAATTTGATTCGATCCGGAAGATAAGTCGTCTGAAAAAGATCCCTCACCATTTGATCCGGCGAAAAAATGAGACTTCGCTGTGGTCTAAGAAAACAAGCAACCAGTTTCCGGATAGCAACCTCGTCCGCACCGATCACTTTTTGCAAATTTAAAATCACACGCCTCAATTTTTTCTTTTGAATTGTCTGCTCAATCTTATCAATCACCGAATCGATGCAGTCCCCTTCAAGCTTTCCACCCAAATCAAAGACTTGAACACGCCCGATCTTCCTTAATCCTAATTTTATTTCCTCTACTTTTGCCATTTTACCCCCCTCCCTTATTTGCTAACCAAAAACCAAGATGGCTATGATTTTGATTATCGGTTATTTTTATCTTAAACTTAATTCGTGCTTACCCATTGCTGTAACTTCAAAAATTTATTAATTTCATCTATTTGACTCTGCTGTAGCCGCTCGAATTTAATTCCAATTCCAAGCTGTTCCTTCGACGAATGAATGTGTGCCACTTCACCTTCAAGTGATAAAGGTTTCCGATGCGGCAAAAACACAACGAGTTGCAACGTCTTCATCCGCTTCGGATCAAATCCTTCGAGGGACTGCTCCGGATTCGCTAAATCGATATATTCCGCAAAAAGCCCTCCCAAACTCATATTCGTAACTATCCCTTTAAACAACAGGATATCTTCATCATCTTTATAATAAAATTCAAGAGGCACAGAAGTCCTCAGCCGCGGAGACAACCGGCCATCCGCATCAGTCCCGACACTGGGATTTCTCACAACGTCATTATCCCCCAAGGCAGCAATTACTTCCGTTTCGTTCCGAAACACACGAAACCTTTTATTCCCGCAATAATGCTCTAAGGTGTTCATCACCCCCCGATTTCCTAAGATGACAGAAATTCCATCATCCGCCGGAATATTTTCGAAAAGAGATTTAACACCAAGAGAATCCATCCCTTCTGTATTTGCAAGATTAAAAACGATTTGATGGGTTTCCGCAGATTTCACAAAATAGCGCATCTCGTCCTTCCCTCTTAGCGCCCATGGCCCGGTGAGTGAGCCTTCCACGTCAACGATCATCACACTTCCCAACTTTCTCTGATGAATTTGAGGAATCATGTTTCTTTGCTCCCTTAGAAACAAAGATACACGATAAATCAAAGGAATTCAAATCAGATATTAAATTTCTCTATCTCATTATAATAAAATGACTTGCACATACTATAAATGTTGAAAATGATTATTTTGTGTCAGAAGTGTAACAATTAAGTTACGGTGCAGTTAGCCCGAATTTCTCATGATTAATGAGAAATTCGCTCGTAAGAGCTGCGGAGCAACGAAGTTTTGTTCTTTTGCGACGCAGGCCTTATCTTTTGCGCCATTCTTTAACAAGGCCGCAAAACTTTGGGCGCATCTTATTGCGCCCAAAGCGACCTTCTCATCGATTCGCAAAATCGATGAGAAGGTCGGGTTAGCTGCGTATTTTATGAAGAGCGATCTTGCGGATCAATTCCTGCCGTGAAACATCCAGAAGCTTCGCGGCTTGCGTCCGATTGCCGGATGTTTTCTCAAGCGCTTCGCGAATCGCCTCACGTTCAAGTTCGGCAATCACATATCTTTTCCGTTCTTTTAATGAACCGGAAAAAATTGCCGGTTGATGAGCAGAATCAATTTTTTTCTGCTTCCGTTTAAGCTGTTGCGAAATAAAATTCGGAGTTATTTTCGAAGACGCCTTTGCCATAATTACACTTTTTTCAATTTCTTTTTCAAGTTCTTTGACATTTCCGGGCCAATCATATGTTTCCAAAATCGATTTTGCTTCTGGAGAGAATTGCTTCGGTTCAATACCCGCCTCCTTTGTAAACCACATCAAATAATTGTCGGCCAGCACGGAAATATCTTCTCGCCTTTCCCTGAGGGGGGGGATGGTAATTTTGATCACATTTAATTGAAAAAAAAGATCGTCGCGGAACTTCTTCTTCAGTACCAGCGCTTTCAAATCCTGATCTGTTCCAATCATCATTCGCGCATTTGATTTGATGCTGGCAACTCCGCCGATTTTGAAGAAACTCCCCTCGCCGATAAACCGAAGCAATTTCCCTTGCGTCGGAAGGCTCAATGCTTCGATATGATTTAAAAATACCGTTCCGTCTCTCGCTATTTCGAGCAAGCCTTTTTTATCATGAATCGAACCAACGAAAGAACCACGGACATAACCGAACAATTCGCTTTCCAAAAGCACATCCGAAAAACTTGAGCAATCCACCACGATAAATTCGCCTTTTGACTTCGGACTTGAAAAATGAATAGATCGCGCAAGCCATTCTTTCCCGGACCCCACTTCGCCTTCCAGTAATATCGGGACATCGTGCGCTGCCATCCGGGTGGCCACTTCAACCATTGCTTTAAATGCAAAACTTTTTCCCGGCAATCCGCCAAATTCGACAATATCAGAATCGCTCATGATTGTTTTCTTCATTCGATCCCCAGCTTTTTCAATTGTTCCTGATGCACTTTTTCATATCCAAATGCTGTCGGTTTATAATATCGGCCTTTTTTCTTAATATATTCCTGTTTTATATAATGATCCGGATGTTTGTGGACATACTCATAACCTTCGCCGTGTCCCATCCGTTTCGCGCCGGAATAACTTTTATCACGGAGATGATTGGGGACTTCCTCTACCGTTTCCTTTGTCAAATCGGATGTCGCCTCTTCCAAAGCCATATAGGAAGCATTGCTTTTGGGAGCAAGGGCTTCATAAGTCACCACCTGGGCCAGAATAATCCGAGCTTCCGGCATTCCGACAAATTCGATCGCATTGAGGGCGGAAGAAGCCAAAACGAGGGCCTGCGGATCTGCATTTCCGATATCTTCACTCGCCAGAATGAGAAGTCGCCGGATAATAAATCGAGGATCTTCACCCGCATAAAGCATTTTCGCAAGCCAATAAATCGCGGCATCCGGATCGCTTCCACGGATACTTTTAATAAATGCGCTTGAGGTATCATAATGATAATCTTCGTCATGATCGTAATAAACGACTTTTCGCTGGCACGACTCTTCCGCAACGGCACGCGTAAAAAGGATAACACCGTCTTTACCCTGCTCAGTTGTCAGCACTCCGACTTCCAATGCATTCAAGGCGCGTCGGGCATCGCCGGCTGAACTCTTCGCAATATGAGTCAAAGCCACATGATCAATCGTTATTTTTAGTTGGCCGAAACCGCGTTCTTTGTCGGCAATCGCACGCTTCATGATATTGATCAGTTCATCATCGTTTAACGGCCTTAATTCAAAAATAAGAGACCTGGAAAGGAGCGGCCCGTTAATCGAAAACGAAGGGTTGTGTGTGGTTGCTCCGATCAAAATAATATTTCCATTCTCCACATCAGGCATCAACACATCCTGCTGCGCCTTATTGAAACGGTGGATTTCATCGATAAAAAGAATGGTCCGCTTATTTTGATTCTCGCTGAAAAATTTCGCTTCTTCGATCATCTTCCGGATGTCTTGGACATTCGCCGTCACGGCATTAAGGCTTTTGAATTTTGCGCCTGTCAGATTGGAAATAATCGAAGCTAAAGTCGTTTTTCCGGTGCCCGGTGGACCATATAAAATAAGGCTCGTCAAGCGGTCGGCCACAATCGTTCTGCGAAGAAGCTTTCCTTCCCCCAAAATATGTTCCTGTCCGGAAAATTCATCAAGCGTTCGGGAACGCATCCGGACGGCTAACGGAAAATGCGAACTCGAATCGTTTTCAACGCGATCGGCTTTTTGAGGTGTTTGATGTTCGTTGGCGAAGAGGTCCATAATGCCTTACGTTCTGTCATTGCCGCGTCCACCTAACATCCGCCAAAATACGCGTCGGACTCGCCGCGCTGTTTGGCGAGAACTGGCGGATCCGCCGTCCTGTTGGGCGGAAAAGCAGGAATCCATTCTTTTTGTTTGATGCGGGGATAACATTCTACGTCTAAAACATCTTCAATATTAAAACGCCCCGCACGTACCGTAGAAACAGAAGCTGTACTAGAACCCCAGTTCTAGGTGGGCATCCGCACCTTATTTCCGGCTTCCCCTAAAAGAGGCCTGCCTTCCATATGAGGAATAAGACGCCCATTATGTAGTTGTAGGTTCTACAATGTCTCTGTTTCCCTCGCATACCGCAGGGCTTGACTATTATATCACTCCATAGTAAAAAACAATAAAAATCTCATTTAAATTTCTTAAAAAAATCCCCGAAACATATTTCGTTTCGGGGATTACAACTCTAAAACAATTTCATTTCGTAAATTTTACAATATCACACTTTGAAGCAAATCATAACCCGCTTGATTAACGATTCCGCCACCATTTCAATACGCATCACCGTTTAGCGCGCCGAAAGATACAGCTTAGTTTTTCATTAGAATTTAATTGCTGAGTTTCTCTAATATCTCTTTCACGGCCGGATCAATAACACCGTTTTGAAATTCGACATTCAATGTTTGCCCGTCTGCTAATTGGACGTCAAAATACGTGTGCTCGACCCAAATGAGCGTCATCACTTTAACCGTCGGTTCGGATTGCGCCTCTCCGCTCGGCCAAATCGACGCAAGAAATTCACCCTTGCTTGACACGAACTGAAAACCTTTCACGGCTTTGTCGTATTGATTCAACGTTCCTTCCGCCTGCGTTCGCCATTCCGCGCTTCTTGCATCTATCTTCGCTTGCGTTTCTTCTATCATGCCAGGCAATGCATGCAATCTTTCAATTGCATAGGACGTTGAATTGCCCAACTCGTCAACCGCACGATCCACGGGATTAACATCTCCCTCCTGCATGAATTTATTATAGTTATCAATCACTTGCGCAGCCAAATCAGCATCTTTAGTTTCTATTGCTTTCGCAAAATCACTGCTAAAGGTGGCCATGCGATTGATGACATAATGATAAAATGGTAAAATTTCTGAATACATCGGCCGGGGTCCGACATATTTTCCGTTCAATATATCGGAAAGCTCGCTATACTTCGTTTCAATATCTGCTTTCTGAAGAATAACGGCATTCAGATCACCCAGCAAAGCGTTTAAGTTCGTCAATGCTGCATTAATTTCCGCGTCATAAATCGGTATGATCTCTTGCAAAATTGCGTCCAGTACGATTTTTAAATCGCTCGGCTGAGCCGGATCAGTCGTTTCGATATCAATTATCCCGTTTTGGTTTAGATCCAAGTCCTGAACTGTCCACGGATCCAAATACTTAACGACTTCCAACGCCTTACGATATCCGTCTTCAGCATATTTCAAATCATCGGCATTAACCAGACCATCCCAATTAATATCCGCATATCCCCATTGGACATCTATCACATGCCATGAAAATTCCTGGGTTTCGTAGATTTTCGTGAGGGCCGATTGAATATCCGCCGTTAATTGTGAAACATCTTCGCCAGTCACCTTGCCGTCACGGTTGTAATCAAACGCGAGCGGATCAACGTTCCCGAAATTCGCCGCATTGAATTCAAGCACCGCCGCATATGCGTCTTTCGCATACGTTATATCACTCTCGTTTAATCCATTATATCCATCCATATCCAGCGTCCCCGCACTCAATGCTTTCGCCACCGTCGGCACTTTTTGAATTTGTTGAATGGCTATATTTATATCTCCCGTAAATGCTGCCATATCGGAATTCATATAGTAATAACCATACCCCACCTGTCCATCATGGTTATAATCCAACGCATCTTTTACTTCCTGAGAAAGATACGGCAACACATTGATGGCATCATTGTAAAGCTGTTCTGCCTTGTTAACATCTTCCCATGTAATCAATCCCAATTCATCGCGATCAACATTAAACTTGTCCGCCAACCGGTCTGAACTGAGAATATCTGCAAGCATTTTTGCCGAACCTATCCAACGCTGGATATCAATCGCATGCTGAACATCCTGTTCTAACAAAACTTCGTCATTCCATGAGATCCCATCATAATCATCATAGTCCAACAATTGTTTCGCTTCATCCGACAAATACTGCATGTATTGAAATGCATAATTGTAACCATCTTTGACAAGCAGGAGATCACCACCGTCAACAACGCCATCTCCATTCAAATCAAAGCTTCGATTTTCATATAATTGCCGGATAAACGTATCCACATCAGCCTGATTGATTTCCCCATCCCTATTGATGTCGCCACGGGCTATTTCTTCAGCACTAACGTTTAACGATGAAAACTCCACCACCGCCCATGCACGATCATAGTCATAATCATCGAGTATTCCATCGCCGTTATAATCCACTCCCCAAGGATTATCCTCTCCACAATACCACTCATAATAACACACCAATTTTCCGTCTCCGTTCGTATCGGCTAACTTTATTTCTTTTTCCGTCACATTTAACGCCACAGCGCGAACAATCCGCTCGAGCTGGTATTGATCCTCTGAATTAACCTTACCGTCTCCATTGATATCGACGAGTCCTTCGCCGATTCGACTAATCCCGTCAGCAAGCTGATTCACAATCGCCACCTTTTCCTGAATGGCCGCAATTTCCTGCTTAATTTTATTCACCACAATATCTAAATCGCTCGGATGATCCGGATCGGTCGTTCCGATATCAATGACTCCGTTTTGATTTAGATCCAGGGCCTGAATTGTCCACGGATCCAAATACTTAACGACTTCCAATGCTTTACGATATCCGTCCATTGCATAGTCGAGATCCTTTTCATCGATCAGCCCATCCCAATTCATATCCACATATCCCCATTGGACATCCATCACACGCCATGAGAAATCCTGAACAAACCAGATCTTTTGCTGAAGCTCAAGGTCTCTTACTTTCACAAACATATCTTCATAAGAGTTGAATTGAATCGGGTTTCCGTACTGATTTTCCTCGTATGTTGGCAGATAAACCTTTGCCGTTCCGTTGACGACCTCCCTGATTTCCGAAATTTGTGTCCGTATTTCGCACGGAGCTTTAAAGCAAACAATATTACCCTGACTCACTTCAGACCGGACGATTCTATCTAACGAAACTAGAGGGGGCAGACAATGGCCTTCGGGCATGCACTGAAATAGAGCAACCCTATATTCAAAATTACTTTCAATCCGCTGTTCGCCATTCTCTGTCGGTTCAGACATCGTTCGAATATGATATTTTCCATCTTCCATCACATCGAGCGCCAGAACATATTGGTGAAAACCAAAACGAGGATGATTGAGCGGATCCAAAGCCATGATCTTTTCCAAGGAAATAACACGCTCGACAATCACCCGTCCGTATTCTTCATAACGGTAATAGTCGATCGGAGAATCCGTTTTCTGGATTCCGTTCACAAATTCCTCCCACCCCACCCTCATGATACGGCCATTCTGATCATAAGAAACATGCGCATATTTCGCATTTTGACCGTCTCCCCACTGACCTAATTCCAAGTATTCAATTTTCCCGTCTCTAAAATTACAATCACCGCCATTGAAATACTTAAAACCACCAAGCGGATCCAATAAACGAGCCTCTTTAAAAAATACAGCATCTCCATTCTTAGGCTTAATCTCAATATAAAATGTGTACGGATCTATCGCGAGCTCATCAAACGATGTGATCTTAAGAGACACCACTTCTTTCAATTCTTCGATTGATAACCCGGTGAGAAGTGATAGATCTCGAAACGTAGCTTCCCGAGCCTTTTCCCGCTGAATGGCTCCTTTGATCATTTCAAGCACATTTGTTTCATCCTCCCAGGTCACCTTACCATCCTTATTAACATCCAATCCCATGTTAAGGTTCAGATATGCTTCACGATCCGCGGCAGATTCCGGCCGGTAAAAATAATATGTCTTTCCGTCAAGATTCCAGTCCATGTGTTCCTTAGGGCCCCAGCCAACCCATGAGTAATAACTCGTGCATTTTCCGGTTGTATCACACTTCGGAGGTGTCCCCGGTGATAATTCGTTAAAATGAATAAAATCATCGTATGCCTTCTGAGCAAATATTAAATCGTTATCATCAACTATTCCATCACGGTTCATATCAAAATCCTGAGCTTGAATAGCCTGATTCACTTGATTTATCTGTGCAATGGTTGTCTTCATAGACTCAAATAATCTGACCGCTTCAAGCACTTTTTCTAAACTTTCAACTTTGCTGTTAGACATACTCATCCAGGACGGAATTTGAACATCCCCATAACTCCAACTGCTGGTTATTTTTCCGTTTTGCTGATTGGATCCACTACTATAATTAAATTTGGACACCAGCTCTAACGTCTCCTGATTTAAATGAGCAAATCTCTGATACTTGCTTTGATAGGAATATTCAATGGTGGAATATTTATATATAGAGTTATAAGAATATTCCCGGTTAACCACAATTCCGGCCAGCATCTGATTCGAATAATCGTAGTTATCCGTATACACTTGATCTACATACTGATAGTTGGTTTGCTTGCCATTCTGGATTGAAAACCCGCTTTGACGAATAGTCCACTTCACGGATGTCGGCTTGCCCAATCCGGGCGTGATATATGTTCCATATGAAATATCTGCCGTACGATAAATCGAATAACTCGAAACATATTTCGTACTGCCATAAGTATACTCATATCGATTTTCCGATATAAACACAGCTTGCGCCGATACGATATAAAAGCCAAACGGCACTCCTTCAATTTGCGCAGGCGCTCGATAAGCAAACTGATAAACAATCGTAACCGGCAATTTATTCCCGTATGAATCAAAAATGTCAATCAGCCGGTTCGCGCCTAAATTGCCTGTATAATTTTTCAAATTCACCGTTACTTTTTTATTCGTCAAATCGATTTCAATTAAGCCTTCGATTGCTTTCAGCTGCTCATCCGAAAGTCCGAACGCCTTTGCAAGATCCGCCATAACCATGGCCTTAACTTTGTGTTCCGATTCATCCGTCTTTGACAATAATCTTGCCGAATAACTCGTTTCATTCCAATTCGACGTGGTTATAGACACCTCATACTTATATGTCACTTCGCCATACTGAAGATCAAACGTCACCTTGCTGTAACAAGTCGGAGGAATTGACATCGTGCACATGCCGGTAGAATCAAGCTTATAGTTACTGAGCATTAATCTATCTATCTTTTCATTCTGAACTTCCAACAAATCAATAATCGAAGCTTCAACCGCTTTAACGTCAGGCATCATGCCAATATTCAGTTTGCCTTCTGCCGTCTCAACGTTTTGATTGAAATCGACCCTTACTTTAACCCTATTGCCATTGGAATCCGCCGGACGGACAAAAATTGCGCCGATGACCGGATTTCCGGGACGATACAATTCATCACCTGTTGTGTCCGCCACCCCGTCGCCATTAGCATCTACAATCTCCATAGGCAACACCAGCCCATAAAGATATTCGATCCACGAACCATCACGCGGATTAATATCCCGGAAAATGTTGCCTGTTTGTGGATCTATTTCATGAATCATTACAATTTCTTTGCTGCTTTGAGCAAGCAAGTAATCGAATTTTCGGTAGGGATTCGTTCCGTCAAAATTAACCGAGTTCACCAATAAAGACACCCGTACCCTCAGGGGTTCTCTATATTGATTTTGATCCAAAATTAAACCGGTCCGATTAAGATCTTGCGATTTAATTTCTCCCACAACAATCTCATCCTTTACCGGAATTTCAATCTTCATCGGTTGAATCACAATCGATTGAAGCATGATGCCTTCCCGGTTCCGGAGATCGTTGATGGCATGGATTGCGGCATCTTTATACGGATCTATCCTGCCGGCATGAAACTCGTACTCGTTTTGATAGAGTTTAAGCAAAACCAAATAACCATTAACGAGGTTCATCGTGCACATCTGGCCGGGTTGATCCCAACCGACACAGCCATTCGTCCATTGTATGGGGTCAGCCTTCAAAACTTCAATAGATTTTTTTTCTTCATCCGTAAGACCCAATGCTTCGGCAAGATTTGAAACGGCTCGTTCAATCGCTGCTTTTCTCTCCGCGTTCGACTCTTCTTCAACCCTCCGCGCCCAATCGAGAAGTTGTTCGAGACTTTGGAAAGCGTCATTTTTATGTATGCTTCCGTCCGGCAGTGTCAAAACTGCTGAAGTGCCTTGAATTTGAATATTCGATACTTCTGCAAGCTCGGCAGCACGAACAATCGAAGCTAACACAGGCGGAGGATTGACACAGATCGCTCCGGGAACACATCTAACCATCGCTTGGAGGTAGATAAACTCACTATGTATTTTCTTCCCTCCAAGAGACGGCTCATCCATTTTTAGAATATAATATTTACCGTCATTTAAAACCTGCAACGTCATAATCGTCGGCTCACTTGACAAGGGGCTTTCACATTTTCCTGTAACGCTGTCACATATAACATCCAACTGCGGCCCTTCCGGATATCTCCGAATTTCTATCTCATTTTCATTATTAGCCGGCCGGCTATAAACATCGCGATAAATGAGCTGCGGAATCTCATAACCAAAACCATCAGTCCATTGAATTTCGCTGATCTCATTCGCTTCATAAGTTATGCGCGCTGCTCTCGGCGCGTAAATAGTAATCACCCCGGGTTCCATTTCTTGCCCGTACCAACTCATCGTAGCAGATTTAACACGCAACCCGCTCGGATATTGAGAAATGTCTTCGGCGGTATCTTGGCCGGGCTGGACTTCCCATAAAACGCGCTCTAAATTATAAACAGCAATACTTGAAAGTTTTCCGTTTCCTAACACATCAATTAAACGGCTGTTCGCCATTTTGATATCGCTGTCTCTGAAATAAATGACAGCAGTCAACTTTTCTTTGTTAACCTCTACATGTTTGATCACAGCTATCAAGTCCTCATTCGAAAGCCCGGTGGTCTTGCTCAATTCCGTCACGGCAGCTTTAGCCACCTCATGTTCACTCCTTGCGTCTTTCACTAGACTCAAAGCGCTATCAACATAATTCTTAATTTCTCCTCTTGGATCGATAGGCTTTTGGATCATGTCTTCAATCCATGGCGGCTGGGCTGGGAATAACTCTTCGAGTTTCAGAAGTTCATCCAAGGTTTGAGCTGCGCTCACTTCTTCCCTATAGGCATTAAGGCGGGCCATATAATCATTCCAAATTGGGAGTTTACTCATAATTCGGTCCATGATGGTTTTGAGAAATACCTGATAATCGTTGATTCGCCCCGGCAGTTTATTCTGAGTATACGCATCTACCTCTTCAATTAGACTTTTCATCTTAGCAACCGTTTCATCGGTCACCCAGCTTTCGCTTATGGCGCTCACTAAATTCGATTTCGCATTTGCCAGTGCCTGTTGTAAATCTGCAATGTCCAAGTTGAAAACCTCATACTCTTTTTGAAACTCCGCCAAAGTCGTTTCCAAAACATCGATATATCCCCGCGCATCTTGTGTTGCTTGATCTGTTTTATTTAAAAGCTCCGCGCGCTTTTTTTCAACATCGTCAATAATCGTTCCAGAACGGCGATCAATCTTATAAATCCATTTTTGATTTCCGGAAGACAACGACACTTCATATAAAATCTTGCCATCGGAAGAAGATGGTTCTAAAACGACACTGGAATCAATCAAAATACCGGCAATATCTATTCCTCTGGCCACAAGATCGGCCATTGCTACGATGGCTGCTTGTTTTCCATAATCAAGTACCGCTCGAATATATGATAGATTTCCCATATCCCCGTGGTATTCATATATATTATTAAACAATTTAACTTTAGCGATAAATCCGTTGCTAATGGGAAACCCCGTACACGACATACCGGGTTCAGGCCACCCCAAACAACCATCGCTCCACTGAGTTTGAGTTGCTTCGACAACCTCGGGTTGGACGTTGGAATCCGGGTGCAATGTGATACCATATTTGCCCAGCGAATTTATTAAATCATTAGCGACAAACGCCTTCACACTTTCCGGAACGAGACCATCATCCGGATAAAGTTCCTTCACCTGAAATACCGTATCTGCAAGAACAATCGTGCTATCGTTATTGGTCGTATAAATTCTTCCGGGTTCGTCTTTCAACAAAATGACACCCGCATCATTCTTTGAAATAGAATATTGCATACCGCTTACAACAATCAGCGAATTGCCATCCGCTCCCACAGTACTCCGATATAGAACTGTTTCCGGAGCTTTGAGAGGGGTCAACTCAATCTCGACAGGCTTCTGGATCTCTTCAACAGGCTGAAGCGGGGACGTATCCATTAAAAATTGCTCGCTGGTGACCATCGCCGGTTGAGGTTGTGGCTGTGCCTGTTCCGCCTGCTTTTGCTGCTCCGCAAGCGTTAGCTCTGACTGCTGACGATCGGCTTCAGACACACCCGTCGCGTCAAGCGCAGAAAAGGCCATTGGCGTGGGCCCTAACGCAAAACTCGCAATAATCATCACTGACAAAATTTTCGCACACCACCAATTTCGAATTGCGCTTATTTTAATTTCTGTTTTCATGTTCAATTCCTCCTCGAGCAATTTTTGAAAATCAACCAAATAAAACCACTTTGTTTTGAGAATCAATTATGAAGCCCCAAAGACCTTCCTTAAAATAAAAAATAACACACCCTAATCTCGATGCAAGTTTACGAGAAAAAAATTTAAACTTTTTTGACTTGATTAAAAAGTCGAAGCGATGAGCTAAAAGGTAGTTAGAATAATTCGACGTAAAATTTAACATTGTTCCTCCCACAGCTAAAAAGTACCCGATGATCCTTTGAAGGACAAAATGTTTCGGGCGAACGGTCGAAAAAGGGTTATAAACGGTCCGAATCAAAGTATGAGCGGTCAGTTAGAAAGACAAGAAAAAAGAGATTTTATGGATCCTCTTTTTTTATTGATAGGAGGATTTGATGATTGAAATTTTATTGCATCGCCAAAGCGATTCACTATACGCTACACGCTAAACGCTGTACATGCGCTATCACCTAAATTGGCAACTCTGCGCCGCAAGTCTTCCTGAGGAATTCTACAATAGCAAAATGGAGCTGATTGACTTCTTCATTTTGGAGGGTACGGTCTTCCGCCTGATAGATAATACGGTAAGATAAACTTTTTTTGCCTTCTGGAATTTTTTTCCCTTTAAAGCAATCAAACACTTCGACTTTTTTGATCAAAATGCCGCCCTGCTTTTGAATATGCTCAATCATTTCTTCGGAACGGACGCTATCGGAAACGATCATTGTTAAATCCCTCGGAGATGCCGGAAATTTCGGAAGTTCTTCCATCGCGCGCAAACGGTCTGAAAATGGAACCATCTTCTCTAAACTTAATTCGGCGTATAAAACCGGCTGTTCTATCCCGAAAAGCGCCTGCACTTTCTTGGACAGCAAACCAAAATAACCGGTCATCTGTCCTTCGATTTCAACATTCATGCCCATTCCGGATTCGAAAATCGAGTCTCTATCGATCGGTTTGAAAACAGCCCGAATCGCAAGCTGTTTCAGAATTTCTTCCACGGCACCTTTTAAATCATAGAAACTGATTTTTCTCTTCGGCTCAAGCCAATGTTCACTCGCCTCCCCGCTCATGGCCATCGCAAGCATCCGCTCCTCGTGAGGTAATTCGACCGGATTTTGAAGAAGATAGCGGTTTCCGATTTCAAAAATCCGGATACTCGTCTCTCCGGCATTTAAATTCTTTTCAACCACTTGTATCATGCTTGATAGAAATGTCGGACGCATCAATGTCCACTCTTTATTCTGCGGATTGATCAATTGAACCCACTGGCTTTTATTGAGGCCTAAACGCTCATAAGGTACGGGATCCACAAGGCTAAATGTCACGGTCTCAAACAATCCGAGCGCATTCGAGAGCGTTCGAACGCGTTTCTCAAGCGCAAGCATCGGATTCACAACAGGTTTCATCGGAAACATTTTCGGAAGCGTTTCCGGAATCCGGTCATATCCATAAAGCCGCGCAACTTCTTCGACTAAATCAACCGGCCGGGTAAGATCAGATGACCGGAAAGATGGAATTTTAACAGTCACTCCGGTTTTTGTTTTTTTCAAAACTTTAAGTCCCAACCGGCTGAAATATCCATTCACTTTATTCGGCGGAATATCAATGCCAACCGCTTTTTTCAAAAGATTATATTCAAATTTCACACTGGGCTCATTAATAGGAAGTTTTCCTACAGAGCAAACAAGACTCACCCGCCCCACTTTCGCATATTTCCGGAAAAGATAAACCGCCCGCTCCCTTCCCCAATCGACAGTGCGAGGATCTACGCGACGTTCGAATCGATAAGAAGATTCGCTCACCAGTTTCAACCGGCGCGACGTTTTCCTTACTACAGACGGTTCAAAAAAAGCCGACTCCAAAAGAATATTTCGTGTCCGATCATTCACTTCAGATTCCTGTCCACCCATCACGCCGCCAATCGCAACCGGCTTTTCATTATCCGCAATAATCAAATCCGCCGGTTCCAGATCATAGGTCTTTCCGTCAATCGCCACCAATTTCTCACCGCTATGGGCGCGCCTTGCATAAATCTGACCGCCGCTTAATTTATCAAAATCAAATGCATGCAACGGCTGGCCGATTTCAAGAAGCACAAAATTCGTAATATCAACGGGAAAATTAATAGAACGGATTCCGCAGGCTTCAAGCCGTTCTTTGATAAAAGCCGGCGTGTCCTGCCACTCCACATCTTCAAGCAGACACGCCGAATAATAAGGACACATTTTGCGGTCAGGCTCCGGAATCGTGACCGTCAAAGTATCATTTTTTGTGCGAGGAATTTTATTTTCTGCCGGAGGCAACGAAAACTTTCCGCCCATGGCCGCATGAATTTCTCGCGCAACGCCAATATGCGACAACCAATCCGGGCGATTCGTCGTGATTTCAATTTCGAAAACGGTATCCGGGCCGGCAGGCTTACTCGATTTGACTTCGAGTCCCGCCATGGTAAGGCCGCGAGCAATCGTTTCCGGCGAATCCTTAACCGAAACGTAATCTTTTAACCAATTGAGTGATAGTTTCATATTTTAAAATTGTTTCAAAAACCTCAAATCATTTTCATAAAACAAGCGGATGTCTTTAATTCCGTATTTCAACATAGCAATCCGCTCAACACCGAGTCCAAATGCGAAACCTTGAACTTTATTCGGATGATACCCAACTTCTTTGAAAACGGCCGGATCAACTTGCCCTGCTCCGAGCAGCTCAAGCCAGCCCTTGCCCCAATTGACATCCACTTCAACGCTCGGTTCCGTAAACGGAAAAAAGTGAGGGCGAAAACGCATTTTCACATCATCTCCGAATAATGTCCTTAAAAAAACGTGCAGCACCCCTTTCAAATCCGAAAATGTGGTCCGGTCATCCACCATCAGTCCTTCAATCTGGTGAAACATAAATGAATGGCTCGCATCCATCGTATCCGGCCGGTAAACTCTGCCGGGTGCAATAATCCGAAGCGGCGGCTTCCGGCTTTGCATCATCCGGATTTGAACCGTGGAAGTTTGAGAACGCAGCAAATGCCCCTGTTCGGTATAAAACGTGTCGAAGGCATCGCGCGACGGATGATCGAGCGGAATATTTAATGCGGTAAAATTGTAAAATTCTGTTTCGATTTCCCGTCCGTCCACCACTTCAAAACCAAGCCGGACGAAAATATCCGAAATTTCCCGAATGGTTCTCGTGATGGGATGCAGTTTTCCAAGCTTTGTGGAAACGCCGGGAAGCGTCGGGTCAAAACTTTGATCGGTTTTTGCACCTTGATTTTCAAGAGATGCTGTTTTCTCGCTAAACGCCTGCTCCGCAAATTCCTTCAGTTGATTTAATGCCTGCCCAAACTGGCGTTTTTCTTCGTTGGGTAAAGTCGCGATATTCTTGAATAAATCAGCGATTTTCCCTTTCCGGCCTAAATACTCAACCCGCAGTTCTTCCAGAACCTTCGGATCATGAACTTGGGTAAGCTTCTCCTGAATCTCTTTTTGAAGAGACGAAAGGTCGGTCATCGAAATCGAACCTTTATTTTTGTTTGACGAGTTCTGCTAAACGGCCGAACGCCGCTTCATCGCGAACCGCTAATTCAGCCAATGATTTCCGGTCGAGCGCAATATTCGCTTTATTCAACGCATGGATAAATTTGGAATAAGACATCCCATATTTACGGCATGCCGCATTCAAGCGAACAATCCACAAACTCCTGAAATTCCGCCTGTTCTTCTTCCGGTCACGCGTGGAAAAAGCCATCGCGCGAATCACGGTTTCTTTCGCGGTCCGGTAAAGTTTGCTCCGGCCCTGAAAAAAACCTTTAGCACGCTTCATGTACTTCTTTTTTCTCGCCCGTGTTGCGGGAATTCTTCTTGCTCTTGGCATGGTATTGATGCTCCTTCTTAAAAAAATATTGAATTTAAAATTGGCTCTGTCTCAGTGTCATTCCCGCCCCGCTCCGCCGTGCGAAGATTCGGCTTCGCAGAGGCGAGCATGCTTCAAGCGGGAATCAACCGTTCGGCAATGCCTTAATGATCGCTCTCGCCTGTACTTTCCCAAGCGTTCGCCATCCGCGAAATTGCCGTTTCTTGGACGAATTCCGGTCGCCCAACAGATGACGCCGCTTTGTCCTCGACGTCAAAACTTTTTTCCCTGCGGTTATTTTAAACCGTTTCCGGACCGCTTTCCTCGTTTTTCGTTTCAATTTCTTCATTGTCTTTTACACTCTCATTTTCTTTTTTAATTTTTTTGTGACTTTGTGGCTTCGGGTTTAAAACAACAATTAATAATTTATTTTCAAGCTCCGGCGCCTTTTCCGCTTCTCCGACATCGATCACATCCTGCACAAACCGGTCAATCACACGTCTGCCAATCTCCGTATGCGCAATCTCACGGCCGCGAAACATCAACGTCAATTTCACTTTGTCCCCACGCGTTAAAAACTTCACCGCACTTCTCAGTTTGGTCTGGTAATCATGCTCGTGGATTTTCGCGCTGAGCTTAACTTCCTTATTGTGCATCACATGCCGGTTTTTCCGCGCCTGCTTTTCTTTTTTCTCCAGTTGATAAACGTATTTTCCGAAATCGAGGATACGGCATACCGGAGGTTTTGCTGTCGGTGAAATTTCTATGAGATCCAATCCTGCTTCGCGCGCAAGTCTGATTCCTTCCTGCGGTGTTACAATTCCGATTTGATTTCCCTCTGCTCCAATCAAACGAATCTGCGGTACTTTGATTCGTTCATTTCGCCTGATTAAACGTTTATCAATAATAAGTCACCTCCTGTGTTGCATGAAACCTCGCCTGAGACATCGTCACCTATACAACATCCCAAGCGGAGCGTTCATTCATTTCCCGTTTTACTTTGTTAATAAAATCTTCGATTGATATCACTCCTAAATCTTTCCGGCCGCGCGCCCGAAGCGAAACCGTCCCCGTCTCAACTTCTTTCGCGCCGATTACCGCAATATAAGGAATTTTTTGCATTTCTGCTTCACGGACTTTATACGAAATTTTTTCTGACCGCAAATCCAAGTTCGCCCGGATTCCGTTCGCAAAGAGTTTCTGATGAATTTCGCGCGCGTACTCATCCTGTTTTTCCGTAATTGTCGCTACCACTACTTGAACCGGCGCAAGCCACACCGGAAACGCTCCGCCAAAATGTTCCACTAAAATACCCAAAAACCGTTCTACCGAACCCAGGATCGCCCGATGAATCATCACCGGACGGTGCATTTTACCGTCCACTCCGACATATTCAAGCCCAAAACGTTCCGGCATTTGAAAATCGAGCTGGACCGTGCCGCACTGCCACTCGCGTCCGATCGAATCCGTTACTTCAAAATCAATTTTCGGGCCATAAAATGCCCCGCCACCTTCGTTGACATGGTAATCGATTTGATTGTCATTCAATGCCTGCCTGAGTCCGTTGGTTGCTTTTTCCCAAATTTCATCAGCCCCCATCGACTCTACCGGTCGGGTGGATAAGCTAATAGCCACATCCCTGAACCCGAACTTATCATAAATCTTCAGAATCAGTTTAATGACTTTCGAAATTTCCGACTCGATTTGCTCCGGCATGCAGTAAATATGCGCATCATCAATCGTGAATGCTTTCACGCGGAAAAGTCCGTGCAAAACCCCCGACAGTTCATGCCGGTGAACCAGCCCCAATTCAGACATCCGCATCGGCAATTCCCGATAGGAACGCTGATTAGTTCGATAAATCAGCGTTCCGCCCGGACAATTCATCGGCTTAATCGCAAAAGATTCTTCCCCTAATTTTGTAAAATACATTTTATCTTTGTAATGTGCATAATGGCCGCTCTGGCGCCACAATTCGTCTTTCAAAATCGTCGGCGTTCTCACTTCCTGATACCCCTCCCGATCATGCTCTTCCCGCCAAAAACGAATCAATTCATTATAAATAACCAACCCTTTCGGGTGATAAAACGGCATCGACGGCGCTTCCTCATGGAAACTGAACAAATCAAGTTCACGGCCGATTTTACGGTGATCGCGTTTCTTGGCTTCCTCAAGGCGAAGCAGATAATCATTTAAATCTTTTTCGGATGTAAATGCAGTTCCGTAAATCCGTTGCAGCATCGGATTTTGTTCGCTCCCGCGCCAATAGGCTCCTGCAACACTCAAAAGTTTAAACGCTTTCACTTCGCTTGTATTCTCAACATGCGGCCCGGCACACAAATCAATAAATGCACCGTTCTGGTATAGCTGAATATTTTCATCCGTAAGCCCGGCAAGAATTTCGAGCTTATACTTTTCGTTGCGGCTACGGAATATTTCTTCCGCTTCCTGCCGGCTCACAATGCGCCCGACAAACGGTTGAGCTTCCTTGATAATTTCGCGGCATTTCTTCTCGATTCGCTCCAAATCTTCTTGTGAAAACGGATGATCTAAATCAAAATCGTAATAAAAACCATCTTTGATCGCCGGTCCGATCCCAAATTTGGCTTGCGGAAATAAAACCTGCACCGCTTGGGCTAAAATATGGGCACTGCTGTGACGCAATTTTTCGAGGTCTTTCATTTCGGAAGGCTTAGACATACGGATAACGCACAGTAAACATCAAAATGGTAGATTCTTAACAGGATTCAATCGCAACTTATTATTCTTCATAGGTTTACGAATTATACTTGATTGCGTATTTCGATGCAAGTTTTTTTAGCAAACAAGTCGCAAGTACCCATGTTGCAAGGACATACAAAATTTTGAATCAAAGCATAAAGTGTGAAAGAAGAAGCCGTAAAAAGTTTAAAAATTTTATTTCTTATATTCAGCTTCCTCCTCTCATTTCACGAAGAATGACTGGTGCCCATCGCCAAGTGACTTTCATTTTGATAATCTTATAATTACCATTTCAAATATTAAGCGGAATGGCCGATTTATATAAATAAAACATTAATTTAAAAGCAGAAGCCTATGAAATCTCATTTTATTCTAAAAAGCTCGATATTGCTGATCTTCGCGTTAAGCTTAAGCAGCAAAGCGTTTTCGGAAGAATTTCCGGAGCGCAAGTCATATGTTAATGACTTCTCTGACATGCTTTCAAACAACACTAAGAAATCACTTGAAAAATATCTGCAAGACTTTGAAGATATCACCACCCATCAAATATTAGTCGCCACATTTCCCACCTACGATGACAATTCAATGGAATCCTTCGGAAGCCAACTCGCCAGTGCATGGAAAATAGGCTACAAAGATCAGGGAAACGGAATGATCCTGATTATCTTCGAGAAAGAACATCGCGCGTGGATTCAAGTTGGTTTTGGCTTGGAAGAAAAAATTTCCTATTCTTTCACAAGAAAATTAATTCGTGACGTGATCGCTCCTCGCTTCCGCGATTCTGAATACAATCGCGGTGTTTCTGACGCTGTTCAAATGATCGTTCAGAAAATCGCCCCGAATACTTCCCTATCCATTATAAATGGCGAAAAACAATTTGACCTTTCCACGAAAGCTAAATATGTTCTGCTCATTTTACTTCTCATCACCATCATCGTTGACTTGCTTTCTTATGTGTCCTATCGGCTCGGCGTCAAGCATGCCTCGGCAACCTATCAAAGACAAGTCGAAACATATTCTTTTTTGGAATGGTGGCTGCTTTACGGAACGATCATAAGCTTTTCCGAATTCATCTATTTTAATTTGTTCATCCGCTGGACGAATCCTTCTTTTCTTTTGTCAAGTTCGGGATATCGAAAAGGATATCTCCGCCCGGGATCAGGGCGCGGAAGGTTTTTGGGAAGCGGAATATCCGGAAACTGGTAACTCGGAATGATGAGACGATTATGCTGAAAAAATTTCATCCGAAGTTCTTCTTTACGCATGACGAAATCGATCAAATCGCAGAAGCCATCCGTGAGATCGAATTAAAATCGACCGGGAAAATCTCAATCTACTTAGAATGGCAATGCCCCGTCACGGATCCCTTCAGCCGCGCTATCAAACTTTTTCACACACTCAACATTCATAAGCTGCCTCAAAAGAACGGGCTTTTCATTTATCTCGCAACAAAACAGCGCCTGTTTGCTGTCATTGCCGATCAAAATCTGAATGAAAAAATCGGTCCGGATTTATGGGCTGCACTACAGCCCTTGCTGGAAATTAGATTCCGGAATAATCATTTCCTATCTGCCATCCTTTTGATTCTTGAGCAAATCGGAAAAAAGATGGTGGAAGGATTCCCAGCCAAAACCATTTAGAGAGTCCTCTTTAATCAGGTTATCCTTCTGTCTCCTGCTCGTATTTGGCATTCGCTCCAATCTCAAACTGTTACCGACCCCTTAGGGTCTGACGCTCAAACAAGGTGCGAAACTTTTAAAAAGTCAAAAAGTAAGTCATTATTTCTTTTTGGAATGTTTGACTCCGGATCACCTAATGTTAGACTTTTCACAGAAGGTTAATAAGCATGAATGGCATAAAATTATCGAAATTTAAATCCGTTCCATACCAGGAAAAATTTGAAGGAAAATTTTTTGGACTTTTTCTTATGCTATTTATAATGTTTTATTTACAAATTTAGAAAGGCCGGAGGGCTTAAACATGAAAACGATTTATAAACACCAGAAAGGAAATTTATCAAAACTTTTTGTGCTTGCTGTCTTTGTTTTACTTGTAACCGGAATCGTATCTTTTGCTGCAATGTCGAATATCGCTTGGGCTTACAGTCCTGACGAGGCTCTATTGCAAGCAAAGACAGATTTGGCCAACATGCTTCATTTGACGGATATCGAGAAAGATGCCATTCATATGGTGACGAATAAACCGCCTCAGTTTGCTTATTGGGCAAACAATTGTTATGGTTGGCCGCCTCTGCCCGGACAAACCTGCGTCAATGGTACAGTCACCGGCTACAAAGTTTACCTTGAACTCTACGGCATTCAATATGAATTCCACGCGGGGATACTGGATCCTATGAAAAGATTACTTGTGATAGAACTGAATGACATAAGAATGAGAGATCCCTCGATTATGCTTCAACAAGTGGCAACCAACGGGCCGATGCAAACTAATTGTATGGATCCAGAAACCGTAACGGTTTTCGCCTGTCAATGGGCTAATTTAGGAATTCGTCGGAGTGACGGCGTCCCTGGTTGGATCGGTGCTTGGGATTACAACGCGACCGATTACATTAATATTTTTTCGATCGTGAAAAATATCAAAGTGGGAGAAACATGGATAGATTTTCTGACGGTCAAGAAAACCCATTTTGCAGATTTATCCTGGATGGAGTATTGGTATGACCTTGCATCAAAGCCGGACATGCCAACCAGAATCACATTCGGTTTTCCCGTTGAAAATGGGGATCCCATCAAGGTTGAAGCTAAATTTGCTGACTTTTGGGTTGATAGCAGCAATCCCGCTTTGAATCAACCTGTGTATATACCACCCAATCATCCTGATGTGACAAAACCAGCAATCAAAGATTTGGTGTTTAACCAAAATGAAACGGCAAGTATATTGTCAGTATCCAATTACCGTTTGATTAGCGGTCCCGCATGTGCGCAGACCTATCCCATTCAATGTGAATATACCGTCGCGTTTGATTTATTAGTTAAATCTTGGCAATTCAAATATGAGGTAGCGGTTAAAACTCGCGGTGATGCATGGACAGTAGTGTCTGCTATTCCGAACTTCGTGGGTGTGGAAAACAGCAGACTTCAAGACCTCGCAAATAGGATTGCCGCCAATAACTATGACCTCAGCGGCGATGGTACAGTAAACAACTTGGATATCCTTCAGGCAAGGGGACTATATCCAGAAGCCATCGATCATCCCAATCGGCTGCCGGCGGATGTTGCACAGGCGCTTGATGTAGATGGAAATGGAGTTTTAGACAATAATGACCTCCAAATCGTTTATTCAAAAATCAGGACGGTTATGAGGATTATCCAGGCAGCGAAAGACTTGGCGGAGCATATAAAATTGAAGAATTACGACCTTAATCATGATGGCATAGTCAATACGTCCGATTACATTACGGCAAGAGCGTTCATCACAATTATTCCATATTCCGCTAATTTGCCGTCGGACGTTTTCACAACTTTGGATCTGAATCGCGACGGAGTTTTAAACAATGTGGACTACACATGGTTATTGCTTAAAATTCGAGGAGCGATGAATCGTTGATAAAGCAGGCAGGTAACCTGCGCCACACTATGTGGCGTACCCGCCAACCCAAGGCTCTACCTCAACAACAGGGGCAGTAAGACAAATCCGATACATTAGGGTTAGTTCCAATAACCTTAAAAGGAGAGTCTTATGCCCCTTG
>MHFR01000008.1 GCA_001804285.1 Candidatus Danuiimicrobium aquiferis
CATCCATTGGACACCTCCAAATTTTGAGCCGGTTGTCATACTAAAACCAACTCTTCGTTGTGTCCACTTTTTCGGGGGAAGATCATGATCGCCGATATTAACACATAGCCGGCACCCATCCTCTAAAACGCGGAAGCATTCATTCCAAACTAAGTTTAGATTGTTAATATACTCTTCATAGCTGTGATTAAATCCTATCTGGTCACTGCTTCCGTAGTCTTTCAATTGCCAATAGGGGGGGGAAGTTACGATCAAATGCACAGAGGCGTCTTGAACCTCCTGCATTTTCCTCGAATCACCTGTAATGACTCTATGTACTGTTTTCATAAACACAGGGCCTTATCACTTTTAATTTTTTAAAAAAACTTGGGCGGCATAGGACTTGAACCTATGACCCCACGCATGTGAAGCGTGTGCTCTAACCAACTGAGCTAGCCGCCCATTTTTTTACAACTGCCCACAAAAAATCATTGCCGGCTTAAATAATTGCCTGTCCGCGTATCCACTTTGATAATCTCCCCTTCTCTAATGAAAAGAGGAACCTGAATCTTCAAACCCGTTTCCAACATCGCAGACTTCGTCGTGTTAGAAACCGAATCTCCTTTAACGCCCGGAGGAGCTTCTGTCACCTTTAAAGCCACATGCGCGGGAAGCTCCAAAAGCACCGGAATTCCGTCGTGAAAATCGACATCTACCTCGTCATTCTCTTTAATATAATATTTTTGATTCCCAACGATGTCGTCCGGTATGGTAAAACTGTGATAATCCACCAAATCCATAAAGTGATAACCTTCCGGATCTTTGTATGAATATTGAGCGTGCCGGGACTCTAAATTGGCCTCTTCAACTGATTCTGTCGATGATAATTTTTGCTGGATAATTTTTCCCGTTCGCAATTCCCGAAGTTCCGCCTGCATAAACGCACGTTTATTCCCGGGCGTCCGGTGTTCTGCACTCATCACAATATAAAGCTGCCCATTCAGCACAATCGCTGCCCCGCGTCTTAAATCATTTGCCTGCATAATTCAACTCCTCCAAATGTGTATTTTTTTAAATCAAACTCATCACCGACATCATCGTCCTGAATTGCGCACCTTCTTTTCGGTAAGAAGAGAATTTTTTGTTTTCACAAACGGTGCAAATTCTACAATCAACCACTTGAGTTTCGGCGATACCTTCACTGATTAAATTGTCCACAATTTGCCGTGTTAAGTCAAAATATAATTTTTTCTTCCGCCGTTTGACAAACGTTTTAAACTCCGGCAAAAACTCATCGCCGACCTCATAACAACAGCTGCGGATCATCGGCCCGATCGCAATCAAAAGATCTTCGGGTTTTGACAAAAATTGAACCCGAAAAGCCTGAATCATTTTCGCCGAAAGCTTTGCTGCCGCACCGCGCCAACCAATATGCGCCATTCCAATGGCTCGCCGTTTTTTATCGAGGAAAAAGACGGGAGCACAATCCGCTGTCCGAACCGATAACACAATGCCGGATTGGTTGGTAATCACCGCATCGGAATGAGGTAACGCACTCTCCGGATCGCGCGCACCGCGTCCGGCTTCCGATTCTCCTACCCGTATTATATTCGAACCGTGGACTTGTTCAAGACATACCAATTTATTAAAATCAATCCCGGCTTGCTCACAAAAATGCTTCCGCTGTGCAATCACAACGGTGCGAGGTCCGGTTTCGGTGAAATTCATTTTATAATGACGTCCTGAAAACGCAGCTATTACTCCGAATTTTCTAAAACCCCGAAACTCGTAATAATGGTTCACAAGATCTTGTTTGAGGTCCGCATGTCGCAGGTGTGGCTTAGTCAAAGAATTTTTCCTCCTTCAAAAGTGGTAACGCTTTTTCATTGATGGCATCCGCGTGAAAGCGTTTGCGAATCGCCCCATGGTTTAAATAATTGTTAATTTGAATTAAAATCATTGCTTGATCAAGCAATAAATACTTTTTGGCAACCAACCCGGACTTCATATCAACGGCATCATAAAAACCATACTCCCCATAAATATCATAGCGCCGGATCAACTCGCGAGCATTTCGAACGGCTTCTTTCGGCATAAATCCAAGCGCAAGAAACGTCGCATGCGGCGTCACGACGCCGTCTTTATATCCTCTGGAACCAAGTGGGTTCACGCCATATTCCGAATAGCCGCCTTCCGGAACAGACGATGGACTCATTCCCCATACCGGGTATTTCAGATCCTCAAGCGCATACCGAATTTGCCCTCTCACATGCCGCTCATCATTTAAACCGAGCCCCTCGGGCGCATATTTCTTCTCATCGATAATCAACGTAGGCATCAGCGCTTCAAACATCGAACCGCCCCAACTTGGAACAAACTGAAGGCCTTTCCATTCATAATATCCTCCAAAATATAAAAAACCAAGAGTGGTCCTTTTCACCCGGTTCACAGGTGTGGAAATTTGCCAACCGTAATCTTCCGGAAATGTCCGCACCATTCGAAACCAATGTTCTAACGGAACATCGCCGCGGCCGATCGCAATATAACTTGCCACACGGGGCTCGGTATAAAACGAACCATAATCATAATCCGATTGGACATCCAAATTCGCATAGTAGCCGTGCGTCATCTGTTGATTCACATCGTCATAAAAAAACGAAAAATTGTGTTTTTCGATCATCCCTGTGCACTGGCCGCCTAATTCTTCCGGAAACGCATTTTTAACGACATAGAGTCCCGCATCCAGCCAACCACTGTCAACGAGAGACACAAAATAACTGGTTTTCGCGAGCGTCGTCGTATCATAATAATTGTATAAAAAGCCGCTCGAATGATGCTCCAGACTTTCAACCGTATTTAATGTCGCCCGTATCCGTCTCACCGCATCCTTCTTCGAAATAAACCGCAGATCATACGCAGACACAACACACATTAAATAAACGCCGACGTCCGTCACATTTATGTAATCTCCGATCCAAGCCCCAGAATCAATCGGCTCTCTGCGGCCGAGCTGAATCGTATCAAGGGGAAGCTGATGCTCGCGGTCAATCATTTGGTCAAAAAACTTCCACGTATCGCGCGCCACCATTTTTAAAAATGCCCTATCATTTCTGGGCATCTCAATTTTATTCCAATTAACGGTTGAAAGCTCCCCAAAACAGCCGACTCCAAAACGTGCAAAACTTCCGGCAATTTTCTTCTTCGCATGGACACGGGCATTCACTTCCTTCGGATACCCCTGCAGACGTTTCATCAGAAATCTCGCGAACTCGATCCCCTGAAGTCCGACCGGAGTTTTCATCATTGCCTGCTCAGGATGCTCCATGATCGTCGGTCCCATATTCCCTGTTTTCACAAAACGGAAATTATCGAAATAGAGCACGCCTTTTTTCCGCGTCACGCGTCGGCCTTCAAAATTAATCACCAACTCATCCAAATCTTTAAGCGCAAGCAACGGATTGTTCCATATTTCCGGGTTTGTTTGATCGTAAAGACCCGTCATTAAATTAAGGGGAAACGAAACTGTCTGCCAATCAGACGTTATTTCTTTGGCGACCCGAGTCCCTTTAATCTTATTGATCCGCTCATTATTTTTATATTTCTTAAGCTCGACTAAAAACACATTTGTAAACTCCTCGCCGGCAGATCCCTTGACCTCAAATTGCAAATGATCGTAATCGCTCGCATCCAACCCCATCAATTTGGTCCACACCCCGACATTCGTCGACTGATCGTCATCTAGATTATATGAAATTTTCAAAGAATGGTTCGAGCCTTTGGCGCCGTCATAGTCAACAACCTGAAGATCGATACTGACTTTGGGATTATCCGTTAAAAGATTCCAGCTACCTGTTTCTCCCATTAATGAATTGCGGGACAATCCATCTTCATAGTCATCAATTAAAAGAATCTTTTTTGCATTCAAATCAAACACTTTGGGTTCAACCAAAACAGCAGATGGTCCGGAAGAAGCTGTCGTCGTTTGTTTTGGCGTCAATTGCCCCTTTGTTCCGACACGAAACACCTTAACTTCCCTTTCGCCGCTTACGGCAAACGGAGCCATAAGCGAAAAAAGGATTAAAATCGAAATAAACCGGTGAATTTTTTTCATGATATACGGCCTACTTAATAATTATTTAAAGTGGAATAGTTTAGCGGATTTTAAAAAAGAATGGAAGTGAAATTGGATTCCCGCACAATCCGATATTGTGAAAGCTCACATATACGATGATAATGCAGCACGGGTTTCTGCGCCGACAATTCCATCAGCTTCTATTTTTTTTGCGCGTTGAAAACTGCGGACCGCTTTAACGGTTATCTTGCCATAATAACCCGTTGCTCTTGTATGGAAGTAGCCGGCGCGCCTCAGGGCTGATTGGATGGCAAAAACATCATTTCCTCGATCTCCGTAAGAAATCAATTCGCGGGGTTTATAACCGCTCATCGCCTGAGCCATCGCTGTCACGTCGGTCCACAAGCGTTTGCTTCCCAACATCGAAACAATCAACCGTTTACCGGCATACCCGGCCGATCCGACAAAACAATACCCGGCCTGCCGGGTCCACCCGGTTTTCCCGATCACATCATACCGCCGCCAAAGCATTTTATTATGGCTCTTGAGATAATAAACTTTTCCCTCCGCCGTCCGCATCATGGAAGCTTTCTTTTTGAGAATCGACGCAATCACAACACTGTTCATCGCTGCACGCATAATCAACGCCAAATCATACACGGTGGAATATTGACCTTCTGCCGGAAGACCGCTTGCCTTTTTAAAATTTGAATTTTGGGCGCCAAGCGCAATTGCTTTTTGGTTCATCATTTTCGAAAATTCATATTCAGAACCTGCCGCACCAATCGCAAGCGCAAGAGCCGCGTCATTTGCCGAATTCATCAGAATCGCCTGTAAAAGATCATACACCTGAATTTTTTCGCCCCCGCGAAGGTAAAGTTTGCTGGGTTCCACCCCTTCAACCCGCGAACTAATCGTCACCCACTGATCAAGCGGAAGCCGGTCTAAAATCACAAGAGCTGTTAGTATTTTCACGGTACTTGCGGGTGCGCGTTTCACATTGGGCGATTTGCTATACAAAACTGCACCCGTACTTTCGTCCATAATCACAGCAGATGGAGCTGTCAGATATACACTCATCGCCTCTGCTTGCGGAACCGGACAAAGAGGACACTGAAGTGCGATCAACACCGGAATTAAAACACCGGTCAGCCACTTATTGAACTTAAAACTTGCAGTTTTCTTCATCATTTTTAATCAATTATATAAATTCGGGGGACTCACTCAACGTTGAAATCAATCATTTCACTTTCATAATTTACGGCAGAAAAAGCGCGTTCTTTACCTAAAAACCCTTCAAACAATCCGGAAAAACGATCACACAACGAAACCTGTGTTCTTTCATTGCTCACTTCATGTCATCCCCGCCCTTAACAACCCATGAATCTTTCATAGGAAGTTAACGACGGTACTGACCGCCTATTTAAATAGTAATTATGTTTTCAATGTGTGTCAGTGCCGCGAAAGCGGGGATCCAGCAGAATCTAAAAACAACTCGGATGGATTCCCGCTTTCGCGGGAATGACAAATGGATACAATTTAAATTGTACGATCGCAAAAAACCCGCAGGTTACTTCTCTGCATACACACGCCAATCAACGTCAGAAAATAGATTATTCTTGTTTTCAATTTTGAGCAGCCATTCCAAATCGAGCGAATTATTTTGTATCCCTTCATATATTCGCGTAAAGTTTTGAATATGTTCGATCACGCGTTTTTTTGCATAATCAACCGTCGTCCCCATCTTCATAATAAAGGCCCAGTCACTCGACTCTGCAAGCAAAAGTTCTCGTGCCGCCTGTCTTAAAATCCGGTCAATCATCCCGCTGGCGTGACTGAAACGCTCGGCAAGTTCGGTCATCCGCGCACTTGCTTGATGGACATGCCGGTAAACCCAGTCATTTGAACCATCAAGCCAAACCTCGCTATATCCCATATACCCCCAACTTGAAAAAGAGGGGGTCACCAATTGATTCGTCCGATGGGCTTTCAAATATTCTTTGGCGGTCGTTAATTGCAGCACATCCGATTCTTCGGCTACGGTTCGAATCACATACTCAAGAAATTTGGGGCCCTCATACCACCAATGCCCAAACAGCTCGGCGTCATAGGGAGAAACAATCACGGGGACACGGCCGCCCAAACAATCATACAGACGTTCAGCATGCCGCTCGCGGTATTTGACAAAATGATGCGCATGATTTTTCGCTTTCGTCATCGCTTGTTTTGGGGCATAAATTTCTTTATGATCCCCTTTGCCGGTGATCCGATAATATTTAATTCCCAGATTCGCTCGGATTCCTTCTCCATGCAAATAAGGCTTCACAATATCCAGAGGCAAGTCAAATCCTACATCCCGATAGAATTCGCGGTAATCGTAATCACCCGGATATCCTTCCTCTGCCGACCACACTTGTTTAGAGGAATCCAGATCCCGCCCGAAAGCCGCCACACCCGACGGACAATACACCGGTGCGTAAACGCCATATTTCGGCCGCGGAGTTCCATGTAAAATCCCGTGTGCATCGAGAAAAAAATATTTGATACCGTTTTCATTAAGCAACCGGTCAATCCCTGGTTGGAAACCGCATTCGGGAAGCCATATTCCGCTGGGCGGGCGGCCAAACAACCGTTCGTATTGATCGCATGCAATCGCAATTTGTGCGCGAGCTGATGCCGGCACCGTTTCCATATTCGGCAAAAAGCCATGAGTCGCCCCGCACGTAATAATATCAAGTCTTCCCTGATCCTGGAATTTCCGGAATGCTTGTATTAAGTTGCAGCGGTATTGGTTTTTATATAAATTGAGAGATTGTTTGTAACTTTCGTGATACATTTCGGCCAACGCACGAAAATCAGGCTGGCCTTTAGTCCTCACAACTTCTTTTCCGGAAAGTTCGATGAGCCCGTTCAGCCGTTTGATATACCGTTCTTGAAGCAACGGATCTACGAGCATAGCAGCCAGCGGCGGACTGATCGTCATGGTAAGGCTGTAATTCAAGCGGTCATGTTCAAATCGCTCCATCATCCGGATGAGCGGAATATAAGTTTCCGTAATGGCTTCGAAAAGCCAATCTTCTTCCATGAAATTCTGATATTCCGGATGCCGGACGAACGGAAGATGCGCATGTAAAAGCAGTAATAGATATCCTTTTTTCATCGGGCCTTTCATAGATATTTCATTAACGGCAAATTTTTCAAGAGATGAAGACTTAAGAAGGAGATTTTGGAGTTCGTTTGAGAAACTCCGGCGATGAAATATTTTGTTCCCACATACTCCTCAGTTTTTTGGAGCGAATCACATCCAGGCTGGACTCTCCGCGGTTATATCCTCCGGACAATCTATAAATTTCCTCATAATTATCTGTCATCCATGATTCATCTATAACGGTGGACGGCCGGTCACGCGGCGTATGAATCCGGTTGCTTCTGGCAATCACATATAAATTACTCTCAGGATCTATCAGGCCCAAATCCGCAATCCACTCCCTGTCCGGATGATTAAGCTGCAGATACCAATTCTTTGCGTCCAATAAAATTTCGAAATCATAATAATGATTCGCATTATTTCCCTTCCAATCGATTCCGGTAATGTCATAAACTCTCAAAACCGTACGCAACACACCCGGCCGCGCACGCAAAAGCATCATCATTTGATCCCACGTCTCTCCCGAAAAATCCCAATAGGAATAGGCCCAAACCGGATCGCGCACAATCAAAACAAGTTTTGTTTGGTTGTAACTAAACGCAAGGTTTTCTAAACTTGCACTTTGCGGTACGGAAGATTTCTGGGCTGACAACCCTTCTTTTTTAATCATTCCGGACGACGTCGGTGACGAGGCTTCGGATGCGCCGGTTTGTGATTGATCCAGAAAAATGGTTTTTCCCGCCGTTTGCGGCTTTTTTTTCAGTTCAATGTCAGGCACAGAAGACGTTTGAGATGCTTTGGACACAGTTTTCTTAATTTTTTCTTTTTCCTTCCGGGAAGCCGCTTTTCGTTTCCCCTGCTCACTTGTCACAGCATTTCTCCTCAATCACCGTTGTTTTATTTTCTTATGTCAATGGGAACGTAATCGGTTCGTTCCGGTCCCACATAAATTTGCCGGGGACGGCCGATTTTAGCCGGTTTCGACTCGCGCATTTCTTTCCAATGCGTAATCCATCCGGGCAGCCGCCCGATCGCAAACATCACCGGAAACATATTGGTAGGAATCCCAATCGCTTTCAGCACAATCCCGCTATAGAAATCCACATTGGGATATAGATTACGCTTAATAAAATATTCTTCTCTCAGCGCCCGCTCTTCCAGTTTCATCGCAATTTCAAGAAGCGGATCCGTTCCTTTATGCTTCCGCAAAATCTTATGGCAGTACTCTTTAATAATTTTAGCTCTTGGATCATAGGTTTTGTAAATCCTGTGTCCAAAACCGGATAGCCGTTTCGACGAATTCGGAATCATTGCCTCGCTCAAATATGAATCAATGTTGCCGCCCGCTTGATGAATTTCTTCTAACATTTCCATCACATCCTGATTCGCTCCGCCGTGGATCGGTCCTGACAGCGCGGAAATTCCGGCGGCAATCGAAGCATAAATATTGGCACGTGCACTGCCGACGAGGCGCACCGTTGACGTGCTGCAATTTTGCTCGTGGTCGGCATGGAGAATAAACAAAATATTGAGCGCCCGCTCCGCGTCCACATCGATGTTAAAATCCTCATACGGAAGCGAAAACATCATGTGAAGAAAATTCGCGCAATACTTCAAATCACGGCGCGGATAAATGAACGGCTGGCCGATCGAACGTTTGTAGGAATATGCGGCAATCGTCCGCACTTTCGCCATCAATTTAATCGCTGTTTGCTTATACACTTCATCGTCTTCAGCGGGATCTTTCGGTGTCGGATGAAAACCGGACAGAGCACAGACAACCGACGACAGAATCACCATCGGATGAGTTGTACTTGGAAATCCGTAAAAGAAATGTCTTACATCATCATGGAGCGCGGCATTTTCCGTCAATCCGGCCGAAAACCAATTAAGTTCAGCCTCGGTCGGCAGTTGTCCAAACAAAAGCAAATATGCCGTCTCTATAAACCGCGAATTTTCCGCCAATTGTTCCACCGGAATTCCGCGGTAACGCAGAATCCCTTTTTCTCCGTCGATATAACAAATCGCGCTTTGGCAGGATCCTGTATTGCCAAAAGCAGGATCGTATGTAATATACGATGTCTTTGATCTTAACTCGCTCACATCAATTCCGCTGTCGCCTTCCGTCCCGTGAACGACCGGCAATTCATAGGCCTTCCCGTCAATTTTTAATTCAGCTTTGTCTGCCACAATTATTACCTCTTCGTTAAAAGAATAACACCCCTCACCCCTGCCCTCTCCCTCAGGGAGAGGGTTAGGGTGAGGGGCAAATTTATCTCGATACCATTTAAGGGCGATAATATACAGGAAAACAATTAATTGCGCCAATGTTTTTAGCGGTTAGCGGACAAAATGTCGCTCACTAAACGCTCTACGCTATACGCTAACTTTTAAGCCGCAACTTCAACGGCTTTCTTGACTACCTGGAACATCTCAAGGATCGTCAGGATATCGCCTAAACGTTCTGGATTCAGCGATAAACTGAGGCGGGAACCCGTTCCGTCTACAAGGCGTATTAATAGATAATCATCCGTAAGCTTCCTGATAGTTTCGGCATCGGGCTTCCCGGCCGCGACAAGGCCGAAGGCAATCTGCGCTCGCAGATATTCAGCAGGGACAATTTGTAGAGAATTGTCGATCAAAAATCTGTGCGCCGCCGTTGCAAGATATCCATTAAATACACTCGCCATTCCCGCAACCTGCGCGGTATTGCTTCGCCCCTCAATCGAATTGAAATCACCTTTCTGTCCGCTCTTCAGATACAGGCTTTGCGCCTTCTGAAGCAGCCGGTTTACCCAGCGCTGGTCTTTCCTGTAAGAACCACTGCGGACAACTTGATCAACAAAAGCTGCGTAATCATTCACTTCTCCAAAAAGAAAAACACGGCTGTTAAATTGCTGATTTATTTTTTCGCGGATGTTTTCAGGAATTTTAAAAGGCGCGGCGAAAACCATAACTTTATACGGATGATTCTCCACCATCGATTGAACGCCCTCAAGCACCGCCGACAGATCATCAACGTTCATCTCCGCCAGAACCGGATAATAATTCACGCCAAATTCTCCGTGCCGCACAAGAGCAATCCGCTCGAACATTTTAATTTGTTGCTCGGTATATTTTTTTCCAAGCACTTCAAATTCCTTTTGCGTCAAACCTTGTCCCACCGATTCTTCCGCAAATGCTTCCGGAATGACCTGTCGGTAAATTTCATTCGCCATTTTTCCTAAATGAAGTCCGGCGATCCGCCTCACCGCCCGCGCCACGTCGACCTGCGAACGAATGGATTCCGTTTCGAGTTCCGGGTTTCGGGCGGCCTTGCGAACATCATTGCGAGATATCGGCCCAACCACGGCCAGAGCGAAAGGTTTGCGCGCTACGCCGCGCGATTCAGAACGGGACATTCCTGGCAATACTACTTGAATCAAGCGAAGATGTCGTAACCTGTCTACCGATATCATATTCCGTGATATCGATGGATCTAACTGAGAAATATCCTCATCCACCATCACAAGCCACGCCCGAGAAAGTTCTGAAACAGGAACAGCTTTTTTCGTCTTCGCACCTTCAAATTCGTACCGCTCAGCAACAGCCTTTGTCATTTCAAACAAGACTCCTAGACGGCCCGGCACTAAATCGGTAGCGTTTTCAATTGAATGAAACAGGTATTGAAAATTAGCCCATAACGTATTCTCCGAAGGATCATTTGTTTTAACAGCACCTGTTTCGAGAGCATCCTTTAAACCATCTTCCGCTTTAACGCCCCGATAAAAGAAACCTCCCTCTATATAGTCATCTGTCCGTGTCCGGGGATCCGGGAAATAATCAAAGAAATTAAATGGCACTGCCCCTCGGATTGCCGCTTCAGCATCCTCCAGAGACTTAACTTCCGGCTTATCAGAAAACAAATCAGGCATCCTCTGCGTCTTCGGCGTCTGCCGCAGCTCGGCCCGTCCGCCTTCGGCGGGAGTTGCAAGTTTCGAGTTTAAAGTTTGAAGTTTACTTCTTCCATCCAACTTCGAACTTCGGGCACTTTGCCGCCCTTTAGGGGTAACTTTAAACTTTAAACTTGATTCATTGCGCGCTTCGGCCCTTGGTGGAGACGAAGTCGACGACGTCATGGAACGCGCAGGTTTTGTTGCGAAAAATATTAATTGTTTTCCTCCTCTTGAATCTGTTGCTTCCATTATCTTGATATGTCGAAAGCCATTACGAAAGAAAAGCCCTTTTAATTTTTGTGGTGTATACATTTCATAAAATCGAAAACCAAGCCCCTCAGATTGTCCGCTTGGATTTTTTGTGTCTAACAGATGAATGCCTTCTCCCGATTTTACAAGTCCGACATAAATCCCTCTTACCTTAAGCGCTTCGAAAGCATTACGCACCACTAAATCTGCTCCATGTTGAGAATCAATAATAGGAATGTGATGAAGACTGGCCCAATCACGGACAACATCAAATGAAGATTCCTTTTCTTCACTTAACGGATCTTCCATATCCATAGTTTGGAGCTTGATTTGAGGCGAAATAACGTGTTTACGCAAATACGCAATTGATTCTGCAGCATTATCAATAGCGGTAACAACGACATCGCCTCGTTTGCTAAACCAGCTCAAGTCCCGGAGTGATGGACCTCTTTCCAAAATTTGATATGGCGGCTTAAAAGCTGGTAGAACTTTTTTAGAATGAGATCTTCGCGCAAGCCGAATAAAAAGTTGCTTCAACGCTGTTAAGTCATAAGATTCAAAACTCGTTCGGAGCTCCGTGAAAAAATGCGGATTTTTATTATACGTATTACGGGTCACTTCTTTTATTTGCTGCCAAAGTGATACTGCGCGTTTAAAGCGATCCATCTGCTGTAACGAGGAACTGCTGTTAAGAGTGTCCATCTCTAATACAAATTGTTTGTATAGGTCTTCAACGTTGCGCAGATCGGAGAGATGCCTCAATGCATCTCCCGAAGCAGTGCTTGAATCAGCCGAATTCAAGCGCATCTCGGAGCGCACCTGAGAACGGGTAATGGCTGCGGTAACCGTTTTTTCAATTTCTGGATCGTGCTTTAACGCTGACAAATACGGCATAGTTATCTTGGCTTCCGAGGCAATTCTCATTTGAGTAAGATTGCGCTCGTTCTCCAATCTTTCAATGGCTTTCTTGAGGCGTTCGACGGCTGGCTTTGCCCTTTTGTTCTTTTTGATTCCATATTTTTTGAGATCACGAGGGTACGCGCTAAAATGATCCGAAAGACCCACTTGACTGACGCCAATAACTTCCGCCGCTTCCGTAATATTCAAACCTTGAAGCGCGCCCTTGCCATGTTCTTCGAGACGTTGCGGAATAAAAGCTTCCCAGGGTTGAATTCCATAAGTTTCAAAATCTTCCTCATGTTGTCTTAAATGAGAATTCAACCCTGACAAACTCACACCGATTTTTTCCGCCGCTTGTGAAACATTTAAACCGTCCAAAGTTTTCTTTCCGTGCTGGGCGAGAAGATCGGGAATCACAGGCTCCCGCGGTTGCACCCCGTATTTCACCATATCTTCAGAATAACTTTTAAAATGAAGCGAGAGGCCTGTTTGGCTAACTCCAATCAACTCTGCCGCTTGGGTAACATTTAAACCATTCAAACGTTTTTTCCCATAGCGCTTGAGAAGCGCGGGAATGTGTTTGGGTCTCTCGATTCCATAGCGGTCAAAATCACCCTGATTCTTTTCCAAATGCTGCCCCAAACCAGCGTGGCTAACCTTCATCAACCGAGCTGCTTGCTGGATATTTAAACCACGGAGTCTTTCTTGACCAAATTCTTTTAACCGTTCCGGAATGATTGACAAAAAAGGTTTGATACCATACTTTTTAAGATCTTTTGGGTTTCGTTCAAGATGCTGCGCAAGACCGGAAGGGCTGCTCCCAATCAAATCAGCTGCTTCGGCAATATTGAGACCCTTTAAACGCTTTTTTCCAAAACGTCTCAGAAGTGCCGGAATTTCCGGTTCTTGAGGAACAATTCCATATCTTTTCAGGTCTTCAGGGTATCTCGTAAAATGATCGTACAAACTCCCATAATTGACTTTGATGGTCTGTGCTGTCTGCCGAATATTCAAGCCCCGCAATTTTTCTTTCCCTTTCTTTTCCAGAAGATCAGGAATGAAAGCTTCAACTTTAACGATCCCAAACCTCTTAAAATTTTTCGGATGCCTTTCCAAATAATCAGCCAAACCTTGTTGAGACACCCCGATTTTTCGCGCGGCTTGAGAAACATTTAATCCCTTTAACCGTCTTTTGCCAAAATGCTGAAGTAATTGAGGAATTTGCGCCTCACCTTTGACAATTTCGTATTGTCGGGCGACCTTCGGATGAGTGCCAAAAAATCGTGAGACTGTGGCTGAGGTGACGCCAATTACTCCGGCAACTTGGTTATAACTAAGACCTTTCAATTTTTTTCTATATTTTTCCAAAAGCCCGGGCACTGTTGACGGTTTCCACCGGACTTCGGAACGCACCGGAACTGTGTTTTGTTGAAAATAAATTTCTATTAGCGTTTCGGAAGAAACGATACGATTACGATCGATCACATCAAGCGGTTCTTTTTTGTCACCGTCATATAATATAATTCGCGCGATCTCCGTTCCATCGCGTTCGTGCAATTTTAAAATATGGTCTAAAACGTCTCCAAGTTTCACATTCTCGCGTCCCTGATTGATCGAATACACGAATTCTCCTTTCAGCCCATGTATTTCCTGCCCCATCAAATCCGTTCCTATCTTTGCACGCACTTCGCTACGCGTACTATAAATTTCGTGCAGAGGAGTTTTGCCGGTCTTCATGTATTGAAGCGCTAATAACAATAAATAATTGGGGTCATATCGAGGAGCTGAAAAAGCTAATGTAGCATTACCGGTCGTTCCATGCATGCCGGCAAATTTCATCTTCGCTTGGTCACCTATTCCTAACCATCCCTTGTATTCCCTTTCTTCCATTTCTTTAACAATCAAATTCGGGTCTCGGGTATATACTGAAATTTTTACTTTTGGATGATCCGTTTCTCGATCGATCACATTATCAACATACACTTCTATTCCGTCACCGATCATGATCCAATTACCTTTTCTAAAACCCCATAAAAACGGATGCTCTGTTGGTACCATGGAACCGATCGGGAGCTTAAATGAATATTTTGAAATTTCGCTTTCCGCTTCCCTCGCCTCAGAACGGTTGGCATAAGAAACAATTATTTTAAATAAATCATCTACCCTGTCAGCAAATAAAGATTGCTGCTGTTCCTCGACAAACGTTTGCAAAAGTTTTCTGAGGGACTGCTCATCGCCTTCATCCGCAAGTCTGAGCCACTGCCCGACTCTCGAAGGATATAGGCCAGCTCTTGCTGAAACTGGCAAGTTTTCTTTAAGCTGCTTCGTGAGCCTTTCAAACCGTGTCGGGCTTTGTTTCGCAATCGTTTGAATTTTTGCAAGCCGCGAAACTTCCTCCGGACTCAACTCAGCGCCAAAGCCCTGCATCTGGCGAAGGTTCCGCACAAACACACCGTCGATCTGGAGATGGATCGGAATTGATTGATCGGGATCAAAAAAGTGCTCATCCGAAATAAGAAGATCCATATTGCTGTGCCGGAAATCTTCCGTAAAACCGAGACGATCGTAATCATAATGGGGATTAGTAAGTTGATCATAAAAATATCCTTTTATAAATTCGCGCCAAGGACTAAAGCCTGCCTTCCTAATCGTCTGCATGAGTTGAGAATTTAAGTTCCGCGCAATCACTTGAAGCGCCATGGCAATTGTTTGATACCGATAGGCAAACGCCTGCTCACGCGTCAAATCTTTTGATTCCTGCCATCCCCCCAAATCATACCAAATCGTTTTTTCTTTCCCTGTCAAATCAATATCTACATTTCCCTGATGGGGTTGATTGGGGAAAAATCCGGCATCATTGACTTGTCGCAATGCCCGCCCATACGCTTGATAAACACTCGCCAGTTTCTCTTGAGCTAATTTCCCGACCACCGCTTTTCCATCCACTTGCGCCATCTGAATACGCCACGTGCGCAACGCCTTACGCCGGGCCGCAGCCAAACTCTTTTGTTCGGCATCCGAAAGTGCACTCGGAATGGCTTCAGCCAATTCATCTAATCGCTGATTAAACGCGGCGCCGAAACGCTCATGATGCCCTTTCCTCACAAATGAAATGAAAACACCCAACTCAAAATCATTTTTCTTGAGCTCCGGACTCGTATACCGGCCGTAAGCCAAAGCAATCGGCCCGCGCAAGCCGGCCGCCGGAAGCGTGTATCTTGCGCGAATGAATTTTTTTCTTGCCGTTTCCGCCCCATGCCCTCCTTCTTGAGAAAAAAGAGGCGGACTTAAAACAGGCCGGCCTTCGCGGTCAAAAGAAATATGGATGCCGAGACTCATCACCTGATCCATTGACATATCTCGGACATGAAACGCTGTCGTTCCCCAAGAAGCCCCGAAAAATCCTTGCCCAAAGTTTTCTTTCTTGAATAACACTCCCGTAATTTCCACGGCATCCATCTCTTCACCGTTGACAACAACCGGTTCCTTCAACGCTATGCGAATGGTCCGGCCTTCGGCCTTGTTTTCCGTTAATTCTTCGTACCCGATTCCCTTCCATTCATCCGGATAATAAGCAGAAGCTTTTTCGATTTGCGCTTGCAGTTCCGGTGTTAAAGCTTTCCATAGATCGGGAACGTAAGTCATTTCAAGGGGCCGTGAGCCTTGCCATTCGGCCGTTATTAATGGATCCGTGATGGGGTCAACCACATTTTTTCTTGCCGCCAAAAAGGCGAAGGTGTCTTCCGCCAGCCATTTCGCTATTTTTTCTCCAATCCCGCGGATTTTATTTTGGGGATCCTTCAGCCATTTCTTGAATTGATCCGCATGATCAAAACTCCGCTCGCCGATTTTCGCAACCAATTCCTGAATGACTTGCTCTGATTTGACACCGCTCGCTTGAAACACTTGAGCAATTCTGGCTTTTATCACTTCATTCCAGTCAATCGCACCCGCCCAAGTTTTTTCCGCACTATCATTATTGAAGCGACCTTCGGACCGACTAAATAACTCTTTATATTTATCCACATTAATCGTCACATAATCATCATAATTGGCACGACGACTATAAGTTTTGACATAGCCTTCCTCTTGCAAACGGCGCAAAAAGCCTTCCATTGAAGATGCCTGAAAAACCCATGAAGATATGTTACGAGTCAGAGCCAGATAGCCTACAAGCAATTTCATAATGCCCCTTCTTTGAGGCATACTAAGTGCTGAAATAACAGAAATTGATCCGGAACCATCAATTTTATAGCCGACAGAACCAACCACGTTACCATCCGATAGGTTCATCACCGCTAAATGAAACATTTCGCCGGTCCTGGAATGGTGAACAATGAGAAATTTGACAGAAGTATTCAAAATTTGTCCCACCGCTTGTTTTAACCGCTGTTCAAGCTCCGCATTCTCTTCCAATTCCCGCATTTCGGAGCGGCGAGCATCGGAATTCTGTCTCGGTCTTTGTCCGGATAAATACTCATCAATTGAAACTCGCCTTAGTATTTTTTTCAAGCGGTTAAACGTATGCCTGATCGAGCCGATAGAGATACCGGTTCTTTCTGACAAAGCGTCCATGCTCGAGAGCACAAAACCTTGATCGAATTCTTCCAAAATTCGGTTTGCGACCCGTCGCTCTTTGACCGGGAAAGATTTAATCGCTTCATCAACGATTATTTCCAGCATGAAACGCCGTTCCGTTTCGGACGCCCGAAAATCATCAATGGCGGCTATCAGAACCATTTTGCCGCCGATATTAGCCCAATCCTTCCTCAACCCTAATTGCGAAAGGGTCAGGAAATCTTTGTACGACCTTCTCTCTTTCACAAGACCAACTTCTTCATATTTGATCTTGTTAGCATTTAACGCGTTGTATATGACGAAACGATTTTCAACTAAACCTTCCGAGAAATCGACCACGTTTCTGACGGTGGGCGCAATGTCCGCCGGCACTTTAGAAACCAACATTTTAAGAAAACTTTTCCGCTGATCCTTGGTTTTCGGCAACACTCTTTCCCTTACCAAGCCGAGCTCTTCGTAATTCATATCGTGCGTATTCATCGCCGATCGAATTTGCCGGGCAGTAACCGTTCCATTCGATTGATCCGCCACATTGTTCACCGTTGGCGGAAGCCCAGGAGGTAATTTCTCGATTAGTCTGCGCAAGAATTCTTTCCATTCTCCTGTAGCTCTGGCTGGGGGCAACGCTTTCTCCATCCCGACTTCCTGGAAAGAAATTGAATGAAAGACAATCGCTGCGCGAATTTGTTCAGGCGTATGTTTTCCGCCGGAAAAAGCTGCGACATTTCTCGCGGTTCGCTTCAATCCGGAAGGAATTTTCCCTGCAATAGCAGAAAGTTCGGCAATCCATTCTGAGCGCGACCTTTTCAAATCTGTTTCATTTATCATCCCGACTTCTTGAAAAGTAATTCCGTGGTAATATAAGGCGTGCCAAATTCCAACCCCCGTTACTTCCCGGCCCGAAATATCCGCAACATTACGCGTCGTAGGTAGAGTGCCGGCCGGTAATTCCGCGACCCTGGCTTTTAAATATGCAATCCATTCCTCTCGAGACTTGAACTCCCTGGTACTACGGGCCATTCCAACAGTTCTGTAAGGAATATCGTGCTTCCACAATGCCATTGTAATTTGCCGCTCTGAAAGAAAACTTCCCCACACGCCGGCGAGAACTTCAGGTGTTGCCGCTCTCCAGTGAGGAAGAAGTGTCACAAGGCCTTTTAATAATCTGATCCACTCATTACGATTTTTTTTCTTCTTTCTCAGCAGCTGTTTAAGCTCTTTCCCGATAGCGGGACTCACCCGTTTTTCTCCTCGCGTGTCTCTCATTCTCTTTGCGCGATCAGCGAGGCCATAATTCTGGATGCGCTCCCAAACTGTTGTCATATTGACATGCATACGTTTTGCCATCTTTTCCAAATGAGCATGATATTTTGCAAGCAATTTTTTAAAACGCTGCAGTTGAGAACGGTAACGCGCGGCGTTTTTCTCAAGCCCGAATCGCCTGATTTGACTGACAATAGCAGAACTCTTAACTCCTCCTAAATCTTCCGAGACTAATTTTAGATTCGCGCCTCGTTTTCTTAAGAGCTGATTCAGCACACCTTTGGTCACCCATCCAGCTTGTCTTGCCCGCAGCTCGGCCCTTGGCGAAACACTTTGTACACGCCAAGGACTCTCGTTCGTTTCGATTGATGACTGATTGGAACTTTCTTTATTGTTACGAACTTCGGAGCGATGCCTCAATGCATCGCCCGAAACAGTCTCGGATTTAACCGAAATCCGAGGCGGCTCGGACATCGCAACGGTTGGTTGCGATGCCGGAGCAGTCCTTAACTCCGCTCGCGATTCGTCGTGAGCTTCGGCATGGCGTGCTTGACTCTGCATAATACCTGTGCTAAATTTACTACCAATATGAGTACGTTGGTCCGAAAATATATCAGTATCAATCCTGCTATCTGCCATGGAAAGCCCTGTTTTCGCGGTACCCGGATTCCTGTATCCTTGATCCTGCAAATGCTTGAGGGGGGCGACTCTGTCAGCGCCATTCTGCGCGGATATCCTTCCCTTTCCAAGAAAGCGATCCAGGCTGCGTTGGAGTTTGCCAGCGAAGTCATTGACAAAAACCGTTTGAGCGCCCGTGTCCTCGCTGCTTAAATTTCGAATTCTCGCCGACGAAATGATCCACCAAGATGTTATCCGGTTGTTGATCAGTTTAGGAAGCGACGTTATCAGAACTCCAAAAGGATTCAAAAATGGCCAGGTATTCCAACTCGCAAAAAAAGAAGCGAGAATCTTACTCACCCAAGATAAAGACTTTTCCGACAGTAAACGATATCCACCCTCTCTGACTGCAGGAATCATTTGCTTGCGCGTTTTTCCGCCGACCATCGCCAATCTGCTATCCCATGTCAAGAAATTCATCCATAAAACAACACCGGCTGACATCAAAGGGGAACTGACCATCCTTTCATAAAACGCGATCCCACGCCGCGTTTCGGAACGGCTTTCGCGTTCCTGCTCCCTTTTTGGCTGACTGTCACCTGTTCGCAATCCGGAGGCATCAAGAAAACCACCTTGACTGTGGTTGAAATACAGAGCGACATCACTCAGTTTGCCACTACTGACAATAAGCCTTAGCGCTTCAAACTGGCCATAAAGAAAGCGCACATTTTTTTTCAATGCCCGGTATTTTGCTGTACTGGGAAACCAAGCTAAAGTTGCTTCGATTATTCCAAGTGCGGTATCCAAAGCATGTCCGACCATAATATCTCCCGACAAAGAACGCTCCTGCCTTTTTCTGCCGATTTTTCTGCCAACGATCGGATAAACAACCTCGGACAACGGTTTCTTAATCTTTTCCAAAGCCGTCATGAATTCGGAATCCAATTCGCCGACTTTTGCTGCGTCACCCGCGTATCTCTCAACAAGCGTTTCAAGTTGAGGCCGCAGCCGGTCAATTTGATCCAGCACTTCAAGAATCGCTTTTTCATCCTGTTCAAGTCCCTCAACCTTGCCTTGCCTCGCTTCGGATCTTGATGCGGTACCTTGACTAAAAACACCTGCCGTGATAAACTCCCGCAGAGGTAAAACGAATGGACCCTTTAATCCAAAAATATCTGATAATTGACTCCAAAATCCAACACGGAAAACCTTGCTTCCGGGGAACCCGGATTCCGGTTTATGCGGTACTTGAGCTCTTAGAGGGCGGGGTGAAACCGGAAGAGATTGTGGGCGAGAATTATTATCCGAATCTAAGTCTTGAACATATCCGAATTGCATTGCGCTTTGCAGCCCAATGGGCGAAAAACCAAGAATACTTTCCTTTTGAACAAACAACCTGAGCTTTTGAATGAAATTCCTCATTGACGAGGACATTCCCCTCAAACTCCTCAAAACACTTCTAACGCTTGGCCATGACTGTGTCCGCGCAACACCGGCTTCATCGGATCTCGAAGTGGTTGAGCGAGCTGAAAAGGAAGAAAGAATTCTGATCACTCTGGACAAAGACTTCACTAATATCACGATATACCCGCCGACGAAATTTAATATCGTCCGAATCCAAATCCATCCTCCGTATGCCGATACGATTATCGAAGCATTCCAAAAACTCTTAAATTCCGTTCCAGCGAAGGACTTCCAAGGATTAATCATTCTCCAGCCCAAAGGCCATATCCGCGTCATTCCGTAAACACGTTCCCGCGGCACTTCTAATCTCTGATTTTCCCGCGCTTCGGCCCTTGAACTGACTGTCATCCTGAGGGAGTCCGAAGAACGACTCTCCGCCACTAAAGCGTGGGCGGATCCGGCCGCGCTGTTTGGCGGAGAAGGATCTCCGGTTATTGTCTCTGTCCGTGGCTTCCCCCCGGGCAAGCCCGGGGCACCTTTCAAAATCTGGCCTCGCTTGGAATTTTCTCTTTCCATGCTCGGCACGCCCTTCGGGCGCCATTCACCCCCGGGCAAGCCCGGGGAGCTCAAAGCGGCGTTTAGATCCTTCGACTCGCTCCGCTCGCTCAGGATGACTCCGACCCTACGCAGCTCGGAGCGGATCCCTTCTTTGATCCAAATAGATCCATCCGTCGGCTTTCCATACGACTGGCTGTCATAGAATGCACTTTCTATCATGTTCATGTCGAAAAGCTGGTTCATCCGAACACGGTGATATCCTGGGAAATTGGAATCACCCCCTTGGAAAGAAATCACGATCGGCGGGAATACAGTCCCTTCAGAAAGTATCTGTCCAAAATTCAAATCAGCTTTTTGTAAATAATAAGTTGTCCGCTCTCCGAAAATATCTCTGAAATCACCTTTCTTTGAAAATTCACGTTCATGATAAACAATCGTCCGATTTACCGGTGGCATCCGGTTGCCGTATGACCACTGAAAACGGATCTCATAGTCATTCGGATTTCCACCCTTAACCACTTCAATATTGGTTGCCCCCAACGCTTCTAATTCCCACAATATCGGGATTTTGGTGTTTCCGATTGCCCACAAAGCCGGATAATCAATATAACCTTTTACAAGTAAACTCGAGCGGTAGGCCTCCTTCAATTCCTTGACATCTTTCTCCTGCACATCAAAACCAAACGGCAACGCATCATAGAAATGCATTTCTTTTGCATCCGTCATCAAAAGAGGCGCGATCACATCTGCGCCAGAAAACGGATAACTTAAAACGCCACCATCAAATCCGTTCTTCTTCAATTCCGCGTGGATCTTCGCATAAGCCAAAGAGACCGCCCCTGAGATGAAACGGTTTTCTATAGCTGTCCTGTGAATGAGCAGTTCTTTCGGAAAACGTTTAGACTCAAACAATCTCCGTGCAGCCATATGAAATAGAACTGTTTGGAATTGAAAAGTTTTTTCAAGAAGAATTGCTCGATACACCTGCTGTTCAACGGTGAATGCTAAGCCCACTAAACGTGCTCTCTCTTCCGGTTGGTTTCTCAACTGTGGAAAAAATACTTTCAAAATCATATCATGCGAACTTTTTCCGATTGTAAGCACCAGTGGACCATCAGGAGTTAAAGGATCTGCTTTCGCTATATCAAGCCGCTCGCGAATCAATTCTTTGACAAAAATTCCTTCGGTTTCCAACCTTGTCACAATCACTTCATCTGGATTTGAAGGCATTCGCTTTCCACCTGTAGCGTCTTTAGTCCCAAGCCTGGGAAGAAGAAATACTTGAAATAAGCGAGCCCGGTCATCATCGTTCCCCGCCAAAAGATCGATTCTTTTCTTGGCTTGGACAAGAAAATCGATAACATCTTTAAGCGGATCTTCATGGTTAACTTCCTCTAAACGATCAACCCCCGGCGTCGCAAACGATTTTAAAATATAGGCTGCCAGCTGTATTAGCTTTTGAACTGACGAGTCGTCATCGGCAATTTGATTTCTTTCCATCTGACCTTTCAAAATCTTTAACTGACTGCGTGAGATTCCGTAAAGCTGCGTCTGCTGTCTGCTTTCTGCATCTAACAAAGCTTGTATAAAACGAGGACCTGCTTTTTGATCGCGTTTTAAAAGCCCTTTATCAGCCGCAGCGATCAAACGATCAGCTGTTTTGACAAGTTGAGGAACCGATTCTACCGTTTGCCCATCGAGCGAGCGCACTTCGGCACGTTTGGCTAACACATGGTCCGCCAAAGTACTCTTGCGCGTCTTGATTGATGCCTGGTTGGAACTATTGTCATTGTTACGAACTTCGGACCGTGTAACGAGTACGGCGCGTTTAAGCCATTCGTCGAAATGTTTGAGCGCCTCGGCGGAGACAGCGAATCCATCTGTTAGAGCCTCGCCCGACAAAAGAATTTTATTCCGCCCGGACAAGTATGTCTCGGTAACTAACAATGAATCTAAGTAAGACTCAAATCCGTTCGGGTCTTCCCGGTATTCTTCGTCCCCATCATCATCAAACAACATCTGATTCATTTCCGTTTCGATTTCAGTCATCGCCTCATCAAGAATATCCATAAAAAGATTTAGATCAATCCGCGTTTGCTGAAGGCGTTCTTTTGCTTCTATTTTGATGGTGGCCGGAAGTTCTTCGTTATACCGAATACTAAATTCCCGCAGCAAGTCGGCGTTTGTTGCCAGCGAAATCCCGAAATGTTCTCGCTTTATTTCTTGCATGAAGCGCAACGCGTGTTTGGCTGCTAACTCAGAGATCAAATCTATCAGCAGCGGGCCTTGCTCAAGTTGTGCAGTCCCTTGCTCTTTTGTTGTCGGATAATCCACCAAATCCGTTCCACTTTTCCGCATTCGCTCATGAACTGAATAATTCCGGTCCAGCATTTTTCGATACGTCTTCTTCAACACTTCCTCCGCCGCATAGGGTGTTACCGTTTGAGAATGTGTTGCATAATAATCTGTAAGCACCTGGCTGAATCGAGCCCTGAAGCTCTGTTGATGCGATAGAACCCCACTGAATAGTGTGTCGTAAAGCCCCCGAACCTCGGCCCTGGCAGTGGCAGTCTTCTGCCCGCGCCACAACTGCCAGGACACTTGCGCGCCTGGTTGAATCTCCGCTTTTGTATTATCATTATTGAAGCGCGCTTCGGCCCTCGCTCGGTTCCTTTGTGCATCGCGAGGACTCTTATTCGTCACAATTGATAACTGGTTGGAACTACTTTCAAGGTTACGAACTTCGGCCCGGGGAAAGATACGGGCCCGTTTGAATCGCTCTGCTTTATTCCCTCCCATTTGTTCGGGAGTAGGAGATGTCAGGCCCATCGATGTGGCTGTCAATTCGCCGTCAACGACAGCAAGGGCCCGCTGCTGATGGTCTGCCGCTTCTCTCGCCAATGAAGCGAATCGGCTACGATCTTTTTCACCAACATCTTCTCCTGACGAAAAAAAGTTGGTGTCAAAATCTCCGGCCCACGGCGCCAGATAAAGCAAGACGTCGATTCCTATCTTGTATTGTTTTGAAATTTCCTTTAGCGGCTCTAAAAATATTGTCGTGGTATTTCGGTGGTGATGATGCCGGTCCTCCCAATGCGGAAGAATGACCGACCACGAAATGCCGTCCGCACGGCCCGATTCCAACGCCGCCCGGTGTTGGCGGTAAAACGTTTCGAGGCGCTTTTTCATGCGGGCCGTCGCATCCTGAATCGCCCAGTCCGGCGCCAACCCAATTCCCCGCTGATACGCGGCAACTTCTTCATCGAGCCACTTCACTCTGATTTTGCCGGGCAATCCTTCCCGCAACACCGCGGCTTCACCCGCTATTTCTTTCCGCCGGATGACACGCCGCATCAATTCTTCAATTTCAAAATTTACCGCCTCACCCACTTTCCAATTCTGAATGAAACGGAGAAGTTTTTCGGGATTCGCAAAACAATTTAGTTTTTCTCTGATCACCGGATCGATCTGAGTTCCTTTTTTATCCAATTCCTGAAGCACTCTTTGATAAAATGCATGGACATACTGAATGGTGCGGTAGAAACGGCTGTTGGGCCGGTACACTTGCTTAAGCTTCCTCATCGCCCAGCGGATTTCCTCTTCTTTGAAATCTGCCACACCCGTGTGGCCCGATCCGGCCACCCAATTTTCGACCTTCATTCCTTGGCCTAACGCATCAATCATGGCAGCGGCCGCCGCGACCACATCGTCGTCAGGATGAGGAGAAGCTATCATCAACGGAACGTCCTTGTTCAAACGAAGCTGAAAATTTTCCTGAGCGTTAACAATTTCACCATTCTCAATCCGTACCACAGTAAACGGATTTGCATATTCAACGTCATCGCCCAGCGCTCCGTCCAGTCTTCCTCTGAGAGCCGCGTAACGCGCCATTTCTTCAAGAATTTTCAGAAAATCAGTCCGGCGCAATTGAGTGTCTTGACTTCCAAACCCACGCAGGGCTTTTGTAAATCCGGCGCGCGAAAGCGGAAAATAAAAGTTGGCGACATTTCCCATTTGGTAAGATTCATAATAAAGAACCGTCACCGGACCTGCGCGGGCATCCGCATACGATTGAATAAACTTCTGCACCCACGTATCGTTATGAAATCCGTCATACGGAGCCAGAATCAAATCCGGCTGAAAATTGCCAAACACTTCACCTGGCGTTTGTTTTAAATCAAAAGCAAACTTGCGGACTTTATTTTTCAATTCGGACGATTGAATGGCTTTGACAAATTTCCCGGCCGTATGCGCCGAGCCGCCCGGTTCCAATTCAAGGAGAGCAATATTCAGATTGTGCGGCAACGGAAATTGCTGGACCCTAACGTCAATTTTCTTATTTGTTAAAATCACTCCTCCCTTCACCTCGTCAATCTTCCAATCAACGTTCTGTATTTCAGCACTACGGATTTCGGCCCTTGGCGAAACACTTTGTACACGCCAAGGACTCTCGTTCGTTTCGATTGATGACTGATTGGAACTATCTTTATTGTTACGAACTTCGGAGCGATGCCTCAATGCATCTCCCTCAGCCAAAGGCTGATCCGCCTCTGGCGGAGAAGCAGTCCCGCGCAGTTCAGCGCGGCGCAGCTCTGCGCGGTTATGATCGCGACTTCCGCTCCCGGTATCCCGTCCCGGATAGCCGGGCTCTTGATTTTCTGTGGTTTCTGGCCCTGTCGTGCCGGGTGCCCCGGTAGTAGCTTTTTTAAGCAGCTGTCGCAATACTGAAACGGTACTCCCGTCGCGGGGAACCAATCGGAGGGCTTCTCTCGCCTGTTGATCCATAATCCGGTCATATGCCTGCTGGGTTTTCCGCATCGTCTGGAAACCTTGGAAGTTGATGAGAGGCCTAAGCGCTGGAAGCACAAGCGCCATTCCAAAAGATGTCACGAACCATGGGAGAGAAAAAAGCAGCATTAATAGGAAACTGAGAATCGGAATAACAATCAGAGCTGAACCCAAAAACACTTCCATTCTTAAGCTCTGCAAATACTCCCGTTTCGCATCATATCTGTTTTCTATTGCTTTTCCGATTTCATCCCCGGCAAGAAGTTCGCCGGCCTGGTCGCGACGCGCCGGATCGGAATGGACTTGAAGAACGACTTGCAAATACGCGAGTAAACTTTCCCATTCGTTCATTAAAAAGAGACGGTGGAACACATGATCAAAACCATGAGAGAAAATACTCGCAACAAAAAAGAAATATGCCGCAATCATCGACCAGAAGCCAAAAGCCACGAACGTATTTAGCGCCGGCATTAAAGGCATAATCGACCGGAACATATAATACATTCCATAAAATAGCACTCCCGTCCCAAACGCCCATTGGGTCAATTTGGGGCTATAGGTCCGGAACCAATTGGCAATTCCCGTGAATTCATGCTCAAACCGCAAAGGCGCGCCATAATGAAAAGGGTCGGTTTCCCGCTGCGCTAAAATGTGTGACAACACATCCGGCGGCCATCCTAATTTGCCCAAACGCTCAATTTTGGTCCGCAAGGTTTTTGCATCGTCATCCTTCTTCAACCTATCGAGGACCGGCGCTTCTTCAACGATTTTTCGAACCTGAGCGGTCTTGTCTGCTTCACTGCCGGCGGATTGTATTAAATGGACTGCCCATTCACGCCACAAGATCTGACGCGCCCACAAATAGATGCCCCTCGTGGGAACAAGATCGTCCAGGTCATAACCCATCGACCGGGAATCAAATCTGACGCGGGCTTCCAGCGAAGAGCCATCGATGTCCATTGAATCGATAGGCGTCATGAGCAAGTTCTGAAGCTCCATCAAACGCTCATTTCTGTTTGTTTCGATGGGCATCGTAAACAAAACCGGATAGGGCCAGCCGGTTTTCATTCTGGTCAAAGTTGTCGCGTGCTCAAGGCCCTGCTCGGTTGCGAGTTGCAATCCGGAGATCATCTTTAAGATCATATCTTTATGTTGGGCAAATAATTGTCTGAGCGGCGCAAGCGATGGCGAATGGTCCAAATCCGCATCGCCGGCTTCATCCCACTGAAGCGCCTCCAAAACATATTTTCTGGTTTCCGGCTCTGTCAACTCAGGGAAAATCGCGAGAAACATAACTGCAACTGCAATTTTTAAAATGTTCTTCCTTCCGCCTTCGGAATTCTTTTCGATTGCCTGAAAAGCAGCCGCCACTTGTCTATCAATCGTCTCGAGAAATATTTTATTCAAAGCGCTGCGATCATTCCTCACATGAAAAGCCATGAGCAGAAGATGAAAATAGACGTATGCATTCCTGATCTGCGGTGGAAGTTGATGCAATCCGTCGAGCATCTTCCGCCGAATGTCAGCATGCTCGTCTGAAGGCGCAAGCGCACTTACGAATAACAGAGGAAGAGATATCATGCTTTTTTCGGCCGCCGGATGATAAATCGAAAGGATGTCGTTCAGCTGATCGATTGCGTCTTGAGAAACCACATCCTGAACGAGCAAGTAATGCGCCGCTGCGAACAAAACTCCCATCGGATCATGTTCGGATAAGCCATACAGCTCAAACTGCTTCCGGAAAAGTTCGCGGTGTTGTTCGTCTAATCGAGCGGTAATGCCTCGCATCAAGTCCCTATATTGGCCTTCTGCAACCGTCTTTCCAGAGCCTGTCTTCATCACGGACTTCAGCTGTCTCAACTGTGAAACAATATCAAATGACTGTTCACTCCGCGCTTCGGAGCGGCCGTGAACCTCTGGCAATACAAGGCGAGGCATTTCGTCTGACGTAAATACAGCAAATCCGCTTTCTTTCCCCGCCGGCGGCCGGATAGATCCTATAGATGGAAATGGCCGTAAAAATTTATCTTTCACGAGTTCTCTGGCGTGAAGAGATGGAATAAATCCAGTACTTAAGGGTACCGCTTGACTTTCTCTGTGTTGCAATAAGAGCGTCTCAATTAATTTCCCGGAGAGGTCATAAACCAAAAAGGCAAATCCAACATCACCGACCCGGACATCGTGACCTGCCATCGTCCGCGCGTCAACATGTTCTGGAATAATCCGGGCAATCATGAGCGTTTCGCCGATAAAATTCCGGCCAACCGGAATGTATTCTGAATCCAACCGGACATAGCCATTCTGGTTCACTCGATTTCTCGGCACCTGAACGATTGGAAGCCATGAATCATTCCCTGCCTTCCAGCTCTTGCCCTCGAGTGCACTTTGATAGGGATCATTTCCATCTCCTTTCACCATCCGGGTAAAAAACTCTACCACCCAAACAATTGGTGCCAGTAAAGAAATCAAAAGGATCAGATGAAGATTCTGGGAGAACGAAACAGCCCGGGCCATAAATGGCCGCTTCTTGTAGAATTTGAGTTCGGGCTTTAAGAATTGTTTTATTGCTTCTCGGTTTCCCTCTCTCGTCCTTCCCGGTACCGGCTGGAAAATACGAAAAGCCTCCGATTTAGCCGGCAGAAAATGCTCATCCGTTCTTTCGTAGGATGGATCCATGTCATACTCGCGCTGGGCGACAGCGAGCAACCGGCTGTAATCAAAGGCCCCCTCACGATCGGATGGAAACACATACCAGCGCTCCACATTATCCGCGTTGGTGCGGTCATATACGATATAGACATCGTCCAGCCCGGCAACGCCCGTCGCCAGATCAATCCATCGAATCCTTTTATTTTTCCTAAGCTCACCAAAAGAATAACTTGCTTCGTTCGAACCCGGCATTGCCGCCGATAAAGGAAACATCCAAATCAACGGAACCGATTTGTCAGCCTTCGTAACGGGAACTTTATAATAAAAATGATCCGCATTTCCATCAATCACGCCTCGCTTGAGCGAAATAAGTTTAATCTCCAAGTCATCCGGCCTGCGCTCAGAGGATGCGCCCGCACGACTAGTCCGCGCCTCGGCCCTGCGGATGTCATTGCGAGCCAAAGGCGAAGTTCGCCAAAAGGCTCGGCGGAATCCGTCAGGACGAATCTCGCCGGATTTATGGCGGACAATCCCAGAACTTTGGATTGCCGCGGCACCTCCTTGTACGTCACCTCGCAATGACTTGCCTTTTATGTTACGAACTTCGGAGCGGCGGTAAGGCGGGGTTTCTTTAAAGTACACATCTTCCCACAGCCCATGCAATCGTTCCTTTAATCGATCAATACTTGCCTCGACCGCTTCCGGCAATTCCAGAGCTCTTTCTTCCACTTCCGCTGCGTTTTGCCATCGTTCCAGGTAATCCGCAATGGCAGAGATGAAATGCACACCGAAGTACTCCACAATGCTCCGTTCTCTCAAAATGTTTTCTTTATTAGGCGCAATCTTCCGCGGCTCCAGGTTTTCAATGACCCGCCTCGCGGTACTTAGAAAAACAAGAGCCTTGGGTTTCATTGCAATCAGACTGTCTGTTGAGGCTGCGCGCCGCATGTCGGCCACAAGTAATCTTAAATATTTGCCCGGATCTCCGAATTTTCCCCACTGGATACGGTGCTCTGCGAGCAATTTCCCGCTTGATCGCGCAAAACCTTGATTCCTCAGTAATGGCTCCAGCATCAAACTTAAGCTTTGCACGTTTGCAAACGTTATCTCGTCCAATTGATCTACCCACTCAAATCTTCGCGCTAATTCTTTTTCTTCTGCAACGGCGCGACCGCTTTCCTCATCGTTAAAACCACTAAACCGGCGGTCGTAAGGACTTGGAATCCCTATCCCTTCATGCAGATGAGCCGGTGTCCGGACTGGCACCTTTTCACCGGACTTTGGCACGTGGGCTTTTTCTCTTTTTCTGCGCTTTATGCGTTTTTCGCCCTTCGCAACCATTTCAAAACGAGCCCGTCGTCCGGAAACTCTCGTTCGCAACATTTGCACAGCCTTTCCATAAATATCCGCGAGATCTTCGGGGACATCTTCCTCCTTTTCCTCCAATTGAGGAACAATAATGGCATCCAAATAACTTTGCACCTCCGCCAGCGGACAGTTTAAGGCCCGGAAACCTTCCTCAATTTGCTCATGCAAATCTTCCGGCATCCCTTGACTCAGCATTTCCGTTAATACCCGTTCTTGTTCATAGGTCAAATACGTCACACCAATTTGCTGCTCAATTCTCGTTTCTAAATCGGAAACTTCAGTCAGATACATTGCCACTTCTGCCGCCCGCTTCATCTCTTCGGTCGTACCAATTTGTTGTTCGATCGCCTGTTTAACAACTTCGCGTATCATGGTCGTCCGCAGAAGATCTGCGAAATCCTTTTCGGTTGGCACATGTTCGGCAAGCGTCCGCCTCAAACCCTGCATGGCTGCACCCATTAAAATCGCCGCGGGCTGACGGGGCTTCGAACTGGGGGGAAACGCTAAACTGCGTATAAAAATATCCGAAACTTTAAGCACCAGCGACAAATACTCATCGACAAATTCCTCCGGCATGTAATACCGCATCAATTCGGGATGCTGAGGAAGAATCTCTCTCCGCTTAAACCCGCCTCGTCGTAGCTTCAGTTTCGGATGATTAAAAACGCTCATCAAAATTTTGACATAGCTTCTCCCGAATAGATACGCAGTCGGCCCTCTGATCGCACCGTCCATCCCTAAGATTGAAAAATCAACCGATCTCATCCGGTAAATGTTGCTTCGCAAATTCTCAATCTGTTTTTCTGTCAGGCTGTCAATATCGGCGTACCGCGCCATTAACCGCGGACGTTTTCGTGTCAGTTGAAATCGGACGGATTCAAGAATCTGTTTTTCGGCAGTTTTCCCTTCAGAAGCCGTCCAAACGAGGCCAAATCCCAAACGGGTTAACTTCAATTTCGGAAAAGCGGCAATCAGAGTGTCTATGTAACTCCCGTTAAAATGGGGAACCACTTCCTTGCTTAAGACGGCTCTTCTCTCCCAAAGCTCAAAATGGCCATGTTGTAATTTATAAATCTCCTCGCTTAAACTTTCGATCTGTTCCGGTGTGGGAGAGTCTCCAAGCTCTAAATACTTTTTCCAAAGATGAGGTGCGTGGCGGGCAATCGCCTGCTGAACGGATTTAACCGAACTTTCGTACGTTGACCAATCCGGTTCAAATCCTAAAGGACTCAGGTTTAATTTCGGGAAAAGGTTAATCAGCACTTCCGCGAAACCGCCTTTAAACCATTGATTGGTCCCGTAAACAAGCCCCATTGCATTCCAGAGATCCCGATTGATGTCATAAACTTCGTTTTTTAACAACTCGACACTTTCGGGAATTAATTGGTCGATCTGATCATAACGATCCATTACGCTTGTCATGTCTTTTCTCAAGCGATAACGGATGGTTTCCAAAGTACCTTCCTTAGATGACCAATCGGGCTGGAATTCGAGCGGATTGAGATGTAATTGTTTGAAAAGAGCCTCAAGCGCCAACGCATACCGGCCCTCGTACCAGCGATTCGTCCCATGCGACAATCCCCAATAATCCCAAAGATGTGAATTAATTTCATAAATTTCCCGTTTCAAAGTTGCGATTCTCTCCGGCGAAAGCCGCTTGAAATTGTCGTAGTCCCTAATTAAATGCGGCTCCTTTTTCGCAATAACATAACGAAACGATTTTAGCGTCCTCGCTTTCGTCGACATATCCAGCTCAAATTCCAAAGGATTGAGTTTCAGTTTCGGAAAAGCAAGGAATAGCGCGTTAACGTAACTTCCCTCAAACCAGGGAACCGTCTCACGGTTCCCAATGCCCTCAAGCCCCAATAAAAGGAAGTGAGCATTCCTGATTTTGTAAAACTTTCTCCTGAGTATCTCCACGGCATCCGTCGAAAGCTGATCGATATTTTCATAATCGCGAAGCAACTTAGGATGATGGCGGCGAAACGCATCGACCACATTGGCAATGGCCAAATCCCGGTTTGGTTTCCTTTCTTCCAAGGGGTGATACGGCGGCTTCAGATGCTCTTTTTTATAACGATCACGGTCTGCCTGATTCAAATTCAAGCGCGGATGGTCAAAAAGAAGCCGGGCTGCCGGGAAAGCATGCCCGCCCGAATAGTCCTGAGTCAGAGCTCCCTGAAGTCCCCACGCTACAAAATGCCGATTCGTCAGTGCATAAATACGATTCCTCAATTCTTCAATCTCCGCCTCACCCAATTTTTCAATTCTGTCGAAAAGAGCGATTAATTGAGGAGCTTCTTTTTTCAGAGCGTAATAGAGCGAAACGCGAGCGTTCTTTTCATCAGACCAATCCAATAAGAATCCGAGCGGGTTGAGATTGAGTTTGGGAAACACGGCTTGAAGGGCTTTGACGGGATCCCCGTCAAACCACCGCTTCGTTCCGGTCATCAGCTTCCAAACCTCCCAAATTTTTCCCGTCAACCGGTAAATGTCTTCGCTCAAATTCTCTATTTCGGCCGGACTCAAACGGTCGATGCGTTCATATGTCCGCATCCAATGCGGTTTCTCCCGCCAAAGCACCTGTCGCATCGATTCAAGCGTTGCTTCTCTGGACGATATATCCAATCCCGATTTGCTACGCACCGCGGCTGACTCGAATTCCTTTTTTGTAAGCTTGATTTGGGGAAACAACTCGCGCAAAGCCACGGTATGGTCGCTGCCAAACCAGCGGTCGGATCCTTCCGCAAGTCCCCACAATTGCCAAACTCGCGGTTTGATTTCATAAATCTCTTGTGCCAACGCCTCGCGTTCGGCGGCACCCAATTGGTCCCAACGGCTGTAAGTTTCGATCAGATGAGGTTTCTCCACCATGATCTGGTACCGAAAAGATTCCAGCGCCATTTCCTTCGTTGAAAAATCTAAACCAAAACCGAGCGGGTTAAGCTTGAGTTTCGGGAAAATATCTGTCAACGCCTTTACAAAACTCCCCTCATAAAAGGGAACCAATTCCCGGTTTTCGACAAAACCAATGCCCCACAAAGTGAAATGCACTTTTCTTAACCGGTAGAATTTATTTCTTAACAAAGTCGCTTCAGCGGGCGAGAGGCGATCAATCTTTTCATAATCCTCAAGCAAATCAGGGCGGAATTCCTTCATCGCTTCAATAACAGCACCGGTCACAGCCTCTCGGCTTGGCGGCTCCGCTTTAGACCATTCATACTCCCCCAACGGATGCTCTTTTCTGTATCTCTCATAACCTTCCCGAGTCAGCTTCAATCTGGGATCACCAAAGAAAAATTTTAAGGATAGGAACGTACTCCCTTTGATATAGTCCCGATGCAAAATACCGGAGGAGCCCCATAATTCGATGTGCCCCCTCGTAATGGCGTAAATTCGATCACGCAAATCGCCGATCTGATCCTCTCCGAGCTTATCGATTCGGTCATAATCCCGAATGATATCCGGAATTTCCCGTTCAAAAACAAAACGCATAGACCTCGTTGCCTCTTCGCGGGTATCCCACGTCAGGCCAAACTCCAGAGGATTAAATTCCAATTTTGAAAAAAACGCGATCAAGGCTTGAATATGACTTCTATCGAACCACCGGTCAATCCCGCCGCCCAATCCCCAAATTCTGAGGAGAGCGCTTTCCAGTTCACAAATTCGCTCCCGCAAGTCTTGTTTCTGTCCCTCTTTTAAATTTACAATGTTGTCATAATCTTTCATTAGCTCGGGCATTTCACGCTCAAACACATAGCGAAAGTATTCAAACGTCTTCGCCTTTGTACTGATATCCGATTCAAAATCATAAGGGCCGAATTTAATCTTCGGAAATAATTTGATCAACGGATCAAAGTACCGCTTAAAATGAAACGGCCGGTGAGCATCTGAAATCGCTCCCAAACCCCACGACTTCATGTGCTTATGCATAATTTGCGTAATGTCGTGCCTTAACTCTTCTTTTCCTTCCGCGGTTAATGCCTCGTAATGTTCATAGCGATGGATGATGGACGGCCGTTTGACGGATAAGATAAAATGTAAGGACGCTAATGCCTGCTTTTCGTTCGACAAATCTAAACCGAACCCCAATGGATTCAAGTCGATATCGTCAAACACCGCCATGAGCGCGACGGCCGGATCCATGTTGAAATACTTCTTCCGCCGCGGAAGAAGCGCATTCGCCAAACCCAAAACTTTGAAATGGCCAACTCCCGCTGTCCCTTTGCCGATTTTGTAAATCTCCTGCCTGACCGCTTCTCGTTCCGCTTCCGAAAGCTGTTTCCTCCGCTGATATTGCTTCATTAAAAGCGGAAACTCACGTTCAAGCCGGTGCCGAATCGACCGGCTCGCCTTGGTACGCGTTGTCCAATCTGGTTTGAAGCCATACGGGCTGAGGTGCAATTTCGGAAACGCCGTTATTAATGCTTTCTTATAATTTCCTTCAAGTGCCGGAACAGCTTTGCGTTGAACAAATGAGGTCAGCGGGGGTTTTCTGAAATAGTCTGAGCTAATGTCATAAATTTCATTTTTAAGACTCGCTATTGCTTCCTCATTCTCCAGTTGATCAAGGCGCTCATACCGTTCGACCATATCGGGAAATACCTGAGACAATGCGAAGCGGAGAGATTCTTCAAGTTGATTTTCCAAATCCAAATGAAAACCAAGCGGATTCAGCTTCAGGTCGGAGAAAACAGCCATTAACACCTTTGCGTACTTGCCGTCAAAATAAGAAACGGTGTTCTTATTGAGAACACCCGCAAGCCCCCAAACGCCAAAATGTTCGCTGTTAATTTTATAAATGTCGTCTTTTAATTCCCTCAGCTCATCTTCGGTTAATTCTCCGCGACGGTCATACCGTTCCATGATCGTTGGAATTTTTCGCCGCAATCTAAACTGGATTGCTTCCATCGTTTCTTCATACGATAAATTAGGGCCAAAACCGACCGCATAGAAACCGAGCGGATTAAGTTTTAGATCGGGAAACGCCGCGACCAGCGCACTCTTGTGGGAACCTTCAAAGTACGGTGCTTTATCGACCAGGAGGGCTTGCTGCATCCCGGGCCAGCTTTCGAATTCCTGGCGCTGGATTTCGTAAATGTCATCTTCCAAAATCATCCTTTGATACGGTGTCAGTAGATTCAGTTTTTTGTAACGTTTCATAATATCCGGTCTCACCCGTTCAATGGCATGCTGGACATTCTTAATTCCCTGCGCCATTGTCGTTCCCAACCACTGATACGGTTGAGTCTGTCCACCTTTTGTCCTTTTATATTTTTCCCCCCGCACCTCGGAGCGATGCCTCAATGCATCGCCCGAAGCAGTCTCGGATTTAACCGAAATCCGAGGCAGCTCGGCCCTCGATACACGCCTTTTGAAACGTATCGAGGACTCTCGTGCGCTTTCTATTGATAAACGCTTTAAACTATCTTCATCGTTGCGCACCTCGGAGCGGGCCGGACGTTTGGATTTTTTATCCGCAGCCGTTTTTTCGGCTTGTCTCACCCGAACGGCACGGCGGCGATGGAATTCCAAAGCCACCGTCAAACCTGCAAAGGTAGCCACCCCAAAACCGACACCTGTCACAATCCGGCCCCACGAACGCCCGCATTTTTTTTCAGGCGGAGCAATTCGTTCAAATTCGCCCCTCACCCAATCCGGTTGGCTTTCCAAATGATCACCGACCAAAGTTTCCAAAATTTCCGCGTTTGGTTTGCGCCGTTCTTCATCCGCTGTGTAATTGGGTGAGTTGGCAATATCAACCGCTTTGATTTGATTCCCAAATCGATCGGAAAACTTACCGATCTGCCCGATCAGTTGCGCATGCCGCGCCTCTTCTTGTGGCGATCGGTTAACAAGATAATGCGGCTGATTTCCTGTCGGCACATGAAGATTATTGGGTTCTACTGTGCCGGCAAAATCAGCATCCGCTGTGAGATAAATCTGCGCATCGCCAATCACTTTTGCAATGGCATCCAAATTGTCCGGATCCAAAATGTGGAGTGTGACCTTTCTTATATCCGCAAGCTCAATGGTATCGAGTTCCGATCCCGTAGGAGGGTTCTTATCCGGATTGGGTTTTATCAAAATTTTACCTTGTGCGGAACGTCCGATCTCTACGTAATAGTCTCTGTAAGAATAACGATACTTTTTGCTCGCCGTTATGAATGCCTCTTTTGGGACAACCCAGGCAATTTCTATCGGCTGATTTCCATCATCAAGAGTTCCGTGAGCAATAAGTAACCGTAGCCATTCGCCTTCGTCGATGTTGCTTGCCGTAACAATATCCAATTCGTCATTGTCCTTAACTCTTTCCAAACGCTCCTCAATCCCGGCCATTTCCGTTCTTGGTGCATCCAGATTCGCCATATCATTATGAGCGTCCCAGGTGACCACTATTTTTTTCCGGCCCGGCTGAAAGATTTTTGGATTTTTAAAATCTCTGGCCATATGCGCAAAACTCATATTATGCCCTTGGGCATACCGAATGGGAGCACCTGCTTTCGTTCTGGCCGGTTGCTGAAACAATTGATTATGAATTTCAAGTTCTTTGAAGATGGGGGCCGCTTGCACCTGCCATCTTAAATATTGACTCATTTCCGAATTCAGATCGACATGCGGCCCAGGCGTCCCGAACGGCTGAAACCAGGTTTGAAATTTTCCGTACATATACCACACCAACAATTCATTTCTCCACGCACCTTGCTCATCGCGAATGAAAGTTACTGATTTGTGCATTTGCTTGAAAACGGTAAAATAGGTTTTAAGAAACTCGTTTTTTGAAACCGCTGGTTCCAAAGCCTGGTGCAAATCTGTTTCATATAAAAACTTGACCGCCCCATACCAGTCACTCATATCAAGCGCGTGAACAAAATTCTTCCAATGGATGTACTCGCTATGGCCCTCTCCGATTTGAACGCCCCCGGCACGAACCAACGATTCAATAAATTGGCCAATCGGTTTTCTTTCTTGGCGCATCCGCTCTCCGTAAGATTTGTGCTCTTCAGTAAGCTCCTCCGCGCTTTTCAACATATGTTCCTTCCCCCGCATGAACGAAAAGTACACGATGGGAGAAAAAATCATTGCTGCCGCGGCGGCCAGCGCACCAAGTAATCCTCTGCGAGAAATTCCTGTTTTAAACGAATAGGCGATTGCTTCCTGCTCTTCACGCTTCAATCCTTTTATGCTTGTCCCCTGCAAAGCCATTTCGAATTGTTGCCGAGTTTTGAAAGGACGCTTCGCGAGAATCCACTGAGCCAATCGATCTTTCACTGATTGATCCAACAAATTTAATTGAGGGATGGCATCCACGTACCGCCGAAGCAGTTCCGGCTTCATTAGATTCACATTCGGTTTTTTAACTCGCCCAGTGCCTTCTGAAACTTGCTTTTCTTCCCCTTGCCGAACTTCGGACATCGCAACGGTTGGTTGCGAAAAAGTTGTCGCCTCAGCCAAAGGCTGATCCGCCCCTGGCGGAGAAGCAGTCCTTAACTCCGCTCGAGGTAAGGGCACTTCGGCCCTGGCAGCGGCAGTCTTTTGCTCGCGCCACAACTGCCAGGACACTTCGGCCCTTGGCAAAACACTTTGCCCACGCCAAGAACTCTCGTCCGTCGCAATTGATAACTGGTTGGAACTACCTTTATGGTTACGTACTTCGGAGCGGAAGAAGCGGTTGCTCCATGTCTGCGTTCGAGCCTCCTTGGGCTGTGTCATCCACTGCCAGGTCCTACGAATTCCTTCCGCCGGCGTTACAAAATCATTTGGATCGAGACCAAGAATTGCCTTCATACGTCTCGTATCCATAAGCAAGCGAGGAATTTCTTTTGATGCAGTATCGAGGATGAGCGCGGCATCAGAACCCGAAGCATCAATAATCGCCTGCGCAACTTCTTTGTCCGAATAGCGCCTTCGCGCGCCGACATTGATTACTCTCTGATCTCTCAACTGATCCAAAGACGAAACAGCTGCGCGTACAAATGCACGTGCAACATCATCAACGTACGTTAGATTCTTTCTAACCGGTGAATATTTCAGCTCTGCCGCGCCATGGGCAACTTGATAAAGATACCGATGAACTAAACGGCGGTTCAAATCCGTTCTTGCGGAATCATAGGCTGGTCCGTAAACATTGCCAAGACGAAGCGAAACACCATTTTCATATTGATTAATGATTCTTTCGCAAATGCTCTTGGCGAGGGCATCCAACTTGGTTGCGTACTTTCCTGGCGGAGGGCGCGTGCTGAGAAAATCGCGTATTTCCTCCAATGTTTTCTTCTGATCCGCAGCAGAGGAAAGTCCAATAAAAAACTGAACCATTGTCTGAACCCAAGTTTCAAGTTTGGGTTCTAACTTTAATCCAGTTTCCTTAAGCAAACGTTTCCCTTTTAAATCCATAAGATCATACACGCGCATAGTGGAAGCAAAAACGATACGAGGCTTATGCGAGCTTTCCTGCGCTGTTTTGACAAAAATTGCCGCGGGGAGAACATTCCTATACATAAACTCGGAAATGTCCGCATCTTTCGCGCCCGCAGCGCCCCACATGGCCAAATGGAAAATGACGTCATTTTGATTCACCAACGCCCGCTGTAAATGAATGTCTGGGAGAGTCCCGACCTCAATTCCGGCCTTATCCTGATAATCAAAGCGATAGCCACTGAATGGTGCAAACTCTTCCTTTAACAGAACAGGCGTGGTTCGCTTCGCCATCGGCAATACCATATCCATCAATACCGAACCAATGTTTCCTCCTGCGCCGGTGATCACAACTTTCTTATCGCGCAGCTCGGACATCGCAACGGTTGGTTGCGATGCCGAAGCAGTCCTTAACTCCGCTCGAGTTAAGGGCACTTCGGCCCGTTTAAAACTTTCCATTGATAACTGGTTGGGACTACTTTTATTGAGGCGAACTTCGGCACGCATAACGGTTTCTCGTTTCAGTAGCCGCTGAACACCTTCGGCCAGCATAATAGATTTAATCAGCATACCGGCCGAAGAAATAACCGGGAACCCGTAACGCTCTGAAGCCAACAGTATCCGATTGATTTTGGGAAACATACTTTCGCCACGGCGATGAAAACGCAAAATAGACGCTATCTCGGCTTTAAGACCAATCACGTCAGGATGAGAAGTCTCCGTGTCAACGGCATACCTTTCAACAAAAGCAAATATATCCCGAACGATATCGGTATAGGGTGTACGGATAATGAAACCATCCGCTTCTGCGGTATAAACCATCCGGTCAACCATCAGGTAAGGCTGTTTATATTGCCATTTCGCTGGAGGATTCGACAATAAAGAAGTAATATCTGCTTTAAGTTTCTCTTCATTATAATTTGAAGCGGTTTCTCCATGTTTCGTAAGCTCACCAACAATATCGTCAACCACTTCTGTTGTCTCTTTATTCTCGAGCTCCTTGAGAATCGCATTGACCGCTTCATCAAAATCTTTGGTGCTGTCATAAGTTTCTCCCTGTAGCACCATCTTCACAAAATCTGATTTGAGGTCAAATGCTGTTTTGTCTGTTTGAGTGTCAGCCCATTGCACGAGGTTGATTAATCGCGAATTAAATTTCGGATTGGATGCGGATTTTTCAATTAAAAATTCAGAAAACTTATCACGCACTAACGCCTTTTGTTGATCATTAGAGGAATAGCGTCTGCTCCTCGATCGATACCAATCGGTTTGCCTATACTGGTCTATAAATTCTTTGAAAGCAGTCTCAATAAAAACGATAAGCGCTTCATCGTCATCCGTCAACTGAGGCTTTTTAGTTTGAGCGTGAGATTCTCCTGCGGATTTCTGTATAAAATTCGGATCACGCTTATCAACCCATGGGAAATAGAACCTAAATAAGAAAAATCGTAAAATCTTCACAACGAACGGAATCGACAGCAGGCAACCAACGAGCCACAAGCCAAAACGAGAAAGTGGCTTTTTCCCATGCTGGAGGATTCTGACGCCAACGCTCACCAAATCCCGCCTCAGACTACCCGATAAATATCCAACTTGCCCAAAGTCAAAAAGTGAAATCATCCCTGTTAATTCTTCCCCAAAAATATTGCCGGGATGCGGATCTGAATGGAAAACCCCATCTGCAAGTGCCGCTAAGACAATGAGCAAAATCAATCTTCTGGCCGTTCTCCTCCGCAATAAAGGATTTTTCAACTCAGTGGCTTTAATACCTTTAACAAAACTCATTTCTAAAACATTCTCATTGCTTCCGTAAATGGCGGGCTTACTGAATCCATCCGGATAGTGTCGAACGAGCTGTCTTGCCTGTTTGGCTTCGACATTCATATTAAGTTCGCGACGGACCGCTTTTTCAAATTCCTCAAAAAACCGGGAAGGCGACATTTGAATAGCATCAGCTCCGGTAAATTTCTCCTTCGAGTTTTCCAGTGTCTTAATCACCTCTCTGATTTTTTCTAAACCGCTTAGGATTTTTCTTTTTTTTGCAGCAGGTACGACTTTCAAAACAACTTCTTGCCCATCGTGAGTTTTCGCAAGAAATGTGTCTGCCACCGTTCCGACTTTTAATCTTTTTAAATAAGGCATTTCGATTGCCGCACCCTCGATGGGCACCAACGCTTCGACAAGCGGTTTCCCATAGTAATTTTCAACGGAACGGACTATCTCCCCCATTTCAGCGGGCGTCCCTTGATCTTGAAAAACCTCAAACGCCTCACGCATTCCTTCCGGCACCAAGCCTTCCCTCGTACTTAAAAACTGTCCCACCTTTTCAATTCCCGCAATTCTGAAAAATTCCGCATACGGTTGGGCGGCATGCCATTCCAGAAACCGGTCTTGAAGATCTTTTCCGTTTCTATCGAAAAGAAACAGTTGAAATCCATTTAAGTCCTTTGAGTATGAACTTCCGTCAAATTCACTCAAAAAATCTTGCTTGTTGGTCTCTGCGAAATATCTCCTTGCCTGCTGATAAAAATAAGTTTGGTCCTGGGAAGGATTCTTTCCATGATATTCCCCAAATGTGTTTAATATTTTTTCCTGATCACCCGCCGATAATCTTGAAAAGAACTCCCGTAATAAAAACTGCGCCAATTGAGGCAATGATTTAAGATGTTCTGAAAATCGGGCTATTTTCTCCATATCGGGCGGTTTGGCTGTGAAAACCCAATGCGCAGCATCCTCTTCTTCAATGTGCGGTGTTTGCATCCGACCCGCCAAGTAGCCGTCAACGCTGTAAGGACTAACTCCCAAAGGCAGGGTACGGGCCGATGATTGAGGCGCTGAATCGGCAAAAATGGTCTTAACCCGCCCTGTGAATCCGGTCCTGCTGGCAATATAGCCCTCAACCGAGTGAGGTGACAAAGAAACGACGTCAACTTTTCGAACCTGTGGAACACGGCCCAAACTTTTCAAAACTGCTTCTGCGTTGGATAGATCATTCGGCGTGTTTAAATCAAGCAGGCCGTTTTCCTCTTTCACTTCATACATTCTTAACAAGTCCGTTCCCATAAAGAAACGGAAAAGAAAACCCGTTCTTACAATTGCGAAACGATTCAACTTTTTCGTTTTTTCATAATAAGCACGGCTGGATAGCGTATCTTTATGGACAGGGCCTTTAAACCATTGGATTAATTTAAATATAAATCTGACGAGTTTAAAAACAAATGGGTGAAATAAATGAATACTGGCAGCAACTTCATGAATATTTTCCAGTTCATCGGCAGTTAAGTAACTGCCATCTGAAAGCTTGAGGCTTCCACCTTGCTCTTTTAAAAGGTCAATCTCCCGTTGTGTTGCGATTGTGTCAAATCTTCCGTTTCTTAATCGAACGATGCGGTCTACTCCATGCGGCTGAGTAAGATGAGTGGTTACAAAGGTATAAAGCGCGGGCCAGCCACGCGGCGGTGAATGAATATGCATGGCATCAAAAATAATTTTCGGATTCGTAATGATCACATCTGCCGGCACGATCAATATGTGCTTGGACCTAAATTGATCTTGATATAAATCATACGGGGTAAATGCGGCATTCAGAGTACCAATATTGACCGGCACGACGGTGCTATGCGTCTGTTTTGCTGCTTCACTCACTCGAGAATCCGCTTGCGGATGCTCACCATTCAATACGGACACAAAAGATGTCAATCCGATTTCATCTGCTGTATCCAAAAAATACCGCATAAGCGGCTTCCCTGCCACATTTCTAATTTGTTTCGGCGTGGTATCCCCATCTGAAAACATCCGGCCGCTCGTTCCAGCAGCTAATTGAATTGCAACCCAAGAACTTAATTGATCTTTTCTGTCATTTTGTTCGCTCAATTTCTGAAAATCATAATGATGGACATCAAGAACAAAACGATAATCAGGGATGAAAGGCGTAAACAGTGATGCTATCCGATTAGGAACAAGTAGGTGCGCTAATATCCATGCCACAAACCAATTCTTTTGATCAATCCGCGTACTTCGAAGCAAGTGTTGCTGTCTGGCTTTATTAATGTCCTGTGCAACAAAAAGAGTTTTGGCTGCCCTTACCTTTTCGAAGAGAAATTTTGAAAATGTTCCTTCAATGATGATCATGGTATTCGGTTTTAGTGATTCGGAATTGATCATGTCTTTATTTAGGGCTTGCGAGAAGGATTGAATCTTTTCTTCATCAACATAACAATTCGCAAGATAATGGATGAGTATTTTTTTCACGGTTTTACTTGGAATAACGGAAGCAAACAAACTGAAGGCAAAACCAAATAAAATCTGAAATACTAATTTAAATCCCCATGCCCGTGTTCGAGAAAAATCGCTCGTTTTGACCAGAATTACTTCACGCCCTCTTTGTTTTAAGAATGCCTGATATTCTTTGGCAAATGTTGATTTCCCAACGCCAGGGACGCCATCTATCACAAGAATGAGATTCCGTTCTTTATCCTTCAAGAGTGAGGATGTTAATTTCTCAAACACTTGAATACGTTCAGAAACTGTTCCCACAGCGGCAGAAGATTCATTCCGTAGCTCGGAGCGAGGATTCATTTCCTCCTCGCCTGGAGCAGTCATTGACTTAACCAAAGTCAAGGGCATTTCGGCACGTCCGCCTTCGGCGGGAGTTTCGTTGCGCACTTCGGCCCTCGCAAAAGACTGCGAGGACACTCCCGCGCCGCGATCAATCATCGACTTGGCACTATTTTCAATGTCGCGAGCTTCGGCCCTTGCAGCGGCATCATCTGGTCTTCGCCGCAACTGCAAGGACTCTTGTGCGTTTGGATCGCCCAAAACGGGGACAGGTTCTGATTTCACTGATACAGAACCTGTCCCCGTCTTTGGCGTGAAGTTGCGCACTTCTGACCGTCCTTGATTCAAATTTGAAATGAGTTTTTCGACACGCGGACGAACGGCTGACCAATTTGCATCGGCTTGAATCAAGTCGAGTAAATATCTGATTCGCGCTTCGACCTGACTGCTCACACGGGTCAAATACGGAATGTGATATTCGATTAATGAATTCACGAGCGCTTCGTTTTCTGAACGCACAAGACTGCGAACGAGAAGCGCAACAGCATCATAAGGATTACCTTGATGGAATGGTTGTTCCTGATTGATCCAGCGCGTCACGTCCTTTGCTTGAATTTGATCAAGCTCACCCGGAACAACAAACCCGGCAATCATCAATTCATCCGCCGGATCGTTATAACGCGTCATCCTGCGCGCACGGTTAATCGCAGCCGCCGCTTCAAGCGTTAGCAACTCACCGATCGGCACTTTAAAAAGCATCTGCCGGTAAAGCTCAATATAATTTTTCGTTCGATTCAGCCAGCGATTATCCTGAATCAGCACTTGATACCGAATTTCACGTTCCGCCGCAGGATGATCTGCAAAAACCGTATAATGTTCGCGAGCCGATTTGAACCACTCAACGGGATTAAACAATTGAAACGCTTCAGCAAAATGAATATCGCCTTTATTAAAAGTAATGGCACTGTCTTTCAGACCGTCCCGCCACGTTAAATGCCGAGGGACGCCGTACGCCGCAGCTTCTTGATTGCTGAGTCCGCCCGGTTCGAACGAAGACGGCATTCCGAACCGATCGGACCCCGAATAAATCAGTTCATAAAACGGTTCACTCGGTTCCACACGTCTGCCGATGTATCGAAATTGATTCGGAAAGCGAGCAGCGATATCGCCAAAACCTTGATCGTAAAACCTCCCTTTGTCCACAGCGCCGGCAATCACAAACTGTAAATCCGGATTCAATACCATGGCAACCTCAGCAGCCCGAAGTGCCCCCCGTTGATTTGTCCACGCATAGTCTTGAAGCTTTTTTTGCTCTTGGGCAGTAAGTTCATGGGCAATCCCCATTTCTTCAAAAAATCCTCCCGCTGTCCGCAAAATACCGGACTGATCGCCGCCGCGCCAAATTTCTGCCAGCAATAATTGATGCCCTTTTTGATCTCCGATCCGGTGCAGCATCGAATAAACAAACTTTTCGCGATTCGTTTCTAACCCCACGGCCGCTTGAAGCCTTGCTTTTTGCAAGGGTTGGATGAACTCCGTAACCATGGCCGCAAGTTTTCTGCGTTCGGAGTCGTGCCCGATTTCCTGAAAACTGCGGATTGCCAGGTCCGGACGCGCCAGCACTTGCTCCAGCCAGTCCCGGTACTCAGGCCAGTCCTTATTCCATTCGTGATCATTCATTTTCTCGCGAATGGAATCTTGCACGCTAACCATGTTGAAGAAAGTTATCTTAAGTAATTGTTCGCGGCGGCTGAGAATCGCATGTTTTTTTTGCCGATATTCGTCCGCACTTTTGGCTTGAATGTCTGAAATCTTACCGAAGGCGTCGTTCGGTTTTAAGATACGGTGGATTTCGCCGTAACGGTCATCATTTTCAATCACATTCTTAAGCGCCGCGAAAACGGCTGACGGGTTATCAAGCACGCACCGAATTAAATTCTCAAAACTTGTAAATGTTCTTTTCATCGCCGGCATTTTCATTATCTTTTTCATTTTGCGCCTGAGGTCGTGATTTTCGGAAAACATTTTTTTCATAAACGTCCGCTGACGCCCCACTAAATCGAAGCCGTTCGGTGTGCCGTCATACGCACCCTTCTTTTTTGTCCCCGTCTCCGGATCAACAACTTCCTCTTCATTCCTTTGATTGAGCAGCGCGACTAAGTCCCCAAACTCTCTCGTGTACAGATCCACTAAACTTCGATCGTGATAGCCGCCGCTGACGGTTCTGAAATGGGCCGCTGTTTTAACTGCCGTATAGGCCGGATTAATGACATTCCACTCGCCAATATTCACTAAAATATCCCAGTCGGCGGACGGCCACATACCCAGATCGCTTACGATCATCGCATCACGTTCGGCTTCGTTATCCGCCGTTATACGGCCCTGATAAGCCCAATGGAGACTATGCCCGGTCGAAAGTACTTTCGTTCTATTCAAGTGCGGATCATGTTTCAATCCGGTCAAACCCGGATCGATGCGATCTCTCCCGTCAAGATATGCTTTCACGTAAGCGGTCGCCCAATCATTTGTATGAATGACGCCGGCGTGAATATTCATCTCGCGAATCGCAAGAAGCGTCCCCAAAGAAAGCATCCGTGCAAACCGGAGTTTGAAATTTTTCTTCCCGTCATACGCACTCGTGTCTCCTACTCTCAGGCGATTGAAATAGCGGTCGTTTTCCAAATAAAGAACGCGGACTCCCTCGATATACGCTTCATAAATTTTCATTTCGGCGGATTCTTCCCCGTGTGCGCCGAATTTCACCGTCACCGCTCGGCCGGTATCTTGCGGATGATATTTTGCAAACATCGTATGCTTTTCATTCCAGAACATCGGAACAACAACCGTCACCGGAATTCCTAATCGTGCAAGCTCTTTCGCCTGATCGCTGACATAAAAGCCAAGACCGCCGCTGCTGACGCTCCAATCCGATTCCGGAGAAGATAAAACGACCTCTCCGATATCATGTCCTCTCAATATCTGAATCGCATGAAATGACGCGTGCGGCGTAGCAGACCTGGTTTCCTCCGCAAATCGGACAGCAATGTCGATCAACATTTTGTGAATTCGCTCTTCAAACTCTTTACGATAAATCACAACATCATGAAATAAACTCGTCAGATCCCCGATCCGGATATCCGGATTCTTCACGACCAAATCAGACAGCATATGGAATAATGACCCGAAAACAGCCGGATTGCTCCCGTTGATTTCAAGCGCCCGCGTAAGTTCACGCGAAGCGAAACTGCTCTCGAACCGGCCCTGAGAACCATATTTTTTGTAGCGGAGAAGCGAGTCTCTCAGGAGTTGCTGATACGCGGCGTTTCCAAATTTCGGAATCGTTTTACTTTTCCGGAAGAAACGAAGCGCCTTCGTCTCAAAAATATCGAGTGGCTTCCGAAGTCCCAAACCGAGGTTAGCTATTTCCCTCCCCGTAAACTGCATCCTTCGGATTCGTCGACTCTTGGCGCCAGAAGAAGGAATTTCGCGTAATTCATACACCGCGTCATCATCAAACAGGCCGAGCCCTTTTCCGTTCTGCATCGCGTCATCCGGATGAAAATTAATATCCGCCGCATAACGGGATCCTTGATGTGAAAGAAATAGAAAAAACTGATCGTCTTCAATCGGCTGGGCGATTCCTAAAACGCGGTCATGTCCGGCATCAAACGCAATCGGCCGATGAGATTCGAAAGCAGCTTCCAAATCCGGAACCCGCTTCGCTAACTTATCAAAATGCTCCTCATACCACGAAAGCGCGGTTTGTCCACCGGTTCTTACTTCAGACCGGGACATCGAACCTTCGGTCCCGCGGTGGTCCTCTTTTAAATACATCGTAATAAAAACAATTTTTCCGCTGACGCGCTCATTAACGCGATCTCCCGTCCTCCTGACAAGCCCTTCGTAATCAGCTACTTCGACATTTATGAATTCGGTTGCGTCGCCATAATTTTTCAAATACCGAAGGAGTGATTGAACAACCGCTGCATATTCGGCAGGTGGAAAGGAGAACCAGCGCAATTCGTCTAAATCAGGGTGGCTCCATCCAGCTCCACGATCATAATGAATCGAAAACGCGTTGATTCCGTGCGAATTATTTCTGTTTTCTGTCATTAAAACCCGTCTCAACTCTTCCATGCTGAGAACCCGCCCCACATGCAAAGACTCCACGTTATTGACTTCGCGTATCCCTCCTGTTTGAAGGCGGAGAAGCCCGGGCTGATGAGACGCCCATTCCGGCTGGCCACTCAACGCCCTCGCTTCGGCCCTTAACGCCGATTCATTCGGCGTTGTGAAGGGACGAGCTGTACTCGCAGCAACCTTCTCGTCAATACGAGGCTGCGAGTGCGCTTCGGCTCTCGCTTCATGAGACACGAGACGCGAAACAGGAGACACGTTTTCACTTACCGCTTGTCTCATGTCTCTTTCCCCTTCTATGCGCACCTCAGCCCTCGCTAAAGAGTCATCACCCGCAGACAGCCCATGAACTTCAATCGCCGGACCATCCGAAATTAAGTCTGTTTTTCCCAATTCGGTCAAAACACTCTGGATGACCGCTCGAATTTCACTCCGGTGATATTCGGCATCTTGGAGACCAATTTTTTCGCGCATCACATTCAGCGGAATACGCGCCGGACTTGACTGCGGAATATGCGAAGTGGCCGGCTCAAAGCTTGGCTTTAACAACATCCGTTCGTCATAGATAGTTTGCGGAACAATAGAATGAATTTTCGGAGAAACAGTGAGAAACGGAACGGATCGGCGCTTCATCATAGCTTCAAATCCATCCGTATGAAAACCGCCGGTAACCAAGATTGATTTTGCATGCTTTCTTTGATGCCTGGCCCTGAGATAATTGCGAAACATCATTTTTTCCCGCTGAAATGCAAGCGTGTAGAAGCGGAGGCATTCGGTAAAGAGCGCGTTGAACTGATCATCATTGAAATTCGCACTCTTGCTATCCCCGCCCAGCTCCTCTGTCATTCCCGCGAAGGCGGGAATCCAGCTGGATCCCCGCTTACGCGGGGATGACAACCGTTCCATCATCACATCCGGCATCAACTCTTCTTTTCTTTTCACCACGCTTTGAAACTCGTCCCGTGTTAATTCGAGAGCAAAAAGAGATTTCAGCAATTGATAATCGTCGATCGTTTTGACAAACGCCCGCTCTTTTTCGTTCGTAGTCAATGCATTTAAAATTTCATCCGTCAGCTTTTTAGTTTCTTCGTGAATTTTATTCGCATCAAGTTCTTCGGCAAGTACCCGCCCAGACCAATAATGAACCATGCGGGGATAGGATGAAAAAGCAAAACCCTTATTTGCCGCTTCCAAATAAAAAGATTCCAGAAGTGCACGGGTATTTGTCAACTGTCCTTCGTCCCCGGGCTTCTGAGAATTTCGTTTAAAAAGATATTCATACCGGGTTATCCAGCTTCCTAAATCGTGCTTTCTGATCCAGTCACTCAGCTGCGTCTCTTCCTTTTGATATTCAACTTCCGGAATCTTCCGGGATTCTTTTTCTAAATCCTGCATCGTAAAATACCGCACAAGCTGCGGATGTGTGATTTGATGTTTGGCTTCATGCAAATCCAAATCTATAAATTTCGCGGCCGACCTCCCCAAAAACTCCAGGTAAGAGGCGAACTCGGCGGAATCATTTCGGTAACTTACATATTCGCGCACAAATTCCCTCAGGTTTGAATTAAGCGCGGTTGCCTCAACATTCTTTAATTGTTCTGCCACGCTCGCCAAATATTGCTCTGCGTTTTTCTTTTGCTCGTATACTTTTCTGAAACTGAATAAGTTTTCCCGGTAAAGATCCGCGTCTTCAAGCCCATAAAGCTTGACACTCCCCTTTTGCTGCAGGTGAAATAATTCAACCCCGCCGATTTCTCCGATTTCCAGTAACCGTTCGGCGACTTTTTTATTCAGCGAATCGTCTTTAAAAAAACGGAGCAAGTCGGGAGAAATTTCACCGGCGAGACCGCCTTCCAGAAAAATCGTGTCAAAGCCATACTCGCTTTTCAGGTGAGACAGTAAATTTCCGATATTTTTCTGCGCCTCGATTTGCCCGTGAGCGTCTTGGATATGAATCGTGAGCGGCCCAGAAACATGCACCGATTGATAGGCAGGCTCGTAAATTGATTGAACTTCGCCGAAAGACGAGGGTATATGAATCAGATCTGATAAAGATGGAGAACTCGCAGAACTTACTGGATTGAAAATATGATCGAAAGGAACTTCTTGGGCATAAGACAAAGCGGAAGACACGGTAAACGAAAGTAAAACAAAAATCGAAACTATTTTCGTTTGTATTTTTTTTATCGCAGGGAAACTCATCTGCCTATCAAAACCGTCCTATTCGCTAAAAGAATTCCCCTTGCATGACCTCCTATAAATTATTGTTTCTAATCTGGTTTTATTAAGGGGTTGATTAGTTTTGAAAACTGTTTAAAAAGTATACCATTAAATCACCTAATAAGCAAATCCCGCTGAAAATTTTTTGTTTTCATAAGTCGCTCAAATTAAAAGAGTTAGGAGTTGAAAGCAATCAATTCTATATGGGATTGATTTCAAGGTGCTTTTCGGGAGTGATGGAAATTGACAATTCCCGTCCATCCCGCTTAATCAAAAAAGATCTCGGGGTACCAGGAACAACCTTATCCGCATTTTGATAATAAGTAAGCCAACTCATTAAAGGTCTTCCCTCCTCAGATACCAGAATATCACCGACTCTGAGTCCGGCAACTTCTGCAGGACCTTTTGGCAAAACCTCAGTCACCAAGAATGCGTTTTCAATCTTGCCATAGTCAGCTTTAAACCCGAAATAAGGGGTATCGGAAGGAAAATAAAATGCGTTAATGTCTAAATCAATGACATTTTTTTTCCTCTCAAGAGAGAACTTCACTTTTCGCGTAGAATTAATTCCGGCCAAGGTTTTGAAGAAATTATGGACATCAACGTCCACTCCATCTAATTTTAAAACAATATCACCATTCCGGAAGCCTTGCTCCGCCCCGAGGCCGCCGTCATCGACATTGGCTATATAATATTTAAATGTTGTTTCGTCTAAATAAAAATCACAGCCAACCACAATATGGGATAAATTCGGATATTTTCTTTGAACCAATAGTGCGCTAACTAATCCGCCCAAACGATTTTCAAATACACCTTTCGAACTATCATGCCATCCCTTCTTGACGAGATAACTTCTTCTTGCACGTTGAAAATCAGGAACTATCATCAGCTGGCTGAGATCTTCCGATTTCCGACTGACCTTAATCAATAGCGTGCAGAAACCCGAAAGTGCCCAACTAGATGTTTTGGCCCATGCGCGATACTCACTACTACGAACCGGAAATTCCATAGACGTGATGGCTCCTGTTTGTTGATCGCTTGTTTGAACAGGAATAAAATCGTTTTTCAGAATTTCGTCAATCACACCCCATAACTCGTCATACGTTGCCGGATAGGTAAATGTTTTCGATGACAAAGGTCCGCGCTTGAACGGATTGCTTAACGCAGATACTTCGGGGGACAATAGACATAAAAAAAGCAAGCTGCCCACCAAAATGGACAACTTGCTTTTTTTAAACATTTTCATCTACAACTAACCGACGCCTTAACGAGCACCAGTCCCCTTTGCTGAAACTCCCGATCCGTTACCTGCTCTCATGTAAGCATCCGTTGCGCTCCACAAATGATTTGCCGCCAAAATACTAACGCCAACCGCCCAAACCAATGGTGAGCCAACTGTTCCGCCAAGAACGGCCGTTGCTACAATGCCACCAATTTCAATAATGATCATGGCTGCCATCTTGATCTTTCCGCCTTTGGTAGCCTGATCATCATTCAGGTACTGCCCAAGTCCCGGCACTAACAATGAGGCTCCGCCACTCTTAAGCGGAGCAGCATCAGCATACGCTTGCCCGACAGGACCGGCAATCAAAACGAAAAGCAATAATACTGCTAAAATTCTCTGAAACATGTTCTTCCTCCCTTTAATTGAATTCACATCAATGCACGATTTTTTTATGTCTTCGGCATAATTCCGAAAATCTATATAAAAGAAACTTGCATTATTCATATAAGCTATTATTTATTTTTTATTATACTAAAAAAATGAAGAAAAGCAATTTTTTGATAAAAAGGGTGAATTCTAAAACCCGGGCTAAACGCAAATTGGAAATGTTAGCCCAAAACACGTTCCCTTCCCGGGAAATGTCTCGGCATAAATCGTTCCTCCGTTTTGTTCAACCAGCGACCGGGTCAAATAGAGTCCAAGCCCATTTGCATTCGAATAAATGGCCGTTTTCGTCGTAAAAAACGGATCAAAAATGTAATGCAAAAAATGCGGCTCAATTCCCGGCCCCGTATCCACCAGATGAATCATTGCCGTCCGTTCCTCGGGTCCCATCAGACGATCCCGGTAAATACAGCTGACATAGGCACGAAGGATTACTTTCCGATCCGCGGTTTGGGCCGCTTCCATGGCCTGCAATGCATTTTCCGATAAATAAAATAGAATCTCCCGGAGATGCTCGCCATGAGAAATAATCAGCGGAAAATCATCCGGTACCCGGTTTAGAAATTCGACGCCGTTCGAAATTTCAGTTTCTTTTAGCTGTTCGATTACCTCCTCAAATGTTTTTTGCAGACTGACCTTGCGTTCTATCTTTACCGGAAACTGCGTCGTGGAATAGGGCGATTCCCGCTCCCTTATTCCGGGATTCCGCAATCGCTCGATAATTCCGATCGCCCGCTCTGAATGAATTTTGATTTTTTCAGCCCATTCGTGAGACAGTATCCCGGCATTCGCCACGCCTCTATCGCGAACTCTCGTCAAATTCTCCAAATGAACTTCTGCCATCCCCTTGATCGCATAAAGCGAACCAACAAGATCATGATTTAAGTGCTTCATGGTTTGAGAAAACTCCTTCGGTTCTTAAATTTTCAATTAATTTTTGGTGTCTATTTAGCGTTCTGAAGTGGCGAACACGCCAGGTTCGTGTCATGCCCGCATGCTTAAGGCGGGCATCCACAGTTTCTGGATCCCCGCCCTTCATGTCTGTCACACCTTTTCTATTGGATTTTTTTATTTCCAGTTTTTGTAACTTTGCAAGTCTATAAGTTTTCATTTTATCACCTTACCCCCTCTTCCCTGTAATGCTTTATATAACGATACATACCTGATATATTTAAAAAGATCAAGCCGACAAACATGGGTTTTTTTATTAATATAATATGGAATTATTGAAATCCTTATTAAACCCGTGTATACTTACGGGTTAGGTGCTTAAACGGCCTGAAAGGGCACGGATCATGTACGAAAAAATCTTGAAGCATTTCAAGGCGGCTTACCCGGGATTCCCTGCAAAGCCTTCCATTAATCTTGGCCTTGGAATCAAGCAAATCCGCCTTCGGATGGGCATGACGCAAGACGAGCTTGCGGGGCAGGCGAAGATGAAACCCACCGCGCTCAAGACCCTTGAAAACGGCTATGCCCAATTCACAAAAGCCTCCAATTTGGAGCGGCTGGCGTCCGCTCTGCACACCAAGATTTGTGACATCGTCAATGAAGCACGAGAATGGTTTGCATCTAATTTCTTTGTCTTAAAACTTGAAGATCCCGAGCAACCATCACCGCGTCAACGCAAATGGCGGGCGGAAAAATGGTTTAAGGCCAAGTGGCATTCATTTGACGGCTTCGATGCCTGCCTCTTAACGTCTCCGGCAGAAGGTCCGGCGCATTTTCACTTTGCCGCAATTGATATCCATCCCGGCCACGCGCTTAAACATTTGCATCGCAAATCTCATACGCTTACGCAAATCGCCGGTTTTGTCGAACGCGGTTCTTTAAAAATCATTTATACCGGCAAAGAAGCGAGCACCCTTTCCGGCAATCAGGGATTTATCCTCCGGGGTGACAAAACGCACCAATTCATCAACGAAGACCATGACAACAAATTGCGGATCTATTTGGCGTTCTTGTTCCCGTTGCAAAAATCAATAAAGAAAAAACCCCGAAAGAATCTTTCGCGGGAATCCTTCTCCGTCGGGCGCGCCATTGAATCGCTTCGGCTACTTTATTCCGATTCGCCTGCCCGGCCGCTTTCATTTTCCCGTCTCGCCGAACTCACGGGCCTTGATGCGAAAAGCCTGAAATACCTCAGCAAAACCAATCATCCGGGACAAGTCGTTTACTGGGATAAGATCGAAGTCATCACCCATGCACTCCATATTCCGATTTCACGTTTTATCGAACTTGCAGAAGGAAAAGATGATGGCTATATCAAAATCGCGACAGCGCACGACCGCGCTCTGATTGATTACCGGCATTATTTAGGCGTCCGGATCAAATCCATTTTATTTCCGTCCTCCTCAAATCAATTTCATTTTTCAGAATTATATATCGAACCCAGGGGCGGAATTCGGCGCGCAAGCTGGCGTCGAACGGACAACGCCATGATGCTTGCTTATGTGGAAGACGGAGAATTACTGGTTGAGGTGGGGAAAAACCGGAAAACTTTACTGTCCGCGGGCGAAAGCGTTTATTTTGACGGAAGTTTGGGCTACATTTTCACCAACTCCGGCGCTAAACCCACAAAAATTTTATTCGTCACTCATCCCGCGATTATATTTTAAAACAAAAGCCCCTCACCCCTGCCCTCTCCCTCAGGGAGAAAAAGGGGACAGGCAATTGTTCAACTTGAGTCATATGCCTGTCCCGAATGGCACTGACTTAAGGAAATATACAGCGTTTTTTCTGGATTCCCGCTTTCGCGGGAATGACAAGAAAAGTGACGGAATATCTTTTGCCTAATAAAGTTACATTATATGTCATCCCCGCGAAAGCGGGGATCCAGCGGTAGGAATTAGCTGAAAAAGTTGTTAAGTCTTGTTAAGTCAGTGCCATTCTTGCCTGTCCCCTTTTTTACTAACCGATCAATTTCCGCTCCAACGCGATTTTTTCCACGAGATCCATCACGTCAGCCATATAAAATGGCTTGGAAATGAAATCCTTACATCCGATTTTATGAAATTCGGCCTCAACATCTTCTGGTAAATCATTAGCAGACATCGGGATCATATAGGGAGGATTGGGCAGTTTGCTCAGCGCAAGAATCAGCTCGTTCCCCTGAATCCTTCCGCCCAATTTCATATCCACGAGTAAAATATCGACAGGCTCCGTTTTAAGCGCCTCGAAAGCCATGACACCGTTTGAAAAACACCTCACCTGATAATTCCGCCTTCCGAATATATCCTCAAGAACATCAAGGATATCCGGTTCGTCCTCGACAAATCCAATCACGCACCGGTTCTTCTCATAAATCTTGTCCTCGATTCGAACGCCTTGGCACACAATCGACTGCCCAAGCTTTCGCTTAATCACGTTTTCCATTTCTTCAAACCGGAACGGTTTCGTCACCACGTCATTCGTCGAAATCCCGTGCCGTTTAAGTTCATCGATATATCTCGGAAGGTATCCCGTCATAATCATCGTGGGGGGAAGCGCAAGGCCGGCTTCAATAATTCTATCGAGCACCGCAATTCCGTCTAATTTTCGCATTTTCAAATCCAGCAGCATCAGTCTGACTGAAAAATTCCGCAGCTTATCGATCACCGTCGTCGGGTCCGCTGTCGCAATCGTCTCACAATTCAATTTTTCGAAATGATCCTGCAACAACTCAATAATTTCGCGCTCATCATCAACAATCAAAATCAGCGGCCGTGGTTCAGGTTCAGTCATTGGCATGTCGTTCTTAAGAAAAGGGGACAGGCATATGACTCACAAGCAAGCAATTGCCTGTCCCCTTTTCTTCGTTTATTATTCGTCATTCGGATTTCGTCATTGCTCATTTTACTATCAATCGCCTGTCCCCTTTTCTTCACTTCCCAACAACGTCCCCACCTTCTTTAAAAACACTTCCGTGCGAAGATCAATCGGTTTTTCCAAGTAATCAATCACTCCGAATTTTTCAGCCTGCTGCTTCATGCCCATATCCACATATCCGGACATCGCCACAATTTTCATTTTTGGCCGCCGCTCACTTACTTTTTGGATCACATCCAGGCCGGTCATCGTTGTGGAAAGCTTCAAATCGACGATCATCAATTTGAAATCATGTTCATCGACAAGGCGAACCGCTTCTTCACCCGTGACCACAAACTTTCCCTTGAGATGAATCTGCTCAAGCACCTGGCACAGAAAATCCCCGATATCTTCTTCGTCATCAACAATAAGAACGTCGTACATGGATTACCTTTCTAAAGGGCGCAAGTCACAAGCGCACAAGATCACAAGTAAAACCCCCGGTACCGTTGCCGTTGTGAAATATTTTCCTTGTGCGCTTATGCTCCTGTGCACTTCTGCTCTTTTGCACTTTTCACCATGGCTCACATCCCGCCTTCCGCCAGCGGGAGTTTAATCACGAATGTCGTTCCTTTTCCAACCTCACTTTTCACGCCGATCGAACCCTTGTGGATCGATTCGACAATATGCTTTGTCACGAACAGTCCCTGCCCCTGTCCGGCCGCGCCGATACTATCGTCTTTCCTTGTTTTCGTCGAAAAACCCTGAAGCCAAATCTTCGCCGCCACTTCGGGCGGCATCCCGGGGCCGTTATCCGAAAACTCAATTTTTGCCATTTTGGGGTCATCCTTGTCAAAACTTCCGTGGATTTCAATCACGCGCCGGCTTTGTCCATGCATCGCTTCGTAAGCGTTCTTTATCAGATTAACGAACACCTGAATCAGTTGCTCCAAATTCCCCATAATCACCACATTGGACGTGATGTGTTCCTGCAGTTCACAGCCCGCCAGATTTTCTTCATACGTTGAAAACCGGGCCGCCTCTATGGCTTCCCGGCAAAGCACAATCAGACTCAAGGGCCCGATTTCACCGCGTGTATCTTTCAATATGTTCGTCAGCGTCCGCACAGCAATTTCAATGCGCTCACCCGAACGCACAATCCGGCGGAGATAATCATCACTTTTAGTGATTAACTTCTCAAATTCTGCCACATCTTGACTGTCTATCCGTTCGGCATTTCGATTAAAAATCTCGCGGTATTTATTGAGTTCATACTTAATGAGCTGTTCACCGCGCCCGAGAATGGTTGAGAGCGGATTATTGACTTCATGCCCGATCGCCTTTGCCATTCCCACCATCGTCGCGCTTTTTTCTGCAACAATCAAAGATGCTTGCGTAATCTGAAGTTTTTTATTCGCCGATTCGGTTTCCTCAAGCGCTTGAATCAGGCCATGCTGGGCCCGCTCGAGTTCACGGTTCATCAACGCAAGCTCTTTTTGCTTTTGAAGGGCTTCATCGTAAAGCCGCGCATTTTCAAACGCAATAGACGATTCCTGCGCAAGCGTAAAAAACACATCCAATTCTTCATCGGAATACGGCTCGTCGGACTTCTGCGGCCCAAGAAATAAAATTCCGCGCAAGTGGGAAACCCCTTTTCCGGCTTTCTCGTGAGATTGTTCTCCATTTTGCCGGTGAGCTTCGCCTCCGAAACACGGCACAGCCGCCTCCGCTTTGAGCGCCGTAAAAAGATCGAATATCCGATCCATCTCCTCTTTGATTTGAGAATCTTTTTCGGCCTTGCGCATCTCAATTAAATTCACTTTTTCTATCGGCCCGCGTTTTTGATACAGATAAACAATCAAGGGATGCGTAAACAGAATTTTTTTAAAATCGAAATCATGAATCGCCGGCCGGCTCGCTTCAAGCCTCAAACCCGTTTTGTCCCGCGCCGTGTAAACAAAAATACTCGCATTCGCAATCCGCGCCTTTTTGATCATGAACGACACAATCCGCATCGTCTGCTTCTTCAGCGAATCCACATGCGCCAAATACTCACTCGCCTCTTTCAGGAGCTGCCTATAATCCACCTTCTTTTGAAAAAGATACTGGTCTGTGAGATTTACCAGCAGCTTACGAACCGGATCAAACAGCAGCATCGCAACGACTATACTTAGGACTCGAATACTATTCGGCCCCATCTTTAAATATTGCCCTGCAAAACTCTGCGCCAATGTCGTTACCATCGCAACCACACTCATCAACACCGCCAAAAGCCCGGCAAAGACAAGCGTCTTCTTGATGATGACTTCAATGTCCATCAGATGATGCCGAACAATCGCATAACCAATGATAAAGCAATATATCGGAATAAAAAAGATGCCAAAGGGATAAATGTTCGGCAAAAAAGCAGGAAGAAACGTCGTTAGCCCTCCAATCACGCCAACAAAAGTAGCGATAAAAAAATAAGTAACCTGTAAACGTTTCAGGCCAATCGCGTTTAAAAAATACGAAAACAATAGAAAATATCCAATCAGAAATGGAACGCAAAAATAGATCATAAATAAAAAATAAAGTGGACCCGGCACCAGCCAATACTGAAACCCGGCTTTCAACTCGACACTTTTGATCACGTACGGCGTAAACAGAAGCGAAACAAACACGAAACCTGCCGCATAAAATGTTACTGTCAATCGCTTATGGTTTTTTGAGGCGGCTGCTTCGCAGAAAGAAATGACAAAATGTAAAAATATGGGTGCTAATAATGCAGTCGAAATATTAATGAGCCTGATAAACGACAAACCGATCGTTTGAGTTTTCGAAAAAAATGATCCGATGAACCCAATACTGACAAAACCAACTAAAAAACAAAAAAAAGCCCACAATTTTTGAGGCAAAGAACTTTTGGGACGCGATATAATAAAAAAACCAAGAATAAAACTACCGATTAAACTAACAAACCAAGACGTGCAATAATAAACCACGTTTATGATTCCTTTTTTCTTATTCGAGGAAAAACCATTCCCGTTGTCTTCCGGTATTTTTTATATTGCTGCCCGAAAATTTTAATATTATTCAACTCCTCTACCCTGATCCTCATAAAATAGGCCGGAATTGTTAAAAATAAAAAATAGAGAATCGTCATGTAGGCATTGGCAATGAGAACAACTCCCAACAGCTCAAGCAATGTCGCTGTATAAATTGGATGCCTGATATACTGATACGGACCTAATGTAATTAAACGCTTATGCTCGATCTTTTTTTTACCAATGGCGTGAATGGCCCATTGTTTCCCAAGCGCCGCCATGCCCCACCATCTTAGTCTAAACGCCGCGACATAGATAAGCAATCCGGAACCGCTAATAGCTAAGTTGATACTTCTCCCTGTCAGATAAAACTCTGTCATGACCAAATAGAATAAGAACACATAAGCGAAAGTCACCAGCACCAGTGTCCCATCGTCAGAAATAACAAACGTATCTTTTTCTTTAGAGGTAAAAAAGGTTTCCCAAATTCTAAAGATCGAATGAAACAAAATAAAAAAACACAGCGCAAGACCATACGGCGTAGGACGGGATCGATAAAAAATAAAACAAATAACCGGAGCAATCAAAGACAACCCGATCAAAAAAGAAAGGATTAATTTTTTATAACTTACAATAATATTTTGCATAACCCTAAGCTCCTGATTGATACAATCGGACTACTTTTTTCAGCAAATCGTTGACATCGGATCTGGGACTATAACCATATTTCTCTGCTTTTGAAATATCCATCACCCAATGACTCATCAACTCTTTGATTTGTTCCGGTGCCGGAAAATCGAAACTTTTAAGAGAAGAAACTCTATTAATTAAATGTATGATGCTGCTGAAAAACAAGGCCTTCATCGGAGAAATATTTTTGTTAGGCTCTTGAATATTATTTGTTGAACATATCAGACTGACCAATTCGCGCATCAATAGCACTCGCTTGTCTGCGATATTAAACAACTCAACATTCGACAAATTCAAGCTCGGAATCAATGAAAAGAAATCGATCAGATTATCAATGCTACAAAAACTAATTTGATTGTTGCCATTTCCTATATGTCGGTATGTTTGATGAACAAGCTTCGATGTCAGCACAAAGAGCCTAGAATCCGAATTCATTCCTTCACCATAAATAAGAGGGCACCGGACGATCACAATATTTCTCTTAACCGTTGGGAATAGCGTTCTGATAGCAAGCTCTGCCGCCAACTTGCTTTGCCCGTACAAAGAAATCGGATGTGGCTTCACATTTTCATCATTTTTACTATTTTGGTCGGAAGGCCCACATGCGGTGATGCTACTCAAATAAATAAATTTTTTGATATTTGTATCAGCAGTGGCCGAATATAAACTGGCAGTTGCTTCACAATTAGCTCTAAATAATTCTTTTTTACTTTGGCTAAAAACCGATCCCGCCAAATGATAAATAATATCGACATTCTTGATTTTATTTTTCAGCGAGGCCGTGTCAAAAAGGCCGGAAGTCCAAATTTCAATGTTTAGATCTTTCAAGCCGTCAATTCCGACACTTTCGGGCCGCAATAAACAAATAACTTTATGCCCGTCAGCAATCAAACGCTTTAACAAGTATTTCCCGACAAAACCAGTACTACCAGTCACAAGAATATTCACAGTATCACTATCCCTATACCGCGGGTTAATAACGAATCGCTCTATCTCTAAAAAAACAACATTATTTTATAAATTTCCTCACAACAATCGCCACATTTTTGCCACCAAACGCCAAACTGTTACAAACAGCTACTTTAAAATCCCCTTTGCGTCCAATATTTGGGACACAATCTAAATCACATTCAGGATCCGGAACTTCATAGTTTATTGTTGGATGGATAAAACCTTCATGAAGAGCAAGCAGCACGGCGGCTAACTGTTGCCCGCCCGCTGCACCAATTGGGTGCCCCAACATTGATTTGGACGAAGGCATAACAAGTTTATAAGCATGTTCGCCAAAGACCCTTTTCACAATAGCTGTTTCATAACTATCATTAACCGGAGTTGCATTGCCATAAGCTTCAAAAATATCAACTTCCTCTGGTTTGATGTTGGCATCTTCCAAAGCAAGTTCGATTGCTAACGAAGTATAATCACCGGAAGGATGCGGTTTAGACATATGCCAGGCATCACAAGTAGCACCGTAACCAACTAATTCTCCATAAATGCGAGCGCTCCGCTTTAAGGCATATTCCAATTCTTCTATAACAAACACCCAGCCACCTTCCGCAATCACAAAGCCATCTCGATCTTTATTAAAAGGACGCGATGCCTTTTTATCATTGCGCGTTGATATGGCTCCCATTTGACAGAAAGCCGCAACAATAGCAGAGGTTACACAAGCATCGGCCCCACCAGCTACTACAATCTCCGATAATCCATATCGGATTTGTTTTAAAGCATATCCAAAAGAATCTGTAGCGGATGTGCAACCGTTAGAAAAGGTAATGCACATACCTTTTGCACCTATCGCTCGTGCTGCCTCTGAAGAAATCGCCCCACCAAAACCTGCGATACCAGCAAATGGACGAACGCGACGCACCCCACCTCTTTCTAACGCGCGTATTTCAGGCTCTGCATAATCAAGGCCAGATGTCGCACTACCAATAATGACATCCACAGAATCGCAATTAAATAAATCCAACCCAGAATCTTTAACTGCAAGTTTTGATGCCGCAACCGCTAAATGTGCAGATCGCCCCATTCGTTTAATCTCATGAAAGTCTTCGACAAACAATGATGGGTCGAAATCACGGATTTCTGCTGCAACTTTTGAAGGATACAAAGAACAATCAAATAAAGTAATTTGGTCTACACAATTTTTTCCTTCTCTGAGTCCTTTCCAATATTCATCTTTGCCAATCCCACTGGGCGCAACCACTCCGATGCCAGTAATAACAGCCCTTTTTAAGCCGGTTTTGTCATCTCTTCTTTTATGATGTGGCAGTGGTTCTGACGTAGAATCCTTAAGCTTTCTTTCCTGCTCGATAAGCTGAAGTTCTTCATGAATACAGTTCAAAATTACATCATTATCAAATGGCTTAAAAATAAACTTATTAATGCCAAGCTTAATCGCATGCTCAGGAGTATCTTCCTCCGCATACCCTGTAATTAGAATATATCCGCACCCTATCGCCTTTGCTGAATAAATCTCCTTGATCTTTTGGATCGCAACCACTCCATTATCACCGGGCATTCTGATATCCGAGATAACCAAGTCAAATTCAAACCGCGCCGCTAACGACACCGCTTCGATGGCATTCGCAGCTTTTCGGACTGCATAACCTTGTTTTGTGAGTAGCTTACTAATGCTCTGTAAAACTAATGGATCATCGTCTATTAATAAAATATTGTATGTTCTTTTCATACAGCCCTCACAAAATTTTGGATATGCTTTTAGAAGTTAAAATCTTTAACATCTCTTTATTTTACGGCTTCTTTTGGGTTTTCTGGAGAGGGCTTGTACATTTGGTTCCAGCACACAAGAGCACAGGATCACAGGATCACATGAGCATAAGTTACGCTTTTGCATTTGTGCTATTGTGATGACGTCGTTTAGCCCGGATTTCTCATCGTTAATAAGAAATTCCGCTCGTAAGAGCTGCGGTGCAAGGATGTTTGCGTCTTTGCGACGCAGGGCTTATCTTTTGCGCCCTGATTTACCAAGGGCGCAAAACTTTGGTCGAAACTAATTGCGCCCAAAGCGCCTTTCTCGTCGATTCACAAAATCGATGAGAAAGGCGGGTTAGCCCTCTGCCATCATAAACTCAATCACAAATGTCGTCCCTTTACCCGCGTCGCTTTCTACGGTAATCTTCCCGCCGCTGCGCTCGACAAGCTGTTTAGTGATGTAGAGCCCGAGGCCTGTACCTTGTTCACCTTTCGTCGTTCGAAAAGGTTCAAAGAGATGTTTCAATTGATCGTGGAAAATTCCGGTTCCGGTATCCAGGATCGTTAAAACAACCGTCCCTGTGTCATTGCGAGGAGGCCCACCAAAAACAGGACGACTTGCCCGCCACATTCCTCGGCGGGCGAGCAATCTACGTTCTGAGATTGCCACACCCCTGCCTGTCCGGCAGGCAGGCCTTTGGGGCTCGCAATAACAGACTTCTACTCGAATTGCAATTTCCCCACCCTCGGGCATCGCCTGACAAGCATTTACGATGAGATTGAATAAAATTTGTTCTAACTCATGTTGATCAATTTTAACACGCGGCAGATTCTCGGGAATTTGATTTCTGACACTAATTTTCTCAAGCGAAAATTGGTACGCCACTAAATCCAAAACCATCTTCACTGCTTCAGCAAGCAAAGCATCCGGCAGTTGACTTCCCTTTTGATCCGCACAAGGTTTCGCAAAGTGATTCAAAGTAGTAATAACATTTGTGATCCGGTCTATCTGAAATAGCATTTTCTCAAACGATTCCAATGGATCATGATCCGGGCTGCCCTCTTTCCACCTTTCAATTTCAACTTCTACTCTTCCTCGCAGTGCATGCAACGGGTTCTTGATCTCGTGATTGACGCTCGCCGCAAGGAGTCCGATCGTCGCTAATTTCTCTTTCTGAAATGCATCCGCAATCGCTTCGATATCGAACAGATGGTATCTCATCATAAAATAAGCCATCACGAAGGGATAAATCGGCATGATAAATATTCCATATTGTGGGATCCGTATATCATATACGGGAAAAAAAGATAATGATCCTCCAATAAATCCAGTTAATGTTGCAATCATAAATCCGAGCATTTGCGTTTGTTCCGGACCGCGCAGGAGCCGCATTCTTTTCACCAGTAAATAAAAAGCAAAAGGAACGGCAGTATAAAAAACAGCAAATTCAACATGAAAAACCGGGCCGTAGTGAGCAAAGTGAGAAAACTCGAACATCGGTTTTAACTCTGGAATCAACCATGGCGTGAACGCCATGCACAAAATAAAAAGTGCCGCCATATAAAAAAATAAAGCAATCTGTAGAATTTTTTCGGATAACCTGTATAAACTATAATAAAATGCAGCCAAGTTGCCGAAATAAAAGAAGCTGCCATATTTGCCAATCTTGCGCAAAACAACGCTTGCCCGTAAGGCGTTTGATTGGTTACAACAAACGATAAAGCAGAGCTCCAAATACCGACAAATACACAAAATATAAAATACCGCATCCCAACTTCGTCTTGCCGTTTCAGCCAAATAAGCACAGCTATCAGAAACGTGCAAAATGAAAAAAACAGCAAGCTAAATGTATACGGATTCATAGTCCCTCAACCGGTTATAAAATAATCATCGGCGGCCAGCCATAAGCACACAAGAGCATATGTTCTATCTTGTACACTTATACTCACATGCGCTTACCAGTATCCTTTTTCCGCAACTGCTTCATTAATGCTTCCAATTTCGCATAGACCAAGCTTCTCACCCGCGGGTCTTTAATCAGCTCAATCCATCCTTGAACTTTTTTCAACCGGAATTGTTTTGTTAAATGAAGCTCAGGAAACGAACCAAAAAAACGATACCGCAATTTACACAAATTTTTATTTCAATCGAATTTTTCTTCGAACGAATTCGCGGATTTCTTTCAAAGCCTTGATTGCACCCATAGCATCACGCCGCATTGCCCGTTCACCCGGATATCTAAATTCAACCGAGTACGGATTTAAAGAAATGATCAGGTCCGAAACCAACTCAAAATCTCCGTCTTCATCGGAACAAAGATTTTTTAGAAGAATTAAATCGTGGGTTTTGGGAAAGGAAATCTTTTCACGGGATAGATAAGCTTTTAAATATTTTTCTACGGACTGCTGACTGTGGAAGCAAATAGAACTGAAAAGATGTTTCCGTTTCGTTTGCGACAAAATAATCGCTGCACAATAGTCTTCTTCCGCTTTTTCGCGCCATTCTCTCGCAATTTCACTGCTCATACAAGACCTTCCCCTTTTCGATCACTTCGATAAAAAAAGGGTCTTTCAAGCGGAGGCGCTTTCGGATTTCATCCGGGGTGCGAACCATAATATCCATAGCAAAAGGATAGTACTGGATTGCCTTTGACACTTCGACCGCACGGGCTGGCGGCCGCTTTTTGCTTTCCATCACAACCAAAAGATCGACGTCGCTATCATCGTTAACTTTTCCATAGGCATAAGAGCCGAAAAGAATTATTTTTTGAGGACGAAATCCGGCGGCAATTTGATCAACAACTTGCCCGATCAATTTACGTTTCTGATTTTTGTTATAATTAGAACAAATCATCACATCCCGCCTTTTGCCTGAATGGCGCTATTATAATCAAATTCCTGAAAAAGTTAACTTCCTTTTCCGGTGCTATTCATGGCACCACGAGAACCGGTACCACAAGTCACCGCACCTGCTTCATTAATGCTTCCAATTTCGCATAGACCAAGCTTCTCACCCGCGGGTCTTTAATCAGCTCAATCCATCCTTGAACTTTTTTCAACCGGAATTGTTTTGTTAAATGAAGTTCAGGAAACGAGCCGTAATTTCTTTTTTTTCTGACAGACAAATAAAGACTGTCGGCCAAAGCCTTTTCCGGTTCTGCAATCAAAAACCGTCCCGTTCCCTGATGCCAATCAAATCCTTTAAAAAAACTGGGCTCAATCTGGTGAATCCGATAATGAGCCACCCGCGTCCGAATCAAACGTGAGTGCATCGGCGCAGCACACGTAATCACTTGCGGAATTTGATCGATCAATCCATGCAAATGAAGCGCACTCACAAATGAAACATAAACCTGATGGTTGGGTAAGAGAAACGGGATCATATCGTAGGCATTAAAATTGCCTTTTTTGCCCCACACGCCCCTGTGAATTTTGTCAAACGCCTCCTGCCGCGATAAGTAATTGAGCGTTTGCGTCACAGTCGATACGGATTTCCCGGTCAGCAAAGAAATTTCCCGGGTGGTAAAAACGGGCCGGTTCAAACCATGAATCACAGATAAAACACTTTTAGTTTTTTTCATGACCAAGCGCTTCCAGCAAACCCAACACTTTCGATTGAATGTTGTCCCATGAGGAACGCTCCCCATAGACCCGCTGGTCTTCCGATGATAAAAATGAAACAACCGCGGCCTTGTATCCCTGAAAATCGATTTTCATCACTCGTTCATACGCTTTTTTGAGAATGGACTGATTAACTTCCACCCGGCATAACTCTGTTTCTGAAATTTGCGAACTCAATAAATAGAGGTCAAACACGTCACGGGCCTGCACGACAGTCCTCCCCGTCAAAGCACCCAACTTCTGCACCACGACCGAAGGAGCATGATAATGAGGAATCAAAACGGGAGAAATTTTATACCGTTTGAGAATCAAATCCCCCACCACACCGACGTCAGTTTCTCCCGGCTGCTCGCGCCTGGAACATTCAATTTTGGTAAATAAATCCAGACCATTTGAGGCTTTTAGATGAATTTTAAAACGCTGGGTCGTTTCTGTCTGTTTGGCTTTTGTCAGGTCGGGCGGTTGAATCGCACCAATTCCAAACGCCTTTAATGCATAAAGGAATGATTGATTCTCGAGAATTTGCATCACATTTTTCTTTAACGTCGCAACGGCAACATGCATGACATCGATATCTAAATCTTCGGAATAACGGATACTGCCGAAAAAGAGCCTTAGATTAACTCCGCCCTTCAAGGCATACTGATTGGGTTTCAGTTTTCTCCCGAGCCACCTCAAGAATTCGATATGAAATATTTCCCGTAATTGAAGGTCGGTATACATATATGTCTTTTTGTTTAGTTTAAACTAATTAATTACACATATATACTACCATCTAATCCGCCATTTTTCAAAAACTTTTTCCAGACAAAACTTTTTCCAGACAGCAACCAGTACCGCTTGTTTGCTTGCGTGCTTTCGCAAAATCTTCCGGTACTATTTCAAACGGTACTTTCACTCTTTTTTCCCGTCACTTGAGCGACGGAAGAACGCTCGTGAGAAAATCTCCATAAGGAATTGCGGTTTCTGATTTTGAAAATTTCTGAACACTTCTTCCCGTATAAATCACATACTTTTCCGCCTGTCTGTGAGCAAATCGATCAAATACTCTCAAACCGTTCAAATCATGTTCAGCAACATTCTTGCCTGATTTGCATTCAATTGCCAGAAGCCTCGAACCCGTATCCAAAATCCAATCCACTTCTGCCCCCGTGTCTGTACGGAAAGAACTGATTCTCCAGCCTTTTTTGTTGATATCATTAAAAGCCATCAATTGGAGAAAAATCCACTGCTCGAAAAGGTTCCCTTTTTCCATGGGGCTAAGGTGACCGCGATGAATTCCAAGAAGCGCATTGCGCACACCGGGATCAAAGAATACAAAACGTTCCCGCTGGCTAACACGCCTTTTAGACACTTTTGGCCGAAACGCTTGAACTCTATGTACCACAAGCGTATCCTCAAGCAGTGCATAAAAACGGCGAAGCGTTTCCTTTGGAATTTCACTGTCGCTGGCGAGCTTTGAGTAATTAATCCACCTGCCGCTCGCTTCGGCCGCCATGTCGAGAAAACGGGCATAAGCCCCCAAGTTCTGCGTCAAAGCTTCATATTGAATTTCCTCACGTAAGTAGATTTGGCCATAACTTTCAAGAAGCGCCTCCCCTGTTTCTCCGGCCTCCAAATAAACTCCAGGCAAAGTTCCAATGCGAAGCGCTTTTTCCAAATCAAACCGCTCGCCTAATTCCCAATAAGCTAATGGGGCAAGATGCTCAATTAAAATTCTCCCCGGTAAAAGATTGGCGTGCCCGCGTTTCAGTTTTCGCGCACTTGAGCCGGTCAGCAAAAAACGGTGTTTGCATCCTTCGTCCAAAAGCACTTGAATGCTATTTAAAAGCGCAGGAACTCGCTGAATTTCATCAATCGCAATCAGCGAAGGTTTCGTAATGGCAGCAATTTCACGGTGCAAACGCGCAGGGTCTTTCATATACGAAAGGTATAAACTTTCATCCATTAAATTGATAATCCTCATGGGATGAAGCGATCGCATTAGCGTAGATTTACCCACTTGCCTGGGGCCCAAAAGCAAAACACTTTTGGGTGAAGCTTGCAGTCGCTTGGAAAGTATTCTGTCTAACATATGGTCTATTTTCATTGAAAATGACCCAAAGTCAAGCTTTTTTTGGTTTTTGCCGCTTTCTAACCCGACTTTCTTGTTAACCCGCATTTCTCATCTTTATGGATGAGAAATGCGCTCGAAGAGCTTTTGCGGAAATCATTTAAATTATTTTCGCAAAAGGGTTTATCTTTTGCGCGCTGTTCTATTTGGGCGCGCAAAACTTTGGACAGCACATCCGTATTAGTTGTGCTGTCCAAAGCGGTTTTCTCATCGATTGAAAAAATCGATGAGAAAACCGGGTTAACGATGAGAAATCCGGGCTAACGGACTATCGGACGCATTTAAGATTAAAAAAGAAAATGAACCAGTACCGCTTGTTTGCTTGCGTGCTTTCGCAAAATCTTCCGGTACTATTTCAAACGGTACCTTTTAAATAATCCAAATAACTTTGCAGCATGAATTCCGCGGCAAGCTGATCACGCTTTTCGCGGCGCTTGGCACGGCTGACATCGTGCTCTAATAATTTCCGCTCGGCCTGAACCGTTGTGAAACGCTCGTCCCATGTTACAATTTCACAGGCTAATCTGGGTTTGAGGAATTCGACGAATTTGAGGATTTCTTCCGCTTTCGTTCCGATCTCGCCTTTCATGGTTTTCGGCAGCCCAACGACAATTTTTTGGGCTTTGTAGTCGTCGACGATACGTTTGATTTGCTGGAGGGTATCTTTCTTGCTTGTGTGCTCGATCATTCCGACAGGATGGGCCATAAAAAGGAGTTCGTCGCTTGCCGCGACTCCGATCCTTTTTTCTCCGATATCAAGTCCGAGTATGCTCATTAATGCTCTTGCCAGTAGAAACAATCCTCGCGGCTCAGACAGCGTCCCCCATGCTTTCTTTCGAAAGCAAACATGGGGGCCGAACTCGCCCTCGAGGATTGTTTCTACTGGCATTCCTTTTATAAATCGCCTCTCCATCACAGAAAGGCATTTGGTTCAAACAAAGCCTACACACCTCGGCAAGCTCCTCACAAACAACGATGCCAAGGTTGTTATCTTTCCCTAAACAAAATTGATTGCACCGGGCAAGATAACTTTTTATTTATAAACTTCCGCTCGGGAAAGATAGCCGGCACTTATGAGGCAGCCATCTTTCCCGCCCGCATCTTCACTTCTCTTGGCGAAACGCTCGTTTCGCACCAGAACAAAATCAAAGATATTGCGCACTCTTTCAAAGCAACTTTTATTCGAAAGTGGCAGAGGAAGAAACTGCTATTCATCCACGAGTTCGGCCCCCATGTTTGCTTTCGAAAGAAAGCATGGGGGACGCTGTCTGAGTGGGGAATAGCAGTTTCTTCCTCTGCCGTATTTGATTATGATATACTTTTGCGGATGGCGCGGGCCATGGACTCGATTCGTTTAATTCCAGATTCGCCTTTCCCCAACTCTTTCACGATCGCGCTGCCTACAATAATCCCGTCCGCCGTTTTACAAATTTCACGCGCTTGCTCGGGCTCGGACACGCCAAACCCGACTAAAATTGGCTTCTTCGTTATTCGCTTGAGAAGTTTCACGTTTTCGACAAGATCCGTTGGAACACTATTCCGAACACCGGTGACACCTCGAAGCGACACATAATAAATGAAATCGTTTGACCGCTTCGCAATTTTCTTCATGCGCGCCGGATTGGTTGTCGGCGCAACTAAATAGACAAGAGAAAGATTGTTCGCTTTTGCTTTTTCCTCAATCGCTTGGCCTTCCTCAATCGAAAGGTCGGGAATAATAAGACCGTCAAAGCCGTTTTGTTTGAGTTTGCGGAATAATTGATCGCCGCCAAAATGCAGGATCGGATTCCAATAAGAAAAGCACACCACAGGCATCTTGAGATTTTTCTTACGCAGTTTTTCGATTAAACGGACTCCGTCTTTGATCGAAATATCCCGGCGGAGCGCATATTCCGAAGCTCCTTGAATGGTCGGTCCATCGGCCAGGGGATCAGAAAACGGAATCCCAAGTTCCAAAATATCCGCTCCGGCTTTTTCGAGCGTGAGAATCGCTTTTTCGGTGACGGCCAGACCGGGATAGCCGAGCGTCACATACGCAACAAACAACTTCCGCTTCGTTTTTTTGGCTTGGTTTATTAATTTCGTCAGTCGATTATCCATAAGTCCTTTCGCTTATCTTTCGCCTCTTCCGAATGGATTCACCCCGGCAATTCTACTTCTTTGTCATTCTCGCACGCCTCTAGCGGAAATCTACGAACATGGATTCCCGCCTAAAGCATGCGGGAATGACAATTTCTGAACAAAAAGCAACTCATATCCGGTTTTCAAGCCTTCGCCTCACTCCGCCAAAATATGATTGTTCGATAAATCAAACAATTGCAAGCAACGCAAAATTTACGAGGCGAGTTCGGCGACAGCCGCTGTCTGAGCCGCGAAAATTTTGGGGTGCTTGAAATTGGCCTTTTCATTTCACATGCGATTCATATTTCCTAATAATATCCAGATCCTTGTCGCCGCGGCCGGAAAGACAAATAACAATATTTGAACCGCGCGGCAATTTTTTCGCATTCCGGATCAAATATCCGAAAACATGCGACGGTTCCATCGCCGGCATGATCCCTTCAAGCTTTGTCAATAAATGAAAGCCCTGAACTGCCTCTTTATCCGTACAGGCCTCATAATCAACGCGGCCGGCCATTTTTAAATACGCATGCTCAGGCCCGACAGACGGATAATCAAGCCCGGCTGAAATCGAATGCGCAATCTGAACCTGCCCGTTCGCATCCTGAAGCAGCAAACTTTTCATTCCATGAAGCACCCCGACGAAACCTTTTGCCATGGTTGCGGCATGGCGATGTGTATTCAATCCTTCACCGCCTGCCTCAACGCCAATCAACCGGACGCTGAAATCTTTCAAGAATTCATAAAACATTCCCATCGAATTACTTCCGCCGCCGACACACGCCATCACGACATCCGGCAGTGAACCGGTCAGTTTTCTCATCTGCTGCTTGGTTTCCCGCCCAATCACGCTTTGGAAATCACGCACCATCATCGGATAAGGGTGCGGCCCGACAACCGAGCCCAACAAATAATGCGTTGTCTCAACATTCGTTACCCAATCGCGGATCGCTTCGTTCGTCGCATCTTTCAATGTTTTCGAACCCGAATAAACCGGAATCACCCGCGCGCCGAGAAGTTTCATTTTGTAAACGTTGAGCGCCTGCCGTTCGATATCTTCCGCCCCCATATAAACATCGCAGGAAAGATTAAACAGACGCGCGGCCGTCGCGCTCGCAACGCCGTGCTGCCCCGCCCCGGTTTCGGCGACGATCCGTTTCTTCCCTAAATATCTTGTCAGAAGGGCTTGAGCGATCGTGTTATTAATTTTATGCGCACCGGTATGAAGTAAATCTTCACGCTTAATAAAAATTCTAAAATTGCGCCTGAAATGTTTGCTTAAATTTTCTGCTTCGTAAAGCGGTGTCGGCCGGCCGGCATAAGTGGTCAAATAATGGCTCAGGTCGGACTTAAATTTTTTATCGCGCCTGACGCGGCGATAGGTTTCTTCCAGCTCCCGAAGCGCTTTCATCAGCGTCTCGGGAACAAACTGACCCCCGTAAATTCCGAAATGCCCGTGAGTATCGGGGTTCAGTTTGAGTTTTGGTTTCATAAAAGTTCCTTTTTAAAAATCCCAATGACCAAGCACTCCGCCAAACAACATGGCGGCCGAGCAATGACGCAAGGAAATCTCAAAAAAAACTAATTCCCAATTGAATATTGTAACATTGAACATTCCTTGGTCATTGGGATTTGGTCATTGGTCATTTAGCTCTTAAATCGCCTCCACATTCGCCTTCACCAGCCAGCCGCTTTGGCCGTCATTTAATCGAACGCGGCACCAATCTTCTTTGCTATCCGTCACAGAAACATCAAGCCCTTCCACCAACCGAAATGCAATCCGGTCGCTTTGCGAAGGCCCATAATGCACTTCCACCTCAGGCGTTATCACAATCGCATGATTCTCGGTTCCCAGACTTGAGTATTTCATCATGAGGGGCGCTGAAAGTAAAAGAAAAATAACAAATATAAAAATATTAAACAGGCTGATAACCGTCGCCTTTCTTCGAAGCAACCGGATCAAAAGACTCAAAATCAATAGAAAATAACCGATCATCGCAAGCAGCCAGCACTCTCCGCCCGTCACATATTGCAACCCATCGCTCATTTTTCGCGCGTACCAATTCCGCGAATCCTTGATTTCGTATTCGATCGTCCGCTTGGCATAATTGAGATTCGTCAAAATATCAGGATCCCTCGGTAATATTCGCCGTGCCCGTTCAAAATTCAAAATCGCCTGTCCGGTTTTTCCGCTTTTGAAATACGCATTTCCGAGATTGTAATAACATTCCGAAGTGGGGCCACCCGTTTCAATCAATTTTTCGTATGCTGCACTCGCTTTTTCAAATTCTCCTTCGCCGTAGAGGCCGTTGGCCTGCTGGAAAAGCGCTTGTTGGCGAGCATCCTCGGAAGCAAACACAAATCCATTCAAACTTACTACGAGAGCAAAAACTAAGATCGCATTCACTAAATTCGTACCATATTTCAAGTTTGCTTTTCTCATAGTTTCTCCAACACATTCATCATTTGTTTAAGTGCCTTCATCATCAATTTCGGATCTTCGTCGGCCTGCTCTATCCGTCCAAAACGCACACGGTCACAAATATCGTAAAAATGGTTAATCTCATCAACTACCGCACGTTCAACTTTTTCGCGGCTGAGCGCCTGTTCCACAAGACTCCGGGTAATTCCATGGGATGATAGATTTAATTTGTCCGCGAGATATTGGTCAAGCAATTTTGCGGCTTCTTCGTAAAATTTCCAGTGAGCATCTTTATCTTTATGAGACTGCTTCTCAAGTTTTTCAAGCCGGGCGATCCCCTGCACGGCAATTTTCCGGGCAAACAGTTTTCGCTTGAACGAAACATTCTGTTCAAAAAACTCATTCCGTTTACGAAGCAGGACGGCTGCGATATAAAAAAGTGTCGCAAGCACATTCGCAATCCCAAACCCTCTCATCCAATCAAACATGCGCGCACCGCTCCCGGGGCGGACACTTTCTTTGATAAACTGAATGTCTTCCGATTCCCGTTTCACGGCCTTCCGCCGCTCGTCCATCTGCGCATTCAAAATTTCTCTTGGAATGACAGGCGGCGGCTGATTGGATTTCTCCACTTTAATTTGAGACCGGTCGGATCTTAAAACGATATATTGGCTGCTCGTCGGATTAAAAAAACTAAACTCAAGGCTGGGAATGACAAACTCTCCCTCTCGCCCCGGAACAACGACAATTTCAAACGTTTTCTTTCCGCCGATGACATCCTTCAACCGAAAAAGCTGAGTTTTCGTGTCTGACGCATACGTCTTCGCATCCGGAATGTCTGGCACCACCGGCGGACTAATCGTTTCAATATTTCCTTCGCCCTCGATCGTGACAGTCAGCGTTAACGCTTCATTTTGCTTCACCACACGTTTTTCAACAATAGTCGACATCCTGAAATTTCCGACAGCACCCTTAAAACTCTGAGGTTTTCCGGCCTCCGGAAGCGGCTTCACCATGATCTGAATCGGCGGCGCCGTCAATTGTTTTTCCACCCGCCGCGCAAAAAACCCGCCGTTCGCAAAGAAACTATCGTTGAAAAACTCATCAAACATAGAACTCGATTGTTCCTGCATTTGCACCGACGCTTTAATCACCCCCGGTTTAATCGTATAGGTTCCCGGAGCAGTCGCAAAAAGCGCCATCTTACGGATATCAGCGCGGACGTACCGTTTACGATTGACGGTTTCTGTTTCCTGCGTGACCTCTTGTTCCATCGGAAATTCTTCGATCCAGAATCCGCTCGTTTCCGGTTCCTCCGTAAATCCTTCGTATCTCGTGTCCAACATCGTAAACAGTGAATAACCCAGTAAAACCTGCTCATTCGCATAAACGGTCATTTTATTCGTTTGTGCACGGAGAAAAATCTGATCATTCCCCATATCGGAAACCGTCCCCTTAGAACCTGCCGCCGCCGGCTGTGACATTGGCGGCTGCTGATAGGTTGAAGGCTGTTGCTGCCCGGCCGGCAAAGCAGGATACTGAGGTAATGTTGGCCGCGGGGATGTCGCACCCGACGAACCTTGAGAAGCCGGATTTTGCGCAAGCGTACTCTGCTGAGGAACCGCGGTTCCCGGTTTTTCGGTAACAGTCACGCGGACAAAACCGCTTTCACGTTCCACCCCGCCAACCACCACTTTGATCGGTTGAATCACAAATTGACCTGCCGCCTTCGGCGTCAAAACGTAAGCGAATTCTGTAATCGATTGGGTTTTTCCATTCACAAATTTGAATTGAGATGTCCGGCCGTAATAAATGATATCAAATCCTTGAAGTGAGGGCATCTTCGGCGGAGGAATCGACCCTTTTGAATTTTCAACTCTTACGATTAAATGCAGTTCTTCATTCACTGTGGCAGTATCTTTATCCAACGTAGCGATGACGGTTGGCTGCTCGGCAAAACCCGCGGATAATAAAAATATCTGCGCAATGATTATCAAAATTATAGGAAAAATAATTTTTCGCATTTAACTCTCAAGACTGATTAAAAAATTGCATTTTGTTATAATTGATTGCGTCACAATGATTTCAGATTCTACTGAAATGCTCGGGTGAAGTCAAATCACTTACGGTACCTATCGTGCGTACATTTTTCAGCGAATTACCTTCCCCCCTTGCGCCCGCCTGCCGGCGAGGCAGGAGGGAGGGTCAGGATGGGGGGCTTTTCCGAAATATCACCCCCACCTTTATCTCCGCCACACAGATTGGCGGATCCGCCAGTTCTCGCCAAACAGCACGGCGAGTCCGACGCGTATTTTGGCGGATGTTAGGAGGCCTCCCCCATCGAGGGGGAGGAAAATTCGTATAAACTTCAATCCATCTCGAAAATCCGAAAACCGCTCACACCGTAATTTCGACCGCTCATCAGCCCCTTTCAACCGCTTGACTGAAACCCTTTTTCAATCCATCAAAACTCGTGTAATATTATATCAGGAAACGACTTAGAACAATTTTATAAATATATTGTTTTTTGAAACTAACGGGAATCATTTAAAAAACAACTTATTTTAAAAATAAAACAAGTGAAATTATTTTGGGCCTAAATTTGTAGACCTGAACACTTAAAAGCTATACTTAAATTGAGACGGGTTATGCGGTGGAAATAAAAAGTTCTAATCTAATAGGAGGAAAAAAGAGTTGCTTTAAATCACTTAATTTTATGTCCCCTTCACAACGCGAATTAAGAAGACGAATTTCGAAGCAAAATCAAAAAAAAGAAGAGTCTTTTTTTGCCCTTAAAAAAAAGGCTTTTAATGCGGCTACGAAAATCATTATTAATATTAATGCACGGAAGATTTTTTCAGCGCTAACAGTTTTTGCTTTTATCGTCACCCAAAACGTCATTCCACTCGAATCGATATCCCTCACGTCCCCAATCCCTCTTCAAAAAACACCCGTCGCTTTTGCTGACGAATCGTTCTCTGTGATTAACGAGCAGCTTTCATTAAATAATAATACGTTAATCGTCTATAACCAAAACGTCACCGGAAGTGATGAAATCGCCAATTATTACGCAGCAGCCCGCAACATGATTGACCTCAATCCATCCCATATTTGTCCCGTCAGTCTTCCGTCGGGACAATTCGCAACTGCCTCACAATTACTGGGCGCACGGAAAGAAATTGTTGAAAAATGCATTTGCCCACTCATCCCGAATCTTGACCGCCCGTCGCCTTGCAGCGTCGAAAATTTAGATGCCGTCTCGCAAAAGTCTCCCATTACTCATATGGTTCTGATCCGCGGGATTCCTGCCCGCTTAACAGGCACCGGTTGGCCAAGCGATTATGAAAAACCTTCTTTCGATTATTATTTGTCTTATCTCCTTTACAGAGATGAAGACATTTTTGCCGCAGGCCAGCAGGGATGGACAACTGAATCAAATTACACAGGGGCGTACGATGACTCGGCCGATTCTCAGCCGTCCAGTTCTGTTTTTAGTTACATCCGGAATTTAAATGCGGCAAAAGACAAAATTGTGGCTTATGGAAGAATCGAGGCCATGACAAAAGAACGGACGATTGAATTGATTGACCGCACACTCGCTGCGGAACGCAAAGGTGTATCCGGCGATTTTTGGGTCGGAAAAAGTTACGCGGATGATCCAACCGCTCTATTTTTCAAAAATCTGACTTCTTCCCGGGCAAAAACAACTGACGGTCCAATCCCGGGAGAATCAGGGCAAAATGTCATCGATGCCGGAATATACTTAGGAAATGAATACGAAAACAACGGACACAATGCTTTCGACGGATTCCAGAATATGATCAGATGGCGAAAAACAAGCGAGAGCTGTACCCCCTTATGCAAAGACACTGCCGATCCTGCAACCTGCCGCGCCAATTCATCGGATTATTTCAAAGAAATCAATACCGATTGCGTCGGCGTCGCTGACGGATTTCTCGGATGGCAATTCCGTTCATGGCCGGTCCAGTATTACGGTTTCTTTCCACCGGGTTGGAGCTTGAGCAGCGGCGGAAACGGTTCGGTCACCCGGACACCGCCTCATCTCATGACCGGCGATGCCCATCAGGATTCGAATTTCACGGACGATCATTACCTTCACTTCGGCGAGCTGGACACAGTCGAAACACCCATCTGCACAAACGAAAATGGATCGATCAGTCCGTGCACTGAAAAAATCGGAGTTGATCTTGTCAAGGGTTTTGCATTTGACCCAAAGCTTGATCTAACTCAGCCAAAAACCTACACTGTGCGCTTACGCTATCGCGCATCTCATGACGGCGGCACCCTTCGTATTTTCGGAATTTTCTTTTCAGATACCGGTAGCTTTCAGAGCGGTGCTAATAATTCATTTTCTCTTATCAATAATCCGTCCGCATGGCAAACCATCGCAACACAAATCCAAATCACCGCCGGCGACCTATCTGGTTCAATTACAGGATTGAACGTTTATATTCGCGGTGATTTTGGAAACCAAATCCAATCCGGCATCGATATCGACGGGGTCGAAATAATCGACGATCAACCGGGCTCCCGCATGCTCAGCTTTGATTCCGGAAGCTTCAACGAACCTTACACGACCGACACGCATGGCGGCGATTATGCCGCCAATGTTATCGATCGCCTGGGAGGGATCGCATGGTGGGGCAGTTCCTCACATCATTTGACCGGAGGCGGCGCCTTCTATAATTCCCTCAGTTTCGCCGGTGCTTTTTATTCAGGAAAAACCATGGGTGAAAGTCTCACCTATTTGGGCAGTTATGCAAAATCCGGCATTATTTACGGCGATCCTCTGTACCGTCCTTCATCTGCGAAAATTTATATCGGCGATGACGGTCTTGCACCGGTCAACAATCCCGCGGCACCTTACCAGTTCGTGAGAGACAATGATTCGAGTTTGGAAAAAATCCACATTAACGCATTTCATGGTCACGATAATTTCCAGTCAACCAACTGGCAGCTTTCCGCCTGTTCCGAAGCCGATGTAGAAACCTGCAATCAATTAAACGCATGGAATTCATTCGAAACCGACATCGCCGCCGTTCATGAACACGAAATCACAAAAACACTGATGGACATCGTTCATCTCTTCCAGGATCCGCCGACAAATGATTTACGTTTTATTGTAAAACTCGAGGTTTGGAATCCGGGCGACGAACAAAACTCACTCACCAATTATGCTTTTTTCAGTTATCTGATCAGCGCACCACCGCAGATCACCCAGCAACCGATAGACGCAGCAATAGCCGAAGGCGAAACCGCAACGTTTACCGTTGTAGCCACCGGCATTCCCGCCCCGACCTATCAATGGCAGAAATGGAACGGAACTGAATTTGAAAATATCGCGGACGCTACAAATCCAAACTATTCCGTCACTGCCACTGCCAATAATATTAATTCATCGTATCGCTGCGTGGTAACCAATCCCGGGGGAACCGTATTCAGCAATACTGTTCTTCTTGCGCTCGCTCAACCTTTGGTGCCCGATTTCACATTTGTTTTTGACACCGTCGACCCTCTGACGGTTCACTTCTTCGATCAATCAACAGGTTCCATTGCCGAATACTGGTGGGAGTTTGGAGACGGAAAGCTAAGCATAAACGAGGGGAAAGACGTCGTACACACTTACCCGTCCGCAGGCGATTACGACGTCACTTTATATATCATTGACGCTGATTGGAATTCCAGTACCGCCACGAAAACCATTCACACAAGCGATTTCGCATGCAGCGCGCCCGAAGAAATCTGTAACGGTATCGATGATAACTGCAGCGGCCAAATCGACGAAGGTTGTGATGATGATGATGACGACTATTGTAACGCGAACATGAAAATAGGAATGCCCTACTTCTGCGAAAACGGAAACCCGTGGTGCTGCAACAAGACCACACCGATCGAAGCAAATGGATTCTTCTGGGGGGATGATTGCGCAGACGCAGTATACAATGCAACGCCGACCCCGGAAAACCCATCCCGTTTTTACAACGGCCAAAATGCAAACCCGGGAATCACTTACGAACAATGCATGGATGGCGGTGACAATAATTGCAACGGTCAAATCGACGAAGGCTGCGTCGCTCCGAATGTTAACGCGCGAGAAGATCTCACGATCCCGGCAAATGAGACAATGAAAATTTGGCTTTATAGCGATTCCCATCTTGCAACCATCGGTGCCCCCAATGATCAATTCGCTTACTATTCCTCTGTTTTAAACGGCATGAAAGGAAAATATGATCAGGCTGTTGTCTTGGGAGATCTCGTTAATTCGGGTCAAGACGCACCGGCTTATGCGATGATGAAGCAAACGCTCGAGCAAAACGGCGTTGCCGGCATTACGCATTTGATTACCGGAAACCATGACTCGGTTGGAAATTTCGTTGGCTATGTCAATCCGAATTTATCTTCCGCCAACCGACTGGGAAATCTTCTTTTCATCCTCATGGGTGATGAGCAAGAATATGGTAATCCGATAAACACATCAGGGGCGGGCCGAATCAGCAATCAAACGATGAACTGGTTTGAATCTCTCGTAACGTCCAATCAGGATAAAATCATCATGGTCGGCACACATCAACCGTTCGCAGCCTCCGGTGACGGAGACCATTGGTACTGGCAAAAACAATCCCCCAAAATACGGCAAATTCTCGATTCCCAAAAAGTTGATGCGTGGTTTCACGGACACTTACACGGAGCCCCTAAACCTATTACGCAATACGGTGAAACCCTTCGCGGCTATATTGCCCCGTTTAAAAATTGGCTGGCAAGCGGCGGGCCATCGAATTATTCTGCCATGCTGACATTCCAAAACGGTTCGTCGGAAGCAACGATCCAGGTCATTCGTCATACCAATCCTGATATTCCGTCGTTCGAAGAACCTCAAACATTAACTTTATCCCAGCCTTACTGGGCCGACAGCGATGGAGACGGTTATTGGGATAAGGATGACAACTGTCCTAACACTTACAATCCTGATCAAGCCAATGCGGATGGAGATAGCATGGGCGATGCGTGTGAGCCAAAACTTTTAGTTCAAATTACCGCAGACCCAACCGAAACAACATTACCCGCAAACGCGATTAATCTCAATGCTTCTGTCACAGACGAAGCTCAAGCCATTCCTCAAAATCTAACCGTCAGTTGGACTGTTGAATCCGGTCCACAAAAAGAAAATGTTACGTTCAGCCATCCCGATCAAGAGAGCACGACGGCAGTTTTCCCGACAAGCGGTGTATACGTTTTAAAATTAAATGCGACTGCCGGCAATCTTTCCGGAGAGAATCAAATCGTTATCACCGTCAAAGAAACCGGCGGGTACCCGAAGGGCTGGAACATCCTTTACGCCTTAAATCAGATTGTTGATTTAACCGCAATTACTACTTATCCGAGCCCTTACTTCTTAAATCCGGACGCCATGCCGGAAGACTATTATAGAAAGCTCACATTTCATACCACCAAGCCGGTCATCATCGCGGAATCCGGCTGGCCGACGGGCGCCGATCCCGATCTTTATCACGGCTCCCTTGAAAACCAAAACCGTTTCCTGAGCCGGATCATGGAACTAACCACCGGCGCAAACGACATCAACCTTGAATTATGGAATTGGTGGTTCCTGCATGACTGGGCCGGTGATGAAATCTCAGGCGGCGCACGCTATTTCGAAACCATGGGACTTCGCACAAGCGATGGAACACCGAAAGAGCCGGCGTGGAATACATGGCATCAAATTTTCACCCAACCGGACAGACCATTTAAATTGGCATTTAATCCGGTTCCCCGCCAACCGATCGATGAGGCAGCATGGTATGACGCCTATAGTATTGTGGAAGGCGATGCCGACTTCGTGGTCGTTCACCAAGCCATCGACTGGGCTGCCTTTTTGGACGGCCCTGAAGCGCCCACATGGAATCTAACTGATTATAATTATTTGCAAGCGATGGTTTGGCTAACCGAAACACACAATTTGAAACTGATGCTTGTTGTTGACCCGTTAGCGTTTGACCGTGTCGCCATCGATCCGAAACTGCCGCCGGCCATCGGTACGAGTTTTGCCGACGAGGGTGTCCGCCGGGCATTCGCGAATTTTGCCGTTAGGCTCGCTCTTGAATTCACCCCGGCTTACTTGGCACTTGGTTCGGAAGTAAATACATACATGGAACTTCATCCTGACGATGCGGAAAATCTGCTCTCTCTCATTCGGGAAACTTACGCTTTGGTTAAACAAACTACGCCCGACATCAAAATGACATCCACGCTTCAATATGAAGTCCTGAGCGGCATTATTGACTTGCCTGTTACCTATCAATTAAATGTCACAGCCGAAAACGGGACGGTTCAAGTTTCACCTGCGCCAAATCCGGACGGCTCCTACAATAACGGAACAGAATTAACCTTGACGGCCGCCCCCAATGAAGGTTTCAAATTTGTCGCGTGGCAAGGCGATCTCTCCGGAACGGAAACACCAAAGACGCTTGTGATGGATTGGAATAAAAATGTGACCGCGGTGTTTGAACCTCTTCCTGTTGTCCCGCTTCAGTTAGTCAGCGCCGTTTCGTCCAAAACGCATGGCGAAGCCGGAGAATTCGCGATTCCCCTTTCTATTAATGCTCCAGGCAATGCGCCGATCGAACCGCGAGCTTATGGCCCCAATAAAATTGTGCTGACGTTTGATCAATCCTTGCCGCCCGCTTTCGATTTAACAGAGTCTGACATTAAGATCAATGGAAGCCCTGTTGATGTTGCAAGCTTCGCCATAACCGCTGATCGCGAACTAACTGTCAATTTACCTCGGAATCTTCCAAATCAAGCTTGTTCAACCCTTAGCATAGCATCAATAGGAAACATGCCGCTTCAATCACGCACAGACGCTTGGGTGAGAATTCTACGCGGCGATACTGATCAAAATGGGAGTGTCAATAATACAGACAACGACAACATTAGAATCGCTATTGGAAAACCGGTCACCACTGATAACTTTCTTAAAGACCTGAACCCCGATGGCACCGTGAACAGTTCAGATTACATTCGCGTCTCGAGCATGAACACGTTCGCTCCCACATGTGTTCCCGACGGTGAATTCACAATCAAAATGACAAAACCCGCAAATGGCGGCATCAACTTGGAGCCGTTCCAATCCACATACAATGCCGACACGCATATTTGCGTAACCGCCATCCCGTCACCAGGATACCTTTTCAAAAGTTGGACTGACGATTTTCAAGAAACCAGCGATAAATATTTTTGTTTCGATATCGACAACAATAAAACAATATCAGCCACCTTTGAAAAAGCTCCGCCGCCGGTGCCGATTCCACAAACCGTCAATGCTGTCTACAAAACTCCGTTAAATATCACATTGGCCGCTACAACCACATTAGAGGAATCTTTGTATTATCGGATTCAAGATCATCCTGCTTTCGGCCTCATTACGGATCTCGACCCGATGAGAAATGAAACGACCAGCCAATACATTTACACACCCTTAGTCGCTCCAAATCCGACCACGCATGCCTTTACGGATTATTTTTCCTTTGAAGTATGCGGTGACGCAAAACGTTGCGGCACAGGTTCCGTTAAAATAAAAATCACGGTGCCGCCGGAATTAACTCACACCATTGCCATTCTGCCAACCGAACACGGCACCATCACCCCGTCCGGATCGTTAACGGTCAATACCGGGTCTAATCTCTTTTTCAACATTCAATCGGATGAAAATTATGAAATCGAAAAAGTCCTCGTCGACAGGAATAATCACGGAAATATTTCAGTCTACCAAATGCAAAACATCACCCACGATCATCAAATCGAAGCAATCTTTAAACCCGTTTCTTACCAACTCACGCTCGTCAAACTCGGAAACGGAACTGTCACAACCGAACCCGCACAAACAGAATTCGCAAAAGACGCGCCGGTTACGTTGACCGCCGTTCCGGAAACCGGTTTTCCATTTATCGAATGGCGCGGTGACGCAAGCGGGATAGAAACGACAAAATCAATCACCATGGATCAAGACAAAATCATCGTCGCTGTTTTTGGAAATGCGAATCCCGATCTAATCACTGCCGATTTTGATTACACACTGTCGGAAGACAATCCGCGCCAGGTCAAATTGATCAATCTATCCACCGGCCCGGCCAATTCCTATTCGTGGGATTTTGATTACGACGGACTAACCACCGATCAAGACAGCACCGAACCATCTCCCGAAACGGTTTATGAAAAACCAGGCGTTTATCAGGTGAAATTGACTGCAACAGGCCCCAGCGGCGCGGCGGAAAAAATCAAAAGCATTTCCATTCAAACCCGCAACCTCACCGGCATGAATTTAAAAGACAAAACGTTGATTCTTTACAACGAAAATACGTCTGACGCCCGCGAGATCGCGGAATATTACGCCAACGCGCGCGGAATTGATTTCTCCCGCATTTGTCCCGTTCAATTTCCGCCGGGACAATACGCCATGCCCGCTCATTTGCTTGCGGCGCGCAAACGAATTATTGAAAATTGTATCTGCGATCCCGGCCGGAACATTATTCCTTCCGACCAAAGACCGGCAGCCTGCGATGTTGAGCATATCGATGAAGTCGCTCAAGTTTCGCCCATTACACACTTAGCGTTCATACGCGGCATTCCCCCGAGATTCGATGCCCGTGACGCGTGGGGTGTTGTTATGATGTTTGGGTGTGACCCAATTAACGAGGAGGAGCCATCTTTGGATTATTATTTGAGTTTTTCACTTTATAACAAAATGAATTTATTCCCGCCGAAAGACATGAATACCATTTGCAAATTTGAGGAAAATAGTTGGGCGAAACCTCTCTTTGATTTTGCCCTGCTGGGATATGCGCCGGAATCCTCGTTTAACGGCAATTATTCGGACGATATCGATTTTCAAACCAACGATCCCAGAATAGGTTATATCAGATCCATTATTCCCGGCTTCGATAAAAGGATCGCGTATGGCCGAATTGAAGCCATGACCAAAGAAAGAACGTTTGATTTGATTGATCGCACAATAGACGCCGAAGACATGGGCATCGCCGGCGATCATTGGACAGGGCTGCAAAACGCGGAGCCTTCTGATTTAACTTACGCGTTCTTCAAATCGCTCAACCCCGCCAAAGCAAAATTCACAATGGGTGAAATTATCGGCGAATGCAACACGATCGTAAAAGATGCCGGCGTTTACCTCGGCAGACATTACTTTTACACTGACGGAAGACCCATGACCGGCTGTAGTGACATTAATTACAACCACGCCTTCGATGGTTTCAATAATATGATCAATTTGCGCAAAAAAGACGCGGCGACGGACTGTACGGCCCTTTGCAAAGACACCGCAGACCCTGCGGCATGCCGCGCAAACTCAACCGATTTCTTTAAAGAAATTAATACGGATTGCGTCGGTGTCGCTCCGGGATTTATGGCATGGCAATTACGTTCATGGCCGGTTCAATACTACGGCTTCTTCCCTGCGGGATGGGGCGTTAGCCACGGCGGTAACGCAATGGAAGAACGAACACCGCCTCGAATCATGAATGCGGACGACGCCTTTCATAATGAACGGTTTACGGACAATTTATATTTGCGGTTTGGCGAATCGGATGCGGTCGATCAACCAACCTGCACGCTCGAAAACGGAACCTCTGAAATCTGTTATGAAAAAATCGGATTTGATCTCAAAAAGAGCTTTACAATCAATGCAACTCAAGGCGGCGAACAAAGATTCACAGTCGGCTTCCGCTATCGTCATAAAGGGCCTCCGGCCAATATTCGTATCGATAGCGAATTTTATTTTAATGATGACACGGGTTATTACCCGCATGCCGACATTCCCATTATTGAATCTCCGGCAGAATGGCAATACGCAGAAACAACCCTTTCAACAATCACTTCCGCCCCACCGATAAAATCTGTCGCTTTTATTCTGCATTCTACATTTAATGCAAATTTGACCGGCACATTTGATTTGGACGGAGTTGAGATTTTCAATATGAGCGGCACTTCGCTCGTCCCAACCGATATCGGAAGTTTCGCGTATCCTCAAATTGCCCACGGAAGTGGCGATACCCATGCCGGTGATTGGCCTGCCAATGTCATCGACCGGCTTGGCGGCATCGCATCATGGGGAAGCACTTCTCATCATCTGATCGGCGGCGGCGCATTCGGATATTCGGTAAAATTCGCCGGCGCATTTTATGCCGGAAAATCATTAGGCGAAAGTTTGTCATATTCAGAATCTTATCCCGGTGCCGCCATTATTTACGGAGATCCGCTCTACCGACCGTCGGGCGCGAAAATCTATCTCTCCGAAGGTTCGGGCCCTACCTATTATAATCCCTATATCTTTCCGACTGTAACCGATGGCTATACGTTTACGTCAGACCCGTACTCAAGCTCAAGCAAATTGCGTATCAATGCATTTCACGGACACGCGAATCTGGACATAACGAATTGGAAACTATCTGTCTGCGCGGGCAAAGATACCAGTCTCTGCGACTCTAATTCCGCTTGGATTGATTTTGGATCAGGCAGTCATGCTGTATTTGAATACGAAACCTCAAACAGTTTAATGGATATCGTCACCAAACTTCAATCGCCGCCCGTTGCCGATCAGAACTTTGTTGTCCGGCTTCGCGTGTGGAATCCAAATGACGAAGAAAATTCTTTGGCGGATTATAAATATTTTAATTACCTTGCAATCCAGCAAGAGTCTCCCGAAATTTTAGAGCAGCCACGGGGCCAAACCGTCATCGAAGGAAATCCTGTTACGTTTAATATTCTCGCCAGCGGATCTTTACCCCTTTCCTATCAATGGCAAAAATGGAACGGGACTGCATTCGCCAATATTGACGGAGCCACAGCGGCAAGTTATACAATACTGACGACCGAGTTGGCTGACAACGGCGCCAGATTCATTTGCATCGTCACCAATTCGCAAGGAACCGCAACCAGCAACGAAGCAACCCTCTCCGTTACCGGAAATTTAAGACTGATCAAAATCGAATCTCAGAAAACGCACGGAACCGTTGGGACATTCAATATCACGTTGTTCGATGCCAATGACCCTGCCGGATATTTCAGAACAGAATCACGGGCCGGCGGATTGACAAAATTGATGTTTACGTTCTCTGATCAAATCCGCGCTGGCGCGGATTTTGCCGTTCAACTGTCCAGTGGCACCGTCACAAACACAGCAATCGCCGGCAATCAACTCACCGCCGACATAACCGGAGTTACCACATCGGGTTGTTTTCAGGCAACCTTGCTTGGAATCGAAAACCTGAACGGGGACCCGTTAAGCGGCCCAAATCAAACATATTTGATAGCCTTAAGAGGCGATGCGAACAGTGACAACGCCGTCACTCAGAATGATATGTCTTTTATTGCCCAACATTTCTATGAAACTTTAGACCCGCAAAAAAATGTATCTTGCGACATCAGCGCCGATGGCAAAATCAATAATACTGACGTCATGTACTTGCGAAGCACCATGAATACGAGTATCGACACTTGTCCTGTGGTTGAGACAGAAGCGCCGCCTGTTATCATCATGCAACCAATAGACCAAACGACAGATCCGTCTGATCCTAACGCTAAAAACGCCATGTTCCACCTCACGGTCACAGGGACATTGCCGTTGACCTATCAGTGGCAGAAGAAGAACACGACTACTAACAGCTGGGATGATGTTGCGAGCGGATCAAATTCCACCTTGAAATTCCTTCCACCCCTCCCTATCGACGCCGGCGAGTTCCGCTGCATTGTCGGCAACGCCTATGGGTCAGCAACAACCAATTCCGCCATTTTAACTGTGGGGTTGTCTCCGGCAATCACCGTGCAACCAAATGGAATGTCGATTGTGGTAGATCAGATGGCAACATTTGTTATCGCGGCAAAAGGCACGACTCCTCTTTCTTATCAATGGCAAAAGAATCAAACCGACCTTCCGGGAGAAAATTCGGCCACGTTGAAAGTTTATCATTCCACGTTGGAAAATGACGGTGATAAATACCGATGCATCGTCTCGAACGACTACGGCACCGCCACGAGCGAAGAAGCTGTTTTGTCCGTCAGGGAAATCGATGCCTGGCCAAAAGTGAATGGCGGTCATGCTCTGAACGTGGATGATTACGGTAAATCATATCAATCCACTCACATCACAGGAACAGCAAAAAATGGTAAAGGAGATTTGTTTTATTTCATCACTTCCCCGACACTTGCAACTTACGCGGGCAGATTCAGCGCCGGCGGCGACAGTCCGGCCAAAAAGTGGGAAATACTGGCCGATGGCCATTGGACAAACATCCCAACCGATGTTCCTTATCCGATTTTGAACGGTCTTGGAACTTACGGAGCAATGAAAACCTTCCCGCTCCCTGAAAATCCGGACGGCCTGTTCGGAATGGGTCCCGTCTCTGCCAGAATAGCAACCACGGGTCTCAATATGCACGGCTGGCCGATTAATTTTATTTTCGACGGTACCGGCTGGAAGCAATGGCAAGGGGGAAAACAATATGAGCAATACAGGATGGCACCCGTCATCAATTCGTGGAACGGCACGAGAGAAAGCAACGTAGATTTTGCTTATAATCCGGATACACGAACAGGAATTATGGTCGGAGTAATCGGCTATTTACCGGGTGGCATAAACAATCAATTGACCGCAACAAAATATTTTCACGACAGCTCAAATAATCAGAAATGGCGAAGCTGGAATAACGGAAATTGGGGCTCCGATGACTCATGGCTAAGCGGCTATCTACCCAACCTCGTTTTAAATCCTGAATTAAAGAAAAGCTTTGTCTCATCGGCGAGAATTTCCCATTTGGGAAACGATAATTACTTGGTTATGCTTGCTTACACACCCTGCACTGATCCCATCCCCTGCCAAACTTCTAACTCGCAGTCAATTCCGGGGCTCACCATCACATCAGCCGCCCGCTACACAGAAGGGACTCCCCCCATCTGGTCGTGGTGGAACGGGACAACATGGGAAACAGGAGGAAATTACACACTCCAACCGGTCGTCGATACTGACGTCATGTCGCATCTCACAGTGTTTGAACTCGGACAGGGAAAACTGGAAATCATTTACTTAAAAGACGGAAAACTAATAGAACAAATCTACGATGAAACGGGCGCGTCACCTGTCTATTGGAATCCTCCCCAGGAAATCGCAACCGCAGATAGTTTGGCCGCCACGCTGGATTCCAATAAAACACTCTGGCTTTTCTACAGAGCGGGAGCCCTGATATATCAACAGAAAAAGCCATTCAACCAGAACTGGACTGAGCCGGAACTGATTTACGGAGCATCCGGTGACAGCGTAACGGTCCGTTTTGCGGAAGTGATCAACAACGACACGGTCCCTGTCCTGTTTATTGAGGAAACCAATGGGAATCGGACAGACGTTTTTGGCCTCACTGATCCGGCGTCATTTCAGTCATATTGGCAAAATGAGCAGGCGGTAGACCATGCGCCAGTACCGGAACTGACGACTTTGGACACATCAAAACTCGAGTGGAAAAACCAGGTCATCTCGGTCGCCCCGTCGAATCCATACGGAGCCAGCCCGCATGGTGGCTTCTCGCTCGACAGCGATGGCTACTTGTATTCACCCGAAATAGTAAATTGTTCGGTGACCGTGCGGCATAAAGATGAATTGAACCCTCAAAATTTTCGTGTCTGGGGCGGATTTTGGGATTGGTTTTACGGTGCGCATGGCAGCGCGGTAGATAATCAACGCGGAAAAGTCTACTTCACAAATAATATCTTCGGAAGTCTCCCATCTGACGGCGGAAATTTGGTCATTTTTGATCTTTCAAAACGGACAACGAGCGTCGGCGTGAACCATGCGGCTGCTGATTGGGACCAAGGATACAGCCCACAAACGGTCGGATCCCTATCTCTCGCATGGCCTTCCGAAGTCGCTGTTGATGAACAACTCGGCCTTCTTTATGTCACAAATTCCGCGAAGAACGAAATCCGGATATATGATATTAAGACAGAAAACTTAGTCAATAACCCAAACTCCGGTATCGGCACAGCCAGTTTGACATGGGGCGTTAATGACTTAGAAATGGCCGGAGCCATCTATAACAAACTCACGGATCCGTCATCGGTGATCACAAATCCCCGTTTTGAGCAAAACACGCTCGCGTGGCACACGATCGACGGAAATCAATGGAATCTGACTACTGACAGCCCTCACGGCGGGACCAAGTCTCTTAAGATCTACACAGGTGGAGCCACGCAAACCGCCCAAGAAGTATACCAAACCGTCTATGGCATCGTGGAAAACACGTCGTATGTCATCAGTGGTTGGATCAAAACCAATCAAATCGAAAACGCCTCAATTTTGCTTGAATGGCAGGACAATACAGGCGCTGCCATCGGGAATATCGAAACGGTAGGAGAAGTGACTGGCAATGTCGTATCCGAATGGACACAATATTCAAAAACACTGGCTGCGCCTCCCAATGCCACTCGGGCAAGGTTAAAGATCAAAAGCATTGTTTCAACAGCAGATCCTTTTAAAGAAGGAAGCGCCCAATTTGATGACCTCGAATTCCGGTCCGTTACGCCAGCATCAGTGCCCGCATACATACAATGGATCAACGAAGCCACCAGCACCTACCTCCGTTGGAACACAAATGATTACCAAGCAACTTTAAGTTACGTGAAAACGCTTCCTGAATTTTCGAAATTATCCGCAAATGGCCAGAGAAGCTTCGAAAGAAACTTATCTTCCTTTTATCAAAGGTTCCACAACTTGCCAGCATTTCTCGAAACTGTCGGTTCTCTCGGAAACGCACCGGGCCAATTCCGTTTTCCGCAAGATGTTGAAGTCGACCCAGCCAACGGAAATATTTATGTCGTCGATACCGGCAATCATCGGATCCAGAAGTTTGATTCAAATTGGAATGTGCTGGCAAGCTGGGGAAAACTGGGCCGCAGTGAAGGTAACTTCATCTTTCCGTTCAGCATTGCCGTCGACCCTCATTTTAACCTCCTTTATGTTACCGACCCGTACAATCAACGCGTTCAAGTTTTTGATAAAGACGGCCATTTTATTTATTCCTGGGGAAAATGGATATTACCGGAAGGCACGACATTTCCCGCCGGGCAAAACCCCGTTCAAACAGATTTTGCCGTGACATACGGAATTGTTGCGGACGGTGAAGGAAATATTTTTCTCGGAGTCGCAAATGATGTCGCAAAATTTACAATTGCCGGATGTGATGCCACAGGATGCACTGATATTGACAGCGACGGAATCCCGGATTCACTCAAAGCGCCAGAAAACCAGCCGCCGGCAGCGCAAAATGATACCGCTGACATAACCGAAAATTCAAGCGCTAACGCCATCAACGTTCTTGCAAATGACAGCGATCCGGACAACGATTCGCTCACGATTGATTCCATCACCTCAACCCCAACAAACGGAACAGCCGCTATCAACGGAACAAACGACCGCATTCTTTATACACCGAATCCGAATTACACCGGCCCAGATTCATTAACTTATCAAATCTCGGACGGCCACAACGGAACCGCAACGGCTGTTGTTTCGCTAACGGTAAAATCAAGCCTTCGACTTGTCAGCGCCGTTTCAAGTAAAAAACACGGAACGATCGTCGAGCCGTTTACCATAGAACTCCCGGGGATCGAACCGCGCCAATGGAAAGCTGAAAATGAAATTGTTCTAACCTTCAACCGGGAAATTCAAAGCAGTGGTGTCACAATTGACATATCAAAATGCACGGCATCATCCTGTAGCGTTGTACCCGTTTCAGATACCACCATTAAACCTTCCGTTGGGGGAACTGAACTCCAGCTAACCATCAAAGATCCGTTAGCCATCTACGATACAACAGCCGTTCCCAATGATTCGGCTTGTATCACCATTACTGCAAACGGCGTGAAAGACCTTGCGGGCAATCCCCTTTCCGGAAATAACGCGGTCAACCTTTATACGCTGATTGGCGATGTCAACGGTGATGGGATTGTCACATCCAGCACAGATCCTAACTCTGACGAAAGTTTGATCAGATCACATACTGTTAATCCTTTTCTACCGAACTCTCTCAACAATACCAATTTCATGTATGATTTAAATTTAGACAAAGCGGTTAATTCCACTGACCAACTCATCGCAAGGGCTAATGCCGGAAAGACAGCTGTCTTCTGCCCGTCAGGTCCACTCGATCTTCCACTGATCGTCACTCAACCTGTAAGTCAGCGAGTGGACTTTAACCAAACCATAAAATTGATTACTCTCGCGACCGGCACAGGAACAATCTCCTATCAATGGCAGAAAAAAAACGCTACTGAAACGTGGATCGATATCCCGGATGCAAATCAAGCCATCTTCACCATCCCGACCACGTCATCCGGAGATAATGGTTTCTATCGTGCAAGCATCACGAATTCAAACGGGACCATCTTAACCAGAGAAACACAACTTCAAATTGGCTTTCCGATCCAGATCACTAAGCAGCCTCACAGCCAATCTGTTGTTATCGGGCAAGATGCCACATTTACCATCACAGCCACCGGTTCAGCGCCAATTCTATATCAATGGCAGAAACAGACAGGCCCTGACAGCTGGGTGAATATTCAGGATGCCGCCTCATCGAGCCTTGTCATCTCTACACCAACCATTGCTGACAATGGATCCTACCGATGCATTGTTTCCAATACCTTCGGCCCAGTTGAAAGCGCAACGGCCACGTTAACCGTAAATGAAATCAATGCATGGCAAAAGGTCAATCAAGGGAATCCCGTCAATATTAGCGATGACATCTTTTCGGACAAAACCGCTCCCCTTCTTTTCACGGCAAAAAACACAAAGGGAGACCTTTTGTATTTTATTACTTCTTACAAAATAGGGACGTACATGGGCCGATTCGCTTCAGGTGGTAACACTCCCAGCAAAAAATGGGAGCTTTTTTCGAATGGCGTGTGGAAAAATCAACCAAACACCATACCGACTTCCATCACAAACGGGATGGCAACTTATTCGCGGATGAAAATCTTTAATCGCGCAGACGATCCGGAAAGTATATTCGGCATGGGTTCCCTTCCCTTTGGCGGCGCACGGTTTTCGACTCAAGCATTCGATATGCATGGGTACCCCGCTAATTTCGTCTTCGATGGAACGAATTGGAAACAATGGAAAAACAATTCAACCTATTCAACTTACGCACTCTCACCGGTCATTTCCTCGTGGAGCGGAACATGGGGTGAAAATGTCGACTTCGATTTAAACCCGGATGAAAAGACCGGAATCATGGTCGGATCAATGGGACGATACATCAATAATAATTTCTGTGCCTATGACCAATTGGGTGCTACAAAATATTCGCAATCGTCAAACGATCCCGTTTCCGGTAAATGGACCCGGTGGGATAACGGAAAATGGGGAACTCATAATGAATGGAGTTCTGTTTATTGGACAACCAGCGCCGCGATTCTAAAATTTGAAACCTATACCGGCGAATATTTTTATCCACGCATTGTTCATCTTGGAAATAATAATTATTTGGTTCTATTTGATTACACGCGATATAACGGCTGTACCGCCCTCACCTCATACACCGCAGCAGCCCGCTATAGCGAAGAATCGGGTTCGCCTCAATGGTCATGGTGGGCTGGGGCCGGCTGGACGCAGGGAGGAACTTTTGATTATGCCCACTTAGTAGACACCACTCTTGAAGGAAATATGAAATTGTTGAAAGTAAAAAACGGTTCAGCGTCTATTCTTTATATCAAAAGCGGGAAGCTGTATGAAATCATCTATGATGAAACAGGCGCCACCCCGACTAAATTTACTGCTTCAGTCGAACTGGGCGCTGCTGATTCCTTTACTGCCAATATCGATTCGAATAAAACCGTATGGCTTGCCTTTTCAATAGGACGGGATATTTATTTAAGAACCAAGCCGCTGGATGGAGCATGGACTCCGGAAAAACAGATCAGCGGACAAAACGATCCCGTTTCCGTACTTGATATCAACTTCACCGGAAGCGGCAACTTCCCCGCCTTATTTTATTCAGTAAAAGAAGGAAGCAACTATAAAATTTACACATTAGCAGACCCGGACGCTTATCAATCCTATTGGAATAATGAACAATCGTTTCAACCGGCAGCACTTCCGGCCGCGGTCAAGCTAGACACAAGTAAATTTAGTCTTATCAACCAAGTCGGAAATTCTTTCCCAGAAGGGAGTTATGGGGCTTCGACTTCAGGCCAAATGGCCATCGACAAAGACGGTTATCTCTATTCGCCTCACACAACAGTATGCAACATTGCAATCAGGCATAAAGACCAACTTGACATAAAGCTCTCTCATGGATGGAGCGCCGGCTGGGATTGGCTGTCAATTCCCGGCGGAACAGCCGTCGACAACTCAAGAGGGAAAGTATACATCATAAACGAAGCTTTGGGAGATACAGGTTCTCTCGTCATATTCGACATGGACAAACGCACAGAACATCTCGGTTATCAAAGTATCAACCCCATGTCTGCTATATGGAATCGAACCTACAGCCCGCAAATCCTTAGCACTCAATTATCGTGGGGGTCTGATGTCGCAGTAAATGAAACCCAAGGCATCCTTTATGCGACGGATTCCGGGCGGAGCCAAATCAATGTTTATGATGTGAATAGTTTGCAGGATCTCGATAACCATATTTTCTCTCATACTGATTTGAAACGGGAAGTGGGTGCAGGTGCTGACGGTTATGGCGGCGGCGACAATCCGGCCTTAAACGCGCTGGTTGACTCCATTATTGACGCATTCATGACTCTCCCCCGCGAAGATCTGGAGTGGGTCAATGCAGACGCCAAACAGCTTCGCTGGAAGAGCAAAGACTTACCTGGCCTCCTTACCTTTTTAGGCACCCTCCTCGAAAATGAAAAATACGCGGCTTTCTCCGTCGCTGATAAGGATGCCGTAAAAAGAAATGTTGCAAGATCGTTTAAAAAATTCAGAAATGTGCCCAAACTCCTTTCCCAAATAGGATCAGAGGGCGCCGCCACAGGACAATTCCGTTTCCCACAAAGCATCGATACGGATCCCAACGGAAATATTTACATTGCCGACACCGGAAACCATCGCATTCAGAAATTCGATTCAAATTTTAGTTTCATCACCAGCTGGGGACAACTCGGCCGCGGCGAGGGTGAATTTGTTTATCCCTACAGTATTGTCTGCGATCCGGAATATAATTTGGTTTATATCGTTGATCCCTACAATCAACGTGTTCAGATTTTTGATCGGAACGGAAATTTTATATATAGCTGGAATCACTGGGATTTACCGCCAGACGTCACGCTGCCATACGCCCACAGCATGACTAATTTTGCTGCAACCTATGGATGCGTTGCGGACGGAAAAGGGAATCTCTTCGTGGGTATTTATACCGATATCGCCAAATTTACGATTGCCGGATGTGATGCCACAGGATGCACTGATATTGACAGCGACGGAATCCCGGATTCACTCAAAGCGCCAGTAGTAGATCCATTCACACTTCTAAAACCCGTCATTGATCCAGTTCCCAAGGCAACCGCCGGTACTGTCACTGCACAGTGGAACGATTTAACAGGCGCCACCATGTACCACATCCAGATCGCAACCGATGACGCGTTCACAACCGAGGTCGTCGATAACTTCCCGACCGGTTCGGAAATGATTTTCTCGGAGCTTGCGGACGGAACGTATTACATTAAAGTACTGGCAACGGCAAATGCAGATCCCGTAAACCATTTCGAGGATGGGCCAATCTCTCAATGGTCGGATACTCAATCCTTTACCGTCGCGCCCGATCCGTTCACGCTTCTAAAACCGGTCGTCTCTCCTGTCCCGGATTCCAGATCCGGAAACATTTCGATCGAATATTCCGAATTAACAGGCACGCTTCTCTACCGAATCCAGGTCGCAACAGATGACGCATTCGCCAATATCATCCACGACGGATTCACAGGCAATCTTTCGGAACCGGTAAACGGTCTCGCTACCGGCAATTATTTTGTACGCGTTCAGGCTTCCATGTCTAATCCCGTTTTCGATACGGGGCCGCTCAGTCAAATGTCGGATACTGTTGCGTTTTTGATTGATATCACTTCCCCAATCATTGACATCTTCGGTGTTGATGATGGCGTTAGCTATAACGTTAATCTGGCACCTAAAATCACCATCACCGATGATCACATCAAAGATAGTTCTATCACTCTGAATGGCCAACCCTACGAGAGCGAGGCAATCATTTCTGAAGAAAATGATTACCGCCTCGACGTCTCCGCTTCAGACACGGCCGGAAACACCAATCAGTCTCTCGTCACCTTCACGATCGATAAAACAGAACCGGAAATCATTATCTTCGGTGTTTCCAATGGACAAATCGCCCGTTCGGTCACTCCCAAAATTGAGATTAAAGAACCCAATCTTGACTTTTCACTCATCCTTCTCGACTACGAAGAATACACGTCTGAAACTCCGGTGATAAACGAAGGAGATCATGAACTCTTCGTTGCCGCTTTAGATTTGGCCGGAAATTACGCTGATGAAACAATCGATTTCACCATCGACCTTACCCCACCTATCATCGACATAATCGGCGTCACCGACGGACAATTCTCAAACCAAGATCTCACAATCGATATTGATTTCACGGATGCTAATCCGAATCAAGAAACTATAACACTGAATGGCGAGGCGTTTGAATCCGGCGATACCGTTTCAACGGAAGGTTCGTATAACCTTTTTGCATCGGCCATTGACATGGCAGAAAACTCAAGCAATAAACCGGTCAAGTTCACGATTGATAAAACCAAACCCTTGATTGAAATTTCGGGAGTTGCAGACGGCGAAGTATATACAGAAACGATAACCCCTGACATTAATATCACCGATCTGAATCCAGACCCCGCTAAGAATGTAATGCAGCTCACTCACAATGAGGCCGCAACTCCTTTCACTTCAGGTACTTCCATCTCTGACCCGGGACAGTATCTCCTGCATGTTGAAGCAACCGATTTGGCCGGCAATCAAAGGTCTGAAGATATTCAATTTGAAATAATTAATCCGTTCACACTTCTCAAACCCGTGATCGAACCTGTCCTCGATTCAACGACCGGCAATGTCACCGTCCAGTGGAATAATTTAACAGGCGCAACCATGTATCACATCCAACTCGCAACCGATGCCGCGTTCACGACCGATGTCGTCGATAATTTCCCGACTGCTTCGGAAATGAGTTTCTCGGGACTTGCAAACGGTACTTATTTCATTAAAGTCAGAGCAACCGCCAATACCGCTAACCCGATTGATTTTGAGGCGGGACCACTCTCCAAATGGTCTAATGACGATTCCGTGCCGTCGGTCTCTTTCGTAGTTGATAAAACTCCGCCGGTCATTACGATCATTGGCGCTGAAGCTGACCATTTCTACAATTCAGACGTCACACCAATAATTGATATTTCTGACGAGCATCTCGACCCCAATTCCGTCTCCATCAAACTCGGAACCGAAACCTGGGAATCCAATAAACTCGTCTCCGCCGAGGGCGATCACACGCTCTCAGTCTCGGCAAATGACTTCGCCGGTAATCATTCAGAAACCTCGATCTCATTTACCCTCGATAAAACAAAACCGGAAATTTCCATCACAGGCGTTTCAAACGGCCAAACCGCAAAATCGGTCATTCCTGTAATCGATATAACTGATTTAAATATGGATACTTACACCATCACGCTCGACGGAAACACATTTATCTCCGGAAATACAGTCGATACCGCAGGCGATCACATACTCATTGCTTCAGCCATTGACAAGGCGAAAAATTCTGAATCCGTAACCGTTAATTTCACGATCGATCCCGATGCGCCAACGATTACGATCACCGGAATCGAAAACGGTGACATCACCAATCAGGATGTGTCGATCTCTATTTCAATCACCGATGCCGATCTCGATCCGGCTAAAACCATCATCAAACTCGGCGACGAATTAAAATCCGATTCGTTCACCGTGTCTAACGAAGGAACTTATTCGCTCTATGTTTACGCCGAAGATGTCGCCGGTAATCAGGCAGAAACCACGTTCACCTTCACGATCGATAAAACCAAACCCTTGATTGGAATTTCGGGAGTTGCAGACGGCGAAGTTTATACAGAAACGATAACCCCTGACATTAATATCACCGATCCGAATTCAGATCCCACTAAGAATGTGATTCAACTCACTTACAATTCCGCCACAACTCTTTTCACATCAGGCACTTCCATCTCTGATCCGGGACAGTATCTCCTGCATGTTGAAGCAACCGATTTGGCCGGCAATCAAAATTCTGTAGATATTCAGTTTGAAATGATCGATCCATTCACACTTTTGAAACCTGTCGTCACTCAAATCCCGGACAGTTCGTCGCCGAATGTTTCCATTTTATTTTCTGAACTTGATGGCGTATTACGATACTGGGTACAAGTTGCCCGTAATCCAGACTTTTCCGATGATCCCCTGGTTCACTCAGGATTTCCACAACATTCGCCCGAACCCATTGAAAACCTTTCGACAGGAACTTATCATGTCAGAGTCCGTGCATCGAAATCCGATCCTAACTTTGATGCCGGACCACTCTCGCAATGGTCTGAGCCAGTTTCGTTTGCCGTCATTATTCCACCAACTAAATACACGCTAACCGTTTCGAAAACCGGAAATGGAACCGTTACCTCTTCACCCGCCGGCATTGATTGCGGCGACACCTGTTCGTTCGACTTCGAAGAAAACACGATCGTTTCACTCACTCCGACTCCCGCTG
>MHFR01000009.1 GCA_001804285.1 Candidatus Danuiimicrobium aquiferis
GATTTCTGTTTTGGCCGTTCGACAAGAAATCGTCGGCGCAGCGGAGCGGAGGCTTTCTGCATCTCCTTTGGGTTTCAATACGCTAAATAGATACGCGAAAGCTGACTATTTCCAATCAGCCCGACACCAACAGGGCTGCTCCAGGTTTTAAACTCGGTACTCACCCATGAATTATGATTCCTTGCTTAAGCTTCTCTTTTCAATATCCACAAGAAGTTTTTTAAAAATGATGAAATGAAAAGGCAGGCATCCATACCAATACAACCTCCCCCATAGACTTCGCGTATTATAATAAGCAATCACTGACAATTTCCTCATATTATCAACTTCCTCAATATTAAATTCAAGCCATGCTTTACCGGGCAGTTTCATCTCTGCACGCAAAAGAAGCCTTTGGCCTTCCTTAATATCTTCTATTCGCCAAAAATCAATTACATCATTAATTTTTAAGCTGGAATAACTTCGCCGCCCGCGAGATGTACCCACTCCGCCCAGCATCCGATCGAGCAATCCCCTAAAACGCCACATCCAATTGTTCTGAAACCACCCCTTTTTACCGCCCACGTGGCAAAGCGATTTAAAAAGAGACTCAGCGCTTTTATCCGCAAGAATAGAACAACGAGTGCTATAAGCGGGACCGGTTTTCAGTTCGTGAAGTTTAATCGCAAGCTCATGAGCTGGAGGATACGCATCTGACCATCGCGTATAAACTCTGTCCTGCTCTTCGCGGGATATCGCTCTGACAATCGCCTCCCTATACGACATGGGTTCAAATGGCAAATAACTGTTGATAAGAATATTCTGACAAACAACTTCATTCTTTAGGCCTTCCATTAAGCATTGTGTAATGGAAGCAGGTACTGGGGTCAGTAAACTAGCAAAATATGCATAAGCCCCGATGTTGGAAAAAGGAACATGCATAAAAATTCTTTTTTGATTAAGGATCCTGCTTAAGATCTTCAGCATTTTTTCATAAGTCAGAATATCTTTTCCTCCGATATCAAAATTTTTTCCGGTCGTTTCGGGAACTTCCAAAACTCCGACTAGATATTTAATCACATCCCGAATCGCGATCGGTTGGCATCTGTTCTTCGCCCAACGAGGTACTAAAACGATATAAAGTTTTTTTACCAAGTGTAAAATAATTTCAAAGGACGCACTTCCCGAGCCGATAATAACACCGGCCCTGAGAATGGTGACGGGAACCTTCCCGCGCTTAAGCTCTTCTGCGACTTCCATACGGCTGCGTAAATGAGACGACAGGGAACTTTGAATATCACCCAGCCCGCCAAGATAGATAATGCGCTGAATCCTCTGCTCGTCTGCTGCCCTTCTAAAATTCACCGCGGCTTTAATATCTGCCGCTTCGAATTCCTTCAGCCCCAGATTCAAAGAATGCAGTAAATAATATGCTGTATCAATCCCCTCCAGTGCCTTTTCTAAAGAATATAGTTTTTCATCCAGCACATCGGCAACAGCTATTTCAGCCTCGGGCCATAGCGCTTGATATTCAGGTGAAGCCCTCCGCACCATCGCCCTCACTTGATAACCTCGCGCCAGCAATTCCGGGACTAATCTTCCTCCGATATATCCTGAAGCGCCTGTGACTAGAATTTTGTTTATCTTGGAGTTCGGCTTGGATGGTAAATCCGAACAACTCAGATCTTTACTTTCTTGAATATTTCGGTGGAAATTATTATGGGAAGACATATGGGTCATAAATACTACAATTCCGATAATCACACTGCGAAAATAAATTTTTTATGCACCACTTGGAAATTCCAAGTAAACACTCGTCCCTTTTCCCAGCTCAGACTCAACCCAAACTTTTCCATGATGCATTTCGGCAATGGCTTTCGTAATCGATAAGCCCAGCCCCGTTCCCTTTTTCTCTCTTTCTTTTGCATTTCCGGCTCTGTAAAATTCTTCAAAAATACGGGGCAAATCCTCCCGGGGAATACCGATCCCGGTATCGCTGATTTTGACAAAAAGAACATTCTGATGATTTCGAATTTCCCACACAATTTTACCTTTCTCGGGAGTATACTTCAGAGAATTATTCAGCAGGTTCAGTATGGCTTCATGAACGTAAACCCGAACTCCCTTCATCGAAGGAATATCTGGATCCGCACACACTTCAAATGAAATTTGTTTTTCTTGCGCAGAAACCGCAAACATTTCCTGGATTTCCTGCACTAATTCGTTAACGGAAAAATATTTCATTTCTATTTTTTCGGTCAGTTTAAGTCTTGTGATTTCAAGAAGCGCATCGACAAACACGACAAGCTGCTTACTTCGCACTCTCGCCCGCCTCAAAAGATCGGTTTGCCTTTCATTCAGAGCTCCGGTGATACCTTTTTGAACGGGTTCGATACAACTATGAATGGCTGCAAGATCTTCTTTAATATCATGGGTCACACGTAGAACATATTCACTCTTCACACGGTCTTTTTCTTTGAGCAGTTTGTTTGCAACTTTTAAACTCTGCTCGCGTTCCGTGAGTTGAATTGAAATTGATGTCGTCAAATAAGCGGTAATATATAAGGTACTCATGAAAACAAAGGACGCCCCCATCAGATACAAAAAGTTCCCACTCAGGGGCGCAGAAAATACTCCTTTCAAACAATGATGCGTCAAAAAACCACATTGCTCACAAAAAACAACTATAAGAAAAATAGCGCTGGCATACGTTGCTATTAGATAAGTGGCTCGGCGTGACAGTAAAATACCGGCAATAATAATATGAAATATAAAATAGAAGTAGAATGGATTTTCTATTCCTCCAGAAAAATGAATCAAGGCGGCGAGATAAAAAAGATCCAAGAAAAGTTGAAAACTCATCAGAGTTTTCATTTTCTTGAAAAACTTTCGATCCTGGAAATAAACAATCACCCACCGCAATAAAACAGCATTAACAATTAAAAAAAACACAACGCCATAAAGGGGAAACACCTCAAGCGGGATGTGAAGAATTTCTGATGCGATATAAACGGTGCTGACAACTCCGGCAATAGCAATCCATCTCAAATTGATGAGCCAATAGACTCGGTCAATTAGCCGTTCTTCTGCTGGAATTATATTCGTATGTGCGTCTCTCATGCAAATGGTGAACTTTTAACCGTCCATCCAATTTTCTTCAACCATGTATTCATCGTGAGCTCTCTATAACGTGACCGTTATAGTCATAGCTTGCTCCTCGAAATTAACACGGCCACTCTCTCAAGAAGAACCTCGTAATCCAACGGTTTATCGCAATAATCATCGACCGGCAACCAATCTGGATCGCCAGCTTCTGCTTTGAAATCAAAGCCTGTTTTCTTTTTGACAGCAGTCAGCATCAGGATGGGAATATTTTTTACAACGACATTTTTCTTTAGTTCGCGTGCGACTTCGAATCCATCGATTCCAGGCATCATCACATCTAAAATAATAAGTTCGGGTTTTTCTAAACTTGCTTTAATTAATCCATCTTTGCCATTTTCGGCCGAAACGACCCCATACCCTTTATTTTCCAGAACCACTCTCATCGCTTCTACGATATCGGAATCGTCATCAATGATTAATATTTTTGCCATTTTTTCACCCTCCTCTTCCCGATACTTAGCTTTCCCTTTTCAAACATCCCGTTAATAACAAATTAACAACAATTAATAAGGTTGTATGTCGTCAAACCTTTTTGGACACTTCCGGAGAATTTGAGTTTGCACTTTGATCCCGGTTTACGTCGTGGTTGAGATTGTATTGCTTCCTCCGTTCCATAGTCAATCGTTTCTTTTCTTCTCTTACCTTTAAATTGGAAAAGGATATTTCACAACAACTAATATCAGTGCCCGGCCATCGTACGACCAAACCACATTCAATGGGATGGGTTTAATAAGTGATGAATTTATAATGCTGGATTGAAATTGAACGAGAGAAAAAACCGCTTCAATAAGACAGGCGAGCAGATCATTTTTTCCCGGCTGAATGAAGCAATTTCTCAACTTTGGAAAGTAAAACCTCAAGAGAAAGCGGCTTGGTACAATAATCGTCGACGGGCAGCCAGAAATTATCGTCCTCCCCCACGTGAAATTTAAAACCCGTCACCTGCCCTACAGCGGTCAACATTAAAATAGGAATTCTTTGGTAGCGGCTGTCTTGCTTGAGTTTCCTCGTCAAATCGATGCCGTCGTTCATCCTCTCCATCATCACATCCATGATAATTAAATCCGGGACAACCCCTTCAACTCTCTCAAACCCCTCCTGTTTATTCACCGCTGAAAATACTTGATACCCTTTTGTTCCCAAAACAACTTTGGTGGCTTCGATCACATCAATATCATCATCAATGATTAATATTTTTTCATTCATAACCAATTCTCTATCCTCTCTCGCCGATTCCGATATTTTCCCGTTCGAAATCTGCTTCGCTTTCATCCGACTCTGAACTTTGAAGAAAAAACGTCTTTGCCGATTAACCCGACCTTCTCATCAATTTTGCGAATCACCGAGAAGGTCGCTTTGGGCGCAATGAGTTGTGCCCAAAGTTTTGCGCCCTTATTAAATCAGGGCGCAAAAAATAAGCCCTGCGTCGCAAAGATGTAAACCGTCTTTGCACGCAGCTCTTACGAGCGGAATTTCTCATTAGCGATGAGAAATCCAGGCTAATCGTTCTTGATCAAATCAAAAAGCTTGTCAATATCCACATATTTTTCGATTAAATCTTCGGTTTTCTGAATCTTCACATGATCCTCAGCCCGCAATTTAAATATCATCTTACTGATCTCGGAAGCAGTTGAAAAACAGTCCTCGTTAACAGCAATAAGCGGGATATTGGCCCGATCGACAACATCGATAATCCGTTTCGACGGTTTTTTTCCATACGTGGCAATAATGCCGGAAATATGATATTTTTCTGTCACGCCCAGCACCCAGCCACTGAGCGCTGAAAAAATGAAATCTTCCCGATTCCCGGGTATAATCAGCAGCGTACTCCCGGAAAAATAATCCAACGCTTCATGGGCAATTAGGTCGCCGATAACGAAATGCTCCACCACATTATTCAATCCACTCTTGCCGCACAAAAGCTCTCCGCCCAACTCTTCCAGCATCTCTGAAACTGTAGGGTTTGACAAAACTTCTTCAAATGGAATCACGCCCAAAACTTCGATATTTTTTCTGGCCAATCCTTTTCGGACTATATCGTTGATCTTATCATATTTGCTTTTCATCACTTTATTCACGATGACACCCAACACGTCAACACCGTCCGAGGCAAATTTAACTTGGTTAAGCATAATCTCATCAATCGGTCTGCCGATACCGCCGCAGCTGACAATGATCGCTTTCGCGCCCAGAAGCGATGCGACATCCGAATTGGACATATCAAAGACTGATCCAACGCCTGCGTGGCCCGTTCCCTCAATTAACACCAAATCGCTTTGCGCTGCCAGACGATCATAAGCAGATTTAATCTTTTGAGCCAATACGGACCGATCTCCATTCAAAATGTAATCTTCTGTAAAACCCTGAGGAATCGCTATTGGACTCATATCCTTCAAATTCCCCTTAATATCAAAAACCTTTGACATCAGAATAACATCTTTATCAATTTTTTCGCCGTTGATGATTCGAAACTGTTGTCCGACTGGTTTCATGTAGGTGATATTCTCAACCCTTTTGTGCAAAGCACTCATCAGCCCTAACGAAACCATGGTTTTACCGTCATTTTGGCGAGTTGCTGCAACATAAAATTTCATGATTTGCCTCCGTTCGGGGTTTCGCCTTGAAAAAACCGTTCTTCTCTCAGCTTCTCGAAGTCACAAGCTTTCGATCTCAAAAAAAACGCGAGCGTCAGAGTCAATGCAAGAAAGACGATAAGTTCCGGAATATGCTTGAGGGCCTCGGCTCGCTGGAGTTCATCGATGGTAAGATCGGGATTCGGAGCCGCTTCGCTAATAACCGCTGGTTTTTCTTCCTCCGAATTTTGTGCGAACAGGCACGGAACTAAACAACCCCAAATAGTTCCAAACCAGATTACTACCAAACAAGCTACAAAGTATCGCTGTTTTAAATTCATTTTTTTACCTGTTTGCAATCATCGACATTAATGTCATTCCCACAACAAACATCCCGATAAGCACACCCAACCAAGTAAACAAAGGACTTTTCTTTCCTTTTTCCGCCTGCCTGTCTATAGCAGGCACAAATAACATGAAGGCAAATCCCAAAATAAAGAAGAGAATTCCCACCTTTTCTCCCTCCAAAAATCCTAACTTTGCAGGAATCATTTGAAGCGCCTGAAACATAAACAAAAAGTACCACTCGGGTTGAATCCCTGAGGGCGTTGCAAGAAACGGATCCGCTTTTTTACCCAATTCCCATGGAAAAAGAACGGATAAACTCACGACAACCGCTATCATGAGACACGACACAGCGCACTCACGAAGAACAAAATCCGGAAAAAACGCAACCGATTTGAGCTTGTCCTTTTTTTCTTCCAGGGACACCGGAACACTCAATCCATGTACCTGAATCAAAATGAGGTGTATCGCCAACAAAGCGGCTAAACCCATCGGCAGAACACAAACATGAAAGGCAAAAAAGCGGCTTAAGGTTGCCGCCCCCACTTCTTCGCCGCCGCGCAAAAAGAATTTTAAATAAGTCCCGACAAAAGGGGTCTGACCCGCAATACCAGTCCCCACTTTGGTTGCGAAGTAAGACAACTCATTCCATGGCAACAGGTATCCCGAAAAACCGAACCCAAGAATTGCAAAAAACATTAACATCCCGCTCATCCACGTCAATTCCCGAGGGTTACGGTATGCTTTTAAAAAAAACGTACTGAATAAATGAACAAAAGCTGTCGCAACCATCAAGCTCGCCGACCAACTATGGAGGGACCGGATCAGCCAGCCAAAACGGGTCTCAAGAATAATTGCACGCACACTTTCATAAGCCGTTTCGGGTGTCGGCTGATAATAAAAAAGCAGTGCTATCCCCGTTACCACCTGAATGAGAAAAAAAGTAATAAGGATATTCCCCCCGTAGTACCAAACGCTATGGTTATGAACGGGCACTTTTTTGTTTTTCATAAATTCCAGCAGGCCTTGCCATTTGATCCGTTCTTCGCACCATTGATATAACTTTTGCAAAACGTTTGATCCGGTCATTTCTTCGTCTCTTTCTTTTTTCCGGGCTTCGAAATCACAAGGCCGGCAATGTCCCGCGTAATTTCATATCGCTCGAGCGGCCGCGGAGGCGGGCCTTTAATATTCTTTCCATAAACATCATAGAACCCTTGGTGACAGGGGCATACAATTTGCCGCGTGACGGCATCGTAGTGAACCGTGCATTCAAAGTGCGTGCAGACAGCGTTTAATGCGATCCATTCTCCCTGTTCGGTCACAATTAAAAGACCCGGCTTTCGGCCGAACGGAAATATTTTACCTGTATTGGGCGCCAGGTTACACTCTGCCAACGGTAATTTGATTTCTGACGGGCCGGCATCCATCTCTCGCGGCGTCAAAAAGCGGAAAAAAGGATAAAAAACAGATCCGGCGAAAAAAGATGCCATGCTGATCATCCAACCCCGGATAAATTCTCTGCGTGTCATCAATGATTCGGTCAATTTCATTTCGATTCACTCTTTGCTTCGTGGGCCGCCTGACGAATAAACGGCCTTAAAACCATCCGCCTCCTCAAGGCTTCGATTCCGTCCGTCGGCCGGACCTGTTTCGGGCAAGCGTCGACGCAACGAAACACCGTATCACAACCCCAAGCCCCGTGCTCATTATCCAGTCGTTTAAACGTATCTTCCCAATTCCGCTTGTCTCTGGAATCACGGATAAACCGAAAAAGTTTTGCAAGCGCCGCCGGCCCAAGGTAGTCTTCATCGCGACTGACCACTGGACAGGCTCCATAACAACAGGCACAAAGAATACAATTCACAAATTGGTCAATTTGAGCCCGGTTCTTCTCCGTCACAAGATGCTCACCCTGCTTTTCCCTCTCGCCCGGCATCAACCACGGTTCGACCATCCGATAAGCCTTCCAAAACGGTTCCATGTCCACGATAAGGTCTTTAATAATCTCAAAGTTTGGCAAAGGCTCGATTAAAACTTCCGGCGAAGGTAGATTCGCTAATTGAATTCGGCAGGCCAGATTCGGGTGGCCGTTGATAATCATCGCACAAGATCCGCAAACCGCCCCGCGGCACGAGTACCGGAAAACCAGGCTCGGGTCCTGATCTTCCTGGATCTTAAGCAGCGCCTCCAAAACAGTCATCCCTTTTTTAGCCTTTACATTAAAGCATTCAAAGTACGGCCCTTGATCTTTCCGTTTGTCGAAACGGAAAATCTTGAAGGAAAATACCTTCTCTTCAATATCAATATTTTCTTTCTTGTGGTGCATAGCGTGTTATTTTAACCTCTTTGTAATCGAATTCCGGCCCATTGGGCGTAAACGTAGCTAACGTGTGTCTCAACCAGTTTGGGTCATCACGTTTGGGATAATCCGTCCGGAAATGAGATCCCCGGCTCTCTCTGCGGGCCAATGCCCCTCTAGAAATAATATCGGCCAGGTCAAGCATTCCCTCTAACTCAAGGACATTGATCAACTCGAAATTAAAGTACCGGGATTTATGGCGAACCGACACATCACGGTAATCCCGTTTCAGCCGCTGAACTACTTCGCAAGCCCTGCGTAACTCTTCTTCCTTTCTAAATATTCCGACATCCGCAAACATCACGCGGCGCAATTCATCGCGAATTTCCGTATACCGCCGTTCCCCTTTTCGCTTAAGAAGTTCTTCAATTCTTTGTTTCTCTTTTTCAAGGGCCTTATCAAGAAAAGACGCGTCTCGGGTATCGCCTTGAGATTTTAAAAATTCTCGAAGATGTGTCGAAACGATTTTTCCAAAAACGACCGTTTCCAAAAGAGAATTCCCGCCCAGCCGGTTGGCCCCGTGCACGGAAACACAAGCACACTCACCGGCCGCATACAAACCGCGAATTTTCGTTTCACCTTTTTCATTTGTATCGATTCCGCCCATTGAATAATGCTGCCCGGGCTGCACCGGAATCGGCTCTTTAACGGGATCAACGCCGGCAAAATCAATAGCAATATCACAGATGCCGGGAAGCCGTTCCATTATTTTTTCCCTTCCCAAATGTCTTAAATCAAGATGCAAATACGCGTTTTCAAACCCAAATCCTTCCAAAATTTCTGTCGTCATCGAACGGGAAACAATATCGCGGGGTGCAAGCTCCATAAGCTTTTCGGCATATCGTTTCATGAATCGCTCGCCCTTGTTATTAACAAGAATCCCACCCTCCCCTCTTGCTCCCTCGGTAATTAAAATGTTGGTACCATAAAGCGTGGTGGGGTGAAACTGGACAAATTCCAGATCTTTGATCGGAACCCCGGCACGATAAGCAACGGCAATGCCGCTTCCGGTATTAATAAGGGCGTTGGTACTATTTCCGTATACACGACCGTATCCGCCGGTTGCAAACACAACCACACGGGCAGAAAAAGCCCGAACCTCTCCCGATTCATAATGAAGGGCAATAATGCCCTGTACTTGATTATCTTCGATGACAAGCGATGTCACTAGCCATTCTGAAAAGACTTCGACATTTTTTCTGCAGCTCTGTTCATATAAGGTATGGAGCAAAACATGGCCCGTTCTATCTGTGGCATAACATGTGCGAGGATAATCCGCTCCGCCGAACGGGCGCTGGGCAATTTTGCATTCCGGCGTGCGACTGAACGGAACGCCCCAATGTTCCAGCTCGTAGACCACTTCAGGGCCCATCCGGCACATAATCTCAACGGCATCCTGATCCGCTAAGTAGTCGCTTCCTTTAATGGTGTCAAAAGTGTGCTTTTCCCAGCTGTCATCGGCACTGCCCGGAACATTCCCCAATGCAGCGTTCAGGCCTCCCTGCGCGGCAAGCGAATGTGAACGCAGCGGATGCACTTTTGAAAAAAGCGCGAGCTTCTGGCTGCCTGTCACGCCCAAAGACGTCATCAAGCCAGCCAATCCCCCTCCGATAACAATCACATCATACGACAAAACTTCATTTCTCATGAACCATACCTGGGCAAAATCAAAAGCCACGAGATGACGAAGAAAATTGCGGTGCCCAGAACCGTCAGCACCCAAAAGAGTGTTTTTTCACCTCTCAGGCCCAAATCAATGAGACACGTGCGCAATCCATACATGGCGTGATAAATAAAAAGGCCGACGATTAAAATATCCAACGACATATGGCGATGCAAAACCCGCATGGCTTCAATCGACTTCTCTCCGTATCTGCCTAAAATGCCGTACCCGGTATAAATTTTAAACCCCATTAAAACGATCAAAATTAATCCGCTCACGCGATGAAAAATCCAAACAAACATGGCTTCCCCTTTCAATTATGATAATGAGTAATCGAAATCTAGAACTTTACCACTCCTTTTACCGTCGAATCTTTTTGTTGACTATTTCTCTGGCTGGCCAACTTCTTGATAATAAATATACATTAGCTCTTTGTCGAAAAGAGGCCTCTTGACCTTAATAGCTTGCTCCCTGACCTTCTCCAAAATCTTCCTGGCATCATCTTCCGATAAAACAATCCCATATTCGTGGAATTTCCACTGAATGGTGTTAGTCCCGGAATGTTTCCCGATCAGAATCTGCCGCGCTCCGCCAATTTCATCCGGTGAAAACACTTCATACGTTTTCGGGTCCCGGATGACCCCGGCTGCCTGCACCCCTGCCTCGTGAAAGAAAATATTCTTACCCACAATCGGCTTACTCACCCACACCTCACGCCCCGAGGCTTTTGCGACATATTCTGAAAGCGCACGAAGTTTCGAGATATCAAAACTAAGCGGCCGATTCTCCACATACTTAAGGGCCATCACAACCTCTTCCAGCGCCGCATTACCTGCTCGCTCACCGAGCCCGTTCACCGTTGTACTGACAAATGTTGCACCGCCTCTAATCCCTGCGAGAGCATTAGCAGTTGCCATGCCGAAATCGTTATGCGTATGAATCTCAACGGGAATATCGATCACATTGACAATTGTTTTTATTTTTTCATATGTTTGAAAGGGGCCAAGCAAACCAACGGTATCACAGAAACGGAGCCGGTCTGCCCCTGCTTCTCTCACCGTCCGAATAAATTCGAGGAAAAAATCCATATCCGCACGGGAGGCGTCTTCTGCATTTGCCGAGACATAAAGGCCGTTGCTTTTCCCATAATTAACGACTCTGGCCGTCGTATCCAATACCCATGCGCGATCCCTGCCCAATTTTTTTTGGATGTGAATATCGGAAACAGAAACAGAAACGCAGACCGCATCCAAACCGCAGTCAATCGCGTCATTGACATCACTGACAACAGCGCGGCACCACCCCAAGATGCTGGCCTTGAGATCGGCTTTGACGATGGCCTTAATGGTTTCCTTTTCATCGCCACCCATCGCGGGGACACCGGCTTCGATCTGATAAACGCCCGCTTGGGCCAACATGCGGGCAATCTCAATCTTTTCTTCATTGGTAAATACAATTCCAGCCGTTTGCTCCCCGTCTCTTAATGTCGTATCGACAATTTTAATTTCTTTAAGCTCACTTGGTTCGTTACTCATTTTCGCACCTCTTTGCTATGGTTGGCTTTTTTCAAAGCCTCTTTAACTAACAATGGAATCTCGTTCGTCGTTTCAGCCACAAAAACTCCCGATTCTTGCCAAGCCTTTACTTTAGATTCGGCCGTTCCCTGCCCGCCTGAAATGATCGCCCCCGCATGTCCCATCCGTTTGCCACGCGGCGCCGTCCGGCCCGAAATAAAACCGATAATCGGTTTGGACATTTTTTTGATATAGAATGCGGCTTCTTCTTCGGCCGTCCCTCCGATTTCACCGATTAAAATGATCACCTCGGTTTGAGGATCTCTTTCAAAAAGAGGCAGAATATCAATAAATTGCGTCCCTATAATGGGATCTCCTCCCAACCCCGCACACGTAGACTGGCCGAGGCCGGCCTGAGTCAATCCGTTTACAATCTCATATGTCAACGTCCCGCTGCGGGATGCCAATCCCACATTGCCCCGCAAGAATATGCTCCCGGGTATAATTCCCAATTTCGTTTCACCCGCTGTCGCTATGCCGGGGCAATTTGGCCCGATCAACCGTACTCCTTTACTTTTCACAACGTGTATAACATAAATCATATCCTGGACGGGAACTCCTTCGGTAATACACAGAATCAGCTTGATACCGCCTTCCACAGCTTCGCAAATGGCCTCTTTCGCAAAGCGGGCCGGTACGAAAATAACACTCGCCGTTGCCTGGGTCTCGGAAACGGCTTCCTTCACTGTATTAAAAACAGGAACACCGCAAACAGATTCGCCCTTCTTGCCGGGCGTCACCCCGCCCACGACTTTCGTCCCGTAAACCAACATTTGCTCCGTATGGAAACTGCCCTCACGTCCCGTCATCCCCTGAACAATGACTTTCGTATCGCGATCCGCTAAAATTCCCATCTATTTTCTCCCTCCGGTCAGTTCCACAATTTTCTGTGCCCCTTGTTGCATGGATTGAACCGGAATCAAGCGCGTTCCTGACAAAAGCGTCCGGCCTTCCTCGGCCCGCGTACCTGTCAACCGAATGACGATAGGAACTTGAATATGAATGGCTTGGGATGCGGCAATAATCCCCTTGGCCACTTCATCGCAACGCGTAATCCCACCAAATATATTCAGAAAAACCCCTTTTACTTGTGAATCCATCAGAATAATTTCCAATGCATTCTTAACTGCGTCAGCTTTGGCACCCCCTCCGATATCCAAAAAATTTGCCGGACGGCCGCCTGCATGGCTGACTTCATCCATCGTACCCATCACAAGTCCCGCACCATTACCAATGATTCCCACCTCGCCATCCAATCTCACATAAGCAACCTTGCGCCGATGAGCCTCCCGTTCAATTGCGTCCGTTTCACTTTCTTCTCTGTAAACGGCCATGCCGGGCTGTCTGAAAAGAGCGTTGTCGTCAATATTTATTTTTGCGTCTAATACATTATAAGTATGTGATGCGGTCCACGCCAGAGGATTGATTTCGGCCAGTTCGGCATCTAAATCCCGGTAAACTTTTTCAAGTTGGAAAATTATTTTCTTCAAGTGCTCGATATCCGGGATGTCCCGCTGTTTGAGTAAAGCATCTACTTCGGCTTCAGACAAAAATTTGATCGGATCAATATAAAGTTTCCCGATCGCTTCCGGCTTGGTGACTGCCAGTTCTTCGATTTCAACACCGCCTTCTGCACTTAAAAGCAAAACATTCTGCTTGTGTTGTCGATCAACGGTAATGCCCAAGTACAGTTCGCGTTCAACCCTGATCTGTTCTTCAACTAACACTTTCTCCACAATAAGCCCTTTCAGCGGCTGCCCCAAAAGACGTAGAGCGGCCGTGCGAGCTTCATCGGGCGTATTGGCAAGTTGAATCCCTCCAGCCTTGCCCCTTCCTCCGACATGGACCTGCGCTTTAACGACAACAGGCTTCCCCATTGCTTTGGCAATTTGATAAACGGTTTCCGGAGAATCGGCGACCTTCCCCGCAACAACCGGCAGGCCGTAGCGTGCTAAAATTTCCTTCGCCTGATATTCATGGATTTTCATTTGTTACCCTTCTCGGCAAGATGCCGATCAGCCTCCTCAAACCCCCGCAAAAGTGCTTTTATATTTAAATCACGAAAACTTTCGCGCACATGAGAAATTAAAGCGCTTTGCACCGCATCTCGACTGACAACACAACTGATTCCTACCAAAGCACCCAGCGCGATCATATTCGCAACGAGACGATTCTGAAACTCTGACATCGCGAGTTGCGTAAAAGGAATTGCGAAACAATTCTCAAGGTTCTTGGGCGGTTCTTTAATATAAACCGAATCATAAATGGTTATCGCGCCCGCCTTAAGATTGGGAATCTGCTTGGTAAGTGCTTCTTGGGTTAACGCCAACAGCAAATCCACTCCCATCAACTTAGGATAATCTATTTCTCCCTCACTGACAACAACTTCGCAGCGGCTCGCTCCCCCCCGCGATTCTGGCCCGTAAGACTGCGTCTGGACAGCGTTCTTTCCATCTTTGAGAGCTGCTTTTGCCAAAATAATTCCAGCCAAAATGATCCCTTGTCCGCCGCTGCCCGAAATACAAATTTCGTAGCGGTCGCTCGGTGAATCAGCTTTTTTCCTGAAAAACTTTTTGAATAAGTTTATCATATTCTTCCGTATATTCGGGAGCTTCGTGCCGGTGAAGCTCTCCAATGACAAATTTGCCTTTCAATTCTTCCGGGCTCATCATGCTTGCCTGCTTGGGATTAATCGCGTTTTGCCGTTGCCACTTCAGCATATCCACAGGATCGGACAATTTATTCATCCGTCCATAGTATACTGGACACCCGGTAATCACTTCAATGAGTGAAAAACCCTTATTGCGAACGGCATTGACAACAAAATCAGGAAGTTGAAGGACATGAAAAGAAGTCGTTCGGGCAACATAAGTCGCTCCGGCCGCTTCCGCCATCCGGCAAAGATCAAACGGAGGCTCAATGTTGCCGTATGGTGCAGTCGCCGCAAATGCCCCGGTTGGCGTAAGGGGCGAATACTGACCGCTCGTCATTCCATAGGTACTGTTGTTGATCACAACAACAGTCAAATCCAGATTTCGCCTCGCAGCATGGATAAAATGATTTCCTCCGATCGCAGCCAAGTCTCCGTCCCCGGTAATCACAAGGACGGTTAAATCCGGCCGCGCCAGCTTAACCCCCGTCGCAAAAGGAATGGGCCGGCCGTGGGCCGTATGCAATGTGTTGAAATCCACGTATCCCGCCGAACGGGATGAACACCCGATCCCGGATACAACAACAACTTTATTTTGATCGACCTGAAGTTTATCCAAACCACGCAAAACACTTTGTAGGACAATCCCGTTCCCGCACCCCGGACACCATATGTGAGGAAATTTATCCAACCTCAAGTATTTCTCAATATTCGCTAATGCCATTTTACAACCCTCTCATGAATAAACCACTTCTATCCTGGCCATAATGTCTGACGGCGTTATGAAATGGCCATCCGCAATCGCGACGGAATCGACACGAATTTTATCGGGAGTTGCGCGCCTCACCTCATGGACAAGCTGTCCCAAATTCATTTCACAGACAAGAATGGTTTTTACACTTTTCGGAAGGTTTTGAAAAATCTCGTCGGGAAACGGCCAGATTGTCGACGTCTTCATCCAACCCACCCTTAACCCCTTGGCTTGCGCTTCCCGCGCGGCTTGCTTGATTGAACGGACTGTTGACCCGCAACCAAAAAGAACGAGATGCGACCCTTCAACATCTTTTGAATCGACAAATGTAAATTCTTTCCGTCGGCTCTCGACTTTCCTCATCAACCGTTTTAAAAGAGCCCCTGTTACATCAGACCGGTTCGTCGGAAAACCGGTTTCGTCGTGCATCAGACTTGTCACATTGAAACGGTAACCGTCGCCGAAATCCGCCAGCCGAGGAACGAACTCTCCTTTTTCGACCGCGTAGGGCCGGTATTTTTCCGGCGCAATATCTGGTTTAAGCCTGTCTTTTACTTTGATGGACTCTGGAATTTGAATTTTCTCGCGCATGTGCGCTACGACTTCATCGGCCAGAAGGATCACGGGATTACGCAGGGATTCGGCAATATTAAAGGCTGTCACGGTCAGTTCGTACATTTCACTCACGGAGGACGGCGACAAAACAACGATGGGATGATCGCCATGCGTCCCCCACCGTGCTTGCATGATATCTCCCTGTGCCGGCGCTGTGGGAAGTCCCGTGCTCGGCCCGCTTCGTTGAACATTCACAATCACACAGGGAATTTCGCACAAACAGCCGAGCCCGATCAGTTCCTGCTTCAATGAAAAACCCGGCCCGGAAGTCGCTGTCATTGATTTTTTTCCGGCGAGGGCTGCTCCGAGAATCGCTCCCATGCTGGCAATCTCGTCCTCCATTTGAATAAACTTTCCACCCAGTCTGGGAAGGCGTTCGGACAACATCTCCGCAATTTCCGTGGACGGCGTAATCGGATAGCCGGCAAAAAAACGCATGCCCGCATCAAGCGCGGCTTGAGCGCACGCTTCGTTTCCTTGCATAAACAGCATACCCGATTGAGCAGGCCGTATCGTTCGAGGCACTAGTTTATCTCCTTAGGTTGATCCACGCCCGAATCCTTTTCGCCTTGTTGTTTCCTTGTTTCACTTCCTTTTCCTTCATCTAACGCTTCAAGTTTTATTGCAAAATCCGGACAACGGAGAACACACAGACCACAGTTAATACATTTTTCCGGGTGGGAAATGATAGGCGCGCCGAATTCATCGCTCGTAAACACCCCCGTGGGGCAAAATACGATGCAGATACGGCATTTTTTACACCATTCATAACGGATGGTGACACGACCGCGTGGTTTCGGCCGCTTGGAACCCTGTGACTCATCTTGGCTTGATGGTTCCATTTTCCTCTTTTGGTTGAACTAAAGTTTAATCAAATCTTCAAACTTAATATCGATACCCAAAACGCCTAAAATATTTTTCTGGCTGTTCAAAACCGGTGCAGAAACAGTCATGCACAAAAGACCGGTAATCTTAGACGTGTAAATGTCGCTAAAACAAACTGCTTTCTGTTTCATCACTTCTTGAAACCACGCTCTATCCGAAAAATCTCCGTACTCGTTCAGTTTTTCGCCATAAAGAGCACAATCGGCATGTTGCGTAATATTTTTTGTGATTTTTTTTCCTGTCGTATCCACAATGTAAATCAATTTAACAAATGGATTTTCCTCTGCAAACTGTTGTAAAAGCGGCTCCTGTACTCGATGATCCATTGAAATAATGTCATGCTTGCCGACAATCTCTAGAATCAAATCATGGGCCAACTCTCTTGCTTTGGCTTTGAGCATTTCCAATTCGGATGTAAATAAATTGGGTAAATATTTTTTGGTCATATCGATCATTTCCTGGCTGGATATGCTGGTAATCCTCTGGTTCACATATTCCTGCGCCACCCATTCATTAATTTTCTGAACCCCGGGATCTTGTTTGTCAATCACAGCATCGTTTTTTAGCCCAAAAAAATTATTGACCCAATAGGCAATCCCGGCCACGCCCGATTTATCGGTAATGCTGATGCCCATGGGACGGTTCAAGAGTACCCGCGTGTCAAAAATATTATAAATTCTCTCATTCTTCAACGCGCCGTCCGCATGAATGCCCGCAGAGGTCGCGTTAAATTCGTCGCCAACAAACGGATAATTGGTTGGAATTTGCGCACCAATCACTTTTTTAAAGTAATCCCCAATTTCCGTAATCACCCTCGTATCAACACCGTTTGAATTCCCTTTTAAAGCAATATAGTCGATAATCGCAGCTTCGATCGGCGTGTTCCCGGTACGTTCACCGAATCCCATTAACGTCCCATTTAACGCAGAACATCCATAGAGCCATGCGGTCATCGCGTTGATTAGCCCTTTATGAAAATCATTGTGCCCGTGCCATTCTAAACGTTCGGAAGGTACGCCCCCTTCATCAATTAAGGTTCGAATTAACTTAGGAACACCCCTTGGAAGCGCCGCATTAGCAAATGGAAGTCCCAACCCTAACGTATCACAAGCCCGCACCTTAATCGGAATCTTACTTTCTTGAGACAACTTCATCAACTCTTGAACAAAAGGCAAAACAAATCCATAGATGTCAGCACGGGTAAGATCTTCCAGATGGCAACGCGGAATAACGCCTTCTTCCAAAGCCGCCCTGACAACATCCAAATAGGACTCCATGGTTTCTTTTCGGTTTTTGCCCAGTTTCAGAAAAATATGATAATCCGAAGCAGAGGTTAAGATTCCCGTCTCTTTAAGCCCCATTTGTTTGACCAGCTTGAAATCTTCTTTTTTGGCCCTGATCCAGCCTGTAATCTCAGGATAGCGATATCCCAGTTTCCGGCATTCCTCCACCGCTTTTTTGTCTTTGTCGCTATAAAGGAAGAATTCACATTGACGGATCACTCCTTTTTCCCCGCCTAACCGGTGGTTGAATTTATAAAGATCGACAATTTGTTGAACGGTGTATGGGGGGCGCGCTTGTTGACCGTCACGAAAAGTCGTACAGGTAATCCAAAAATCTTTGGGGATGTTAGGCTTTACCGCTTCATCATCAAACACCATTTTCGGAATGCGGTCATATTGAAAGAGATTTTCATAAAGCTCAGGCATTTTAACATCCTGAAGTGTATATTTTTTTTCCATATTATCCCCTCTGTTTTTTAAACTGAAATGATCCCGTATTGAATATTAGAGTTTGATGATATCGTTCTCAAGCCATTCATAACTTCCGCGGAGGATTCTTTTCGCGATAGCGTTGGAGATTTTATCATTGTTATGAGAAACTTCATTGAATTTTCCGGCAATCCGGTTTCTCGCTTGCCGACAGAAAAGATCGGATAGCTCCAGCAAATTTTTCCTGTCCCCGCCCTTTCTGATAAGACTTTCGGTGTACGACACAACCGATGCCATGGCGAAAAGTTCCCCACCGATATCGACGAACCGGTTAAGGATATTCTGTTTGTTGGCAAGCCTCTGCTGATGAATCATCATTTTATAGAATATGCTCTTTGCCAACCGCTTTACCGTACGCCGTATAAATTTCATATGCTCATCAAGCGGGGAGGGTAGATTGCAGCCACCGAATGAAGGAATCCACAATTTAAGGTACCAGATGAAATAGCTGATGCCCATCGAAAATGCCGCTGACACCTTTGCCCCAATGGGCACTTTCGGATCCAAGATCGGTTTGATCTTGCTCAAATGAAAATCAAGCGCTTCCCTCGCGATAAAAAGGTGCATAATTTCACTCGAGCCTTCCAGGATTGTATTGACCCGGCTATCCCGTAAAGCTCTTTCCACCGGAAATGCGGGCTCTCCTCGCCCCTTAAGAGAGGGGCCTGTTTCATAGCCGCGGCCTCCTCGGATCTGCATCGTGTCGTCAACAATGTTCCAACACGTCTCCGTGCAGAAAAGTTTCGCGATCGCAGCCTCCAGTCTGATATCATATTTCTTATTATCTGCCATATGCGAAACAAGCCATGTCACCGCGTCCATTGCAAAAACAGAAGCCGCCATGGAAGAAATTTTTGAAGCGATAGCTTCATGTTCACCGATTGAGCATCCCCATTGTTTCCTTTCATTTCCCCATCGCCGGGCAACCGATAGACACCATTTGCTTGCGCCGGTGACGGTCGCGGGAAGAGTCAATCTGCCTGTATTAAGCGTCATCAACGCTAACTTGAGTCCTTGTCCTTCCCCTAAAATGATATTTTCTTTTGGCACCTTCACGTTCTTGAAACTGATCAAACCATTTTGAATCGCATTCAGGCCCATAAATTTGCAACGATATGTCACTTCGAATCCTGGGCTGTTTGATTCAACAATAAATGCCGTGACCTGCGGCCTTTCCTCTCCACCGACAATCTTCGGTGGCGTGAGCGCCATGACGACCAGAACATCTGCAATATTCCCGTTGGTGCACCAGAGTTTCTCTCCGTTGAGTAAATAAAATTTGCCATCTTCTGTCGGTGTGGCGGTAGTCTTCATCAGCCTTGGATCCGAACCCGCAAAGGATTCGGTCAATGCGAAAGCCGAAATAGCGCCCTTGCGAAACCGGGGAAGAAATTTTTTCTTTTGCTCCTCTGTCCCGAAAAGAATAAGCGGTTGAGGAACACCGATACTTTGGTGAGCCGATATGAGCGCTGTGGTAGAGCCGCAGTAACTGCCTATCATGTGGATAGCCCTACTATAATTTACCTGACTAAACCCTAGTCCATCATATTCTTTGGGAATCTTGATGGCAAAAGCCCCCATATCCCGAAGCCCATCAATCACGCGCTTCGGAATTTCTCTCGTTTCATCTACCTCATCAGGATTAAGATTCGCCTTGAGAAATTCTTCCAGTTTTTTCAAGAACTTATCCCCCTCTTCACGGTCCTCTTTGGATTGTTCCGGAAAAGGATGAATCAAATTCCACTCGAGCGCCCCCTGAAACAATCTCGAGGCGAAACTCGGATAGTGCCATTCTTCCTCACGGGAAGCTTCTGCCAATTTAAGAGATTCTATCTTTTCTTTTCCCATTCGTTTATCGAAAATGCTCATACTCCTTACCCCCTGTGATCAATAATTACGTAGAAGTGGTTTCATAAGGGCTGTCATCCCTGCGTCCGCCAACCAGTGCGGCGGATCCGCCATTCTACTGGGCGGAAAAGCGGGGATCCATTAACTATAGATTCCCGCTAAAAACATGCGGGAATGACACTTATGAGGACTTATGAAACCTCTTCTATAATTCATTCAATGCAAAAAGTTCGCTATATATTAATAGAACTTCGCTTTCTTCTCAGTCATCAAAATGAGGCGATCGCACGGCTTGAACCGTTCTCCGTTCGGCAATTTTTCTAAATTCCGAAGGTCCCTCACAATATGATCGACTCCCACCGAATCGGCATATCTTAATAGTCCGGCACGAAACGGAGGGAACCCGGTTCCCATGATCATTCCTATATCAATGGTCTCCGGTCTATCCACAACTCCTTCTTCCAAACACCGCGTTGCTTCATTGACCATAATATATACCATCCTCTTCAGAGCCGTCTCATCGGAAACATTGCATTGCCCGGAAGCCTCAAGAAGATGACCAATTTCGGCATTCGGAATCTTTTCTTTGCCTTTATGAATATAGAAGCCGCGCTTTGACTTTTTCCCCAGCAATCCTTTTTCTTTGGCCTTTTTAAGAATAGCGGCAACGCGCATTCGCGACCCGTAAGCCTCCTCCAGGATCTTCGCCACCTTATACCCTACATCAACGCCTACTTCATCAATGAGTTCGATCGGCCCCATTGGCATCCCAAACTTGAGTGCCACCTCATCGATTTTTTCCATCCTCAATCCCTCCTCTATGAGGAATCCGGCTTCATTCATATAAGAAAGGAGGATTCTGTTGATCAAAAATCCAGGCACATCTTTCACCACAATCACAACTTTTCCGATCTTCCGAGCAAATGCAATAGCCGTTGCAATGCTCTTGTCGCTGGACTTGCTCGACCGAATCACTTCAACGAGCGGCATGCGATGCACGGGATTAAAGAAATGCAGTCCGACCATACGCTCCGGCGAAGTGGCGACCTCTGCCATCTTGATAATCGGGAGAGAAGACGTGTTGGAAGCAAGCACAGTGTCGGACCGGGTTATCTGGCTGATCTCTTTGAATACCTTTTGTTTTATGTTGATATCTTCGACGACTGCTTCAATAACGAAATCTGCATTCTCAAAGCCTTGATATGTCACCGTAGGAGATATCAGCCCTAATTTGAAATCAACTTGTGCTTGCTTCAGTTTTCTCTTCTTCAGCGAGTAATCAAAAAGGCTCTTCGCGGTTTTGAGCGCAGTTTTCAACGATTCAAAATTAATATCTTTCACCCGTGTCGGAATATCATAAAAACTGAGCAGCTGAGCAATCCCGCCGCCCATGACTCCGGCACCCACAATGCCGCATTTCTTGATTTCGGCCGGTTTGCAATCGGGCCCTACCCACGGAATTTTTTTAAACTCTTCATTGAGGTAAAATACTTTGATTAAATTCTTAGATATGTCTGTGATCGCAAGCTCACCGAAAACTTCGCTTTCTATCACCGACCCTTTCCTGATATCCATCCCGTAAGTGCGCCATAATACATCGATCGCCTTAAGCGGCGCGGGATAAAAACCTTTTGTCTTTTTTAGCACATTTTTCTTTGCTTGGTCAAAAAGGATGTTCCGGCCTAAATGCGTCTCTTCAAGAAATAGAGAAATAATTTCTCTTTTTTGTTTTTTCTTCGGCCGTCCCCTGCCTTCCAAAATCTCACGGACAAAATCAACCGCTTCTTCGACAATCCTTGCGTCCGAAAACAACCGATCCACCAATCCTAACCGTAACGCATTACTCCCCGAGACCACTTCCCCGCCGAGAATCATCGAAACCGCTTTCGTTAGTCCGATGACGCGCGGAAGCCGCTGTGTTCCCCCAAACCCGGGTATAATGCCCAACTTCACCTCGGGAAGTCCAATTTTAATCTTGTTGCTGAGGCCCGCCACTCTGTAGTTGCAAGCAAGCGCGAGCTCCAGTCCACCGCCCAAACAAGCACCGTTAATGACGGCCATGGTAACTAATTTTAATTCGGCGAGTTTAAACAGAATCTCTTTGCCTTTCTCCGCTTTCTCCTTCGCCTCTGCAACCGTATTGATGACTTCAATTTCTTTGATATCCGCACCCGCAATGAAAATCCCGTCCTTTTTACTCGTGATCAAAAGCGCCTTAACATCGGGGTGTGCACCGCCAGCAAGTTGGCCGAGAATACTGTCGAGCTCTTGCATGGCGCTCGTATTCAGCACGTTCACCTTGGAATCCGGCTGGTCAAATTCGATAAACGCGATTTCGTCTTGTATTTTTAAATTCAATGTGCTCATCTATCTCTCCAGGACCACTGCTCCACCCTGTCCGCCGCCGATGCACAGGGAAGCCATGCCGAATTGGGCATTTCGTCTTCTCATTTCTTTAAGAAGGGTCAGAATTAATCTTGCGCCGCTCGTCCCCACGGGATGCCCTAATGCGATGGCGCCGCCGTTCACATTCAGTTTCTTCACATCTATTTCGCCTACCGCATGGGGTAATGATAAGTTTTTCTCCGCAAATTTCTTCGAAGCAAGCGCTTTTACGCACGCAATGACCTGCGCAGCAAACGCCTCGTTAATCTCGAACAAATCGATATCCGCCAATTTTAATTTTGCTCTCGCAAGCGCCTTGGGTATTGCAAAAGCGGGCCCAAGCCCCATTTTGCTCGGATCCAGCCCTGCATAATCATATGCTCGGACATACCCCAAGGGCTCATAGCCTAATTGCTTGGCTTTTACTTCATCCATCACAAGAAGCGCACACGCTCCATCCGTCACCTGGCAGGAATTCCCCACCGTCACCGTACCGTTGTGCCTGTCAAAATAAGGTCTTAGCGCACGCAACGCCTTCATGGTTTGATTTTCACGGGGGCCGTTGTCCTCCTCCGCCACGACATCGAAATCGGGAGGCACAATAACCGGAACAATTTCCTCCCGCTGTTTCGCGCGGCTTTCGATCGCTCGCTGATGGCTCATCAAAGCGAATTCGTCCTGTTCCCGTCTGGTGATATCAAACTCCTTGGCCAATATTTCCGCAGTCTGCCCCATATTCAGGCCGCACACCGAATCGGTCAGTCCGAGCGCGAGGCCGACAACCGGCTTAAAGTGCGAAAATCTCATTCGAACAATGACCGCAAGCTTTTCAATCAAGTTTTTTGCTTTATTGAGTTGCATCAGCAGCTTGGTGATCTCTTTACCAAACACAAAAGGAATGTTGCTCATCGACTCTGTGCCGCCGGCAATCACGATTTCATCAAACCCGCATTTAATCTTCTCGTAAGCGCTAGTCACCGCTTCGAATCCGGAAGCACAGTTTCTGCTGATGGTATAAGCCTTTTTCTCTTTTGGAATACCTGCGTAGAGGCTGATTACTCTTGCAATATTTACGGCTTCAACCGGTTGAGCGACAGTCCCAATGATGACTTCATCGATCATGTCCGGATGGATGTGGGTTCTTTCCAGAAGTTCTCGGACGGCAAGCGCACCTAAACGCTGGGATGGGACATCTTCAAAAAGTGTCCATGCCTTGATAAATGGTGTTCTGATTCCTTCAACTATCGCGATGCGTCCCATTAACTTGTCCTCGCGCCGTTTCTGCTTTTTTATTACACTGCGCAATCCGTGCCCGGTTTATTTAATCGTATTTTACACTTTATTTTTTTGCAGAGAAGCTATATTAATTTTAACTATATTAATTTTAATAATCTTCTTTTTCTTCTCGCCAACGCTTCCTTGCTTTTCAACTTTTCCTTCGCCGACTTCAAAACGAGCCTTGGAACTTTAACGGCTCTGCCTCTCTCATCCAAAGCAACCATAGTGAGGTAAGCAGATCCGACATCAAGAATTTTGCCTTCTTTGAGCCTTTCCGTTTCAATGTCCACTTCCACTTCCATTGAACTCGACCCCACATAACATAAGCGAGCTTTCAAAGTAAGGATGTCACCGATATTGACGGGATGTCTGAAAACAATGTGGTCCATCGAAGCCATCACCACATTTTTCCTCGCATGTTTTGTAGCGGCCACAAATGCCGCCTCATCAACCAATCGTAAGATGGTCCCGCCGTGAACGTTACCAAAATGATTTGCGTGGATTGGCATCATCACTTCGGAAAGAATTGTTTCGGATTCTGATATGGTTTTAGCTTTCATCGGTCAAGTCCATTCCGAACCATTAAATACTTCCCCATTGTTATCATCTTGCTCGGCGCTCACTTTTCTACACTCCATTTACTCCACCCGATTCTTTTAAACTGCACACTACTCTTTTATTTTCGATAAACATTAGCAGTAATTTTACCTGTAAGGAATAATAATGGCTATGGAAATAATAAAAATAATACTGGCTCGGGGCGGCACTGATTCTCATTGATTACCGCTTAAGTTATTATCGGAAATCAGTACTGTCCCGAGACCTTCATTGAAAAATAATATTAACTTTCAAAGGTAGCCTCGGGGCGGCACTGATTCTCATTGAATACCGCTTAAGTTATTATCGGAAATCAGTACTGTCCCGAGACCTTCATTGAAAAATAATATTAACTTTCAAAGGTAGTCTCGGGGCGGCGTGATTTGAACACGCGACCCCCTGCTCCCAAAGCATCGATAGAGCACGTTTTTCGTAAACTTTTTTGTGACAACAAATTGTATCACAACCTATTCATTTGACAAATATTTACGAAATTATTTCAGACAACTCTGACCAACTTCAACCAACGCCAAAAACCGGAAAACACGGAACAAAATACGGAACACTTTTACAGGATCCCAAAAAGGCCTGAAAAGGTGTCTCGAATGTCCTGGTTGATAGCATTCTCCTCCATCCATGCCCGAAGAAACGGCCGCAGGATCAAATAGCCGGAAGAGGAATAATCGGACAGGTACTCTTTGACGTTCTGTTGAAAAGCGTGAAAATAATCATCCATTTTCAGATCAGCCAATCTATGAAGAAGTTTTTCTTTATCCGGATGGAATTTGAGAATGAAATAAGCATAAAAAAGGTCCTTGTCCCGTTTAAAATCAGCTGAACGCATTACGAAAGTAATCATCTTGTGATAAAAGAAAATCTCGGGTCGTGGAACCTTGACGGTCAAGACTGTATTGTCGACAGCAAGAGAAATGGCAACAGTCTCCTGTAAAAGAATCTCAAAAGCATCAATCCGGTTACAAGCAAGTTTGCTTCCAAGAAAGCGATTCAAGGTGTCATCAGAGGTTTCAAACGAAGTGATAAATTCAACTTTCAATTTCATTGCCCTTTTCTCGTAAATAAATTCAACGGGCGTTTCTTCGTCGGCATAAATTCTTTCCAAGGCATAGCCGGCGGATTTAAGGCGGTCGTAAACGGTTTTTTCAAACCTCTTACTCCCTGTTTCCAACACTCCAAGGTCAATATCGGTAGTTGAAGGAATATCAGGAATAGGCTTTTTCCAAAGATAGCGAGCGTAAAGATAAGGACACCATCCGCCCACCACGACCATTTCAGGCAAGACCTCTTTTAAGACGGTTAGGGTATCAAATAATCCTTTTTCCAGCTCTTTCAAATTAGCCAACTGCGAGACCTTTCTTTTTGAAGTAAGGAATCAAATGCTCGGCTTCTTCCGGACCGGATGGCGTAAATCCCATAAGATCCAAATAAAGCTGTAGATTCGAAATCACAGACCATCCTTTCAGTTTCTTTGAATCATGAAAGACAGAACTCCGGTAAAATGGCGTTGCAAAGCAGATATTTCCGCCAGCTACAAGCTTGAGAAGGCCGGTCTGGATTGCCATTTCTTTAAGGAAAGAAAAAAAATCATTGCGCGCAAGATCAAGATAGAGAAATTCCCGGGTTTCCTTGACATAAGGTTCAATGAGTCGGCTTGCGCTGAATAAGGTCAGTGCATATCGAACCTTCTTCCCTTCCAAATACCGCACGGCGACTTTCAAAAAATCAGCTTTCGGATAGTAATAGTACGTCTGTAGATTTTTTTTAAAGCCGTAACTCACGCGCCAGTCTTTAAGAAGCTTCTCTTCGCGAATCAGTCTCGTGTAACTTTGAGGTCCCTTACGAATCCGTTCCACATATCCAAGCGCTTCGGATCTGGCCAGAACTTCACTGGCAAGCCCCTTGGATACGCCCAGCGGAACAAAATCCAAGGTGGTCCATTTTCTCTCAGGTTCTTCCAAAAGCTTCCGGAGCACCAGAGATGACCGGTCGCTAAAGATGTTTTGTACCAACTGTTGGGGCATATGATCTCTCGACTGAATATAACTCTCACTATTTATTGAGACTTTGTTTCTACCGAGATTATAACCCTGCTCAAGCCCATTTTCAAGGCCGAAAATAGAAAATAAGAAGTCAATCCTATTTTCAAGCCGATTGATCGAGATTTACTTTTAAACAGACATCTTTCTTCACTGACCAGCCGAAGAAGCTGCGTTTGGCGAGCCAGTGGTCGATAGCGAATTTGGAAAACCAGATGCCGCTCTTGCGCAACCCGTCGCTCATGTATCCAGTACGGTCTTATTGTTTATTAAGCTTTTTGAGTCTTTCCCGGAATTGTTTATCCTGCTCCTCTGAAAGTTTGAGGTATCGGTCAAAAAACTGAAGCGCTTTGCGATGGCGGGACTCACTCATTCTCTTCTCGGCTCGTTTCAGTTTCCCATAGAGATGATAAAACGGGATCCGGTAATGTGCCCTGCCACGCCGCATCATAGCAAGCCCGTGATCAGGTCGGTCATCTCCGGCCATCGCATCCGAGACATGATGAAAAAAATGTATCAGGATGGAAAGAAATGCCCGGGGAACGGCTACCCGCACACTGTCCTCGGTGATGGTCGAACAGATTCGTCGCCATTCGACAGCCGATTTGTTATTCTTTTTGGTATTCATGGTAAGGCCTCCAAACTTTTTTTTGAATTTTGTAATTGGTTCGATATATTCAAAGATCAGAAATTCATTTCCAATGTAAACTATTTCACTTTGAATGTACTTAGTTGGTTTTTACGAATTGGTGGTGCAACTCAATCAGAGGCTGATAATCGTGAAGATCTGCGGCCTTTAAAGCGCTAATGTACTTCTCCCGGAATTCGTTAGCGACAAACATTTGCTCTTCCGGCCACAGGATAAGTTCAAAACCCTTTTTCCTGAGATAGATATTGGTCACTATCCTCGCCCACCTGCCATTGCCGTTCTCGAACGGATGAATTTGAACCAATCGATGGTGAATTCTCGCAGCAATTTCAACAATGGGCATTTTGCCGTTTTCCCATTCTTCGAGATCCTTCTCAAACCTGTGGATTTCCTGGCCGATTAAATATGGTTTTACTCCGACTGATTTTTCCGTTTTTCTGGGCTTCCCTGCCCATCTCCAGACCTCACCGAGCATTTCATGGTGCAATTTCATCAACCATTCGTATTTGAGAGGTGCCGTTTTAAGCGTCAGCTTTTTTGTAAAATACTTCAACATCGCCTTGTTGATGTTTGCAAACTCCGCGACATTTAATTGCTCTTGCGTCACAATATTCTTTGGAATCAAACCTGAAATATCATCCAAAGGCGTTTGCCCGGGAAGATTAGGTTTCTCTATTTTTCCCATAAAGTTTTCCTATGCTTCTTAAGAATCTCTTCCTTCATTTCCGTCACCTGCAGATCAATGTACTTTTTCTCAGGCAATTGCATTTCCAGAGCCGTATTCCCACTTGACGCCGAAACAAGTTTTGTTGCTTTTTCAGTGCTTTTTTCTTCTAGCAGCTGAACGATTCCCTGTTTCGGCACTAAATGAATCAAGAGTTCACAGTTTAATGCCTTCGCAATTTTCTCGAGCGTAGAAATTTGAAAATCTGATCCTTTTTCCATTTGCGCAACAGAGCTTTGCTTTGCGCGGATCCTTTTGGCCAACTGATCTTGTGTCATACCCAAAGCTTCCCGGATCAGACGAATTTGATCTTGAATAGCCACACGCTGTCGGACCCATTCCGGCAGCTCGCCCATGGATCTGAACATATCGTTAATTTGCTGAATGAAAGTTTTATTGTTTACCATGACCCAAGTATATACGTTATAACCTATATTTTCAAGCATATTTATATGTTATTACTTATACATAGTCTGTAATATGCTTATTTTAAACAACTTACAACTATATTTATTTTGTGTTTTAAGCGGCTTGATCGAGATTTGCTTCCAGATATAACCCTTTCCTCACCGGCCGGCCGAGGGAGCTGCGCTTGGCGAGCCAGCGGTCAATATCTGACCTTCGAAACCGGATCCCGTGCGGCAGTTTGATGAACGGCATCTGCCTGCGCGTCACCCAGCGGTAAATAGTTTCCTTATGAACACGCAAATATTGGCTCGCTTCCTCTGCCGTCCATAGTTCGTCCATTAATTATGCTAATCATCACAAGGATCGTGTCCATCGCTTGGGTAAATCGATGGATAAATCTTGGGATAATAATCTCCTTCCGTGTTTTCTTCCTCCTGGCCGTAATCGTCCTGTTCATATTGTTTCTTTTTTCTTCCGCCGCCACCGCCGCCGGGGCGAAAATACGGTTTCTGCGCTTGCCAGCTGTCATCCGGGAGCGGTTTTATAATTTCCTCAAGGAATTCCGCCGTATAATCGCTGAGCTTCTCTCCCATACAGGTTTCCTTCATTTCCATGATCAATAAATGTTTATTCCCGCACGACGACTGAAACTTCGCATCCCCTTTTAACCGGAACAAACTTTCCTTTGTAATAAAATAAACATTCTTGGACGGATGACACGTTTTCATCACTCTGTCGATAAAAGATTGTGACTGGACGACATAAATCACATTCATGTACTTTTCTCTCTCGGAATACCGTTTCAAAATCGCCTTGTAACGCATTAGCCGCTTTTCTGTGTGTTCATATTCAATCGCATAGTTCCCGTTACTCGTAACAATCAGCGCGTCCGGACACGCCCCGCCTTGCTTAATGGCTCGTATGACGCGTTCTGGGATAAAAGACAAAATACCGCGATGCTTGAAAAAAATCCTTAAATCAGTCAACGTCTTGTCATGGCCATAAAATGCAATCGTGTCGTTTCTTGGAATATCCAGCACATAAGTGAATCCTTTTGACCTTAAAAGAGAAACCGCTTTCTTCGTCGGCACGTATAAATCTTTTGGCTCAATATAGACCTTCTTCTTTGCAATCAAACCCTCTTTCATCAATCTCAAAACTCTTCTATACGGTGACCTATGTGGATTACGACCTTTAAAAAACGCCTTAGCAATCTGCTCCAACAACATAAATTTCATATGAACCAACCATTGAAGCATTTCACAATCTCTCTCAGTCAATCTCATCATAAAAAATAACACCTCACACTTCTGCCTGCCTCGCACAACCCAAACCATTTCCCGACAACCCTATCTCGACACACACAACACAATAAACACATGGAAGAGAGAGGGTTGTCGGGAAAAAAGAAAACTCCGTTGTGCGAGGCAGGCAAACAACTTGCAATCGTTTGACCGGAGAAACCCGTTTCCCTGGGTATTTTCCCCTGTCTGCGGGGATGCAAAATGACACAGTTTCCGGCAATCTGTACATCCCATCGACTACGAGCCTGCTGCATTTTTTTGCTTCTCCTTTCGCCAGCTCTGTCATTCCCGCAAGCATTAGGCGGGAATCTCCTGCAATATAAAATCATTGGCCGGCAGGTGCTTTATCGCCAATACAGCTACACCCTTTATCGGGCTCGATGTTGCTTATAATGCCGGCGCAATGATTTCTAATTTTCAATCTCTAAGACTTCCCATTTGACTCATAATTGCCCTCAACGTAATTCTTCAGTTTAAAATCCAATTACTCCTCTCATAGATATTCTGCAAAAATGACCACTTCCTCACGTGAAAACTGAAAATATTTCTAAATAAGATGAAAATATTTTTAGCCACTGCCCATAATTCACCAATCACGCCTTTTTTAACCGCTTCAGCTTATAATTCAATCAGTCCCCCCATAGTAATTGTTCCAAAACCGCACCTTCCACGACAAAGAATTGAAAAATAATTTATTTCCACCTTAAAATAATTTCCGGTTCGACACCGCCGAACTTGGCAAAACGCGCTCCCTTTAAAAACCACGCAAGCCCTCTAATATTAATGTGCCAAAACCGGCCTTTCCTTACTAACTATTTTTCATCCCGTTATATTTTTAAAGAACAGATCAGCCGGAAACCATAAACGGCCCCCACTATTAATCCGCAAAAACAGGCCTCGATTAACCTCAAAACTGAAAAATATTTTCGTTACACCTTAAAATTCAAACAGTCCTCCCTTAGATATAGTGCGAAAACAGGCCTCGGGGCGGCAAGAAAATTGAAAATATTTGAATATAAGGTGAAAAATACTTGTGGCAGCTGGAACGATTCCTTCAAATTGGAACGCAGTGAGGTGTCTGGTAATATAGGTTGAGGTTTCTGGACAATTCGGGATGCATCAAACTTATCTCATATGAAGCATGCCCCCAGCATTCAGAACTGAATGACGTCATTGCTTTAAAATGCGACATTTAGGTATTCATATGCTAATAATGCTGTGTTTAAATTGACTGATTATTAACGTTTCATTTTTTAACGCGCACATCCGAAATATTTTCCAGTTTGAGCCATGAATACTCGTCAGGCAGTTTGATGTCTTCAGCATTTAAAACAACCGCATCTTTGATGATTTCTCCAGATTTTAATACAACATCAACCGTCTGGTAACCCATACCGGTTTCCGGAAATTTCAGCAATTTATTTATCCATCTTTCGTTTAGTTTCAGTTTCATCTATTTTGCCGGAATCGTATCTGGCCCAGTTACGGTCTTTTCGGAAGATCCATTGACGAATATCACTTCAACGCCACCGCCCGGTTTACCATAGGCGGGCTCAACAGTCCCTCTCCGAATCTCTGTTTTCTCTGTTGGTTTAACGGTGAAGACGTAGATAGCCGGTTCATCACTCGGCATAGCATATCTATTTATGGCATCCGTTCCTGTTTTTACGTTGCGTGCGTCTTCCTCAGTAGTTGCAAAAGTCCCTGCCAATAAACCTCCAGATGCTGTTATGCGACGATCATTTTTATAGTCTGAAAAACGTTTGAAATTTTCGCTTTTGCAAGTCAGTGTAATGTTCGCTTTTAAGGCCGGGAGGATGTTAGATTTAATAAAGTACTTGCCCTCCCCCAATTCGATCTCTTTGGAAATCACTCTTATTTTTCGAATATAGCCAGGCTGTTCTGCTTCCAACAAAATAGCTGAATACGAAACATACTGTCTTCCCATAATTTTCTGGATTTTTTCGAACGGAATAAAAACATCGGCGTTCAATACTACTCCTTTTAAGCTATCATAATCCCTCATTGTGCTTTCAACGATCTGGTAACCCATTCCAGCTTCCGGCTGAGTTAATAGTTCACGTATTTGCTGAAAATCTAATTTGTAGGGCATACAGTCTCTCCTAATTTTTTGGTATTTTACAATCGCTAATAAATCCGAATAACCATTAAAATAATCAAACTATAACTTTTATACAAGCTCTATCCGTTCATGTCGCAATCTACCTATTATGTGGAGCTCCACATAATAGGTATTATGTTGAGTATTGTATTATGTGAAGTAGATTGAAGAAACCCTTATTTTTCAAGCCCTC
>MHFR01000010.1 GCA_001804285.1 Candidatus Danuiimicrobium aquiferis
AATACGAACAAAATTAATTATCTAAGTTGGTACTGTTTTTTTAACAATAGCAACATTTCATGAGTAATATGCCCGCAATGACGGCCTGAACGGTTACATTCTTTTAATGGTATGAATGAAGGAGGGAAAGCTAATGACACACGATAAGCAGAAAAGCAAATTACAATGCGGGCTTCCTCTGAACGAAGCTGAATTAAAAAAGATTTTGACGCCGGAACAATACAAAATTATGCGTGACAATGGGACAGAAGCACCTTTTCTAAATGCATATTGGAACAACAAAAAACCGGGAATTTATGTTGATCTGGTTTCAGGGAAACCGTTGTTCAGCTCGGTGGATAAATTTGATTCCGGAACAGGTTGGCCAAGTTTCACAAAACCAATTGTTCCCAAGAATATTGTTGAAAAACCAGATATAAGTCAAAAAATGATGCGAATTGAAATTCGTTCCAAAGAAAGCAATTCGCATCTTGGGCATGTTTTTAGCGACGGCCCGAAGCCAACAGGTATGAGGTATTGCATTAATTCCGCGGCGCTTCAATTCATTCCGGAGGAGGATCTTGAAAAAGAAGGTTACGGCGAATATTTATCTTTGTTTGGAAAAAAAGCGAAGGTTGCTCAAACTGTATTTGGACCTACAAAAACGCAAACAGCGGTTTTCGGTGCGGGATGTTTTTGGGGTGTTGAGTCCGCGTTTCGCGAAGTTTCCGGAGTTGTTAATACGACAGTTGGTTTTATGGGAGGGATCACAAAGAATCCAACTTATAAAGAAATTTGCACCGGCACGACAGGACACGCCGAAGTTGTTCAAATCGAGTACGATCCAGGCAAAATATCATATGAAAAGCTTTTGGAAGCTTTTTGGCAAATTCATAATCCGACAACCCTGAACCGTCAAGGGCCCGATGTTGGAGAACAATACCGTTCTGTGATTTTTTATGAAAACTCCGAGCAAAAAAAAGCGGCAGAACAATTAAAAGAAAAGCTGAATAAGGCCGAAGAATGGAAAAATAAAATTGTGACTGCGGTTGAGCCGAAAAAAGAATTTTATCCGGCAGAAGAGTATCATCAGCGATATTGTGAGAAGAATCATATGAAACCAATGTGTCATTTTCCGGCTCGGAACTGACTACTGACCCTAACCCTCTCCCTCGGGGAGAGGGTTAGGGGTGAGGGAAATTTGTTAATAACTTTAAAACGCTAAATAATCACAATAATTAATAAAAAATCAAACGCAAAAAAGCTATTAATTTAGGAAAGCAATGATGAAACAAAAATGCTTGATTGTGAACGCAGATGATTTGGGGCTTTGCGCTGAAGTGAATGAGGGGATTTTAGATTTGGTACGCGAAGGGGCCGTTACAGCTGTCAGTTTGTTTGTGACGCCGTCTTTTCAAGTAGATCTAAGGCCATTTCTTGAAACGAATGTTTCGATTGCCTTGCATTTTAATTTGACTTTTGGCAAACCCTGCACAAAGGCAGCCACGATTTCATCGCTTGCGGATGCTTCGGGCAATTTTATAAATGATATCCCGCGATTAATTGCCGAATTTGATGAAAAACAGGTTGAAAAAGAATTTAGAGCCCAACTGAAACAATTTCAAAAACTAACAGGACGAAATCCAAGCCAACTTAATACGCATAAACATATCCATGCTCAGGACGAGACGCTGTGTGCGATGTTAGTTGAGATGGGGAAAGAACTCGGTGTTCCGGTGCGCGCGATTAATTCGAAAATGCGCAATCTTTGCCGTTTGTGCGGCGTTTATACGACCGAAAATTTTATCGGGGAAGTCGTACCTGCTCCTTACTGGACGATAGAGCGGTTGAGTGAATTATTGAAAGAGGCCCTTGAAGGACGGACGGAGCTTATGTGCCATCCGGGAAAAAACATGAAAAAGGATATAAAAACAAGCTATCTATTTGAACGTGAAACCGAATGGCGGACATTGATGTCGCCGGAAACGAAAAAACTTTTGAAAGATTTTTGTTTATGTAATTTTGAACAGGCATTCCGGCGATAGATATTTTCAAAGCATTTTGTATCGGAGGAAAAATATAAAGAATAATTAAAAACTAAACAGATTCGTTATGTTCTTGCCGACAATTAAATGAGCCGGCGGAGTGTTCCCGGGCACGTATTTTAGAAATCAATCCGAGCGGGAGGAAATGATCATGAAATTTAGAGGCAAAGTTTTGTTTGTGGGTTACGGATCTGTCGCGCGATGCGCCCTGCCCATTTTTCTAAAGCACATAAAAATTCCTTATAAAAATATTACCATCCTGGATTTTCTTGATAAGCGGCAAGAATTGAAACCGTGGATTCAGAAAGGAATTAAATTTTCGCAGGAACGAATTACGCCCGTGAATGTCGCAAGGACGCTTTCCAAGCATGTTTCTGCGGGTGGTTTGATTATCGATCTTGCCTGGAATATTAATTGTCTCGATATGGTAACATGGTGTCATGACAATCAAGTTCTATATGTAAACACATCCGTGGAAGAATGGGATCCGTATGCCAACATCGAAAAAGCGGCGCCCATTGAAAAGTCGCTTTACTATAAACAGATGCAAATTCGAAAAGCAACTTCGAAATGGATTAGCGGATCGACAACGGCTGTTCTCGACCACGGAGCAAATCCGGGGCTTATTTCTCACTTTACGAAACAAGGATTAATTGATATTGCAAAAAAAGCAATTCATGACAACCATTCCTCCAAAAAACGGAAAAAAACTTATGAGCATTTAATTCGAGATGAAAAGTTTTCGCACCTTGCAATGGCATTGGGCGTGAAAACGATTCACATTAGCGAACGAGATACGCAAATTACAAACAAGCCGAAGGAAGTGGATGAATTTGTCGGAACATGGAGCGTCGAAGGATTGCGGGAAGAAGCAATAGCGCCTTCAGAAATCGGATGGGGAACACACGAAAAAGAACTTCCGATCAACACAACGGTGCCGGATTACGGGCCGAAGAATCAAATTTTTCTTTCGCAAATGGGAATGAATACGTGGGTCAGGTCCTGGGTGCCCTATCATGAAATTGTAGGAATGGCGATACGGCACGCGGAAGCGTTTTCTATTTCAGATTACTTGACGGTGTGGAAAGGAAAAAAAGCGGTTTATCGTCCCACGGTTCATTATGCGTATATGCCGTGCAATGAAACGCTTACATCGCTTCATGAATTGAGATGCCGGAATTATGAAATGCAACCGAATATTAGAATCATGAATGATGAAATCAAAAAAGGCGCGGATATTTTAGGGGCGCTCATCATGGGGCATCGCTATTATTCCTGGTGGACCGGATCGGTTTTAACGATTGATGAATCACGGAAATTAGTTCCGCATCAGAATGCCACAACGATTCAAGTGGCGATCGGCGTTGTTTCCGCCGTGATGTGGATGATTGAAAATCCGGGCAAAGGAGTTCGCGTTCCGGATGATCTTCCGCACGAATATATATTGAATATTGCAAAGCCGTATCTTGGGAAATTTGTTTCAGAAGCGTCGGATTGGACGCCGTTTAAAAATTATCAGATTTTTTTCAAAGAAAACCCGAATAATTATTTGGATAAGCGGAATGTTTGGTGTTTCCAGAATTTTCTGTTCCGGCATTGAGGACTGGTATTAAGGATGGTTGATATTCCGAAGATAAAATCTGCTTTTTGGTCTCGCCTAAAGAGGCTTTTTCATTTGCCAAGCTGCCGGTAAACGGTTAAGCTGTCACACAAGAATTTGAAATCTCACAAAATAAGGAAGGGGATGCTGTGGAACGTTTGCTTGGCGCCTTGCCCAAAATTTCGGTCGTTGTATTTGTCATCGTGATTTTCTTCAATGAAATAAGAAAAGGTTATTTTGACAATATGAAGACTTTTTCGCAAACGTTTAAGCCAAAAATTCATGTGATTACATTGATTTGTGTTGTTGTGGCGATTGCCGGAGTTTTTCTATTTGATCCGTATTTACTTAAAACGCTTCAAGGATTACCGGGAAGTTTTCCTCAGAAAATAGCGGATTTTGGTGGGATGATTGGGCGGAATGTCAACCCGTGGTTTTTTCTCGGGACTGTTTATTTAGCTGCAGTTGTAATCCGGCAACGAAAATGGCAGCAGGTTGTTTTTGGAAGCCTGTTTTCATGCGTATGTGCTTCGGCCATCAGTTCTATTTTAAAATTTTTATTTCTTCGCGCGCGGCCGATTGCGGAACTGGGACATCTTTCATTTTTCAATTTAAGCGGTTTGGCAAAAGACGCAAGAGCGTTTCAAAGTTTTACCTCCGGCGATGTTGCGGTTGTTGCAGGGATTGCCGGATATTTGTTTTTTGGGATGAAGAACCAATATTTACGTTGGATAGTTCTATTATTCCCAATTGCGACATCTTTCGCGAGAATTAATGGAAATAAACATTGGCCTTCGGATACGGTCATGGCAATGATCCTGGGAATATGTATGGGATATATTGTCACAAATTATGAAACAATGAATCAAAAACGGGCATGAAAAGAATATGAAAAAACAGATTTGTATTTATACGTTATTTGCCATCGGGGTGATATTTCTTTTTTCTTTTTGGATCGGGAAAATTCCGCTTTATTCGTCTGACGAAGGACGTTACGGAGAAATTGCACGTGAAATGTGGGAAAATAAGAATTTTGTCATTCCGACCTTCAATTATTCCTCTTACTTAGATAAACCAATTTTAGCACCGTTTTTAACCGCGCTTAGTTTCAGTATGTTTGGTATTAACGAAATAAGCGTTCGGTTGGTTCCGATTTTGGCCGCCATATTCGGGATTTTAATGACATTTCTTTTTACCAAAATAATTTTTGATCGAACGATCGCTCATTATGCCGCTCTTTTGCTTTTAACGACGGTTGGATACGTTTTGGTCGGTCGGTTTGGTGTCATTGACATGCTCATGACATTTTTTTTAAGCGGGAGTATGTTTTGCCTTATGCACGCGTATTTTAACCGGCGAACAAAATACTATTTATTGGCGTATGCTTTTATGGGATTTGCTTTTTTGACAAAAGGGATGATCGGCTTTGTTTTGCCCGGATTGATTTTTTTGGCATTTTTAACGTGGACAAAAAATCTGAAAGAAATCGGAAAAATGCATTTGGTATGGGGCGTTTTGATCGTTGCGGTGATTATTCTTCCATGGTTTGTGGCGGCCTGCTTAAAAGAGTCTGAATTTTTTGATATTTTTATTGTGAAGCAGCAGTTTACCCGGTTCTTAAAAGGGGGGTTCGGCCGGCGAAAACCGTTTTGGTTTTTCGCGCCAATTCTTATTGCCACATCATTTCCGTGGTCTTTATTTTTGCCTGCAACATTAATTAATAGTTTTCGCAAAGAAAACCCTTATCAAAAAGCTATGAAATTTTTAATTTGTTGGGTCGGCGTGATTTTTATTTTTTTCAGCCTGCCCAAGTCGAAGCTTCCGTATTATTTATTGCCGGCAAGCGTGCCCTTTGCCGTCTTAATTGCTGTTTTTCTTGCGGATTGGGTTCACGGGAAAGAGGCATCGCGATTGGTTTCTGTCGTTATGAAGTGGACATGGCGTGTTTTATTCGGAATTTGTAGTTTGGCCGTAACAGGGCTTTTCGTATATCTTCTTTTTTGGAAACAAGATCCGCAAACAGCAACACTAAGGCCGGTGCTTCAAGCTGTAGGAGTTACTGTTTTAGCGGGAAGCACGCTTGCCTATTTCTTCCAGAGAATAGATCGCAGAAAAAATGCGGTCACGGCACTTGCCGGAATGATTTTTATCACACTTTTGGTGACATTTGTTGGAATGAAAAAAATAGGCCCATTTCAAAGCAGTTTTGCGTATGCGGAAGTATTAAATTCAAAATTGCAATCCGGCGATATGTTAGCAGTATACGCATCTCCGGACGAATTTTCGGATATTCCTTTTTATTTGAAAAGGCGCGTCGTTGTTGTCGGCCCTGACAAAGGAACATTAACATATGAAGCGGATGAGCCAGATCACGCGGAAGAAAATAAAAAGTGGTTCATATCACGCGAGCAAATGGTGAGCATTTTTAATGAAAATCAGGTTCGAGTTTATTGTTTAATGGAACAGGATAAGTTTCAGGACCTTTTAAACATCGGAATCAAAAATTATCGGATTTTAAAAGAAGGATTCGGCAAACTGTTAATTTCGAATGTTTCTGATGAAGCCCAAAAACCGTTTTAAAAACAACAGGTTTTTAAATGAGTTACAAGGGTTATCGAGTTATTCTTTTTAAATTGGTACTTATTATCGGTTTTTTCCTGTTTTTGTGGGGTTGCCGCAATACATCTTCCTTAGAACAATCCACCGCTACGAGAAAAGAACTTATCGGAGATTTGGTCCCTGTTCGGATTCTCGATAAACATTTAATTCACGAGAAAATTGAAGCAGGGAAAGAGTATCTTTTGCGAACGATGCATCCGACAAAATACGGATTTTATAAAAAATATGATGCGCTTAAAAATAAGGCAGAAAAAAGACTTCGCACGATTTATTCCGCGTCGAGCCTGTATACCTTTTTAAAGATTTCTGATTTAGATCAAGATCCCCGTGTCATTCAAGCAATCCCACATATTGCAGATTTTCTGCTGTCAATGCAAGTTAAAGAAAACGAACGGAAAGGGGCTTTCTATTATTCTTATTATTTGAAAACCGATCAAAAAGAGCCGGCTTTTGTTGTTGGGACAGCGGCAAAAACTATTTTTACATTGTTGGAACTTTATCGCCGAAAGCAAGATCAAAAATATTTAGAAACGGCAAAAGCTGCAGGCGATTGGCTTCTTAGAATGCGGAATCCGGATGGCAGCATTATTAATTACGTAAAATATATAAATAACCAATGGGTTTATGGAAAAAAATTTTCATGCCTTTATACCGGGCAGGTTCTTTCCGCGTTTTCGCGTCTTTATCGCACAACATTAGATGAGCGATACTATGATGCTGCGCTGCAACTTGCCCGCGGTTTTGCGAGCAAGGCACAAACGGACTCCTATTTCGCAAAAGATGAATATCGTTCATCCGCCGATCCTATTCCCACCAGTTGGATGGTGATGTCGCTTCTTGATTTTTATAAAATCAACAAAGAAATATTTGCTAAAGAAGCGATGCTCAAGTTGGCGGAAGAATTATTGAAACAGCAAATGAAGGATCCGAAAGATATTTTAAATTTTGGCAGATTTGAAGGGACAGAAGCGACAAGCGGAAACGGGTGGATTACGGAAGTCATGACAGAGTTTTACCGGGTTTGCAAAGAAGAAAAGTGGTCGAATTGCGAAAAATATAAAAAAACAGTTATTTTAACAATCCGATGGCTGATTCAAAATACATACTCAAAAGAAAATACATTTTTTCTTAAACAACCTGAAAGCGCCATTGGAGGGCTTATCCGAAATCCATACGAAGAAAACGTGAGAACAGATGCCGTTTGCCACGGGATGAATGGTTATATGAATATTTATGACGATTTAGATGACAGCGTGCTTGTGGATGTAAATTAATACGTAAATATAGGATTCCTCCTCCCCTTTAATGGGAGAGGACAGAGGTGGGGGGTTGAGAATTTTCGGGTTACCCCCCCCATCCTTGCCTTCCTCCGAAAGGGGGAAAGGAATTGACCAACGTTTATTTTGAAAAGTTTCAGTGAACAAAAAGGAGGCCAATATGAAATATCTCATTATTTATACTCACCCAAACCCGAAAAGTTTTAATCATGCGATCAAAGAAAACATCGAAGCAAAATTAAAATCCATCGACGCACAATTTGAAATACGGGATTTATACAAAATTGATTTCCAGCCGAAATTGAGCGGAAACGATTTTTCTATTTTTCAGCAAGGGAAAGTGCCGCTTGATATTGAGCGAGAACAAAAATATATTAAAGACGCCGACGCCCTCATTTTTATTTATCCCGTTTGGTGGTTTGGGATGCCGGCAGCTCTCAAAGGATATATTGACCGCGTTTTTTCTTACGGATTTGCATACGAATTTAAAGAGAAAAAGTTAATCGGTCTTTTGACAGATAAAAAAGTGGTCATTTTAAATACGACAGGCGGGCCGGAAGAGCATTATCAACAGCATGGTTTTGGAGCGGCACTTCAAAAGACAATCGATATCGGAACCTTTGAACTTTGCGGAATGAAAGTCGTCTTGCATCAATATTTTTATGAGGTTCCTGCCGTGACACAAGAAGCGCGGATTAAAATGCTGGAAGAGATAAAACAGCTTGCGATTTGATGTGAAAGGACGGTCCTTTCCAGCTTATTTAGATAAAATTAGTTATAAAAGAACCATCCCTCAAAATTTAGAGAATTAATTGACAAGCATGAATTTGCTTGTTTCCGTTTTGCAAATCGGGCAGTTGGTTAAATAAATAACGGATTCCACCACATTTCCGCAAACCGGGCAAACGAAGAAATCTTTCTTTGCGCCTTTCCCTGCTTCTAAATTATTTAATGCATTTTGATATAACGCAGCATGAACGGTTTCAGCGGCTTTCGCATCTTCAAAAGCATCAATCGCGCCCGCAATGTTTTCTTTTTCTGCCTGTGCTAAAAACTCAGGATACATAATATCCTTTTCGTACGTTTCTCCCTTGACTGCTGCTTCAAGATTTTCTTTTGTGGTTCCGACGACAGGAATTTCAATATTTGCTGAAGGGATTTCGCCGAGCTCTGCGATGACTTTTGCATGATGTTCAAAATGAACTTGTTCTGCTCGTGCCGCAGCGCGGAAAAGGCTTGCAACGGCTCCATAACCTTCTTCATCTGCCTTTGTGGCAAATGCTAAATAGGGTCCACTGAAAAAAGATTCAAAAGCATGCAACCTCATTGAAATAAACGACATCGGATTGAAAAAACAGGTGCAG
>MHFR01000011.1 GCA_001804285.1 Candidatus Danuiimicrobium aquiferis
GAGGGGCATTTCGGGCATGGCAAAGAACACTATCGGTTAGACAAAGTGTGGTATCACGGCCGAGAAGGTTCAGAGACGTGGACACGCGGCGGTATTTTGGCCATGAATTTAATGACAGCGCTGGCAAGAATATGAGAAACCAGAAAGAACGATAGGAAAATGAAACGATATGGCTGGAAAATATTTGATCGTTGTTCTCAAAAACTTTTTTCAGTGAACCCTACTTAAACCTCTTTTGTTTCGTTTAGCCATATTCCCCCCTGTTAAGAATCACAGGATTCTATGGCCAGAACACCTTAAAACGATGGTTTTTTAGTGGAAACTAACTCCGGAATGAGTGGAAACCTAATTTCGGAATGGGTGGAAACCTAAAATCGGAATGAGTGGAAACCTATTTCCGGAATGGCTGGAAACTTGACTCCGGAATACGCAGGCTTTCCACAAGCCCCTACGACAGGGGTCTATCTCTCGTGCATCTTCCTTCGAGGTGAACCTTCTTTCCCCGGAGCATTATGTCTGACTTCTCAAAGGAAGCCATCGCACCGTTCACCCCGGCTTTCGAATTTTTTTCAATTTTTTAAATAAAAGCTTGACAGGGATGTTTTTTTAATTAAGATTACGTCCTAATAGGATTAAATCCTAACAAGGAGGTTTCGATGACTGCAGGCCGTGCAGAGGCGAGAGAGAATTCGGGATTAGAAGAACTCCAAAAACGTTTTGATGCTTATTTGCAGTCACGCGGGCTTAAGGTGACGCATGAGCGGGAACTGATCTTTGAGGAAGTGATGCGCTTCAAGAAGCATTTTGACGCGGATGAGCTTTATGACCGTTTCAAGGACAAGGGGTTTAGGATCTCACGGGACACGGTCTACCGTAACATCCCGCTTCTTTTGGAGAGCGGCGTGATCCAGAAGTCCGCCGGGGAAAGCAAACGGGAATACTTCGAACCGATCCGGATCAAAGGGCACCATGACCATCTTGTCTGCCTTCAATGCGGGGACATGGTGGAATTCTTTTGTGAAGAGTTCGAAGCTCTTCAGGACAAAATCAGTAAGAAATACGGATTCGATCTCGTGTTTCATGATCACCGGCTTTACGGGCGTTGCCCCAAGTGTAAGTAAGAACAAAAAAGAACAAATTTTCCAAAACAGAATTTAAAGGAAATGGAATGAAAGAACTCCCGGCAGGCGCCAAGGACTTAAATGAAGCGAAAAAAGAAAAAGGACCCACGGGAAGCGGAGACTATACTTCCGAGGAGCTTTTTCGGGGTACCCGGGAGATTATTATTGAACATTGCGGTCAGCATTACCGACTCCAGATTACGCGAGCCGGTAAATTGATCTTGAATAAATAAACTAAAACAGTAGCCAGGGAAGCGCGGATCCAACCGTCAGTACCCAGCCAATGAGAAAGAAGGGTACTGACAATGAAAAAGAGGATTTTGGCTGGGTTCATGATCTTGAATTTTGGGTTTTGGAATACCATGGTTATTGCGCAAGACACGTCTCCGGAGGAAAAAACGCCCGTGGCTTCAAAGGCCCAAACGGTAGGGACCGCGTCAATTCTTGAAGAAGTGACGGTGAAGGCTCCTAAGGTGGATGCGACAGCCCCCTTTTTACCGGATGTCCAAGGGACTAAGATCAATGCCGGTAAGAAAACGTCGGTGATCGAACTTGAAGAGCTTCCCGAAATTTCCAATAATAATTTTCGACAGGCCCTCGTCAAAACAACCGGACTGCTTTTAAGCGAGGAAAGCACGCCTCTTTTTAGTGTGGGGTATCGCGGCTTGGCTCCGCACCGGGCTCAATTCATGCAGGTGATGAAAGACGGGGTCCCGATCCATGCGGACATGTTCGGTTATCCCGAGGCCTATTATGTGCCGCCCCTTCAGACGGTAGAAAAGATTGAATTCATCCGTGGGGGAGCAGGCCTGATGTACGGCCCCCAGCCGGGTGGCGCGCTGAATTTTGTGACTTACAAGCCGGCACTGGATACGAAATTACGCGTTCAATCCGAAAATGTTTTTGGATCGAACAATTATTTTTCAACCTATGAATCGTTGACCGGCACCCTCGGCCCCGTGGGTTACTTGGGCTATTTTCATGAAAGGCAGGGAGATGGTTTCCGTTATGGCAACAGCGACTTTGAAGTGATCAGCGGAGGTGTTAAAACAGTTATTAACCAGACCGGGGATTCCCGTCTGACCATGAATTATGACGAATATCATGAGGAGCACGGCGAACCGGGGGGGCTTACCCGTGCTCAGTTTGATGGGGATCCGGATGTCAATACACTGAAATATGACCGGTTCCGGTTGGAGCGCTATTACGGCAGCATCAAATACGAAAAGGAATTTTCGGAAAAGACGCAATTCGACTTTCTTGTCTATGGCGGACATTACCGGCGATACAGCAAACGGCAACGGGGAGGAGGCTTCGGGACCGTTCCTTCGGGAGCGGCCGCCAACTCCAATAGCATTGAAGAACAAGATTTTTACAATCTTGGTTTTGAGCCGCGCCTGCGTCACAATTACGAACTTTTTGGCAACGAACATACGCTCACTTTGGGGACGCACACCTTTATGTCTCACTCCCCGCGCGAGGATCAGCGCGGGGCCACGGCCTCGTCGGATAGCGGGGCGCTTCGGAAAAATGTCATCCGGGACAGCTGGTATCTTTCGGTGTTCTTGGAGAACCTTTTCCGTTTCGGGAAGCTTTCCGTGACCCCCGGCGTGCGGCTGGAGCATTTGTGGCAGAGGATTGATGAGCGTTTGAACGTGGACAAAACGACTGTCCCTCTTGTCGACAAGCGGGAATTCGATTTCGAGCCTCTTTTCGGGCTCGGCATTGCCTATGAGATCGCGAAAGGGATCGAAGCTTATACGAATATCTCGCAATCTTATCGCCCGAAGGTCTTCAGTGAAGTAGTCCCTACGGGGACCAACCAGGTGGTGAATGGGGACCTGAAAGACGGGCGGGGGATCCAGTATGATTTCGGACTGCGCGGCAAACCGCTTCCCTTCCTCACATGGGATGTTGATTACTTTTTAATGTTCTTCTCCAATCAGATCGGTTCTGCGGGAAATACGGTCACCAATGCCGGAAAATCGCGCCACCAGGGCATGGAATTTTTCACCGAGGTCGATCTGGTCGGGGCTTATGATTATTTCAAAAAAACACACTATGTCGATACGATCGGTTCTCTTTCTCCCTTTGTGGCCTTGACCGTGCTGAACGCTGAATTCACGGCGGGGCCTTTTGAGGGGCGACAACCGCAATATGCCCCGAAATCCAACCTCCGAGTGGGTACGACTTATCGCTGGAGGGATCGAGTCAAAGTCAGCCTTCTGAGTACATTCATGGGCGATCATTTTGCGGACGATGCGAACACTGCCAATTATAAAGTGCCTTCTTACAAAGTTTGGGATCTTACCGCGGACGTTAATTTACTCAAGAATGTTTATGGCACTTTTGATCTCGGGATTTTTGGCGGTATTAACAACCTGTTCGACGAGAAATATTTCGCTCGCGTGCGTTCCGACGGCATTGATCCAGCCAACCGGAGAAATATTTACGGCGGCGTCAAAGTGAAATGGGGCTAAATTTATGATCTGGGACCAAACGCTTACAGGACTTTTTCAAAAAGGGGGATTTGTCATGTGGCCCCTTTTGGCCTGCTCGATTCTGGGGGTCGCCATTATCCTTGAACGGGCGATCTATTTCGGATGGTTGCATATAAATTATGAACGCTTCAGCGAAGGCCTAAGGGCGCTCTTGTCAAAGCAAAAAATGAAAGAAGCCGTTCTTTTGTGTCAAAAAAGCCCTAACCCCATTCCGCAGATTGCGGAGCAATACCTGAAGCATGTGAAACAAGACGTGTTGCGCAACGACATTTTGAAACGCGAGGGCTCCTTGGCTCTCGAGAAGATCGAGGCCCGGCTTCGAGCCCTTGCGGCGATCACACATATCGCGCCGCTTCTGGGACTTCTTGGGACCGTTACGGGGTTGGTTTCAGCATTTCACCGAATTGAAGTGCTCGGGGGGCAGGTTCAGGCGGCGGATCTGGCTTCCGGGATCTGGGAGGCTCTGATCACGACGGTCGTCGGACTTCTGATCGCCATTCCCTGCATGGCGGCTTATCACGGTTTTGAAAGTATGGCCGACAAGATCGCCCGGCGCATGCAGTTCATCGTTTCCGAGCTCGATGAATTTTTCGGGAAATCTTCCGCGTATAATTTTAAGTCCGATGACATTGAAGAGACCGATCAGGCCCTACAGGTGATGTGATGGAGTTCATTCGCAGCAAAAAAACAGCTCTCACTATCGATATGGCGCCGATGATCGATATTGTTTTTCAGCTGCTCATATTCTTCATGCTCTCGTCCTCTTTCCTGGCGCCTTCTCTCAAGCTGACCTTGCCAAAAGCGATCCAGCATGACGGGCGGGAATCAGAACTGGTGGTCGTGAGCGCGGATAAGACCGGGAATATTTACATCAATACGCAAAAGGTCCCGAAAGAAGAGTTGAAATTCCAGCTTGAAAACCGGTTTGCCAAAGATGAAAAGAAAGCGGTCCATTTGCGGGGCGATGCCGAGATGCCGTATAAGTTTTTTGTGGAAATCATGGATATCGCACGCCGGGCTGGGGCCCAGCAAATTAATATTGTGCATGAAGGGGACCCATCGCAGGCCGTCTCTTCTCAAGGCAGTGGGGGAGGCCATAATCCATGAAGCCACATTCCTACCGCCAGCAATTTTTTGCTCCGATCTTGTTTATTTCTGTTTTGGGGCATGCCACGATCTTTGTGGGCAGCGCGGGTCTCTTGTCGCTATCGCCGCAGTTTGGCGTGCAGCAGGCGCCAAGCAGTATGGAAGTCGTCATTTCGAAAGTGGAGCCCGAAAAGAACCTGGAGACTGTCCCGGATCAGCTTCTTACGACGCTGGAATTATCTGAGAAAACAGTCATGGCAAAGAAACGAGAAGCCCCCCGGGAGGAAACACTCAAAGTATCAAAGCCGGTTTACATACCTCCAGTCCATGGCGCTTTAAATCAAACAAAACCCGCTTTCCTCAAGAATCCGGCACCGCGTTATCCTGAATATGCCCGCATGGAAGGGTGGGAGGGTGTCGTGTTCCTGAAGGTCCTCGTTAACTCCGACGGCTCAGTCGGTGAAGTCGTCGTTGAGCAAAGTTCGGGTTATAAGATTTTAGACGATTCGGCGTTAAAGACTGTTCGGACTTGGCAATTTCTTCCTGTGCGCGTTGGGAACGCCACCTTTTCATCCCAAATAAAAATTCCAGTGCGATTTTCTTTAACCTGAAAAAGGATTCCCTATGAACGAAGGAGCTATAGCAGCTACATTCTTGATCGTTTTTCGCGAAACACTTGAGGCCGGTTTGATCGTGGGGATTATTTTGACCACCTTGGTAAAGTTAAATCAGAAGCGCTATATCCCCTATGTCATTATCAGCACGGTTTCGGCCGTTGCAGTCAGCATAGTAGCCAGTCTCGCGTTGTCTGCTTTGACGGATTCCCTGCAAGGGAATGCCGAGAAAATGATTGAAGGTCTGATCTCGCTTGCTGCGAGCGCCATCCTTACCTATATGGTCTTTTGGATGTCAGCTCAGGCTAAAAAAATGAAATCCGATGTGGAAATGCAGGTTGAACAGGCCGTCACAAAAGGGGAGTTCTTTGCGATCATGACACTCCCTTTTTTGGCTGTTTTCCGGGAGGGCGCTGAAACGGTATTGTTTTTAAAAGCGGTTGCGATCCAGAATTCAGGCGCAGTTTCTTTTTGGGGCGGGTTTTGGGGGTTAGCACTGGCTGTTTTGACGGCGACCGCTTTATTTTTGGGTGGACGAAAAATACCTGTCAGGACATTTTTTAAGCTGACTGGTTTTTTGATCCTTATGATCGCGGCAGGACTTCTTGCATACGGGATCCACGAGCTGGAAGAATTAGGTTGGATTCCTCAGGTTCTGTATCCCGTTTGGAATATCAATCACATCCTCAACGAAAAACAAGGGGTCGGCTCTTTTCTCAAAGCCCTCTTTGGTTATAACGGCAATCCTTCTTTGGTTGAGGTTGTTGCATATTGGGTTTATTTGGTTTGGGTGTGCGCGTTTTTAAAATTCAGAAAAAATCCATCTCAAGCCAGAATATAAGTTGGAATGTCCTGACTTCGTCATTGCCGCGCGGGCTTCGCTTGTTATTTTTGCCAGCTCTGGTTTGGCGTGGGGGGCGTTTGATGAGAAACAAACATGCCCCGTCATGCCCGGGCAGCCTGTTAAAGGACAATTCTTCGTCGATTATAGCGGAAAGCGGATTTAGCTCTGTTGCGCTCCTTGCGTGAAGACATTCAAGAAACATCCAGAGAGATATTTGAAAAATTTAAAATAAGGGAACTCGAGTTTGGCACTTTTTGTAACGTGATAATCACAACTCGTTGATGGTAAAGGATTTGTCATCCCCGAATGCTTTTACCTGCCTCGCTCGCCACACCTGCCCGTCCGGCAGGCGGGGGCGAGCAAGCCGGCTTGTCCGCCGAAAGGCGGGCAGGCGGGCGGGAATGACATGAAAAGTGCCAAACTCGAGTTCTCAATTAAGACAATTTGCTCCCTTCTTTTCTGATGCAAACACGAGTAGTCAGTAAAGGCGTTAAAGGAGTTTGTTTTAATGTTGACAGGATAGTTGCTCTGGGATAGTTTATATAATAGTTGCATAGTTAATTGATTATGAAATTAATGAATTAGTGTGAGGAGGCATAAAATGTCAGGAAAAGGAATGGACGAGAGGATTTTTCAGATGCATGCCGAGGTTTGTAAGAGTCTTGCCAGTCCCGTGCGCCTGAAAATTCTAAACTCTTTAAGGCAAGGTGAAAAATCTGTTGAGGAGATGGCCAGGCTGTTGGGTTTGCCCAAGGCGAATCTTTCTCAGCATTTGAGTATATTACGCCAACGTAGAATTGTTGCTGCAAGAAGAGAGGGTCTCAATGTTTACTATAAGTGCGCAAATCAAAAAATGTTCAAAGCCTGCGAGATTTTGCGGGAAGTGTTGATGGAGCAACTCGCAGAAGGAGGCCGTTTGGGCAAGTGGATAGACAAGAGGGAGAAATGAAACTCGAACGCTTAACACAAATTGTTCTGGGTCGTCCTAAGCTTGTTATTGGGCTTGTAGTTGCCATCAGCATTTTTTTCATAGCACAGTTTCCAAAGATTACAATCGATACTGACCCCAAGCATATGCTCCCTGCGACTTCGCCTGTGCGCCAGTATAATGACAAGGTAGAAAAAGACTTCGTCCTTCATCCTGATGTGATTGTGTTAGGGGTAGTCAACACGGATGGAATTTTTAACCCGAAAACACTTACATATGTCAAGGATCTGACGAATGCCGTTCGACAAATCCCCGGTGTAATCGTACGGGATGTGGACAGTCTTTCAACTGTAGAGAATGTGTTTTCTAAAGAAGGCGAACTTGTGGTGAAACCTGCTTTGGGCGATATCCCGCAGACCACAGAGGAGTTAGCAGTTTTACGCAAAAGCATTTTAGATAACTCACTCTTTGTAGGTCGCTTTATTTCTTCGGATGGAAAAGCCATAGCGATTTTCATTCCTATAGAGACGGGTGCTAACGGCAAGGAAATCGCAGACAAAATTCGTACCCTGTTGCCAAAAAATTCAGGCCTGAATCGTTTTTATCTTGCAGGAGATCCTGTTGCCCGTGATACTTTCGGGACAGAGATGTTTCGTCAGATGGGACTTTTTTCTCCTATAGCAGGTCTTGTGATGTGTATCGCGTTATGGTTTATGTTTCGCAATGGTATTGTAATTATTGCCAACATGGCCGCCGCGATGATCAGCATCATCTGGAGTATGGGAGGTTTGATTGGTTTAGGATTTCCCGTTCACATCATGAGTTCTATGGCCCCAGTTTTTTTAATGGCGATTGCAACCGATTCAGTGCATATTTTTAATGAGTTTGCATTCCGACTAAGCGAGGGCCAAGATAAACGAAGAGCCATCTTGGAGACAATGAAAGTTGTGGGGCCTCCTGTTTTTTATTCGGATATTACAACAGCCGTGGGTTTTGCCGCGCTTGCAACAGTCACCATCGTTCCAGTCAAGATTTTCGGCCTTGTTGTTGCGTTCGGGACTCTGGTTATCCTTCTCCTGAGTTTTACCTTTATTCCAGCCCTTCTCATGCTTATTCCTGAAAAGCATATTTTAAAGCTTGCATCGGCGCATGGAAAAGGAGAGAAATTCTCCCCTTCACTTTTACGTCTGGGACGCTTTTGCGTAGAAAAGGCCAAACCCATTCTGCTTGTGGGCATCGTGCTGTTTATAGTGGCAATGACAGGTCTTATGCGCATTCATGTCAATAACAACATGGTTCATTGGTTTAAATTCAATAGTGAAGTCAGGACTGCAGACCGTATCATGAATAAATATCTTGGTGGAACTTCCACGGCCTACTTGATTGTTCAGACCAAAAATGAGGGTGCTGTAGGGGATTCCGCGTTTTTACGTCAAATTGAAAGTCTTCAACGTGAATTGGAAAAAGACCCTCTTATCGGGAAAACATTCTCCTTGGCAGACTACATCAAACGCGCGAATCTTATTATGCATGATAATGTGCCACCATTCAATCGCATACCGGATTCTAAGCAGGAAGTAGGGCAATACCTATTTCTTTTACAGTCAGCGGCAAAACCCCGGCATCTCGATAACGTTGTCGATTTTTCCCTTAAAACTGCCAATATCATTATTCAGTTGAAGAGCTGGGACGCTGATGTGATGAAGTCAGTAATTGACCGGGCAAATAGTTTCTTTGCTTCGCATCCATTATCGGAAGAAACAAATTTCAAGCCAGCCGGGATTGCGTATTTTAATATGGTGTGGAACCACGAGGTGCTTTGGGGGATGGTTAACAGTTTCCTCTGGGGGCTCATTCTGGTATTGATACTTCTTGTCTTTCAGACCCGCTCGTTTTTGTGGGGGATATTGAGTTTTCTGCCGCTTCTTTTCACAATAGCATTGATTTATGGCGTAGTGGGATTGATCGGAAAAGATTTTGATATGCCGGTCGCTGTGCTATCCACGCTTTCCTTGGGTATGGCTATTGATTTTGCCATCCATTTTGTTGGCCGGTTCCATCAGCGGTATAAAGAAGCCCCTCGTAAGCCAGAGGGCGATGGTTTGGCCTCCTATAGCCAAAGCCATTTGAAAGAGGCGCTTATTTGGACAGTAGCCCGGCCCGGCAAAGGGATTTTTCTTAATGCCATTCTTTTTGCCCTGGGGTTTGCAGTAATGGCTTTTTCAGCTTTAACTCCGTATATCACTGTCGGAGTTTTTATGGCGGCGATTATGATTCTTTCATCGGTAATGAGCGTTATTTATCTACCAGCCCTTATTCAATTAGGGCATCGAAAACTAATCAAGGAAGGTGGCGTATGAAAAAAGTACTCTCTTTTTTAGCCATTGTTTTTATGTTATTTGTGAGCGTATTTTGGACCAAAAATGTCTATGCTCAAGACACGCAAAACGGAAAGACAGCGATGAGTGAAATGCTTTTAGCTTATTACTATCCTCAGACAGATGCCAAAAGTGAGATATCTATGCGCATCGTGAACCGTCAAGGACAAGTCCGCCAGCGGCGACTAACCATGCTTCGTCTTAACCAGACATCCGGCGGCGATCAGTCTTATTATATCTATTTTCATGAGCCTGCCGATGTTAAAGGAATGAGTTTTTTGGTTTTAAAGCATCCCGGCCGCAATGACGACCGCTGGCTCTATTTCCCTGCGATTGATCTGGTCAAGCGCATTGCTACAAGTGACAAACGTACGAGCTTTGCAGGGTCAGACTTCACTTACGAGGATGTTTCCGGGCGCGCTCTTGATGATGACGGGCATGAGCTGATAGGCGAAGAAAATCTTGGCACGCAACCTTGCCTTGTAGTTAAAAGCGTGCCGAAACGTCAGGGAGAGGCAGAATTTAGCTATCGGAAATTCTGGATTGATAAAACAACGCATCTTTCGCTTAAAGTAGAACATTACGATTTTAAAGGGAAGATTTACAAGGTTTATGAGACCCAAGAGATTCAAACTATTCAGGGTACCCCGACAATCACGAAAGCTGTGATGAAGGATCTTGAGAATGAACGGTATACCGAGATCACTATGAAAAACGTCTCCTATAATGTGGGAATTACTTCGGATATCTTCCAAGAGAGGTTGTTGCGCAGGCCTCCCAGACAATGGATTGGAGAATAATTTCTTGGGTAAGGTTTGCAGTTTCATTCTTATAGCTTTTATTCTGGCTGTTTCTGTCAGCGAAGTTTTGTTTGCCGAACCCGCATCTCTTGATTCCGAAAAAATAGGAAATATCCCCCGAGACGAAAGAAAATCGCCGGATGCTTGGGCTAAAGTTTTTGATTCAGTCCATGGATTTATAGAGGCTGCTTACGGCCCTAAATTCTCAGGAGATAAACTGACGCAAAAGAATGACTATAACCTTTTAGAACAACGCCTTCAGCTTAAAGTGGATTATCGGCCGCAGAAACCTGCATGGCTTGCGTCGTGGAATCCAGAGTTTTTCTACAAAGGAGATCTCTTGTCGGATGAATATAAGGAAACACTGCGGTATCAGATCCGCGAAGTATACGGATTTGTTAGTCCTCTCTCATGGATGGATGTTAAACTAGGAAGACAGATCCTTACCTGGGGAACAGGAGATTATCTCTTTATCAATGACGTTTTCCCGAAGGATTACGAGTCGTTTTTTATCGGCAGGGATGATGAATACCTCAAAGCACCGTCCGATGCCGGAAAGTTCTCGGTATTTAGCCGTTTAGTTTCAATGGATGTAGTAGTGATTCCTTCTTTTACACCCGATGTCTCGATTAGGGGAGACCGTTTGAGCTTTTATGATAATTTCCTTGGCCGGATTGCAGGCGAAGAATCAAGCCGGATATTCACAGAACCTGCGGTTCAGCCTAAGAATACAGAAATTGCCACTCGTCTATATCGCAATTTGAGAGAGTATGAAACAGCTATTTACGCATTCAAGGGATTTTTTAATCAGCCGGTGGGTATTAAGAATGAAAGCACGAAAGAGGTCTTTTATCCAAAGCTTGCAGTTTTCGGTGCGAGCATTCGCGGGCCTGTGCCGTCTGTCGGAGGGATCGCTTCCGGTGAAATAGGTTACTCTGATTCTTTGCAAGATCGTAGTGGTGAAAACCGGCTTATTGAGAATTCAGGAATGAAGTATCTTCTTGGTTACGAACGGGATTTTCCAAAGGATTGGCGCATAGGTACGCAGTATTTCGTGGAACAGATGCTGAATTTTGATGAATTCAAGACAAATAGCCAGCCCGGCGATATTCCCCGGGACGAATTTCGGCAGCTTTTAACTTTTCGTATCACAAAGCTCTTCTGGCTTCAAACTTTAGAGGCGTCACTTTTCACTTTTTATAGTCCTGCGGATATCGATGCCTACATACGGTCGCGTCTTACGTGGCAGGCAAATGATCGCTGGAAATTGACAGTGGGGGCAAATATTTTTTTCGGCAAACATGACTGGACCCAATTTGGTCAGTTGGAAGGTAACGATAATTTCTACATAAGGATTAGATATAGTTTTTAAGGGGAGGGTACTATCAATGACATTAGAAAGAAGCTTAAGAGGTGTTGCAGGATTTTTTATCCTCGTTAGTCTTATATTAGCCTATTTGGTAACTCGCAAATGGCTTCTGTTTACAAGTTTTGTCGGTCTTAGTCTCTTTCAATCGGCATTTACAAATTGGTGCCCGATGATGTGGATACTAAGAAAGTTTGGAGTGAAATGAACAAGGGAAAAGATAATTGTATGATACCAACTGGCTTTTCGCACATTTTGGTTATGAGATCACGGTCCGTTCTCCTCTTTCTGCGAATTGGTTTCGCAGCCATTTGCATCGGAGAACGGGCTTTTTTTCTTGAATATGCTGTTATCGTTTAACCTTTAAAATGTGCGAAAGGTCAGTTAAATTAGTGCGGGGAGGAAATGAAATGTCAGCGAGAGGGATGGACGAGAGGATTTTTCAGATGCATGCTGAGATTTGTAAGAGTCTTTCTAGTCCTGTGCGCTTGAAGATTCTAAACTCTTTAAGGGAAGGTGAGAAGTCTGTTGAGGAGATGGCCCGGCGTTTGGATTTGCCTAAGGCGAATCTTTCTCAGCATCTGGCAGTCTTGCGACAACGAAAGATTGTAATGACTCGTAGGGCGGGCTTAAATATTTATTATAAAATTGCCAATCCAAAGATGATAAAGGCTTGCGACATTTTAAGGGAAGTGCTTTTTGAGCAGCTTAAGGATGGTGAAAAATTAGTAAGAAGCATTACCAAAATCAAGTGAGCGGGCATCCTGCAAGTGAGGAAAAATGAAAGTTTACTTTGACAATAATGCGAGTACACAACTTGATCCATGTGTCATTGCTGAAATAGAACCATTCATCAGACAATATTATGGGAATCCTTCGAGTGGGCACTGGCTCGGGAAAAAGGGAAAAGAAGCTACTGAAGTTGCAAGACAGCGCGTAGCTGATCTTATCGGAGCTAAGCCTCATGAAGTTATCTTTACAAGTGGCGGAAGCGAATCGAATAATCATGTATTAAAAGGTGTTGCTTTTGCTCGCAATGAAAAGGGCAGGCACATGATTACATCAGCTATTGAGCATCCTGCAATTATTAACCCATGCCGGTATCTTGAAACAAAAGGATTCAAAGTGACGTATGTGGGAGTTGACGAGTATGGCAGAGTGAAAGCGCAAGACATTGAAAGGGCTATCACTGATGAGACAATTTTAGTGTCAGTGATGCATGCGAATAATGAAACCGGAACCCTACAGCCGATTGCCGAAATCGGAAAGTTATGCAAGGCTAGAGGGGTTTATTTTCACACGGATGCGGCGCAGTCAGTCGGGAAGATTCCTGTGGATGTGGATAAGCTGAATGTTGATTTGTTATCTGTTGCAGGGCACAAGTTTCATGCACCAAAGGGAGTCGGGGCGTTATATGTTCGCGAAGGTGTGGACTTGGAGCCGTTGATTCATGGGGCAAGTCATGAAATGGGAAGGAGGGCAGGGACGGAAAATGTTGCAGGAATAGTTGGATTGGGAAAGGCAAGTCTGATAGCGCGTGAAAGAATGAGCGAACACAACAAGAGAATAGCTTATTTGAGGGATTTGTTGCATGAAAAACTAAAACGAATTATTGATGTGAAGTTAAATGGGCATCCGACAGAAAGGCTGCCTAACACTTTGAATGTGAGTTTTAAGGGTGTTGACAGCTCTGTATGGGTCTCCAAGATGAAGGATATCGCGCTTTCTACTGGTTCTGCATGCCACGACCGAGTAAAACGGCCTTCAATCATACTCACTGCTATGAATGTGCCGGCTGAACTGGCTTTGGGAGCTGTGAGATTTAGTTTGGGAAGATTCAACACAGAGGATGAGATTAGTTATGTTATTGATGAGATACAAAGAGTCGTTAAAGAAGTAAAGAAATCGGATTAACGAAAAAAGAAAATGGGTGAGTTTTTATGACGGTTTTGAAGCTTCCCCCAATCCTGTGTCATAAAGAGCATGATAAAGCTTCAGTTTTTGTTCCTGAGAATTTGCTGCGAGAAGCACGCCGTCAGAGATCCATTCCAATAGGGAAAGTTCCTGAGATTTGCGTTCTTGATCCGGATGGGGATATTGTGCGCAATTTGTTAACGCAGAACAAGTGCTCTTTGAATCCTCATTGGGCTTGTTATCACTCGAAGCTGTATAATTTTGAGTTGGATGGCATAATTTTTGGGATAGTTGGGTGTGCGGTTGGTTCTTCGTTTGCTGTGTTGGTCGCTGAGGAACTATTTTCGTCAGGCTGCCAGCTTTTAATAAACATTACGTCAGCCGGTCAGATTCTGCCGGTGGCGGCTCTTCCTTGTTTTATTGTTATCGAGAAGGCTTTGAGAGATGAAGGGACAAGTTATCACTACCTTCCGGCATCTGAATACTGTGAGATGGATGGGTTGTGTTTGAATATGATAAAAGATGCTTTTTGCCAGTCTTCACTCCCAGTGTTTTTTGGAGTTACATGGACGACTGATGCACCTTTTCGTGAGACGGCTGCTGCTATTGAGAGTTGTCGTAAGAAAGGTATTTGTGCGGTTGAAATGGAGGCTGCTGCTTTGTACGCTTTTTCAAAAGCCAAGAAAAAAGATGTAATATGTTTTGCCCATGTGACGAATGAAATGGGCAAGGAAAGCGGAGACTTTGAGAAAGGTGTTGCAGATGGTAGCAAGGATGCTTTAGCTATTATTTCCGTTACTGCTACAAAATGGTTATCTACTCGGGCTGCGAAGCTTGAGAAGGGAGGTTAAATCATGAGATTTGATAAAAAAAATCATTGGGAAGGCGTATATACAAAGAAAATACCTGCGGAAGTAAGTTGGTATCAGCTTGAGCCTGCCATTTCTTTGAAGCTTATTACTTCGGCAGGAATAAGCCTTGCGGCGAAAATCATCGATGTTGGCGGTGGGGCATCTGTGCTTGTTGATAAATTGACAGGTCAAGGATTTCAAGATTTGACCGTTCTTGATGTTTCACCCAAGGCACTAGAGTATGCCAAAGAAAGATTGGGAAGTAGAGCAGGGGCTGTGAAATGGATCGAAGCTGATGTTACAGAATTTGAATCTCCGGAAAAATATGATCTTTGGCATGACCGTGCTGTGTTTCACTTTTTGACGAAAGCGGAGGATCGGCAAAAATATGTGAGGTTTTTGCATCGTGCGCTCAAGAAAAACGGTCATGTCATCATTGCGACTTTTGATCTCGATGGCGGCTCGCTCCGGTGCAGCGGACTTGACATCATGCGGCATAACGCGGAAACTTTGCAAACGGAATTAGGCGAAGGCTTTCAATTGGTGGAATCTGTCAAAGAAGTGCATCATACGCCTTTTCAAACCGAACAAAAGTTCATTTATTGTCATTTTCAGCGTGTTTAAGGGGAATTCAATATGAAGCATCAACATCGGCCAAAATTAACCGGACCCGTTGACGAGCTGACCGAATACCGTTCGGTTGAAAAAAAGAAGCTCTTGTTTACGATCATCCTTACCGGAACGATGATGGTTGTGGAAATTTTGGGCGGCTTCCTCACCCACAGTCTTGCTTTAATCAGCGACGCGGGTCATATGTTTACCCACTTCTTTGCTCTTGCCATAAGTTTTACGGCGATTTATTTTGCTGATCAAAAGTGCTGTCATCACAGAACCTTTGGCTTTTATCGCCTTGAGATCTTATCCGCTCTTTTTAATAGCTTGTTATTGTTCGCAGTTACTGCATGGATCTTAATCGAAGGCATTAGGCGGATGATCCATCCGGCATCTGTTCTAGGGATACAGATGTTTTTGGTTGCTGTAGTCGGTCTCATCGTCAATCTCGTAAGTGTCTGGATTCTTCATGGGACCAGTAAAGACGACCTCAATGTCAAAGGAGCTTTTTTACACATGCTGGGGGATACGCTTTCTTCCGTGGTCATTGTGATTGGGGCGATTGTTATTTACTTTACCGGCTGGTCTGTCATTGATCCCATTTTAAGCATCGGAATCGCTTTTGTGATATGTCTATGGGGATGGGGTTTATTTAAAGATTCCGTCAATATCCTGCTTGAATCCGTGCCTCGGGGTGTCACAACCGATGAAGTTACCAAGGTATTAACAAAGGCAATTCCGTCCATTCAGGAAATCACGGACCTCCATATTTGGGCGATTACCTCCAATATGTATTCCATGACCGCACACATCAAACTAAGAGACAGCGCCAATCAAGAAAACGAAAAAGCAATAGCTGGCAAGATCAGACAAATTGCCAATGAACAGTTTAACATCGAACACACCACGATTGAATTTGATTGAACCAGCTGGAACGTTAGAAACTGCATAAGAAACAGAATGGCAGGCGTCCTGGTGACGGACATCATCGCCCGCCAAAAAATGTGGCAAAAAAACAGCTGTCTTAATATTAATTGAGTGGCTCACAAAGGAGATCCTTTGGAGTGTCCTTTGGAGAGAAAGAATAAAACGATAAGCAAGTAAAAGCAACCGGAGCGATAGAGAATTTTTATCTGCCCCAAGCTTTGTGGCGTAAGTCATAAGGGCTTGGGTTTTTTGTTTTAAGGGTAGAAGACCGATGAGTTATGAACAAAGCCAGGGAACCAAGCAATTCTGAAGACCGGCACTTTTGGAACAGGTACCGTAAGGTGGTTAAGCGGTACTATTTCAAATGGCATAGTAAAATAAAATAATAAGTTCAATAGCCGTTTTTTATTTCACTTTTCTTCTTCGGAAAAAAAGTAGGGCAAGTTATTGCGCCACAGGCAGTAATCACTTTTTTAACGGATATAAGATTAAAAACTATGATTGGACTGAATTTGCTAAATCGGTTTTTTTAGAATACATTTTTATCGGGTGAATACATTCTAAAACAGAGGAAAAAATGGAAAATCAATCGATCGGAAGTTTAGAGTTGAGAAGAATCTTAAGGCGAAAAGGATTTACACTGGTTGAAATCACGGTGGTGGTTGCTATCATTGCCTTGATCATGACGATTTCGTTTCCTCTCTATGCCCGCGCGCGAATATCCTATAATGAATCTGCGGCTCAAAAAGGATTGATGGCTTTCCGAGATGCATTTACGATGTTCCAGGTTGCTGATCCGAATTTAAACTATCCGCAAGATTTTAAGTCCACGGAAGATTTTATAGACGGCTTTAACTACCCGACTGAAACAAATACGATGACGGTTGAGCGGTCGGGATATCTATATACACTCAGCGAAGTTACGAATGGGACATTCCGGATTACAGCGGATCCAAAGCAATCCGGAGTTACCGGAGTGAATACTTTTGTATTGGATCAAACAGGTTTGATTTCGAAAGAAGGACTAACGGTTTCTGGAAATTTGAAGGATGACTGGGAAAAATTAGATAACAATAAATTTAAACGTGAATATGGCTTCTCTGAATACAAACCGCAAGAAGGAATTTTCAAGTTGACGTGGTTTTATACCAATATGCTTGCGAGTGTTTTGGAGAATGTCATTGTAGCGATTGAACGGATGAGATTTGGCGGTGCTGCTTTGGGAGCGCGTTTGATATCAGACGGTCAAATTTTAAAAGCGGAAGATTCCGATGAAAAAGTAAATTATTACCATATCGGCCGCGTTGAAGCAGGACAAAAAGTTGAAATGACTGAGGAACTAAATTGGGAAAATCCCGTTCAAGGCGGTTGGTGGTATTCCCGATCGATTAATGCGTATAAAGAAAAACCCCCGGCATAAAACCACAAAAAGCAGGCAAAAGGCTCAAAACAAAAAGGTGACAGTCACTTTCAAAGGGACAGGCATCTTGAAAAGAAAATGTTCCGACATGCTGTGCCTATCTAAAAATTCCATTTGACCAGTTGCGAAAGATACCCGCGGTGTGGCTCACGTTGCGGAGGGCAAACTGGGATTTGAAACGGGCAGTGATCGCCGCGGCTTTCTTGGTGTCTTCTTCGCAAACGGTACCGTTTGTCCGCCATCGAGCTTGGTGGACTGGCAAAAGTTCCGAGTTTATTTTGACACACTATTGTCCTTTATCATCTTACCTGTCATGACAACGCAAAATACACAAAAACTTAAAGTCTGCATCCACACATTCGGATGAAGTTTGGTCGCACTATGGACGGGAGATGATTTTAGGAATTGCAAGGCACCCGTTCCCGGAGACTTTCTAATCTGCTTGATTTATCGGTTTTGATTACAAATATTTTTGTTTTTTGTTTATTTCTTCTGGAATACCGCCAGTTTTGAGTTAAAATACCCATCAATATTCGGATGATTTTTCCCCGCAGAAATCATTTCGTTTTTATCTTAACGGATCTGTTTATTCGATGAAGGAGGCGGGTATGGAAAGCGTAAATGTTTACATCGACGGCCCGAATTTGCTTGGGGCCGTGAGTGATTTAAGAAAAAAGCGTGTTTGGTTGGATCCTGTTCGGCTATCAGAGCGCTTGATTAATAAAACGACGCAGACGGTAAAAACGATTTTTTACGCGGAAACGCCTTATCCTGAAAATTTACACAGCCCTGAATCATTTCGAAAACAACAAAGTTTTTTTGGGAAAATTCATACATACATTCAAGACCGGAAAGTAATTCATATTAAGGGGAACTACCGGATTGATACCTGCAAGGTTCCTTTTTTCATAGTCAACCAACTGAAGCCGGAAGTTAAAAACCTCATTGAGAACATTAGCTGGAAAAAACCTACTGAAAAAGGCGGCGATGTGGGACTTGCTGTTCAATTGGTTCGTGATGCTTTTATAGGAGATTTTGATCACGCAATCCTTGTTACAGCAGATCAAGATTTTGCGCCAGCGGTAAATATTGTCGCCAATGAGACGAAAAAACATGTGAGTATTGCTTACGTGGATAATACATATCGAACCGCTTTGCCGCTTCGCAATAGATGCGGAAATCCTGCTTTTATACAAATAACACGGAAAATGATCGATGCTTGTGGGGCGACTTAAATAGGCCTAAAAACAGATTGGGCGAGGTTGCCCTCGCCCGGTCCCCATAATCGCAAGCAACTATGAGGTAGTTGCTATTTATCATACTTGTTTCTACGTCTTTGTCAATAATCAGTATCGACATAAAAACTATAGCACTATAGCCATGCTTTTTCAAGGCATTGGACGCGATAAATTCGGTGAAAAAGAGCGGTTCTTTTAAGGTGAATTACTGTGGGTTTTACACGATTGGACAGGCGAAAATAGTCTGCGCACTGAGTAGACAATCGTAAAAAAGTGATGGTTTTTAACGGCAGTTTACCGCCGCCTGTGTGGCAGTACTAATCGCGGCGACTAATGAAGTCGCCTGCGATTATGTATCGGCAGCTTGCGGGCGGTTTTTAGCCAGTACTAATTGTGACAATTCTCCTTGTCACAATTACGTATCGGTAGTTGATAAGAATGGATGTCCGAAATGAAGTTGGCGCAAAATCTGGTGGAGCGGCGGTGGCGAATTTAAACCTCGTTGCGTTGAACGAATAGAATTTTATTTATGAAGGATGAAACTCGAAAATTGAAAGTAACCATTTCCACATTCGGATGAAATTTGGTCACACTATGGACGGGAGATGATTTCGGGGGTGGCGCGGCATTTGTTTGCGGACTGAGCAATCGCTTGGTTTTTGATAATTTTGTTTTTGATTTTCTGCAAAATACATTCTATCGGGCATTTGTTAGATTGGCGTAATAGACTACCTTAAAAAGAGGGAATAAAACAACCGAGAAAGGAGAATTAACATGTCAAGAAGCGCTTTCATAGATATTCCCAAGGTTCATTTTCATTGGTCATTGCAAGGAGCAAGAAAATTTATTTTGCCGTGTTTTTTTATCATACTTGCCGCTTCGGTTGAATCTGTGAGCTTTGCGGAAGAAAATGCGCCTCGCCGCCCAAATCCTTTGAAACTGCAAACGGATATGGCCAACGAAATCGACTTTCTGTCCCAGAAGCTGGAATATTTAAAGACTCAAAAAGCGCCGCCAGATACCATTAAAACTGTTGCACAAAAAATAATCGATGCCAGCGAAGGCCTATCTATGATGACTGACGGCGCGCGGGGTATTGATCTTCGGAAACAAGTCGAGCTTTACCATCTGACCGGCAATCACGAAAAGTTTGCGGCTGCCAGCGCATTGCTTGAAGACAACATTAAACTAGATATTTTAACTGCGAAAGTCAAGAAGGGAAAGGTTCCCGGCGATACGCTTGGTGAGCTGTCTGAAGAGATGGCTAAAATCGGGAAGATGAGTCCCTCCAAGGAAAAGCAAGCTGCCCTTAGACAATTTAAAGACAAATTTGCGGAAGTTCTTGTCGAGATGAGTGATCCCATGTATGGCATTCCGCTTACCCGCGATCCTAAAAATCCGGCTTCAGCAATCAATGTTGCCGAAATACAAAAGGTTAAGACACTGGTTAATTTTCTAAACAAAGCGGAGCAGGAAACCGCCGGCGCGATGTTGCAAAAAAGCACTACGGCGGCCAATCACGGTGCTGAAATATTTGTTCAGGAAGAATCCAAAAGGTTGACCAATCGTCTGATCAAAAGAGGGGGGTTCCTCGCAGGATTGGGGATTGGCGCGGTCACACTGGTGGCCGAGTACTATGTTGATCGGCAGCTAAGCAATGTTAAGGACATGATTGTGGGTGACGAGGCTGAACAGGAGCCTTTTTCGAAACTGCGTTTCGTTCTCTGGGGGCCTTCTGCAGTGGAAGGAAGCGCCGATTTTATAAAATATCATTCGACCAAACCGGATGTGATTGAGATGAAAGTAACCGTCAAACCTTCCCGAAAAGGGATTCGTGCTATGGCAATTCCCCTCAACGGAATGCCTGAAAATTTTAACTGTGATATTGACGCCAACGGAAAGGGTTTTGGGAATTCCACATGGGATCATGGATTTAAGCCCGTTTTGGGACATATTGTCTTCCGCGGTACGGAACCTCTGGAGGAGGGAAAAACCACAACCGCTGTTGTTCATTTCCCGATCTATTGGGAGTATGTCGAACGCTATGGTTTTTTCGAGTTAGCGGATCCCATCAACCGAGTAATGGATAAACTTCTGAAAATACCCATCAACAAAAAAACCGTTCGACTCGCTCGTATCTCAGAGATTCCCCAAAGGCCTCCCGATCCGGAATGGTGGAACGAGCCCGAAGAGCAAAAGTGACGGTCACTTTCTTGTGTGATATATTTCAGGGGACTATACGGCCCGATCATCCTTGGGAGTTATCATAAGAAAAGGGGTTAGAATGCCGGAAGAAAAACATATCAGAAAAGGGGAAAACAAGCCTCTCCGTGTCAGTCTTAACACCTTCGGATGACCATTGGCCTCGCGTTTACACCCGCCTTTGCGCCATACTCTTCAAGTTGTATCCGTAGGCAAGGTGCGATGTCTTTTCTATCTTTGCCTTTCATTTATTTCTTTAACTGTGACAAGAATTGTCCCATCCCGCCGCATTAGCGCTGAAAATCCGTTGCGCCGACATTCTTCTCCGCTTCCGTCGTGGGAAAAGGATAAGACAGCACGATCTTGCCGTCTTTCTCCTCCACGGGGAACGTTTTGACGCATTCACAATCCTCACTACCCTGCCCGGTCGTCAAATCGAACTTGTGCCCGTGCAGGGGACAAACGATTTTCCCTTCCCCCATGATCCCATCGGCCAGAGAACCCGCGCGATGCGGGCAACGATCTTCAATGGCAAAGAGGCGGCCGTTGCGTCCGCGAAAGACCGCGACATCTTGACCCCCAATCAAAAACCAATGGCCCTGACCTAAGGGGATCTGCTCAACGCTTCCAAGATCAAAGCAAATGGTTTCCATCGGGTGCTCCTAACTGTTGTTTTCCGTTTCTTTCAACACTTGGGCTAATTGCGGTCCCTCGAATTGCGCCGGATAAGCCGGGACCTCGCCTTCGAGCCACGGATCCTTGTACGAATCTACTGCCTTCTGGATCCGTTCATCCAGCTGTGCGCAGATCCCTAAAGAATCCTTGACCAGGATGCCGTGTAGGACATCGATCTTGATACGCTCCACGAATCCGTAGCTACGTTCCGTATATTTGGCATGTTCCCGGTAATATTCCATAAAACGGCCGGTATACCGCAGGACCTCTTCATGGGTGTTGACCGTGCAAAGGAGGTCCCCTTTGCGGACGTTTCCGCCAGCTGCTCCCCCAACATAAATCTCCCACTGGTCGCCTTCGATAGCCACCGCGCCGATATCTTTTACATAAGCCTCCGAACAATTGCGCGGACACCCGGCCGTGGCCAATTTCAACTTGTGCGGCGATTCGATCCCCTGGAAGCGGCGCTCGATCTTTTGGGCCAAGGCGATCGAATCCCCGATGCCGTAACGGCAAAAATCGGTTCCTACGCAGCTTTTGCAAGTCCGGAAAGATTTGCTATAGGCATGGCCGCTAGTCATCCCCAGGTCTTTCCATGCCTTGGGGAGGTCATTCTTCTTGACGCCCAAAAGGTCAATGCGCTGTCCGCCGGTGAGTTTGACCATCTTCACGCTATATTTCACGGCGGCTCGCGCGATCCGCAACAATTCCTTGGCGGAGGTTACCCCACCGTAAATACGCGGGATGACCGAAAAGGTCCCGTCCTTTTGGATATTGGCATGCACGCGGTCATTGATGAACCGTGCATCACGCTCATCCTCATATTCCTTGGGCCATAATATTTTCAAAAGGGACGCCAGACCTGGTTTACTGTCCGGATCCTCTTTCCCCTCGGTCAGCTCCGTAAAGACTGCGCTGACCGATTTTAAGCTTTTAGCCCTGATCATGGCGACCAGCTGGGACTTCTCCAGTGGGATGCCAGGGACATAATAATGCTCGCTCGGGTCATAGGAGACCTTGCCCAATTTTGCCTCAATGATCTGGGCGATCAGGTTGCGGCAGGAGCCGCAGCCTTTACCCGCCTTGGTTTTTCCACCCACTGCAGCGACTGTTTGCGCACCGCCATCAATGGCATCGACGATGGTCTTTTTGTTCACACCGTTGCATTTGCAGATTTGCGCATGGTCGGGTAAATCGACCGCCTGGATGAAGGCCGAGCGCTTGATTTCCCCGAATAAAAGGTCCGAACGGTTCTCCGGAACCTGTTGATCATTAAAGAACATCTGGAGCAATACATTGGCTGCATCGGCGTCTCCCAGGAGGATGGCGCCATAGAGCTTGTTGTCGCGGACGATCAGTTTCTTATAGACCCCCTTGTTTGGTTCCCGATAAACAATCACCTCATCGCCAGGCAGGCCAGGCTCTTTCTCACCCAACGACATCAGATCCACGCCCATCACTTTGAGCTTCGTGCCAGTCTTCGACCCTTCGTAAACCGCGTTAGGCTTGAACCCGGTCAGGACATCCGCCAGAACAAAGGCCTGTTGCCAGATCGGCTCGACCAGACCGTACAGTTTCCCTCGGTGTTCGACGCATTCCCCCAACGCATAGATCGAGGGATCACTGGTGCGCATCTGATCATTGCAAAGGATCCCCTTATTGACCGTCAGACCGGAATGGTGCGCCACCTCCGTGATGGGACGGATACCGGCGCTTACGATCACCATATCGGTGGGAATCGTGGCCCCGTCGGTGAACACCAGCGAATGCACCTTTCCACCCTCCCTGTGGATCTGCGCTGTCTTGTGATCCGTCAGCACGGTGATCCCCAGGGTTTCCATATTCCGCATTAGCATTTGTCCAGATGCTATATCCAGTTGGGCAGGCATCAGCTGGCCGGCGGCCTCGATGACCGTGACCTCCACATTATGTGTCATCAGGCCGCGTGCAGCCTCCAGTCCCAGCAACCCGCCGCCGATTACTACCGCCCGGCGGCAAGACTTGGCGTATTCCGCAATCCGATGGCAGTCGTCAATGGTCCTGAAGAGGAACGTTCCCTCGCCGTCGAACCCTTCCATGGGGGGAACAAAAGGGCGCGAACCCGTGGCGATGATGACGTGGTCATAGCTTTCTTCAAAAGGCTCCCCGGTAAAAAGCTGTTCATCATGGACCGCGTAGGCTGAGGCGTTGGGCGGTAGGGAATGCGCCAGGACCACCTTGCGCTCAGTATCGATCTTCACCACCTTGCAGCCCGCATACAATTTGATCTTGTTCTCTTCGAACCAGCTTAGCGGATTGATGAAAATATCGCTGGCTTCCTGGGTCTGGTTCAGGACGTTGCTTAGAAGAATCCGATTATAATTCCCGTAAGGCTCGGCCCCAAACATGACGAACTCGAACAGGTCCGAATCCCGGCTCAGGATCTCCTGAACGATCCTGGCTCCGGCCATACCATTACCGATCACGACGATTTTCTTTTTCATAAGGGACGCTCCTGGCTCACAGTTCACATGGACACACAATGCATATGCTTATTGGCAAAGCAATAAGCGTGCCAATAATCGAGTGGGAAGTCGAGGGGTCGTGCTTCGTCATATCGGATTCGTGATCTTCCGCATCCACAAGCGTGCTTTTCCTGCTTGCGCCAAAGGGTTTGGAGAGGAGTTACTCTCCCATGCCATTTTCTTTTCTACAACAAGACCCGATCCGTCATTCAAGACCTCGCTATGGCGCACGGGTTGGATATGCCTAAAGGGTAGTGGCACAAGAGATGGAGTCTGGAGAAGAATCTCTATACTGCCGTCACCAAGATTAAGAGCTTTGGAAACAAAGTGACGCGGAGTTTGAAAGCTATTGGGGATGGCGAAGATGCTGCGGTGCGTGAAAGGCGTGCTGCAGTATTACTCGCTTTTGTCTCAAACGAATGTTGCTTTTACCATCAATCGTGATATGGGTTGCCCGGATTTCCGCTTCGTTCATTTGATAAAACTTAGGGCTGTCCTTTGGGCTTTATCCGCTGATAATGAGATGACGCTGAGGAGCAAGGCGTCGCGCGAGGCTTTTGAAAATGTCCTGGCGCAATAATTTCACAAGCCTGCTCCGTTTGGTGGAGCCAATGAACACCGTATCCACATCCAGTTCATTTGCCGCCATCGCGATCAATTTCCCGGCGTCCTCTCCAACCTGCCAGACAGGAACGGCCGTGATATCCCGTTTTCTTTCATCTGCCCCCATTACTCCACAATTTCAGTGCCAAGCATTTTCGTTTAACCTCTCAGGTGACAGTGATTCTCACGGAAAATGGACGCAAATGCTTATTACTTTGACTCCGGGTAGGCATGTTTTTCCAGAACTGACGAAAATTTAATGAACCAACTCCCAATAGAGCTCTTCACAATTTTAAACTGAGCAAGAGATCGCCGGAATCAAAGTAATAAGCATTTGGACGTATTACATAAATGATGTTTCATTACAAAAATGCCAGTCCCGGGAAGGGCCCATCGGCCCTTCCGGCGCGGGATAGAGAGGGAAAACGTGTTGGCACGGTATTTGCCATAGCTCAAGTGAATCTATTAACATGGGAGGTGCTTATGTTCGGGAAAAAGCTTTTCAGGAAAAGTTTCATGATCCTGGGCGCGTTATTGACGCTCGGGTATTTCTGGCAAAAGGCAGCGTTTGCCGCGGATGCTACGGTGGCGTCCAACGTTACGGCGATCAACACTATTTGGACACTAATCGCGGCGTTTCTCGTGTTCTTCATGCAAGCCGGTTTTGCGATGGTCGAGACAGGACTCACTCGCGCGAAGAGCGCTTGTAACATTCTTATGAAAAATCTTCTCGATTTTTGTCTCGGGTCCCTTGTTTTCTGGGCTTTTGGATACGCGATCATGTTCGGGGCCGACAAAATGGGCCTTTTTGGGACTAGCGGGTTTTTCCTCTCAGCCGCGAACCCCGGAACAGGGGACGGTTTGTGGCAATATGCTTACTGGCTCTTTCAGGTCGTGTTCGCGGCCACTGCGGCGACGATCGTCTCAGGTGCCATGGCGGAGCGCACCAAGTTCAGCGCTTATTTGATCTACACGGTCTTTATCAGCGCGATTATTTATCCGGTCGCGGGTCACTGGATGTGGGGTGGGGGATGGCTCTCAAAGTTGGGAATGGTCGACTTCGCAGGCTCCACCGTTGTACACAGTATCGGTGGCATGGCGGCTTTTGTCGGCGCCATTATGGTTGGACCCCGGCTCGGGAAATATAATCCCGATGGGAGTTCGAATGTCATCGCGGGCCACAACATGCCGCTTGCGGCGCTCGGCGTGTTCATTCTTTGGTTCGGCTGGTTCGGTTTCAACCCGGGGAGTACGACTTCCGGCGTGAACCTGAGCATCGCGACGATCGCTGTGACGACGAACCTTGCGGCTTGTGCCGGTGCTGTTTCAGCCATGTTTACGATCTGGATCATCGGCGGGAAACCGGATACGTCTATGACCTTGAACGGGGCCCTGGCGGGGCTCGTGGCGATCACGGCGCCCTGCGCCTCTGTTTCGCCTCTTAGCGCGATCATCATCGGCTTGATCGCGGGTATTCTGGTCGTGTATTCGGTTATTTTCATCGAACGGGTCCTTAAAATCGACGATCCAGTGGGCGCTGTTTCGGTACACATGGTCAACGGTATGTTCGGGACGCTTGCCGTCGGCCTTTTCGCCCAGGAATCGTACGGGGGTGCGGCGGGGCTTTCTCACGGCAACGGCCTTTTCTTTGGTGGGGGATTACATCTCTTCCTCGTTCAACTTACAGGCGTTGTTTCGGTCGCACTCTGGACTGCGGTTACCTGCGTGATCTGTTTTACGATCTGCAAGGTTACGACCGGTTTGCGCGTCAGCGACGAAGAACAACTCAAAGGCCTTGATATCGACGAGCACGGCATGGAAGGTTATGCCGGTTTCCAGATCTTCACGACCGAATAATCCAAGAAAAGGAGACAACGACCATGAAACTTATTACAGCGTATATACAACCGTACAAGCTGCCGGCGGTCAAGGAAGCTCTTCAGAAAGCGGAGATCTACAAGATGAGCGTCTCCAATTCTCTGGGATGCGGTCAGCAAGCGGGTTATGAAGAAACTTATCGCGGTGTCAAACACAAGATCAATCTCCTCAAAAAAATGCGCCTTGAGATCGCGGTCAACGACAATTTCGTCGAGCCGACTATCAACGCGATCATCAAAGGAGCCAAAAGCGGTAAGATCGGTGATGGCAAGATCTTTGTTACTGAGCTGTCCCGGTGCATTCGCATCCGCACCGGCGAGACTGGTGTCACGGCGATCGGCTAGAGATTTAGGTGCCGAAGCGAGGTGTGTGTATGGAAATCCAGGGGTCGGATCAGATCGGTAGCTTTAAGGTGGATCACGGAGGCCTTTCCCGGAAGGGAAGGCTTCCGGAAGCGGTACATGAACTGGAAAAACAGATGATTTTGGAGGCCCTGCGGCGCACGGGAGGGAATCAGCGCATAGCCTCTGAGATCCTGGGGATCACGGAACGCATGCTGGGGTACCGTTTGAAACATTACGGGCTAAAGTTCTAGAAAGCAGTTTTTAAAAACCAACAAAGTCTGCCCGCTGGCAGCCAGGGAGGAAGCTATGAGAAAAATAATTCAAGGGTCGTTAACTCTTTATTTGATCGGGATGTTTTTATTTTCCGGATCGGTGTTTGCGCAGGACGGTGAAGTTGCGGCGCTCAAGGCGCAGATCGATGCGCTAAGCCGGAAACTGGAGGCCATGGACAGCAAGATGATGACCATGGAAAAACACGCGCTGAACGCGCAAACGGTTTATATCCCGCCAGCGCCGGAGTCTAAAGGCGGATTTCTCAGGGCAATGGAAGACATCAACGTGAGCGGCTATATTGACACCCAATATCAAGGGACGTTTGAAAATTCTAAAGGACAGAACGTGGGAAGGACTTTTTCGGATAAGGCCAAGGACACTTTTTCCTTGAATGCGGCCAAACTCAAATTCGAAAAAATCGCGAACCCCGAGGGCGGGGCCGGTTTCCGGATCCACATGATGATGGGAAGCGACTCGCGTTATTTTTTCAATAATTTTCAGACGAATAACGACGGGACTTCAAACGGAGGCATTTCCTCGACCGCCTTCGCCCTTGAAGAAGCTTATGCGCAGTATGTGCTTCCTTTGCGTCCCTTTGAAAATAGCAAGATCCTGCCTCATGCGATCGATTTTAAGGCAGGACGGTTTGTGACCTTAACCGGGAATGAAGTGATCGACAGTCCGAGCAACTGGAACATCACAAGGTCCGTGGGGTTCGGGTATGGGATCCCCTTTACACATACCGGGGTCCGGGCGACCTACCAGCTTTTCAATAATTTTCTCACGGTAACCAACGGCATTAACAACGGGTGGGACAACGATATTGATAACAATCGTTTCAAGACCTTCGAGAATGCCGTCAGTTTCAGCCCCGTCAAGAATGTGACATGGACCACGGCCAGTTATATCGGGCCGGAAAGCACGGGAGTCGAAGCCACGGCGAATCGTTTTGTGGTCACCAATGTTCTGGGCTGGCAAGCGACCAAGAAGCTGGCATTCGCGGGAGAATTTGATATGGGGAACCAGCGCCGTGTGGATATCGCTGGGGATCAGGTTTTTCAGAGTGCGCAATGGTATGGTTACGCGGCGTATGCCAAGTATCAGTTCACGGAAAAATTGGCCGCGGCCTATCGTTTTGAGATCTTTGACGATCACGATCGCTATCGTAACTGGACCGGAGTTGGAACGGCAGGCGCTACGACCGATCTTGGCAATACCCTGACGCTTGAGTATAAGCTTCAGGATAATCTGATCGCACGGGGTGAATACCGCATCGACTATGCGCATGCCGGTGACGGGAACGTGTTCAACGGAAATCATCAGCAAAATACCCTCGGTGGGCAGTTGATCTATCTGTTCTAGAAAGCACGCCGGATGAGCGATATCGCAAACGCGGTCATCAAGGTGGCGAACACGCATGAGAGCGATGGCGATGGCGTGTTGACAACCCCGTGAAAATGGACGCAATTTAAATTTCGAATGTGTACAGCCCATGTGGCCTTTTCTGAAACGTACAAAGATGAAATGGCCGAAGGCCAGTACCACGCCGGTTTATAGATACCCACACGCCCGGAAGTGCGTGGGTATCTATAAAGGGATAAGGCTGCTACCTTTTAAAAAGAATGTCCGGAGTGATGTCCAAACGATTTCAGAACGATCGATTTCAGTAAATGCTTTACAAACAACGATCGCAATAATATAATATCCTCATTATGGATATTGATATCCATAATGAGGAGGCGTGACGTGTTCCGTCTATATTCAAAGGCTTGTAAATATGCGATTCGTGCGCTTCTTTATCTCGCCGGTGAACGCGAAGAGGGCAACTTGACTGCCCGGGATGTATGCGGGAAGGCAAGGATACCGGAAGCTTACACGCGCAAGGTGTTCCAATCTCTAGTCAGGGGTAAATACCTCGGAGCAGTGCCTGGAATCGGCGGTGGCTACAGGCTCCTCAGAAAACCTGGCAAAGTCAGTATCCTTGAGATTATCCATGCAGTGGACGGGAAAAATACGTTTGAGCGTTGTATCATGGGTGTTTCGCGGTGCAGCTGCCGGCGTCCTTGTTTGCTTCATAGTGCATGGGAAGCTTCAAAAAAAAGTCTGCTTGAGGAGCTAGAGGCCAGACACTTGGGAGATTTTGTCAAAACGTTTACTATGGCAGGATGAGGCAAAGGTGCCGGTTGCCGCGGTATTGCGACCGTTTAAATGATTAGAAGATCAGGGAGGTACGTTATACCGGGACGAAACGTGGGGGACTGTTTTTGCGAAGATCATGCGAGGTTGGACGAGTTATTCCGGAAATTTCAAGAAGAGAAACATTCCAATTTAAATTTGGCCAAGGATTATTTTGAACAATTTAAATTTCGCTTGGAAAGTCATATTGTCTGGGAGGAAGAACTGCTATTTTCGCTATTTGAAGCAAAGACCGGCATTCAGGGTCCGAGTCTGGTGGCGGTAATGCGAACGGAATATGTCCAAATTCAGGGAACGATCGAGACGATCTGTGCGAAAATCAAAAATCAGAACCCTCTCGGCGGAGAAGACGAATCAGTGCTGCTTGGTGTTCTTAGCGTCCACAATCTGAAAGAAGAAGACATCCTGTATCCGATGCTTGATGACACAACGAACAATTGGGAACGAAAAAAAATATCGAAAAAATGAAAGAATATCTGTCGCAATCGAAGGATTACTTCTTAGCCGATGAAGCTGATCACAAAGAATACTGACTACGCAGTGATGGCGCTGCGATATCTCTGCAAAAATAAGGGCAAGGTGACTTCTGTTAAAGATTTAACGCGCGGGGTGGGCATTCCTGAGCCTTTTCTAAGAACGATATTACAGGTATTGAGTCAAAAAAAGGTACTCAAATCTTTTAGGGGAAGAGGTGGTGGTTTTATACTTGCCACTTCTCCGCAGAAGATCTTTTTGGGAGATCTGATGAGGATATTCCAGGGATCTTTCGTGCTGAATGAATGCATATTCAAAAAAAAATCGTGTCCCTATAAACATAATTGCGTGCTGAAACAAAAAGTAAACGGCGTCGAAAGTCAAATCATCGCGAGATTGAAATCGATCACTCTCGCTTCTTTATTGTAAAAGTCAGGCATCTTGGTCCGACAAAAAGCGTAATAATTTCCGTAGACCTGGGAAACGAATATTAAAGGACATGACTGTAGCAATGCCTTGATCTTCCCCCGAAAAAGTGGACACAACGAAGAGTTGGTTTTAGTATGACAACCGGCTCAAAA
>MHFR01000012.1:0-5895 GCA_001804285.1 Candidatus Danuiimicrobium aquiferis
AGCTTCAAGCTTATCAAAACAATCAGTCAACATGGGCAATCAAATCCGAGGTGTTGGGAAATGGTTAAAAAACTCCCCGACCCCTCAAGTAATTAACAAATCACCCTCACCCTAACCCTCTCCCCGCGGGAGAGGGTTAGGGTGAGGGGCGATAGTCAACTTTAGGACGTACTAAACCGACTTAGATCGAAGCAGGCTTCACCGCAAACAATATAAATTCCGTATGTGAAACCATGCGCTGTTCGGGACGCGTTTTACCCGGCCGGGCAAGAATTCCTCGGACTAAAATTTCCATTGCTTCAATCATAATAAAACCCGAATTTCCGAGGGCTTCGGCCATTTTTTCAATTTGGTTGTATGTGGGATTGAGCGCCGCAATTCGCCCGCCGTTTTTCAGGCTGAGTTTAATATTTTCCACTTCGTGCCACGGTTCAGGCGTGTCCGTCACAATCGCATCCATTTCCCGGTCTTCAAAAGGTTCATGCCCTTCCCGTTTTTTAAGCTCCACATAATCGAGAAGTTTCGCCCGTTTGAGATTTCTTTCGGCAAGTTTCTGAAAATCTTCCCTGACATCATAGGAAATAATTTTTCCGCCCGGCGCAACCTGCGAAGCCAGCGCCGTCGTCAACGATCCGGATCCGGTTCCGACTTCAAGCACGCGGCTTCCGGAACGGATTCCGAGCTTCATTAAAATCATCGCGGCATCTTTCGGATAAATAATTCCGCTCTCCCGACGCGCTTTCATGACCAAATCCTCAACCGTCGGAGACAGAACAATCGCCCGTTCGGTTCCGCATTCAATCCACTGCCCGTATGATTTCCCGATTAAATCCTGATGTGGGATAGGTTTCCCACAGTGAATAGAAAGTTTCTGCCCACTCGAAACTTCAATCATATAAGTAACATCATCAGAAAACCAAACGAGAGCGGAATCGCCTTCCTTAATGATATTTCCCGAAATTTGTTCCGTGATCATCAACCTTTCTCCTTATTCAATATCCGCCGCCGGCGTCAGATCGTTGAGAGACATGGTGTTTGCTCCGGCCGAAAAAATTTCATCGATCATTTGTTCCGCATCGTCCGAAAATTTCGCCATTCCCCGGACCGCATCAATCAATAAATAGGTTTCATACCCCAAGCGACGCCCATCAATCACCGTCGGCATTAAATCATGCTCCGTGGCAAAACCACCTATAAAAATCCGTTTAACGCTTTTTTCCTGCAACCGATTCCGAAGATCCGTGCCGTCAAAACAGGAAGTCGAAACTTTTTCCGAAAGAACTCCTTGAGACACCACATTCGTTCCGTATGGAATATGCAAGTCTGCATGTAAATCCGCTCCATGAGTTCCGCGCACACAATGAACGGGCAAATGTCCGCCGCAATCCTGAAAAGAAATATGTTTGCTCGAATGCCATTCGCGAACAATGAAAATCGGCGCTTTCAAAGAATGAAAAAAAGCGAGATACTGATTTAAAATCGGAAGGATCGTTTCATTCCCTTCGGTCGGAAGCGCGCCGCCTTCAAAAAAATCATTTTGCACATGAACCAGAATAAGCCCGGACGAGCGATCAATCTCCTCATTCATCACTTCTCCTATGGTAATGTGCGTAGTGTACAATAATCTCCTGAAGAAAACGAGCGAAAAAAGAAATTTGCGGTCATCTTGGACGGCTGAATCGTCAGGAAGAAATTGACAGACTTCAACCAATACGATTATTTTTTATCCAAAATCGATCGGATCGTGTTGACTAACTCCGAAATGGAGACGGGTTTTTGAAGGATTTTCTTAATACCAGCTGCTTCAGCCTGCTTAAAAGAAGATTCGTCGCCTTGCCCCGTACATAAAATGATGGGAAAATCCGGCCGGATTTGGAGAAATTCACAAGCAAGTTTGATGCCATTCATCTTGGGCATCACCAAATCCACAATTGCCAAATGAAAATAATCCGGATCCGATACAAACATCTCATAGGCTTCCAAACTATTCCCGGTCCCAGTGACCCGATATCCGAACGGCGACAAAACATCAACCAACATATCGTTTAAATCCATATTATCATCAACAATCAGAATCCGTTCGATCCCTTTCTCGATTTCCTGAATTTCCAATCGTTGGCTATCTGGCGTTTTCTTGATTTGCGGAAAATAAACACAGAAAGTCGTCCCCTTGCCAAGAACGCTTTCGACCTCAATCACGCCTCCGTGTTTTACAACAATCCCATGAACTGCAGCAAGCCCCATGCCGCTTCCTTCCCCCGGAGGTTTCGTTGTGAAAAAAGGGTCGAATATTCGCGGAAGAATTTCCGGGGCAATTCCTTCTCCCGTATCCCGGACCTTTAAAAGAACATAATCGCCCGAAACAAGCCCTTGATGAAATTGCGCAAAAGATTCATTCACCGTCACCGGTTCAATGCTCAACACCAATTTCCCGCCATTCTCCCGCATCGCATATCCGGCATTGATACAAAGATTCATGATAATTTGATGCATCTGGGTCGGATTGGCCATAATCGTTGTCGATTTAAGCGTCAGTTTCGTTTCTATTTCAATCGTTGACGGAATTACTTCTTTAAGTAATTTCATCGCTTCGTCAACAATATCCGCTAAACAAATCAGCGTTTTTGTTTCCCCGCCCTTACGGCTGAACACAAGGATTTGATCAATTAGATCTTTCGAACGATAAGCTGCTTTTAAAATTCTTTCGAGCCGTTCGCGATCTTTCGCTTCTCGCCCGGGCGTACGGAGCATCATCTCCGTATATCCTAAAATCGGGCCCAAAATATTCTTGAAATCGTGGGAAATGCCGCCGGCAAGCGTCCCTAAGGAATCCATTTTTTGAGTTTCCCGGAGATGCTCTTCCAATCTTTCATTCGCGGCTTCTTCTTCGCGCCTCTTCGTAATATCCGCTCCAAATAAAAGATACCCGGGTTTCGTTTCTTTTCCGCTTCGAATAGGATTAACGGTCATTCCCAAAATACCGTCTTTTCCATCCGATCGTTTAAACGGAATATCTTCAAGCCGTGTCGGCTCCGCCCGTTTTAAACAGTCGGAAAACACAGCAAAAACCTTTCCCTTATCCCATCCTATTTTACACTCAATAAATGGGCGGCCGATCGTTTCTTCATATTTAATTCCGAAAACTTTTTCCGCAAACTGATTCCAATGCGTCACACGCCCATCCGCGTCAACGCCGATTAATACCGAAGTGATCGCAGATAAAATTTGTTCATTTTGCTCATGCACTTTCAAATTATCTTCGGACAGCTTAGCACGTTGAAGTGCGTATTGAATTGCTCGGATTAAAGTACTTCGCTGCACTTCTCCTTTGACAAGATAGTCTTGTGCACCCATTTGAACCGCCTGCACTGCAATCGCCTCATCCTTGACACCGGACAGCACAATAATCGGAATCGGTTGCGCAACCGCTTGAACCTTTAATACAGTATCGAGACCCGCACTATCCGGCAGATTTAAATCCAAAATGATGATATCGATTTTTTCATTTTTTAAAATTTCCAACGCAGCCGTCAAAGTCGTCGATTCCCTGCAGTAAAATTGATCTGATTTCGATTTTTTTAAAATCATCTTGAGAAGCGCCATCTGATCTACCGCATCTTCTACGATTAACACATTCCATTCCGAATCTCGCATAGTTCCTCTCCTACATTAACCAACTATTTTCTCAAATAGTGGCGGGCCAAGAACCGAAAGCCCAATGATAGCAGCGCCCAACGATGTAATCAAAACCGCAGCAGCTGAAATATCCTTAGCGCGTCCGACCATCGGTGAATACTGTTTCGACGTTACATAATCCATCATGATTTCAAGAACCGTATTAAACGCCTCGGCTACCCACACCGAAACAATCGCAATCATAATGAGCCCAAAATCCTGGCGCGAAATTTGAAGCCACCACGAAACGAGAAGGATCATGACCGTCATCCCCGCATGAATCCACGCATTCGTTTCCGTCAGCAACATGTCCCAAAGGCCGGAAAAAGCACACCGGAAACTGTGAACCCTCTGCTGTAGGAAACGGCGCCCCGGAAGCCGTAGTTTTCGTTGTGTTGAAATTTTATTTGAATTGTTTATCCGCATTATCCGTTTTCGCTTTTTTTCAGCTGTTGATGAATATGTTCTACAAGCATCGCTAAAGTAATCGGTTTACTCAAAATCAAAGTATTCCCCAAAAGAACGGGGTGCTTTTCTAAAATCTGCTTTAGGGGAACGGCTGAAAGAATGATAACAGAAACGTGTTGGAATTGGCTGTCTGACTTGATGAGGCTCAGAACATCCCGGCCATCCGCATCTTTTAATACGACATCTATAATAATCATGTCCGGACAAAACTCACGAGCGGCTTCATACCCTTCGGAACCTTTATAGATCGCCTTGACTTCATATTCGCCGATGTCTTCCAGGTTGATTTTTAAAAGGTTGGAAAAATTAACTTCATCGTCAATGACTAAAATTTTCTTTTTGCTCATGTGAAAACCATTTATCATTAATCTACTGGTTGTAAAAAAACAGCGGCGCAAACACCGCCCTCTTCCCGGTTATAAATCCTAATCAAGCCTTTGTGCTGATCCACGATACTTTTCGCAACGGACAAACCGAGGCCTGTCCCGCCTCGCTCCCGTTTGGTCGTAAAAAAGGGATCAAAAATATTTTCAAGAATTTCTTCCGGAATCGCAGGCCCCGTATTACTGATTTCCGCAACGACCGAAAGCTGCCCCGGCACAAAATGATCTTCGGTTCGATATCCCACCGAACTTCCGGACTCAACTTTTTTTGCATATGTTTTTACCGTTAATTGACAACCATCAGGCATTGATTCTTCCGCATTCGTCAATAAATTAACAAACACTTGCTGAATCCGGCTGCGGTCAATCTTCACCATGGGAAGATGCGGATCAAAATCAGTCACAATCCCGATTTGCCGTTTTTCCATCGCATGTCTGACCAAGGCGATTGATTCCTTAAGCACCTCATCTAAATTGGTCACTTTCATATCCAAATCTTTTAAACTTGAAAAATTTAAAAGCCCCTTCACCACATAATCCGCCCGGAGTACCGCATCTTTCATTTGCTGCATAATCATTTTTGTCTTTTCATCGGGTCCTTCAAATTTCCGCGTGAGATAATCAATTCCCATCATAATAATCGCAAGCGGATTTTTCACCTCATGCGCAGCGCCGGCCGCTAAACGGCCGACAGATTTCATTTTTTCGGCCTGGATTAACTGCGTCTGGATTCTTTTCAATTCTTCTTCCGCGCGCTTACGCTCAACCGAATACCTGACAGAACGCAGCAGTAATTGATGGTCCGATTTTCCCTTAATTAAATAATCTTGTGCCCCACGATGAAGGACATCGATTGCGAGCTTTCGGTCATACGCACCGGTCAATACAACAATCGGAATGGAAGGAGCTTCTCCGCGAAGTTTGATAAGCGTATCAAGGCCTCCACTATCCGGAAGGTTTAAATCGAGAAGAATCACATCGACGTATTCTTTGGCAATCTCCGCCATCGCCCCCCGAAGCGTCGTCTGATATGAAACCCGGAACGCCTCAGCAGAGACTTCCGGAATTTTAGCCGTTGTCAAAAGCGTTCCAATCAGCTCGGCTTCATCCCTGTCATCTTCAACAACCATTACATGAATGATGTTTTTTTGCATAGATTATTCTTCTATTCATCCGATTTGATATTCTATTCGATAAATTTGAGGAGAAAAATACCTTTGGAACTGTCTACTCAAATTCAGCAAATAATTTTTAAAAAGCGGCTATATCTATATATAGTATTTGTTTAGCGTTTTGAAGTGATTATCTGTAAAGGGCACCCGTTTTTTTGTCATTCCCGCGAAAGCGGGAATCCAGAATCAGCTGGATG
>MHFR01000012.1:5910-35300 GCA_001804285.1 Candidatus Danuiimicrobium aquiferis
AATCCAGAATCAGCTGGATGCCCGCTTACCCCGGAAAAGCTGGGGCCGGCCCTTTCTTTCCCAAGGGAAACATGCGGGCATGACAGGGTTCCTATGTGTGCCACTTCAAAACGCTAAACAATTACTAAATATATTCCCTTTCATTAAAAGTATACCCGAGGGATATAAGTAATAACATAGGTAGATGAAAAATTAATCAAAGCCCCGCAAAAAAATAAGGCTTATTTAAGAATTGAAATAAGTGGTTTAACTGATGAGAACGCGCTTTGCGATAACCTTTAAACGGCCTGCCAAAAATAAACGAATTGCTTCTGGATAAAGTTCATATTCCGTTTGATGAACTTTCTTTTCCAAGCTTTCAAGCGTGTCATCCGGCAAAATCGGAACCCGCCGCTGCAAAATCACCGGACCACTGTCTACCCCTTCATCTACGAAGTGTACCGTCACTCCCGTTTCTTTTTCCCTCGCTTGAAATGCATCTTGAATTGAATGAGCGCCCGGATATTGAGGGAGAAGGCTGGGATGAATATTTAAAATTTTCCACTGCCACCGGCAAACAAATTCTGCACCTAAAATACGCATATATCCCGCAAGAAAAATCACTTCAACTTTTTTTCCGATCAACCGGTTGTGAATAGCCGTTTCAAACTCTGTTTTTGAAGCAAACTTTTCCCGTTCAATCACAAACGTTTCAATCCCGTATTGCTTTGCCCGCTCGATTGCGCAAGCCTCCGGATGATCACAAACGACAAGGGCAATTTCGCAATCAAGTTCGCCGGCCACAGCCCGCTTCGCAATATTTTCCATATTGGTTCCCGAACCGGAAACGAAAACAGCACAACGTTTTTTCATGTTCAGCTTTCAGCTCCTTCCACCACCACGACCAATTCGCCCAAAACTTTTTTCTTTCCGAAATATTCTAAAACTTCGGATAATTTACCACGGCAAGTCTCCTCGAATTTTTTTGTCATTTCTCTTGAAACCGAAACGCGCCGATCCCCGAAAATATCAAGCATGTTTTTCATCGATTTCAAAATCCGGTGTGGCGATTCATAAAAAACAAGCGTTCTTTTTTCCCGACTTAATTCCGAAAGCATGTCACCTCTGGCTTTTTCTTTTTGAGGAAGATATCCCAAAAACGAAAACTCATGCATGGGAAGCCCGCTCACCACCAACGCATTTACAAAAGCCGACGGCCCGGGGATCGCTTCGACTCGGATTCCCTCACGAATCGCATCGCGAACCAACGGATACCCCGGATCCGAAACAAGCGGGGTACCGGCGTCAGAAACTAGCGCAGCTCTTTTTCCTGATCTGAGTTCGCTGAGAATGAAATCGATTTTCGATCTCTGCGAATGATCATGAAGGCTCTGAAACGGCTTTTTAATTTCGAGATGTTTAAGCAGCATCCCGCTCCGGCGGGAATCTTCACAAACAACAAAATCAACTTCTTTTAAAATCCGGACCGCCCGAAGCGTCATATCTTCAAGATTGCCGATGGGAGTCGCCACAATATAAAGTGTCCCCAATTTATTGTTTCCTTTCTATGGGATTGGATATAGACACTCGTTCGATAGCTTTTTTATTCGCCGGTTAGTGTCATTCCCGAAAGCTTTTGTCGGGAATCTATGATTCTCGGATTCCCGCCTAAAACATGCGGGAATGACAAATAACTGAAACGCACAAAAATTATACACTACTACATAGATACCCCCGCCTTCACAGGCGGGGTACTAAAATCAATTGCTTCGGGCTTCGCCCGTCCAGCAACTTCGTTGCTGAAATCCGCTCTCACCCCCGTCTTTACAGAACGGGGAGTTCTCGCTAAGTTAGATCCGCCCCCAATATTCTACCTTTTCCTTTGAATCACATACCCGAGAAGCTCCTCAAGACTTTGCCGCGCGGGAGAATCTGGAAAAATCGAAAGTTCCAAATTCGCATACTCGGTAAATTCTTTCGCCTTCCCGATGGAATATTCGATAACACCGTGCGCTTCGAGCAAACGAATGAAATCCCCCAACTCCGGCTGTGCAAATCCAGATTTTACCTTTGAATAAATCCTTGCCTTTTCTTTTTCATCGAGCAAGCTCACCAACCGGATCACGGGCAATGTCAACGTCCCTGCCTCCAAATCCGCCCCGAGTGTTTTCCCGAATTCATGTTCGTTTCCGATGATATCCAGACAATCATCCATAATTTGAAATGCTTTCCCAAAATTCATGCCATAACGCTTGAGCGCAAAAACACGTTCATCGGGAAACCCGGCTAGAATTGCGCCCGACTCAAGACATGTTGCAAGAAGCATCGCCGTTTTCCGTTCGATGATTGTAAAATATCCCTGCTCCGTCAAATTGAAATTGTGGCGTTCTTTCATTTCGAGGATTTCCCCGTCACAAACCGTGCCCGCCATGTTAAGCGCAGACGCCATCAATCTTTCATTCTTTGAATTGAAAAATGCTTTGATCGCCCGATCATGAAGAAAATCCCCGATCATTACGGCAATTTGCGAATTCCATTTTGTATTGACCGTCGGATAATTCCGCCGAAGATACGCGCAATCGATAATGTCATCATGAATTAATGTCGCTGAATGAAAAATCTCGAATGCGGCAGCAACGGAAACAACGGGAGCAAGATCATTCATCCCGAAACTCGCTCCCAAAAGCGTAAGCGCGGGCCGCAGCAGTTTCCCTTTCGATTTAAAAAAATAGCGGATGACCTCGCTTGAAAGTTCATTGTCGGTCGATAGCAGATCCAAAATCCGGTCTTCTACTTTAGCAAGGTAGGATTGGACAGGCTCGTAAATGTGTTCGAGAGTGATTGTATTTTGTTGTAGCACTTGTGTGATTCCTTTGTTTTAGAAGTACGAAGCAAGAAATACTTTTTTGTCATTCCCGCAAAAGCGGGAATCCAGAATTTAAGAGAGCTTTATAAAAAATATTGTTTCGCAAAATGTCCTAATGGATCCCCGCTTTCGCGGGGATGACGGCTCTTATAAAACCGCTTCTACTTACTATTTTTCCTTTTTCTTCCAAACTAATCTTCCGCACCGTTACACCGGCTTCCCGAAGAAGCATCAAGGGGACATCGCTCATCGGATATTCGGCATTATAAACCACTTCGGCGATCCCGCTATTAATAATCATCTTGGTGCATAAAAGACACGGCGAAAATGTCGTGTAAATCGTTGAACCTTTCACCGAAACGCCGTGATACGCCGCTTGCGTAATCGCGTTTTCTTCCCCATGCGAACAAAGGCATTCATCCAGTTTTGTCCCGGAAGTCGTAAATGAATTACAGCGCGGGCATCCGCCTTCATCGCAATTTTTCACACCACGCGGCGTTCCGTTATAACCGGTTGAAATGATGCGCTTATCTTTCACGATCACGGACGCAACTTTTCGTTTGATGCAATTGCCACGAAGCGAAACAACTTTTGCAATTTCCATGAAATATTCGTCCCAGCTCGGCCGTTTTTTTTTCTTTGCAAGTTCCATCATGGTCTGTGCAACTTTTTGATGCAGCTCTTCAAGCGTTCCGTTGTTAGACATCTCGCAATCAGCCAAGCCCAATGTCTTTTCTAGTTGCTGATCGCTTTTTACGGTGCTTTTTGCTTCGCGCGCCTCTACTTTTTTGAATTCAGCAAACGTTTTCGGATCATTTTCCCGCCCGCGCGCTTTAATCCGTTGGAACCGGACTTCAGGCGAAGCGATAACATTAATCAACATAAAATTTTTTCGAGTGCGAAATTCGACGACTTCCATCGGATGGCGGATGGAATCAATGACATAATGCCGGTCGACCTCAAGGCGTTCGAGGATTTTTTTTGCGAGAACACCCGCCCCGAATTTTTTTCGGAGTTCATTTCCGGTTTCAATTAAATTCCCGCGAGTCACCGATTTCTTCCGTTTCTTGATCTCCTCGCGCAAAACATCCGAAAGCGAATGATATTCAAATCCGCGTTCTTTCAGGAATTTTGCCACTTCCCCTTTTCCGGAACCATTTTTCCCCGTTAATCCGATGATCATACGTTTGACTCCTTGAGTTTCTATCAGTTTCAGAAGTTTGTCATCCCCGCGAAAACGGGGATCCACGAACTGTGGATTCCCGCTTAAAGCACGGCGAAGCAGTGCTGCTTCGCTGCATGCGGGAATGACATTTGTGAGAACTTGTGAAGCCACTTCAATTTATGCTACATATCATACCAAACTTTGGCGGGATACGAAATACAAAAGAAGATTTACACTGCCTGCCATGCTGTACACAATTACATTTACAAGAACCGGGTAATTGAGAACCGGTCAGAAGGTTTCAAACGGTACTCTTATTCTTATTCTTTATATCATATAGCATATTTGAGATTCACTTCCAGTGCTACACTTACCTCTTACCCATGAATTTTGACTAAGATACTCTTGAACGCCACCCTGAGCCGGAAGGTGATATACAGTTGGCCTCGGAAATTGAAAAGCAATTTCATAAACTTGATTACCTTCATGAACGGCATAATCGGAGCTATCGGGATTCTGTCCCCAAAGCGACTTCATATATTTTGCATTGACTTCACTTGCGCTTTTTAAATTGGCAATCATCGTAATCGATGGGGTCTGCTGCCTCAAATAAGCATCGATTGCGGAAAGCTGTTTGGCTTGCTCCTCTGTCATCTGGATATAACTAGACCAACTCATCTTCGCAAGAGGATCATTCTCAAAAACATTATATCCTCTCGTCTCATATGACCAGAAAAGTTGCCCCGCCGCCTCCATTTCCATATCCCTGGCAAAATCAAGCCATTGATTGTTTGAACCGACAAACTCAAAAGGCCTTTCCATGTACAATGACATCGGCGTTCCAAGCCCGTCAAACATTTCAACTTCACCGACGATTCCGGGCGAAAATAAAGCCGACATTTGAGGATCGTAATGGACACAGAATCTTTTATTGCCGGCATTCACGCCGCATGAAGCTGATTTGGGCTGCGAACAAAATCGATAGGATGTTCGTGGTGTATTTGTCGAATAATCCGCTGTCGTATAACATAAATTGTCAATCGCGGAAAGGCTTGCGGTAATCGCCTGTTCGTCCGGATCAAAGGAACCGATCAGCGGCCACTTGGTTTCACAAGCGGGATCCGTAGGATTCGCAGCACAGGAAAATTTCCCTTTTTTTTCCAGAATTTCTATCAACTTTTCACCGATTTGCTTCATATGTTGACGGACTATTTCCATGTTCGTATTTCTCCGAGCTTGGAGATAACTCGGCACCGAAACCGATGTGACGACTCCTACGATCGCAACGGTAATCGTGATTTCAGATAGCGTAAATCCTCGTTTTTTATTCATCGTTTTTTCCCAAATCTGACTATTCCCAAGGTACTGTTCTCCTCTCCAGAACCGGGTGATTCAGAACCGGTCTGGAAATCAAAAACTTTGTCGAGACCTATCACTGATGGTCAGCCTGGCACCAGCAGTAACGGTACCTCGTTTCTATTATCAAGCAATTACCAACTCATATTTTTCCCAGTAAGCTCTATATATTCTCTCAGCACCTCATTTTGAGAAAAATAATCTTGTCTGGCTTGAGTCGTGGTCAGATTAGCCGGCCTTTGAAATTGGAACGAGACCTCATAAGCTTTATCACCGGCCCCCGGCAAAGTTCCCATGCCCAAGCCTCCCGTATCTTCATCATAGGGTTCTAAAGCTGAAGTCCCATAAGTGGTACCGGCCGCTTTTTGGAGTATGTACGCAGAGGTTCGTTCTGTCATTTGAATTTGAATACCGGCGTCACGGAAATAGTCATTCATTTTTGAAATATCAGCTGAATCATTAAAATACATAAAGGTTGAAAATTGAGATTTCCCGGGCGCTAAATATGCACCCAAACCTCCAGCATACAATCGTAGAATCGCTTCAAATTCAAGTTCTGCAGCAGCGAGACGCAATTGTTCCATAACCGCATCAAAACCACCCCACCGAGTATCTATCATTTCTGATACATCGTAAGTGTAACGTTGCCTATCTAAGCTAATCGGATCAATATACCATGAAGAATCTCCTCCCAAACCATCCCACATCTCTACTTCTCCCACCATGCTCGGAGCGAACAGCGCGGACATTTGGGAGTCATAGTGCACACAAAACCTTTTATTGCCGGCATTATTTCCGCAGGAATCTAATTTTGGGGAAGAACAAAATCGATAGGATGTTCGTGCTGTATTCGTCGAATATCCATCCGTCGTATAACACAAATTATCAATAGCGGACAAACTCGCGGTAATCGCCTGTTCATCCGGATCAAAGGAACCGATCAGCGGCCACTTGGTTTCACAAGCAGGATCCGTAGAATTCGCAGCACAAGAAAATTTCCCTTTTTTTCCCAGAATTTCTATCAGCTTTTCGCCGATTTGCTTCATATGTTGACGAACTATTTCCATGTTGGTAGTTCTTCGGGCTTGAAGATAGCTCGGTATCCCGATCGACGTCACGATCCCCACAATGGCAACGGTGGTTACCATTTCAGCAATCGTAAACCCAAGGTTACTTTTCAAGTGCCGTCTGATATTCATGGTTTTCACCCGTTTAAATATTAACCCATCGGCACCCCGATTGCCACCTTATCCCCCTCGGAATTCACCATAAATTAAGCTTTGATTAGTAGTTACCATCACTTAATAAATTCTTTAAAAAGTCAGATGCCTCATGTTGTATACTATGCTTTCATGGAAAATAAAACTTCGCAAATTAGCCGCGGAATTTTTTTGATGCTTCTCGCCGCACTTTCTTTCGGCGTCATGGCTACCTTTGTGAAATTCGCATGCCGAACAATCCCTTCAAATGAAGTGGTCTTCTTCCGGAGCCTGCTTGGCTCAATCGCCATTGCCTATGTGATTTGGAAAGAAAAAGCTTCATGGATAGGTCATAAGCCGGTCATTTTATTCTGGCGCGGATTTACAGGGTTCGTCGCTCTTTCGATGCACTTTTACGCCATTGCGTACCTGAATCTGGGAACGGCTGTTATGCTGAATTATACCGCTCCGATATTTGTCGTCATCATGGCAAAAACATTCCTGAAGGAAAAAATATCACGGGTTGTCCGAATCGCCGTTTTTGCTTCATTTATCGGAATGTATTTTTTGACGGCGCCGCAGCTTGAATCCAAACCGTTACCTTTATTGATCGGCCTCTTGTCCGGCATTTGCGCGGCCGGCGCTTATACTTTAATTCGATACAGCCACGAAAACGAATCCCCCTACACAATCGTTTTCTATTTCACCGTCATTTCAGCCATCGGTTCCGTTCCGCTTTTGAAATTTGGTTTTAAATGGCCGAATCCATTTGAATGGCTCATTCTCCTTGGCGTCACCGCCGGTGCTTTCTTCGGGCAGGTGTATATGACGAAATCAATTAAAAGCAGTCCGATTTCCGTTGTTATGCCCTTTGCCTATTTGACACCCGTTTTCGCCACACTCATGGGAATGATCTTTTGGAAGGAATATTTAGGCCCGATCGCTCTCCTTGGGAGTATCATCATCATCGCAAGCGGAATCACCATTTACATATTCCGGGATAAAACCCCTTATATTCCGATCGAAGAATAACTCCGAAGCCAGATTTAAAAACAGCGAATTTGACCTCCATAACTTCTTTGATTCAGACAAGTTACGACTTACTATTCCGCTAAAATAAGTCAAACTATTTTGATCCCATTCTATCAAAACCACCACATTGATAAGAATCACTGGGTATACTTTCATTATGAAAATATGCGTTAAAAAACGTTGGGAGAAATGAGCACATACAGAAGAAACTTTTTTTAATTTTCACGTTTTTTGAAAATAATTTTTTTTATTCTAAAGTTAAGGAGTTTTAAAAAGCGTTTAAGCGGAACGCTGAAACCGAAAAGATGAAAATTAATCGTGCCATCCGGATTGAAAGTATATTAACAGCCATCACCTTTCTTTTTAATTTCGGAATCCGGCTCGACCTTTACGCTGAAACCGCCGGTGCCAATCAGCAAATCCTGAATTCCAAAGTCCAGCAAATCAAATATCCGGCAGAACTTCTCCGGGCAAAAATAAAGCGCGCAAATACTCTGATTGATAAACTTGAAACGACGCCTCTCCGGACGTCCGAAAAAAGCGAGCTCTCCGATATCGTGGGCTCATTGGACGAACTGAAAACGGCTGTCGAATTTCAAGTGGAATCGGAACTTTCGAAATTCGCCGGATCGCCCGAAGCTCGAGAAATTTCAAAACGCCATCAGGAATTCATCCATCAATTCCGGGAAAATTTCAGCGCCTATAAGCAGGCTTTGAAGTCCGCGCAAAATTTAAATCCCCTCTCCCGGTTTTTTAAAGAAAAACACGAGACAATCGAGCGCCTGACCGGATCCGCTCCGCGAGCAAAACCGACGGATGAAATCCGTCTTCCGCACTCGCAAACAGACCGGCTGGAAAAACGGCCGTTTATCGATCCGGCGCATCCCGTCAATCCGGATGAATCGCAAGAAAAACCGCGCACGTTCATCCATTTGGTCGACCGCTTCAGTAAAACCGCTCATGCAGATTCGCCGGCGTGCACAACTATCGGCGACGCTCCCCCGGAAATCAAACTCCACACGCCGAGAATTGACGCCCTGCTTGTCGATCTCAAAACTCCGGCGGAAATATATGAATATGTCGTGAATCACATCAAATATGAACCGTACTTCGGCTCCCTGAAAGGTTCCGAACAAACCTTGCGGGAAGGCGCGGGAAATGACGTCGATCAGGCAAGCCTCCTGATCGCGCTTCTCCGCAGCAAAGGAATTCCCGCAGAATATGTTTTCGGTATCGTTGAAATTCCGATCACGCAGGCCCAAAACCTTGTCGGGGTCGACCAACCGAGCGCTGTCGCTTCTGTTTTCATTAAAAACGGGATTCCCGTCGAAGAAATTTCAACGGGCGGCGGTAGCGTCAGCGCAGTCAAAATCCAACACGCATGGGTTCGCGCGAACATTGGTTACCTTCCCTACCGCGGCACAACAGATGAATCTAATAAATTGTGGATCGACCTTGACCCATCTTTTAAATTAAATGATTTTAATCCGAATCAAAATGTTACCCAAAAAATCGGCGTTGATCCCGTGACATTCCTCACTCAAACCAAACAGCAAGGAACCATTAACGACGCCCAGCGTTACGTGACCGATCTTCCGCAGCAGTCTTTTATCATCCCGCGCATCAAAGACTGGGGACTTCAAATCCGTAATTATATGGATACCAATGATCAAACGCTGGACACTCTCTTCCGAACGGCCGTCATTCAGGAAGAAGGATTTCAAAAACTTCCGGCAAGTTTGCCGTATAAAGTCATTCAGGAAACGCAAGCATTTGCTTGTATCGATAATGCTCCGGCAATTCCTCTTCGCCATCAAATCCGGATCCGGCTGACCAATCCCGTAGACGGGACAAATCTCTTAGATCCGATTGAAAAAGCACTCCCCGAACTTGCGGAAAAACGGATCACAATCGCTTACCGGCCGGCCACGACAGCGGACGAAACCATTCTGGGACAGCACCTGGCTGACACCACACTTCCCGTTTATTTGGTTAAAGTAAAACCTCAACTGACCATTTCTAACGGTGCAGGGCCGGCAGTTTTTGATTCAATAACTGCAATCGCGATGGGCGCAAAACAAACCTTAACGATTGATTTTATTCATCCCGACGGATCAACGGAAACCGCCACAAAAGAACTCGCCGCGGGTTCTTATTATTCACTCGTTCTCGATTTCCAGAAAATCAACAGCACCATTCTCGACGAACAAAAAAATAAATTAGAAACCGCCGCCGGAAACGAAAATCTTCTCGCAGAAACGCTGACGGCAACGGGCACCAATTATTTCTATCAATTAGACGCATTCAATCATCTCACCGCCGGCAGCCTCGATGTCATGATCACACGCGAACCGTCAATGGCCGTCACCTCATACAATCTGAATGTCACCGAAGTGCTGGGCCTTCCGTTCACGGCCGAAGCAGACGGAATCCAGCTCGATATTCTCCGCGATGCTTACGTTCCCATTTCGGTCACCGGCAATTCCACGGCAGAAAAACAATTCATGACCACGTCCGCCATCACAAGTTCGGCCATCGCCAGCATAGCGCTCGAACAATCGCTCGGTCAATCCGCGGCTTTATCGGCCGCCCAAACGATCGTAAGTGCTAATACGCTCAAAAAGAATATTTATTCCGTAGATCAAAACAATGTTGGATCCGTTACACCAGTCCTTGAATCGGCCAATGTTCCGGCCGATGTCATCACCGATATCCAAAACGCTGCGCACGCAAACCTCGTCATCACCATTCCCGAAGGACAGATGACCGCCGGCGGATACACCGAAGCCGGCTACGCAGTGCTCGACCCCGATACCGGAGCAGCCGGGTTCTTTCTCGAATCCGGATTAAATGGAGGAAAAGTAAAACTCAATTATCTCATCCCGGCTCAACTTGTTTTATTCACCGGTGCCGGCATAAATTACGCCGCTATGCGCGAACCGCCGACGGATTGGCTCCGCGTCGTTTACGATTCGCAGACAGAAATCGGCACCGCCTATCTTCCGGCAGCCGCTTCTATTAATGAATGGTTTAAACAGACCGCCACGTCACTTGACGACGCTGCCACCGTGACCTCGATTCTCGCCATCATGGGAATTGTTTCGGATATTTCAAACAAACCGCATATTTCGAACGTCAAAACGGTAAACGAATTCTTTTCACCGAAAGATCCGAACGATTGCGCAAGCCTGACTTTCACGGATCTCGCAACACACAACGAATGCATGGGGATTGAATATTCAGTCACACGCGGCGCGAGTTCGTTAGTCACCATTAAAAATTCCGCAGATCAGACCGTCAAAACCTTTCCCAATCAAACCACTTCACATATCCAAATCATCTGGGACGGCAAAAACGATTCCGCTGTTCTCGTCCCGGACGGCATTTACACTTACGAAATTAATGCCGTGAAAAACACCATCCCGGCCGAACAAAAAACAGGGGCCATTGTCGTTGATAAACAAGCGCCGACTGCAACGGTTACCTCTCCCGCTACCATTCCGGCGGGCAATGTTTTTATTAAAGGAACCGCGTTCGATGAAGCCAATTTCGATTATTATCAAGTTCAGATTGTGAAAGATCTCGACTTTGCGCACCCCCTCTTGGATGAATCCTATTTAAATGCCGTCGAAACCGAAAATGCTCTTGCCCTGTGGAACGCTCCCAATCCTTCAGTTCCGACTCCCGGCTATCAAGTGATTCTCACTGCCTACGATAAAGCAAAAAACGCAACGGTTGTCACCCACGATTTTACGCTCGACAAATTCAAAGCCATTCAAATCCTTACACCCAAAGCACCCGATACCACTTTCACAAGATTCGTCGATACAACAATCCAGGTCAATGACTCCAATATCACGCAAATGCAGCTGACGGTCGGAACGAAAACCATCTCTCTTCCCTTTTCTTCGGTTTCGGCAGGGACTTACAGCTTTCAATGGTCTCCCGCGCAGCAAGGAGTCACACCGGGTTCATATACAATGACTGTCCTCGGTAAAAATGCAGACGGCACACAGGTCGGAAACCCGGACTCTGTCGGAATCATCATTCAAAACTTTTCTGCGCCCGTGCAAATCACGAGTGCTTCGGTAACCCCTCAGGAATTCGATCCGACGATCGACAGTCCGGTACAAATCAACGCTGCGCTCAGTGGTATTTCTGACTGGAAAATCACCATCCACCAAAGACCCAATACCGACGGATTACCTCTTGGAACCATCGTCTACGATTCAGGCGTTCAACATACAAACACTCCGACCGCCTCGTGGAACGGAAAAGATTTAGCCAACCAATTTGTTTCACCCGGCCAAACGTTAGATGGCTACATCTGGTATATGAAGACACCAGCCGCAAACATTGATGACCCGGACAACCGTTTCTTCTGGTTCTGGTTTACGATCTATATCGAAATACCGGCATCTTCACCAGACGATCCTCTGCTAACAGCTGCGATTACATCGCCCCAGAATGGCGAACAGCTCGAAAATGCGAAGATTGCCCTATTGGGCAAAGTCACCGACGGAGAAGACAGCTCGGTCCTTACTGAAATTCTCGTCAAACCCGCGAGCGGGACAGAATGGAACATTGCTTCCAGCGAGCAGGTCGAAACCGGAAAATTACAGGCAACACTCGGAACCATCAACGCCATGACGCTTGCCGACGACGTCTACGACGTCATGGTCCGCGTCACCGACAGCGCACAACATATCGCATATAGCCCGATCAACACTTACACGATCTTCTCGAAACTTAAAATCGGAAATTTTGCTCGAACCTTTGTAGATTTCGCAACGACCATAAACGGTTTCCCCATCAACGTGACTCGAATCTACAATTCACTAAACAGTTTACGACAGGGCTCCTTCGGCTACGGATGGGATGAAAAAATGATGGACATGAAAATGACCTCTGCCGGCCGATACGACAAGATGATTACTAACCAGGACGGAACGAAAGTTCTCCATGCTTGGAACCCCCGGCCTATGAACTCCATATTTAACGGCGGACTTGACACTCTTAAGGAAGGCAACTTTGACAACACCGCAGCCCGAAGCGGAGACAAATTGTACATTGATTATGGCGTCTCTCAAAAACTTTATGTCACACAAGACACGGTTACCGGCAGATGGTTCGATATGGATTTTAACTCCGTCGAACGAATCGAAAACTCACGCTACACGATAGTGACCCGCGACGGCTCTCAATACCAGTTTGATGACTCCGGCTATCTTGAATCCTTTGCTTCCCCCATGGAAAAATCGGGCGGTCTGAAGATCCGTTTTGATGCCAACGGTGTATATAAAAATGGCTCACCTACCCCCATCATTCAAATAACAGACCGTGACTCCGCAAACCGCATCAAGCAAATCGTCGCCTACGGATCCATTACCTTCGATTACCTCTACTGCGAAGACTTGGGCAACCCTGCGACAAATCCAGATTGTGAAGCAGGCGATCTCTACACAGTCCGACGCAACTGGAATCCGTTCAATCCGCCCGCTTCAGGCGGCCCCTTGGGAAAACAAACCAAATACGTGTACGGAGACGGATCCATTGCACCAATCCACTATCTTCGTGAAGTATGGATTCAAACCGGCTGGGATGTAACCAATCCGGTCATGATCAAAGAAACGAGCTTAGATTACGAAAACGGAGTGCTATCCGGGTCAACCGACACGAACGGCAAGAATATAGAATCTATCCATGACTTTGAACACAATAAAGAAATCGCGACCGACGCCATGGACCGCACCACAACCGTCGAATATGACGACCGGGGATTAATTAAATCGGAATGCAATAACCTCAACCAGTGCACCACTTACACCTATGACAAATATGGAAACCAGAAGACGATGACAGATCCTATGGGAGCAGTGACTCAATATGAATATGGTGAAATGTTCGCCGTTTCTGGGCCTCTCGGCGCGTTTTGGACCGGATGGGACTGGAGTGAAATCCGTTCACAGGTCCCTGACGCACTTTTCGCCGTCCCCGGACTCGTTCAGATTGAAAAAATATGGAACCGGATTCCCCATCCCACGCAAATCTTTTATCCCGACGGCTCTTACGAAGTCTCCGAATACAACAAAAAAGGACTTCTTATTTCTAAAAGGACAAGCCTCTCGGGAAATTCAGAAGGGTACGATTATGACTCCGGCGGAAGAGTGCGGGCAGAAACCGGCAACTTATACACAACCGAATACACTTATTCCTCCAGTCCGAACGAAGACGGCCTGAGAACAGAAGTAAAAAACACGCTCACGGGTGAAATTGAAAAAACAGAGTATGTTGACGGCCGACCGGACCGAATCATCACAAACTATCAAGAGGCCCCTTCAACGCACACAGGCATTACTAACACCTACTCCCCCGAAGGATACGTGACAACCCAAACGCCATTTTCGGACGGCGGGAGCACAACGGGCAAAATTATTTCCGCAACCTACGACGAACTGGGAAATATGACAAGTTTTGGGAATGACACGGGCGCCACAACCATTGATTGGACGCCGGATGGCAAAATCAGTTCCGTCTCCACGGGTGGCACACTCCAATGCGAAACCGAATATTTCCAACCCGGCGAAAGCCCGAACGATTACGGTTTAAACAAACCGAAATTAATCACATACTACCACCCTGCCAATGTCGTGCAAGAAAGATTTACCTATGACAAATTAACAACAACGCACATCATCATTTTTTCCGACGAAACAAACGGGGATTTGAGCGACAATCCAAAATCAACGACCATTCAAAACCTCGACGGATCCATTATTTACGAAGAAGCGACTGACGGCACCATTACGGAACAAATCCCCGATGAATTAGGACGTCTTTCGGAAGTTTATGTAAATGGCATCCTACAGGCAAAATTTATCTACGACAACAGCGGCCGAATCGTTTCAGAGTATGATGCCAAGAAAAATACACAAATCATCAGGGATTACGATCCTCTCTCCGGCCGGCTTCTTTCTGTCATAGACCCCCAAAATGGCCAAGTCGATTATTCATACTACTCGGATGGATCCGTGAAAAGCATCACGGACCAATACGGAACCGTCATCTACGAATATTCCAGTGGAAAGCTCGTTAAAATGACTTATAACGATGGGCATTTCGTCACCGTTGAATATAGCGCTGATGGTCGGATGCTGGCAAGAACCGATGAAAATGGAAACAGACTTGTTTACGACTATTATCAAAACGGCTCACTCAGAGCAATCCTTCAGGATTTGGAACCTGGCGACGGAGATCCCATTGAACTTGTAAGCTATGATGAAAACGCCTCACTTAACCGTTATACACGTACGGATGCGCTCGGCCATCAAGTTACCTATGATCACGCGCCGACAGACCCACCCGGCGCCACCTTCAAGATAACCTTGCACAACCCAAGCGGCGACCTAAACCAAATCTTCTATGAGCCCGTCATTCACTCCCCCCCGCAAATCATCCCGAATTGGCCAAGTTGGGCCCCTGCAGGCGAAAGCGGGACTTGCTATATCGAAGAGACGGTACAAAATTTTAATGGAGATCATATCATCAAATATTATGGTGAATCGGGGAACCTCGTTGCCAAGTACGTCGAAGAAGGTGACCTCTGGATCATTTACGAGATAGACCTCTCGGACCCGTTAGCTTCCGGAATGCGAATCCATAAAGGGAATTCGTCAACTGAAACGTATTCTTACAAAGAAGTTCGTGACAATCAAAACCGACTCGAAAGCATTTATTACGATGACGGGAAAAGAATCTCTTACCAATATGACAATAACAACCGAGTCGAACACCTCGCAATCACCGGCTCTACAGGGACTCTTTATGATTTCACCTATGTGTACAACCCGACCACAGGTTTTCTCACCAACGTCAGGGATCCGCTCGGAGGAGTTACCTATATCTATGACAGGGGTTTCAAAAAACAGGAGCGATTCGATAATGGAATTACAACCGACTATGATTACGATTCTCGGGGCCGACTCAATAAGATTACAACGAAAAAGAACGGATCCGAACTCCGCCGCCTGGAATACAAACTCACTCCTACTAGCCTTGTCGAAGAAGCGCGCGTCTTCGAAAATGGATCGGGAACACCGGCCAGAGCCATTTCCTACACTTACGACCCACTTGGACGAGTCACCGAGGAAACCGACATTACCTCCGCATCCTCCATTCCTCTCTATTCTTACACCTATTACCTCAATGGTTCGCGGAAAACCAAAGTCGATCATTCCACGAACCAGACACACACTTATTACTATAATGAAACCGACCGCCTGACACGCGAAGAAGTCAATAACGGCCTAACAACCACAATCTACAATTATGAATTCGACGTAAACGGAAATCTGACTCATAAATGGGAAGGCTCTATCACAACTGGCATTCTCCGAGAACACTATGTCTATGACGGCGAAAACCATCTTCTCCGGGTTGAATTCGATCCCGGCCGCGGCACGCAAAAAATTGTCCGTTACAATTACACGGCCGAGGGCAACCGATATGAAAAGCAGGTCGATTCTAACATACCTACACGATACCTTGTCGATCCGACACAAGCATACTCACAAATACTTATGGAATACAACGCGGCAGGAAGTGAAACATTCTATTTGCACGGCGCGGAAGGCCCCATTCTCCTGATTAATCCCTCAGGTCACCGATTTTATCTGCCTCAAGGCCGAAATCGGAATACAGCGTTTACTACCGATGCGCTCGGCACGATTGTCGAAGAGTACGACTACGATGCATTTGGCGGTCCTAAATATATCCTTTCAAACCCTGCCGTAAACAATCCTTACCTCGCCACCGGCGAATATTACGATGCGGACTCAAAGCTCTATGACTTGCGAGCACGGGCTTACTCACCCGGCCTTGGCCAGTTCCTTTCCCGTGATTCTTACGAGCGGGGTTTTTACGATACAGGCAACCTCCCTTACGCAAGCAATCATCTCTTGAATGCACGCGATCCAAGCGGACATTGGAACCTTTACACAGTCATGAGTACGGTAAGTATGAGCCTCACCCTCTCCATGCATTACTACATGGCCGGAGGATTCTACAACCTTGATTTTGCCATCAGCGACTTACAGTTGCCCTGGTATCAAGAATTATTATTGAGTTTTTCGATTGACGCCATTGCTACCGGCGGTGCTCGGCTGTTAACTAGTTCGTGGGATGACGTCGCCCCTCACATCTTGCCTCACCTAAGCCGCTTCTGGACCTTCGTCACGGAACGAGGGCCTTATAGACTTGCCGATTTCATACAGAGTGCGCTTAAATCACGCAACGATGCAAAAATATTCATGCTTAATTATATCGCCAAAAGCATTGATAACATTACGTCGCGGGTTGATGACGTTTTAAAAATTGAGACATATACTGAGATATTTGATAACGCGATTGGGGTCTGGAATCAGTTTAAAAGAGATGGTATCCAATCATCGGCGGCTCAACGCGCGGGGCAGATCCTCGTCGAAGCGACTGAGTTAAAGAATAGCATTGCCACCGAATTATACATGGCGGTTACGAGACATATCAATGACGCTGGATCTTCTCTTTTGCCCAAAAAATTTGCAGACTACTTTCGAAACCTTCAACACGCCACATATTTCGTAGAAAAAATTCAGGCTGACGTTTCCCTCTTGAAGCACGCTTTCGAAACAAATCGAGCTTGGCTTAAAACCGTAAAAGGTGGGGGAGAAGCTATACGAAATGTAATCAGAGCTGAGTATGATAGGAAACTGAAGCTAATCAACTTCAACACCTTCGAAACATGGCTCGAAATGAAAGCTAATAATATCGGAATCGCTGTAGAACGTGCCAAGCGAGCTCTCATTCACGAGGTTCTGCATGAGATACTCGAAGAATACGCCGATGTCATGGCAAGCATTCCGTTCCCGCCCAAACAGAAGTATCCAGATCTCCAATGGATTGCGGAATCTGTGCAACGAGCGGGTTATACCGAAAAAGAGTACTTCGAAGAATGTGTCGTTAATGTCTTGACTGATTACATCCAAACCAAAGTATTCGGAACACCGGAAGACTTTTTTAGAAATGTTAAATGGAGAAAAGCGTTAGAAATAATGATCAACAGGTTTCCCAAAGTCGCAGAAACCGTAGATACCATAATTAAGAGCGTTGATGATACGTTGGATTTCACTAAAGTCTTCTTCCACGACGAGTTATAAGCAATCATTACTTTATAAACTTAATTCATTTTATTTATGTAAGAAATTACAGAGTAACGACTTATATACTTTATAAATTATATTAATAACTACCTTGAATTTTTCGCTTCAATAGGGTAACATTTCTAAATTAGCATACTTGCCTTTAAACAGGTGGGATATATTCTCCGGAAGGGAACTATCACCTAAATGACTGGATGGAAAAAATATGGCGCGCCGTCTTTTTATCTCAAGTTTCTTTCAACAATAACGATTCTCACGTTCTGCTTCAACACAATCCTCTCCCCTGTTTCGATTGCATATTCATCTGTCAACCGAAAAAATATTGAATACAGACCTGGCACTACAGTAGCACGGCGCACCGCGCCTCTACAGGAAAATCCCATCGTGATTCCTTCTTCTATGGGTTCTATCCAAGAAATTTATTTTCCACCGCTTCCTTACGATTCAAACGCTCACCCCCCCCTCATCATCCACATCCAAGATGCGCACACAAGCCTCGAAGCGCAAGAAAACATACGAAATATTCTACATCATCTTGTGCAAACTTATGACATTCATTCCCTCTTCCTTGAAGGAACGATGAACAATGTAGTCCCAGAAGCATTCCAATTCTTCGATGATTTTGCATTGAATCAAAAAATGGCTATGCTTCTTGCAAAGGACGGTGTTATCGGCGGGGCGGAATTATTTCTTGCTGATCAGCTGGTCGGTGAACATGGCCGTGACATTTCAGCCTATGGGCCCGAAAACGCAAAACTTTATCAGCAGAACCTGGAGGTCTTTCAATACGTTCTCCACCAGGAAAATGAGTCGAATGAATTTTTGAATTTCCTCCAATCGCTCATCCTCACAAACGCATCTTACACTTTGAATGAAACTTTGCTCACTCTTTTTCAACGGTGGATTGCTTTTAACAACCATGAACTTTCTCTTTTGGATTATTTGAATTTTCTTGGTTCTCATGCTGAGCGGGAATTAGGTTTAAACTTGTCTGATGCAAGGAACCAGCTTCAATGGCCGATGCTCACCAGAATTTTGAAAATGCGGGAATTGGAACAAAAGATAGTGGGACAAGAGCAAAAGGCAGCGGTTGAATACGACACACTTCTTAATTGGGCCCGCGAACAAAACATACCGGCCGAGTTGATCCATAAGCTGAAATCCGTATTGGACAAAAAAGGAGCATCAGAGAAATCCAATCAGAATCTTAGAAACTTTTTCCACCGCTTATATGGAACCCTTAACGCTAAGGATTTCACTTTCTCCAACTATCCGAACGCGCTGCTAAAATCGGGGATATCAATCCTGCAGGATGAGTTGGAAGCTAACCAGCTATTTCAAGAAATCGAGCGACTGAGCTACCGCCTGCTGAATCATTGCGCAACAACCCGAGACGAAAAGCAGCTTATCACAATTCAACAAAATGCATTCCTCCTGAAAACACTTCTGTCTCTCAACCTGACTCCCGACGATTACTCCCGGATCAACGTAAGGAAAAATGACTTATTACCATCCGTCCTGCTTGAACAACTTAGTAAGATCAACAATCAACGGTCGGTGGTGAGAAAACCAAAAAGTGTTAAGGTCCCTTCCGGACAAAAGGTGCTCGCCACTGACCGTATTTTTAATTGCGCACTCGACTTTTACACAGGCGCAAAGAAACGCGAAGAGGCAATCTTTGCCAATACTATTTCAAAAATGAAAACGGTTAACGAGACCACAGCTGTTTTGATCACAGGAGGATTTCATGCCGATGGCTTCCTTGAACAATGCAAAAAACAGAATATCGCGTTTATTGAAATTGCCCCGCACATCTCTGAAACAACGACTGATATCCCGTACCGGGATGTGATGCAATTCCGGAGCAATGCTCTTGCTCTTCGATCTCAAGTGAAAGCCTTTCCAATCCACGCCCTGCCTGCAGCTGAACAAGCATTCATTCAAAACACATTCACTCAAGAGCTAACCCGATCAGAATTGAGGATCTTAAATGCTAATCTTGCCACAGTTATTGCGCAGGAGATCTCGGCAATACCAAGCGGCATAAGGAAATCAGCTCTGTCTCAGTTTTTATTTTCCGTCAACAAAAGTCGCGGCGCACAAATCCTCGGGATTAGATACTCTCAAAAACGTGTCTTGCTCTATCAAGGCAATCCGGTTCCTGCCAACCGGGATGAAAGTCGTGCAATCGGCCTCACGGTAAACGGTCCTACGACTTATCCTATGAACAAAATTGCCAGATCTGAAATACGAAACGGAGCACGCGAAGCGTTCGGAGAAGCCTTGACTGATTTCGGCCTTGGAATGTATTCTTATCTCCTTTCACGAAAACAGATGGCTCTAAGGGGCAGCCCGCAGGAGTATTACCGTGAAGCTGCTTTGTTTTTTGCCGAAATGAAGTTCTTTGATCAAGCACTTATCTTTGCGGAGAAAATACCGGAACCTACCAGAAATCAAAAGATTAGGACATTCCTCAAAATTGCAAAGAATGCGCTCGAAGACGGGAATATCCCTGCCGCAAAAAAAGCGTGGGCTCATGCTCAAAATTCCTTCCAAGGTTTTGATATTGCCCGCCATATCGATGTCCAACACGCTCTTAAGACAAAAGCGATTGTCGAAGCGGAACTCGGTCTCCCCACAGACAATACAATTCGACTTCTGTCTGAGCATATGCCCCATTCTGTAACCTTCGCGAAATTGATGGTGCAAATCGTACAAGCTAATGATCTCGTATCTTTGGACAAATTGAGAAGTGATGTATTCGATCTGACGGACGAAGAACAACAAATTGATGCCCTAAAAAGGATTTTGGAGCGCGAAATGAAATTGGTTAAGAGCGATTCAGATTTTGCATACGTTCGAAAGACGATCCTCGATGCAGTCACAAATCTTCTTCAAAGCAATCCGTCGAAAAATCCAACATGGGCTACCCTTGCTTCCTTATCTCCCCGGAAAAACCAACTGCCACGTCTCCGTACATTCCTTGTTGCCGTCAAATTCCTTGCCAAAGACAAATCCACGGAAGCACGTGGTATAGCAAACCGTTTCTTGTACGAATTGGAAACCCGTATCAAAAACGGTCCGGCTGTTAATGGGGATGAACAGGCAGAGATGCTCGCTGGAATTGCCAAATTAAAGAATGAATTAGGGGAACCTGGAAGCGATAAACTGTTTCGGCGCTCAAAAGAAATCGCTCTTCTCATCGAAGATGCAAAAACTCGGTCGCTTTCTCTTTCACGGATAGCCGAGCTTGAATCAGACAGCGGCCGACATAAAGATGCTGAGGAAACACTCAAATTGCTTCCTCCCTTTCTGAAACATTTCCGTTTAAGCGCGATGAAAGCGGTATCACTTTCAAAATGGAACTCTTTCAAATCTACTCATAAAATGATCAACCCTGAAGCAGACTTTCCGGAATTCAATGCACTCACGGAAATCAAAGATCCTATCTACACACTTGAACTTCTGCTTTTATTCATGCAGCATCCCAAATTGGTCAAATCCTCTATTGAACTGCGGGACGCCGTCACTATTTTTCAAAACAGCCAAGATCTTCCTTTGTCCATCACCGCATGGGCTGATGCCCAACAGAAAAAGAAAATATCCGTTGAATCCTATGAACTATGGATGCAGTCCATAGCAGAAGTAGCGTTCCAATTTTACGCGATGGATTCCTCGGATCGGTGGCGCAGCACGTTGGAGCATTTTCATCGGGACGGAAAATATCAAGAACGGTTTTTGGCCCAAGCATATCTCCGTGCAATCGCTCACCATAACGCACTTCTAGATCGGATCATTTTCCATGCACAAGGACCTGATGGTAAATATTTGACTGTGGTCACTCGATGGGGTGCTATGGTTGACACCGTCCCGGAAGAAGAGTGGGATGGCATGCGTGCAAACGATCTTTTTTCTCAAGGCTCCGAAACGGCAAATGCGCTGATGAACGAAAGACAAATACCCGCAATCGTTCTCATCGAGGGGAAACCTATTTCCAATAATCCTTTTGACATGAGAGAAGGCTTTCTCGCTTGGCGAGAATTTCAGGAGCCGTTACTTTTGCTGCCCCGAGAAAGACCACCTACAACGATTAATGAAAGACAAGTCAGACTCATTGGTTTTTCTCCCGAATTAGACCAGCTCTATTATGCTATCGATGGCGAAATTATTAGTTGTCACCTTGATCTTACACGGTTTATTATAAATATTAGAACATGGTTTGAAAACAAAGGGAAATTACTTCGGGATCAAACCGAAGAAAAAATTAAATACCTACTGAGCCTGCCCGAATTTGAATCAAGCGGCAAACATTTGATCATAACCGGCGCAAAAGAATATTCGCTTTCACCGCAACTTCTCGAACGTTTACTAAGCCCCCAAGAAGGACTCTCATGGCTTCTGGAAGCGAACGAAAATGCGCATCGCGAACGTGGAATCTCTCTCAACCCGGCGGAAATATATCGCGAGATATTTCTACTTTTCACATTTACAAAATTTGTTGAGCAAGGACTGTTCATGGAAGCGGTCGTATATAACGCGCTATATCACGGCCCCATTGAGCTTAAAGGCCATCAGCATGCAATCGAAACTACCATTGACCTTATCGAAAAAGGAATTGCAACTCCGCTAAGGGCCGAAGCGCGAATAGACAGAAATGCGATTGACGATTTTTCACGCGATCTCGATCTCCTTGAGAAAAGCAGCACGAGCGTGGAAGACCGCCGCAAGGCTGCCAAAGCGCTGTCTCAAACGATGGGATCCGTGATCGGCTTTTTGACGAAAAACGACCAGAAATCCGTCCGGACTATTATGAACCGGCTCGCTGCCGTTTACAGGCGTGAAACCGATCATGAAGTTAAAGCACTTCTCGCCAAAGACGTAGTCCGCGGGCAATTCCGTTATAAGGACGAGGAAACGGAAGGTTTCAGGACATGGTACCTTGAGTATTTTGGGGCCTATGCCAATCAGCCGGACCCTGCCCGATCGGAAGAAATGAAAAATGGGCTCATCGGTCTCAAAGAAGGATTGGAGAGACATTACGAAAAATTAAAACAAAAGAAAAAAGAGCTATTGCCCCAAGCGCTGCGAAACGCCTACCGGCAAATACTTCTGAATCTTGTAAAACTTGGGTGGCTGACACAAAGCGACGGAACCCGAGCAAAAACAGTATTTGATCTTCTCGTCGCTTTCCTGGGATATTCATATGAAACGCCACAAACCCTGACATCGCGGGCAACGCCGTTTTTTGCAATCGACAAATCCTTTTTTACGCAATCCGGTACGATCAGGCAGCTCCATCATATCGGGAGATCCACGAATCATCCGCTCGCTCAGCTTGCAGGCCAGCTTCTCCGGAATATCAAACGGCCTGACGAACGGCGACGCGGCAACACCCGCTCCGAGCTTAGGATCGCACAGGAATTGACCGATGGTGTTTTTTCTCCGAAATTTGCGCAACAGCTCGATCAGGAAAAGCTCAACGGTTTGTTAGCCAAAATTTTACCTGCTAAATATTCTCGCACCAAACCGAAACCTGAAAATTATTATTCATATCTTTCCCGGACACCCGAGAAAACCAAACGGGCTCAAGACGCCATATTAAGCATCGCGCCGGTATTCCGAAGTATTCCCTCCGCCAGCGATCCCGGAATTCAATCCCTGATTGACTTCGCAAGCCACAATAAAAACGCCGTCATACAAATTTATTTCCCCGGCATTTCCCCGCCCCTCCTGAATGATCTTAAACAAACCATGGATCGCGAAATCTTAAAACGCAGAGCCGAACTCGGAATTAAATCCGGGGGAACCAACCTTGTATTCACTAATGACGGCGAAAAACATAAAGAATTCATGAAAAACGTTGTGATGAAGACCGCAGGCCGGTTGGTGATCTTTGATTCAAACGATCAAGAGCTTAAAACACTGGCTGCCCTTGCCGCCAAAATGAAGCAGAAAACCTTTTCAGACCGCTTCGGGAAAACCGGCGAAACGCTCAGGAAAATGGGAAAAGTCTTATTTACCCATGACGACAATACGCCCGCCGAAATAAAAGGCTATGCGATCACCGCCGCCATTAACACCCTCCTTGAAGCGCGGGATGAAGATATTTCGGATGACGTTCAAGCCGCTTCCGATATTATGACGCTTACCCAGAACTTCGAAATCTACACCCGCGCCCAGGAAATCATTCAGCACGCGGCATAATAAAAAAATTTGACTCACCCCCTCATCCCTTCCCTCTCCCTCAGGGAGAGGGTTAGCCCGGATTTCTCATCACTAATGAGAGATTCCGCTCGTAAGAGCTGCGTCGCAAAGAGGGTTTACTTCTTTGCAACGCAGGGCTTATCTTTTGCGCCCTGTTTGAACAAGGGCGCAAAACTTTGGTCGCAACTGATTGCGCCCAAAGCGACTTTCTCGTCGATTCATAAAATCGATGAGAAAGTCGGGTTAGGGTGAGGGCAATTTGTCCGTGTCTAATCATTTCAACAGCCGTTGTCCATAATTTTAAACTTCTGCATGGGTTATTTGCAAACGGCCTTTTGGAACTCAATCTTGTTGACACACAACTTCTTATAATATAGCTTACTTTCGATTCTCCAAAACTCGCATATTGGCAAGGTTATTGCATCACTTCTCGTCGGTAAAATCTGTTTGGGGGTGCTTTTATAACTATGTCCAAGGCGCTTCGCTTGATTAGTGCCGGTCTCGTCTTCACCACTACCCTCATGTTCGGGGTGCGTCTCGATGTCTGTGCCGAAGTGACAAGTCAGTCAAATTCATCTTCCTTACTACCAAGCGCTTCGCGCATGCTTACTTTTCCGGCCGAGCGGCTGGAAAATAAAACCGATCATATTCAACAAATTGTCACCAAATGGAAAGTCGCGGGAATCAACCGGTACGAACGCGACGAAGTCATCAAACTCCAAAACTCACTCGACCTTCTCAAAGCATCGATTGAACAAGATCTCACCCAGCGCGAACTCGAATTACGTGGAAAACCATACGAGGCCAAACTGCTTCCGCGTCATAAGAAATTTGTACAGTCCTATCGTGCCCGATTCAGCGAATTGAAATCGACGCTTCGCGGCATTGCGCAAACCAGTCTTGAATCATCCGCCATTCAGGCGAAAGCCGAACGCCTCAACACACTTCTCAACCCGGTCGCTGCTTCCGGTACCGAAACGATGGATGTGCAACTTCCCCGCCGTCAGGCAACGGCACTATCAGCAGACGAGCTCGTGCTCAATATAGGAACGGCGGAAACGACTCCGAAAATTTCCGTAGATCCGCTCGCCGGTTCCGGAAACGCAATCGAAATCCAACAAGAAGAAGCTGTAAAATCTTCCGTCACACGACTTGACGCGCCGCCTGTCCCCGGCGATACGACTCAAACGATCGATACTGAATTTTCAGCCGCCGTAACGATCCCTGCAAATCTCAACAACATCGTCGCCGTTTATGAATATGTCTTGAATCAAATTAAATATGAACCCTACAACGGCTCCGTCAAGGGCGCTGAAAGAACTTTTCTTGAAGGCGCGGGCAATGACGTGGATCAAGCAAGTTTGCTCATTGGATTATTACGGCGGATCAATATCCCGGCGCGGTATGTCAAAGGCATCGTCGAACTTCCGGTCGACGCGGCAAAAAATTTAGTCGGTGTCGACGAACCGGCTCAAATCGCTTCCGCATTTATTAAAAACGGAATTCCGGTCCAAGAAATTAAAACCGCCGGCGGCGAAATTAATGCGGTTCAAATAGACCGCGTGTGGGTCCGGGCGCGAACAAACTACCTTCCTTATCGCTCCGGCACTCAGGGAATGAATCCCGTCTGGATCGATTTGGATCCTTCATTCAAAACACATCTATTCGGCACCAATAAAAATGTGACCCGTGAAATCGGAGTCGATCCGGCAACGTTCCTCGCACAAATTAAATTGCTGGGAAATGCGGAACAAACCATTCCAAACCATTATGTCGCAAACCTGCCGCATGAATTTATTCTCACGAAGCTGAACGACGAATGGGGCCCGCGGCTTCAAAATTATTTAACATTAAACAATCTGACAATGGCCTCTATTTTCCGGACAGCGGAAATCAAGGAAGAACTCTTTGGAAAATTGCCTGCAAGCTTACCCTATCAAGTCATTCAGGAACAAAATAGTTATTCGGAATTTCCGGATTCCGAACGATACAAAATCCGCTTTCGTTTAGTCGATCCGGTAAGCAGCACCGAAATTTTTTCGCGGGAAGAACCTTTAGTCGCTCTCGCAAACAAAACCATCTGTTTATCCTACCAACCCGCGACACCGGCGGATGAAACCTATCTTGCCGAACATCTGGCGTCTCCGGTTCTTGATGCTTTTCAGATTCAACTCAAGCCCGAACTCAATATCGCCGGAAACGGAACACCTGTATCGATTACCGGCCCGGCGACCGGCATGGGAAATTCGCAAACTCTCGAAATTGATTTTATCAGCCCGGGCGGCGCGTCCGAAACGTCACAAAAAACCGTGAACGCCGGTTCCTTTTATGTCCTCACGCTCGATCTTCAGACCATCAATGAAGCCATTTTGAATCAGCATAAAGTCCTTTTGGAAACGGCTCGGCAAAATTCCGACTCAAAAGCCATTCTCACAGAAACACTTCAGCTCGCCGGGCTCAATTATTTCTACCAAATCGACCGGCTCAACACCGTCTCGGCAGGAAGTCTTGACGTGATGATCACGAGACAACCGTCTCTCACCGTCGCATCCTATGAAATGAAATTCGACTATTTGATCGGATTGCCGTTTCGGGCACAAGCCGACGGAATTTATCTCGATACCGTCCGCGATGTTTACGTTCCGGTTTCCGTCCAAGGCCGGCGAGATGCCGAAACGCAATTCATGATCACCTCTGCGCTCAGCGGATCGTCCGCCGTCCATGTCAGTTTAGAACAACTTTTTCAAGGCTCCGGACTCTCATCCGCGCGGCTCATCGAAGAAGCCAATCAAACCGGAATGCCGATTTATTCCGTCGACTCGACAAACCTGCTTCAAGTCCTTCCGAATCTGTCCGCATTGCCGGCCGGTGTCTTGACTCGCATCGAAAACGCGTGCCATGCCAATTATATGGTCACGGTACCGGAAACACCGGTCGCATTATCGCCCTACAATGAATCAACTTTTGTCATGATCGATCCTGTAACGGGAAACTCCTCATTTTACTTAGAAAGCGGCACGAACGGCGGAAAAGTGGAATTGGATTTTCTGAAACCCGCGGATATCCTCGGAAACGGAACCGTCACCAACCATTTAAATCTTAGCAACGGAATCGGTGCATGGATGAATGTGCTGAAAGATTCAGGGTTGAACGTATCCTACGGTTATTTGCCCGCAGCGGCATCCATGAATGACTGGTTCAAAGAAACGACAAATATCGACGAAGCCGCCGTCGTTTCATCGATCCTCGCGGTTTCCGAACTCATTCGCACCGTTTCCCTAAAACCGATGGTGTCCAACGTCACCGTGCAAAATGATTTCTTTTCACCGAAAGATCCGAACGATTGCGCAAGCCTTGGCCTTGCAGATATTGCAACTCACAATGAATGCATGGGAATTGAATATTCCGTCACCCCGGGCGCTGTCTCTTCCGTTACCATTAAAAATTCTTCGGGTCAAACCGTTAAAACATTCACAAATCTAACCGGCGCACTATCCCACATTATTTGGGACGGCAAAAGCGATTCTGCCGCACTCGTTCTGGACGGTTCTTACACTTATGAAATCGACGCCGTGAAAAATACCATCCCCGCGGAACAAAAAACAGGAACGATTGTCGTTGATAAACAAGCGCCAACGGCAAACATCACCTCTCCTTCAACGATTACGGCAGGAGATGTTTTCATTAAAGGAACTGCATTCGATGAAGCCAATTTCGATTATTATCAAATCCAAATTGTGAAAGACCTCGACTTTGCGCATCCTCTCTTGGATGAATCCTATTTAAATGCCGTCGAAACCGAAAATGCTCTTGCGCTGTGGAATGTTGCGAGCCCCGCCACTCCCACTTCCGGCTATCAGGCCATTCTGACCGTCTATGATAAAGCAAAAAACGCAACCACTGTCATCCTCGATTTTACGCTCGACAAATTCAAAACCATTCAATTCCTGGCCCCCAAGGTACCCAACACTACCTTCTCAAGATTCGTCGATACCACGATCCAGATCAACGACTCCACTATCACACAGATGCAGTTAAAAGCCGGAACAAAAACAATTTCCCTTCCATGGTCAACGATTTCAAGAGGCACTTATAGCTTTCAATGGTCTCCAGCGCAGGAAGGAGTCGCTCCGGGTCCATATACGTTGACCGTCATCGGTAAAAATGCCGGCGGCACACAGGTCGGAGATTCAGATTCTGTCGGAATCATCATTGAAAATTTTTCCGCGCCCGTTCAAATTGTGAGCGCAACCGTAACGCCACAGGAATTCGATCCGACTGTTGGCAGTCCGGTACAAATCAATGCCCAATTAAACGGTCTCAGCAACTGGAGAATCACCATTCACAAGCGCCCAACCAACGATGGTTTGCCCCTTAATACCGTCGTCTATGATTCCGGAACGGTTCAAAATAGCGATCATCCCATCGCCTCGTGGGACGGAAAAATTAATGCGACCGGACCCCTTGTCACTCCCGGTCAAACGTTAGATGGCTACATCTGGTATATGAAAAAACCAGCCGCAAACATTGATGATCCGGACAACCGTTTCTTTTGGTTCTGGTTTACGATCTATATCAAAATACCGGCATCTTCACCAGACGATCCTCTGCTGACAGCTACGATTACATCTCCCCAGAACGGCGACCAACTTGAAAATGCGAAGATTGCCCTGTTGGGCAAAGTCACCGACGGAGAAGACAGTTCTGTCCTCACTGAAATTCTCATCAAACCTAGCGAAAGTTCGGAATGGATCATTGCTTCCAGCGAACAGGTCGAAACCGGAAAATTACAGGCAAAACTCGGGACCCTCAACGCCATGACGCTTGCCGATGATGTGTACGATGTTATGGCCCGCGTCACCGACAGCGGCAATCATGTCGCGTACAGTCCGCTCATGTCTTACAGCATTTTTTCGGGCCTTAAAATCGGAAATTTTGTCCGGACGTTTGTCGATCATAAAACCAACGTTAACAATTTCCCGATCACGATCTCCAGAACCTATGACTCCCAGAAATGCACCACGCAAGGATCTTTCGGGTATGGCTGGAGCGAAAGCATTCAGGAAATGCAAATTATAAAAGATGGAAAATATGACAAAATCGTGACCACTCCGGACGGGACAAAAGAGCGGTTCGTTTGGGAGCCGAAACCAACCGAATCAAAATTCGGCGGCGGAACGAGCAAGATCAAAAATTCAAATTTTGTAAACGCAAACGGCAGAAGCGGCAATCAACTCTATCTCGATTATGGCTCTCAAGCTCCGCAAGTGGTACAGGATGACGTCACCGGTGATTGGTTTGACTTGGAATTTCATCCGATCGATCGGACGGGCCTCGAACGTTTTACGTTGGTGACCCGGGACAGAGCAAAATATAAATTTGACGCAGCGGGA
>MHFR01000012.1:35312-64811 GCA_001804285.1 Candidatus Danuiimicrobium aquiferis
ATGGTCTTGAAATCTTACTGGATAACCAGGGCATTTCAAAACAAGACACCACCCGGGACCTGGTCGTGCAAATTGACCGTGACACTCAAAACCGGATCACCGAAATCAGGCACGGCAACACCCTCATTCAATATGAATATTATACGGCAGACGGTCCATCGGGAAGCATCGGAGATCTTCACTTTGTGAAAACCAATTATGACCCTCTCGCCACTGACGGGCATGGCCATCCCGCTCCCAAAGGTAAAATCGCCGAATATATTTACGGCGACGGAATAACGATCGCAAAACATTACCTCATCAAAATCCTGAAACAAGCCGGTTGGGATGGAACCAATCCGGTGATGAGCGAAGAAATGAGAATGGATTATGACGCAGAAAGCAACATGTTAAAAGCAATCTCCAACGAAAACGGCCGGACCATCAACATGGAACATGCCACTGGAAACGGAGAAGAGATTACCACGGATCTCGCGCAACGCAAACACACAAAAGCCTACGACAGCCATGGGCTTCTTACTTCGGATTGCAATTCGCTCAATCAGTGCACGCTTTACACCTACGATAAATACGGCAACCGGATCACCGAGACGGACCCGATGGGAGCCGTTACCACCTATGAATATGGCCAGATGTTTTGGGCTCAAGATCTGTTGGGAGGAACTTATAGCGGGTTCACACGCGAAGAATTATATAAACAGCTTGATCCGAACGTTTTATATATTCACGGCTATCGGTTTTGGAACGCTTGGAACGGAATCGCTGATCCGACGAAAATCACGAAACCGAGCGGAGGAATCCTTTCATTTACCTACAACAAACAGGGCCAACTTCTTCAACAATTTTCAAATTTGGGCAGCATGGCGCATACCAATGAATATGACAATGCCGGACGCCTCATTTCGGATGGAAATGTGAAATATGAATATTCCTCTCTTCAAGGTGAAGATAGTTTAATCGATACGGTGACTGATCTCCAAACGGGTAAAATCACAAAGATGGATTATCACCAAAGCACGCCAACGATTCCCGATCCTGCAGACGGTTTACCGTCTAAAATTTATTCCAATTTCGGAGAAACTCTGGAACATGTCGAAATGGACTACACACCGGATGGCCTGCTTCAAACTCAAACTTCTTACGATGCGAGCGGAACACAAATCAACGGATCGACCATCGAGGCAAATTATGACAGCCTTGGCAATTTAACTTCCTTAAAAGAGGCATCGAAAAATCCGGGATGGACTCTCACTCCGGACAATAATTTAGAGCAGCTTGGAAAATTGCAGCCGGATGGCACCCTTGCTCCTCAGATAACGATTCATTATTGCAAAGTAAACACGCCTGAATATTGCGTTGATCCGCAGATGTCGAATCCATATGAAATCAATAAGCCCAAGATCATCCTCTACCATGATCCGAATTCTCCGGTACTCGAAGAACGGTATACGTACGATGCAACCACAGAATCCAAGCTCACCGTCCTCAGAGACGATACCCCGGCCGATCCCAACGATCATTCGATGCTTTCCGTTAAAAACATCGAGGGTTTTGAAATTTACAAAGAAATCACAAACGACACCGCGAAAACTAAGATTCAAAATATTCCTGACGAATTGGGCCAGTTGAAAGAAGTTTACCTGAATGGCACGATCGCGGAAAAACATGCGTATGATGACAATGGCCGTGAAATTGCTTTTTTTGATTACGTCAAAAATCGCACCACCACTTTTGATTACGATCCGGCGACCGGGCTTCTTTTATCCAAACTTGACCCGGATGAAGGCCAAATTGATTACACGTATTATTCCGACGGCCGATTAGAATCAATCACCGACAAAAACGGGGCCACGACTTATGAGTATGACGGCAGCGGCCGTTTAATTAAAACCATCCAAAATGACGGCTCGCTGGTCACTTCGACTTACAACGGAAACGGGCTTCTTCTCGCCGGCGCCGATGAAAATCGGAATGAAATCCGTTATGATTTTGACCCGAACAGCCGGTTAAAAACGATTTATCAAGATCCAAGTCCTTTCAAGGCACCCGGCGGCCAGACACGCGTTGATATGACTTCTTACAGCTATCCTTCTCCGACCGCTTACACGCGAACGGATTTCACATCGCCGACAGACCCCATCGGACATCGAATGACTTACGAATCCGCCCCGGCATCGCCTCCCAATGCCAGGAGAAAAATAACTTTACACAGCGCCGGAGCCGGAGGCGACAAAAACAAAATCTACTTTAAAACCATCACTCTTTCTACCCCTCAACCGGTCCCATCCCTTCCGGGCTGGGCGCCAAATCCTTCCGCAACTTACAAATATCTGGAGGAAATCGAAAACTTCGGCGGGGACAGAATCAAAACTTATTATGATCAAAACAATAAACAGATCGGAAAATATGTCGAAGCGGGCGACCGGTGGACACTTTTTGATTACGACACTTCCTCGCCGGAATATACCCTGATCAATGCCTATACCGGAGAAACATCCGGCACCGCAACCCTCATCAAGAAAAAACTGAACACTTCCACCAATTTGTTTGATTCCATCATGTATCCCAATAACCGCACGATCAACTACCAATATGAAAATGGTCGGGTTTTGGAAACTCAGATTTTGAACAACACAACCCCGATTTACCACGTCACTTACACGTACGATCCCTCCAGCGGAAAAATAAACCAAATCCATGATTTATTAAGCGGGATGACGGTAAATGATCAATATGCGAGCGACGGCAGGAAATTATGGGAAGAATACGGAAATAATCGTAAAACAACGTACACATACGATGGACGCAAGCGAATTGATACCATCACAACCGCGGACAAAACAACCGGCGATATGAAACGAATGTTGAAATATGATTACACCCCGACAAGTTTAATCCAGAAGTTAAGAATCTATGAAAACGGAAACTTCTCGACTCCCGTCAACACATTTGAATATACCTATGACCTGCTGGGCCGGCTTACAAGCGAAAAAAGGAATTCTGTGCCTACATTTTCTTATACGTACTATTTGAACGGTGCCCGGAAAACAATGACGGAAGAACAAACCGGGATAACGCACACTTATGACTACAATGATATCGATGAGTTAGAAAGAGAGGAATTAAGCGACGGAACCATTTATGATTTTATTCACGACGCGAATGGGAACCTGACGGAAAAACGGAAGCGGAATATTCCGGGCGGCGGTTACACAACGCTTGAAGTCTATAGCTATGACGGCGAAAACCATTTACTGAGCGCCGAATTCCCTGAAACAGGTGAAATCATCCTTTACAGTTATACACCCGAGGGTGACAGATTTTCACGCCAAATCGGCGCCCAAAAAACCGATTTGATCATCGACCCTATCGCATATTCATCTCCTCAAGTTCTAATAGAATACAATGGTTCCGTACAAAATTTATATTTTCACGGATCGGATGGCCCGGCAGCAATCAACCAAAACGGAAACGAATACTACCTTCATCCGGGGCAAACTCAAAACACAATGTTTACAACGGACCTCTCCGGCAACGTCATTCAAGATTACGCCTATACGGGTTTTGGGAATCCTTTGAACAAATCCGGACAACCGCTTACAAATTTTTCGAATCCTTATCTTGCCACCGGTGAATATTACGAAGGAACTTCAAAATTATACGATCACCGGACGCGGATGTATTCGCCGGAACGCGGACAATTTCAATCGCGGGATTCTTATGACCGCCCGCTGACGGATATCAAAAATATTCCCTACGGATTCAATCAGCCGTTGAACTTCCGTGACCCAACCGGCCATTCGCTAATGGAACGGCTTGCCGTCATCGCCATACAAACCAACTGGGCAGTCGTCGGGATGAACGCTCAGATCACCACATTATTTGCGATCCAATGGTTTTGGGAAACACGATCATTGCCATGGTATGAACAGGTTGCGGGGTTCGTTGCTGCAATGGCCATCGGCTACGCCATCGGTTATGTGATCGTGGCCGTCTTTGGCTCTTTGTGGTTCTTGTGCGGAGCAATCGTTGAAATACAAGATATCGTCGTGGCTACGATTAGAAGGCGAGGAGCTATCTTTTGGGGAAAACTGTTTCAAAAAACCGCCGGAAAAACAGCAGCCAATGCAGGGGAAGCAGAAACTGCCGTTTTATTTCAGAGCATGCAAACGGCTCCATTTACAGAAACCCTGACATTGCCTTCAACCATTTCAGCTGAGGAAGCTCACGTCTTACTTTTGCAGGCTTACGGACCTTCTCCGGCCGCAAAAACAGTACATATTGAATTCAAAAATTTTCTTTATAAAGAAATGCAAGCGGTAGAAAGCGATTTTATCAATCATACAGCTCCGGTCCGCCAATTTTTGGACAGGGATTTAATGGAAGTGCCAGCAATTCTCTCACAAAGCTCTAAAGCAGCAGATCAAGTCATGAAGAATTACGCAGAAGCCAGCGCTGCGGGAAAAAGTGCCAATACTGTCGGAGCGGGCCCTTATGGTTGGTGGGAATCCACCCCAAATGCGTTAAGTCTTGGGCAGGATATACCGACCGGCGGAACTTTGACAAGCGGTCACTGGAACCGATTGACATTAAACGACATGCGATTATGGCTTCTCAAAAAAACACAGGGAGAGCAGGCGGCCGCAGTTGCGGTCCGTGAATTAGAAGCGCATGAGTTAGCGCACGGAACAATACAAAACCTTGCCAATCAATGGATCTTGACTGATATCAATGGCTACATTGCAAATCTGGGTTCCGGCCAAACCCTTGCGCGTTATCAAATGGAAGATTTAGCGTGTTATATTTACGGTCTGCGTTATGTAAAAAACAAATATGGTAATCAACTTTCGAACTCCAATCTATATGGCGAATTCGATTTAGAATCACTACACGTTGCCCAAAGAATCTTAAGTACAGTCAAAAGTGAATCGACGGTTTTCTCCCAATATTTAGATATGTTAAAAATTACCAGAGCTGAAATAGATGACCTTGCCAATTTTTTTAGCGAAATTCTGAAGGCAAGGGCAGCCGGCTGAGCACTCCTTTTCTGGATTACCAGTTTATCTCCATTGTTCAAACTTAATGCCATACAATTTAAAATTTCTATATATTATTCATATTAAATGATTTACGGTGTTTTTAAATGTATTTAATATCAATTTTGTAAAAACCGGGAATAGGTGCTATACTTTATTACCTTTCAATAGGGGAAGGAATTTCTCTGTTTCACGGGTAAACAATAATGGTGACAGCAAGAAAAAAAAGAATCTATCCATCCTGCTTTAAAGTCAATGCGTTCATCATCATTTTAACTTGCTCATTCCATTTCATTTCATGGGCACTCCCCGGCTCACTTAACGAAAGAACTCTGACATCTCAAACCGAAGTAACAAACACATCTCAAGCAGCTGTATCCCATCCGGAAACTTTGAATCAATTAGATCTAAAAATTCCGGAAGCCATCGGCAAAATTGAAAAAACTTACTCCCCCAATAGCCCCGGAAATCAATCGTCTTCATTCCCCCGGTTTGTCATCCATATCCAAGATGCTCACGCTAACTATGAAGCTCAAAAAAACATTCAAAAGTTATTGGAATATTTAACCGCAAACTTTAATATCGATTCGGTTTTTGTAGAAGGCGGAATGGGTGAAATCACAACCGATTCTTTTCATTTCTTTGATGAACCCGCTTTAAATGAAAAAACCGCAGATTTACTCGCAAAAAAGGGACTCATCGGAGGCACCGAACTTTTCTTAGTCAGCCAACTCACAAAAACCGCCAAGCGTTCGGGCTCTATTTACGGTGTCGAAAATCCGCTTCTTTACAAAGAAGATCTGAAAGCTTTCAAAGCCGTTTATGATCACAAAGACACAGGCGACCAATTTTTAAAACAACTTGAGACGTTAATCCTGACGAAGGCCTCTTACATCTTTAACAAAAGGCTCAACGAATTCTTCAGAGAATGGACGTTCCTCAGCAACCACCAGGATTCCCTTGCTTCCTATCTGAAGTTTCTTCAGTCGTCAGCCTTAAAAGATCTCGATATCGACTTTGGAAATGCGGAAAATCAGTCTGACTGGCCTTATTTGGTAAGGCTTTTCAAAATGAACGAAACAAGCGGGAACATGGATGACAGGAAAGCAGAAGCGGAAAAAATAAAGCTGATCGAATGGCTGCGTTTAAAGAATATCCCTGATACGTTGATTAAAAATATCGAAGCGTTTCAGCTGAAAACAACGACAAATCAACAAACAACTCCCTCATCAAATCCGATCTTCCGGCAACCGCGAACCTTCTTTGAAACGCTGCACGAAGCAGCTGCTCCGAAAGGTTTTTCGTTTGCTGATTATCCCAATTTCTTCCGTCACGCCGGGATTTTAATTCTCCAAAATGAAATTGAAGCAAAAGGACTTTACCAGGAACTCGAACAATTGACAGACCGTATTTACAACCGTCTTGCTTCAAAAGAAGAAGAAAAAACATTGATCAAAATTTACAAATACTTCCTATTGCTTAAAAAACTTTTCTCTCTCGAACTGACGCACAATGAATATTCGGTCGTCATCCAAAACAAAAATGAAATTTCGCCTTCCATTCTTTCAGGAGAGCTCACACAACTCGGATCCAACGAACAGACAAAAAATATAATTCCCGCCCCTGTTGTAAATCAACTATTTAGTGAAGCCGTTACCTTTTTCGAAATTGCACAAAAAAGAGAGCAATCCATGTTTGAAAACATGGCGTCTCCCGCAAAGACGGAAAAGCCATCAGTTGCCATTCTTGTCACGGGCGGATTTCACTCGGCCGGCCTCCAGAATATATTCGAGAAAAACGCAGTGGGTTACGCTGCGGTCAGCCCGCGTTTCTCCGAAATTTCGGACAAAATGACTTACATTAAAGCCATGACGTTTCCCTCCGCGCCATTACTTCAAAAATCTTATATCAAACCATTTTGGCCGCTGAATGTCGATGCCATCACTCGCTTTTGGGGAAACGATTCTTTTACCCAAGCAGCCTTACAGCAAAAACTTTTTGAACTCCTTCTCGACGGGCTCTCTCCAGTCATCATAGAAACAGTCCAATCGGCCGACCCGACCCGGCAATTACGCACTTTCAACTTACTCATTCGACAACTCCGGAACAACCTGGGACTTCCTGCTTTAAATGCTTCCGTGACCCGAAGCGGCAGAGTCGTTCATCAAGGAAAATTTCTCCCAGACAGCAAAAATCCAAATCGATCAGTCATCCTTTCTCCTGCCGGTCTCGCCTCCGCACAAACTGTTCGATCGGAAGTTCGCTTGCCAAGTTTCCGCCATATCATCAAGGCAATACGACCTCAGTTCATGGTCAGAACACCTGTTCTAACCGCATTACAGGAATTATTGCCTTCCGTTTACGCCTATCGGCTCCTGGGACAAAATTCCAAGAGAGAAGACGATCGTCCTTTTGCCATGAAAGAAGTTGCGGCGCTCGAAGCCGAATTGGGATTATGGCATCAAGCCAGACAGACGGCATGGGATTTAAAACGATATGTCGAAAAGCAGCCACGCAAAAAATTATTTCTTCATCTTCACGCTTCCGCATTAATGTTAATCGCAAAAGCTCAATTTGAACAAGGGGCGATTAAAAAAGCACGAGGAACCCTCCGAGAAGCCAAACAAGAAGTTTTGAGAATTCCCGAAACATCCGAAAGTGTTACCTCTACAAAGCAACCTGCTTTTCCGCTAAGCAACTACCTTAAATTTTTGTCACTCTTGGGAATTTCAGCCCTCGAGCTCGAGCAAAAAGTTGAAGCGGGACAAGAAACCTTTCGGCAGGCGAAACGTTTGGCTTTCAACATGCCGGCTCAGCCCGTATTTCAAAAAACCCATACGTATCGTGATCTCGCATTGTTTTTCGTTGCCATTGTGGAAACGGAAGAAAAACTGATGACCACGGAATCCCGCACCGCTCTTTTTAATGCCATTTCGGATGCCTCGGTTAAAAGCGCGACGGCCAGAGCGATTGATGATCACCTCATGATCCTGAGCACCGGTAGAAAGCTGAAACTTGAACTTCCGGAATTGAGGGGAAATTCAATCGATGTCGCTGTCCTCGGCGAAATGGCTCACGAACGACACCGCATTCTTGCCTCGTGGAAAGAATTAACGCAACACTACAAACCTTTTTCAACTGACCGCGTCTTAAGAAAAATAACACGCATTCCCGCCTGGCCCAATTCTCTTCACCAATTAGAGCTGATCATGTTTTTGGTTTCCAATCCGGATTTGATGCGAAGATCCGGGGAATTTTATAAAGCCATGAAAATTTTTAGACGTGCGGCAGATCTTCCGCTATCGGTTCCGGAGTGGGATCAAGCGCTGAAAGACCGTGAAATAACCCGTCAGGTCTATGACAAATGGCTTTTTGATTCTTCATTGCGCCGGTTTGCGTTTGGGCTTGCCAGCGCCGGAAGTAACGCGCCCAATAATCGGGCGCGGTGGACGTCATTCATTGCTGAATTGAATGGCGAGTCCAGACTTCAGGGCCGGGCAGAAGTGCGAATAGCTTTGCGTCCGGAACTGTTATCTCTTCAGCCTGAAATTCCTTCTCCAAGCGAAATAGCCGTCGCGACTTCGCGGCTTCTTGGGAATGGAATATTCCGGATCGGCCGGATGCCCGAACGTCAATCCACAACCAAGGCTAAACACACCGACCTATTTTCCGCATTCCCGGATCAAGAAAAAGCTGCAAACCTTCAACTACGGATATCCATGTCCTTTGATGAGATCCCTTCGATGGATGACTTGCGTCTCCAAATTTTAATCGATTTCCTCAGCCATAATCAAACAGCAATTGTGCAAATCCTGCTCCCCGAGGCATCCAACAATCAGTTGAGAAATCTTGAAAGAACGATGAGCCGTGAAATCGCAAACCGGCGGCAAAAGCTTAACACTCCGGCAACAAGAGGGGTCAAATTAAATGTCACATCAGATGAATTAAAAATGCACAGATTTATCACCAGTGCACCGGCGCGAGCACTCGTCTTTGATTCAAGAAATAAAGCCCAATCATTGCTGAATGACGTTCTAAAGAAACAGATCGAAGCACTGCTTGTGAATGACAACGCACTGCTCAAAGACAAAGGAACCGCCCTGTTGACTGCCATTTATACGGTCCTTGAAAGGCCAAAGCTTTCTGCGGGCATTACAACTTCTTCTGCGTTAATGGAACTCGCTAAAAATCTGGAATTCGTCAGGCAAGCTCAAGCAATCATTACACAGGCGGCATAATCGGCAGACTGGTTCTCGGAATACCGGTTCTGAGAGTGCCCGTTCTCTAAAATGTATGGTGATATTTATAGACGTCTATTCAGGCCTATGTATATCGATTTAAACATAGCCGTTTGGGCAATATTTGCACCCTCCACACGCTCCCGGTTTCTCCTTATAATGAGCGGCTTTTAAGCTCAAAATTCACAAAAAATAAGGAGAAAATGGCTGGAATCTTGCATTGTGTTATTATCGGGGCGGGGAATATGCTTTGTGTACCATGCTATTGAGATACCTAATGCATTATAAGTAAACGATTTTCGACTTAGTTTAGTGCTTTAAAAAGCTACTTTTTTTTTATATTTAATTTTAAGTCAGAATTTACAAGTGGTAGACTCTATAATAAGAATATGAAGAAATTTATCATATAAGGCCGGTACATATAAATGATGATGCGTTTCAGAGTTTTTCACTTCACCATTCATCGAAAAAAGTTATTTCTCTTTCCTGTCCTCACCGCAATTTGCTCCGCTATCCTGCTCATGAATTTATCCATTTCATCCTCTCGCGCTGATTCTATCGAAGATATCTTAACAGACGCCTCTGATTGGCTGCTCAATCAGCAGCAGGAAAATGGAAGTTTCGGAACAGTCAACGAGACGCGTGAAATTGATACGACCGAAGCATTTAAAACACTTTTCTATCTTGAAAAAGACACGGCCGCCCTGATCAAAGTCATCACGTGGTTCGATGATCAGGATCAAGCGGATTCCGATTTCATCGCGCATAAATTGGGTGTGCTGTCTCCTTCAAACGCCTATCTTGACGAGCTGATCGGAACATTGGTTGGCCGGCAAAATCCCGATGGCGGCTGGGGACTAACAGAAAAATATCAGAGTTCGCCGTTAGATACCGTTCTTGTTTTAAGCAGTTTCACCTACTTTAATCTTCTCGGCCAAGGTTTGGTAGAAAATTCAGTCATTGATTCGGTCATGAATTATCTCAAGCAAACACAAAACGCAGCCGGCTTCTGGTCAATTGAATCTGCACCAACCAGCGATATCGTGCTCACGGCAACAATTCTTTATACCCTGACGGATTACATTCTCTCCTCAGGTTACCAAAACGAAGCGCTGATTCCGGTCATTACCAACGCGGCGGCATGGCTCGTTAACCAGAAAAACGGAGATAATTCCTGGGGGGGGACCGAGGAAAAAATCGCGACCACGGCGCTGTGTTATTCTGCTCTCCGCCGCACCGCCCTGTTTGATGGGATCAGCATCCCAAGCATCCAAAATTCTTTAACATGGCTTCAAACTGAATACAATGCCACCCCCCATAACTGGAACGGAAATATTTATCAAACCGCACTCGCCCTCCGTGCTCTGAAGGATTCGAAATTACTCCTCCTCCTCGAGCCCGATATCAAAATAACACAAATTATTACTTATCCGGCAAATCCTACCGCTGATGACTCAATTTACGCCGCCGTCCAACTCAAAAATATCGGCAAGTTCACAGCCAATAACGTCAACGTGGAATTCTGCGAAGCAAATGGCACGGTCTGTAAAACTGTGAGTCCCGCTTTTGAAAAACAATCCGTCATCATCGATCAACTCCCGGCCGGACAAACGAAGCACCTTTTGCTCAATGCCATTCAACTTGCCTCGGGAACATACACCCTTTTAGCAAGAACGGATTTTGCCGACGCCACGCCAGATAACAATTACAACACCGCTCCCATAGCCATCGCAGGAGGATTGCTTCCAGATTGCTATATTCCTCCGGATGGAATTACGTTTTCAAATAACACGCCGGCAGTCGCTGAACCTATCACAATCACAGTGACAGTCAAGAACGAAGGCGATGCGGACCTTTCCAACGGTACATGGATCGAAATTTTCGGCGGAAACCCATCCCATAATCCGCCCCCAAATTCATGGCATTTAAATCCAGATTATTGGCCCCCGATATATCTCCCTGCCGTGCTTGGTCCCGGAGGAACCGTACAAATTCCTTTCACCGACAAAGTCTTTTCGGAAGGCCGGCATCAAATTTACGCCGTCTGCGATCCCGGTCGGTACTTCCCAAATGACACCATTGGCGACATCCCTGAAAAAAATGAAACAAATAATCGAAGCAATGCTTATTTATTGGTCGGAATGACTGATCTGCCGGATATTCAAATCACAAATTTAACGTCGGTTCCGACGTCTCCGACTGCATGGGACAGCGTGACTGTCAGCGCAACCTTGGCGAATCCCGGCATGGCTGCAGCCGAAAATATGGAAGTCATTTTTTATGATGGCGACCCCGCGAACAACGGATTTGCGCTGGATAGAAAAACCAGTATCGTCATTGATGCCGGCGGCACGAAAACGATCGACGTTCCATGGTATGCATTAGCCGGAAGTCACAATATCTATGTCGTTGCCGATCCAAAAAATGAAGTCGTCGAATCAAACGAATCCAACAACAGCCTTTCCCAAACGATCAATGTCTCAAGCGGACCGGCTGTACCGACTACTTTTGAATATTTCGTCGCCAAAGAAATCATCCAAGTCAGTGGGGATAATTCAGATCCCAACACGCCCTCTCTCGAATGGTGGGACTACCCGCTCTTAGGCGCAGATTTCCGTATTCACGCCAACGGAAATTATGTCCGGCTGTTTTCGGTCGCGGACAACACCCACGTGATCATTTCCACCCGCAATTCCTTGAACGAAAATTATCACGAAACTCTTTACCGCCTCATGAACGCCGGTGACATCTTTGAAATCCCTCAAAGCATTGCCGGCGGAACACTGATTCAGTCCGATCAACGCATTCTTGCCGCCCAATATGACGACTTCAACTGGGACTGGAAAATGTTTATGCTGAGTCCGACCGAAGCCTGGGGAACCGATTTCTGGTACGCTGGCATCCGTTCATTTTGGGATATGTGCGAATACACGGGAGATCTTCCTAGCTGCTATTATCCGGTATCGGGCGCACCTGTGTATCTCCTTTTGACCGCAAGCCAGGATGATACAAACGTGAATTTGGAATTGACAGAAACCAGTATTATGGCGACTTATCCGAGAGACCGGTGTTCTTTGGTCTCCTCATCCCCACCCGTGATGACCTGCTCCCTAAAGCGCGGCGAAACGGTTGCGATCGGCGAAAAAGAAAAGCCGGTACACAATACCTATAGCGGTTTTATTATCCCGGATGTCATCACAGAGGACCCCCGGAAGGGTTCGCATATTACCAGCAATCACCCCATTGAAGTACATGCCTTTGCCCCCGAAGAAGATTATTTAGGCAGTTCCTATCTTGTGTTCCCGACTTCTATTCTCGGAATTGAATACTACGTTCCCTACGTCAACGACCCGAATGGTGGAAACGCCGACGCCAATGACAAAATCTTGGTTGTGGCGACCGAAGATAATACTCATATCCTGTTTGACGAACCCCGAAATGATTTCAGTGGTTTTGACCAAAAGAAAACACTCCTCCTCAACCGCGGACAAACATTTGCTTATCCAAGAGATACAACTACCATCCTATCCCAAGAACCGGATCAGACTTACAAACCTGGCACTCGGGTGAAAAGCGATAAACCGATCGGTGTCGTCTTTTCTTCTCCCGAAGCATTATGGGGTGACGGCGATGCCAATCAACTATCCCCCAAAAACCACAGCATCAACAACTACTGGCTGGCACTGGGCGGAAAAACATTCAACCAACAGTCCATGGGCGGCCGAGCGTTTATCACCGGTCTTTTTGACACGCCAACACAGGTCATCGTTGACCGCAACTACAATGGGAGATATGATCCTAATCCTTTTGAAATTCTCGACACGGACTTCGTCCAGGATATCCAGCCCTCTGGTCAAATGAAAATAAAAAGCAGAACCATGACGGGCGCGAATTATTCCTCCATATATACCGAAGTCAAACTCGCCCAGGCCGGCACCGTCGAATTTGATTGGGAATTCGAGGCAAGCACTGACGGCGACCTATTCGTGTTTGATGCTAATGGCAACCCGGCATTCAGCGTAAACGGAACCAACGGTCCAAGTAGCGGACATCAATCGGCTGTGCTTCCCACCGGCTATTCCGATTTAACATGGACCTTCCAAAAAAACAGTCCGGGCGCAGGCTACGGCAGGAACGCTCTTTGGATTGACAATATTCTCGTCAAAGAAACGGCCAGCGGGAATACGATTCTCAATCTCGATTTCAACAATGATTTCGGGCCGGAATTCACCGAAACCTATCACAATTGGTTTGCTTGCTATCAAGGAATCACTCTGACCAATCCTTTTATCCTCGATGAAACAGAGCACGCCCTGCGCACCCCTGAAATTCGAATCCCGTTCCAAGCAACCGGAAACGATTGTAGATGCAGTTGCGGAGCCGCAGATAATAATACCTATACCGAGATGAATGTTCAGTTGAACACACACGGAACAGTCTCTTTCCGTTATAAATTAGACCTGGCTCCCGGTTTCGATTATTTTCGCTTTTCCATCAACTCTCTTCTACAACCATCTTTGCCTCCCACCACCGGTAGAACAAATGGATGGCAAGAAGTCAGTTTTCCTTTAGACGCAGGCAATTATACGCTTCGTTGGCAATTCGATTATTCTTATGAAGGCGGAAGAATTCCTCGGGATATCCTGGGCTGGATAGACAATATTTTCGTCCGCCAAGACGATGGAAAATATATTGCCCACTATACATTCGATAATTTCCCGGACAAAAAATATAACGTCCGGCAAGGCGAGCAGATTGAAATCAGGGCCAATAGCGGTGAAAGCGGAACTAATATTTTCTCGCTTGATGGCCGACCTTTTTCGATCGTGGAAGCGGCCATCGAACCTCAAGGACCGTCAGCAATGATGACCAATTTAAATTGGAACCTGGCACATGATTCCAGCCTGCTTGACCTTTCAATTGAAAAAAACGACATCACGTTTTCTGCAAATCCAACAACGCCAAACGCCACCGTCTCCATTTCGGCTAATGTCCATAATAACAGCAGCCAATCCGCTCAAAATGTCCCTGTTAGTCTATATAAAGGAGACCTGGATTCGATGGGCTCCGATGCTTGTAAAACACAAGCGCAGCTTAAAACATTAGCCGTCACCAATGACACCGCTCTCCAAGATTATCCATCGGTTTTCGACACGCATATTGCGTGGCAAGATTCGGGTAATATTTATATGTGCGACCTCAACTTAAACAGCGCCCGAGGCGGCTGTAACACGTCTGACGAAAAAATCACCATTGCCAATAGCAGCTACGACGAATCCGGCCCCCGCGGTTCCGGCGATTATGTCGTCTATCTCGAAAAAGGCCCGAATAGTCCTTCAGGGATTAGTCAATATGCCGTAAAACGCTATGACATCCCCGAGCCTTTCGTACTCCCCCAAAACGTTACCGCATACGTCCCGTGGAACGCAAGCCCGCTAAACAGCTTGACCATTAACGGATCAGCTGTCGTGTGGAGCCAATTTATGGAAGCGGAAAATAAATATGCACTCTTCATGTGTGACCCCACCCTTCCGCAACTTACAGGCGCCTTCCAACCAACGGAAGGTGCTTGTTATGAAAATAGCTCCAAAATCCGGCTCACCACCGGCCCGTCCCGCGGCGCTCCAAAACTTTCGGGAACCAAATTGGTCTATATCGAGTGGATAGCCAGCGGAGCCTATGTCTGCGATTTGACCAACGCGTCCACGGGCAGCTGCAATTCCGGTAACGGCGAAAAAATGATCCTTCCTCAAAGCGAACAGTTGGTTTCCCTGCCCGAAATCTCAGGAAACATTGTCGCATGGACCACATACAAAGAGAATAACACCACCCATATTTATTATTGCGATTGGGAAAAACGCTCGGATGGCTGTATTGATCCAAGCACGCGAACGCGCGTTACCAAATATTCCATGTCGTTTCCGACTCATAACTACAACGCAAAAATCTACGGCGATCGCATTATCTGGCAGGCGTCCAACGGTATGATGCAGCAAAGCTGGTTGTACATGTGTCAAATTTCAAAAAATGGAGGGTCGGGCGGCTGCTTGGCACATGATCCCAAAATAATTTTCAAAACGGGTTCAACTCCCGTGATGGCAATGAATCCTGTCATCTCGAACCAGGTCGCCGCATGGACACATTTTAGCCGTAATCCGGATCAATCCTGGAATTATGATATTCATTACTCGCAGCTCGATGATCCGTCTCTCAACCGCGAATTCATCGGCAAATACACGATTCCGCAAATTACTGCCTACGGATCCGCAACCGCTTCAGTGAACACCTCGTTTCCGAAGGCAGGCATTTATCCGGTTTATGCCTGCGCCGATCCGGACAATATTTTTACGGAAGAAATGGAACACAACAACTATGCGTCCAATACGATCACCGTGCAAGGGAATATCACTTTCACAATCTATCCATCCCTTGATAAATCAACTTATCAACCGGGCGAAAAAGTCAATCTAACCGCTTCAATCATGAATATCGGTAACGATGCCGGAGACGGTTCTGCTGAAATTAAAATTTTCGATGACCAAATGAATGAGGTCACCGGTGCCCATATTACGAACCATTACTTTGTTGATCTTATACCGGGGAACGCGACCTCTTTCCCTCGCACATGGGCCATCCCGGAATCCCTGATAGAAGGCGATTACTACGCCAGAGCCAGGGTCATGAACAACGGCATTATTACTGACGAAGCATTTGCTTCGTTCCACGTCGGAACAAGTCAGGCAACCGGCATCAGTGCAAATGTAACAACTAATAAAGTATCCTACACGGCAAATGAAACCGTATCGGTTACCGGGAAAATTAAGAATCTAAGTACAAATTTCACATACAATACGCTTTATTCCCGAATCAAGATTCTTAATCCAGATCAATCCGTCTTACATGCCTTCCCTGCCCAAACTGTTTCTAATTTGACTCCGGAATCTCTCGAAAGCATTCCGCTTTCTTGGAACACACAAAACACTTCGCCGGCAACCGGATATACGGTCATCATAACCGTCTCCGACGATCCGGCTTTTACCACGACCCTTGGAACTGCTTCAACGACTTTCGACATCCTCGGAATTCCGAAATTAACCGGAACTCTTTCAGTCAATCCGGGCTCGGTCGAACAAGGAAACAATGTCACCTTTGATTATTCCGTTACCAACAATGGCAATGTCGATCTTGCCGGACTTGTATTGAATATTCATATCGTTGACCCGGCAACAAAAACCGACGTTCCATCCGTTCCGCCATTTACAAACACAATCAATCTTCCAATGGCTCAAACACAAAATCTATCTCAACCCTATGCGAATGTTCAAATCCCGGACAAAACCTACATGATCGCTCTTACGGGTGACTATGGCGGACAGACATATGGAATTGCAAGCGGAGCGTTGACCGTCACCGGACCGGTGGGCGTTACGATTTCGGGAACGGTGTACGGGGCAGACGGCGTCACTCCTGTCGGCGCAGGCGTGGAAGTTGATCTTTCCGTTGATAGTGGCATGGTGAAGTTTACAACAACGGATGCGAACGGCGCTTTTAGCTTTACCGCGACTCCGGTCGCCAACCAACCCATTTTGATTTACGCAAAGCACCCGGACAGGGCGAATTACGTCACCATTGCCAAAGACGCCACTTCGGCAATTACCGGCATCAAGATGTATGCGGGCAAAGTCGTCATAAGCCACGAATATTTCTGCATCCCCGTTACCGGATGCGGCATCACAAATCAAAATCTCAAACGTGCCAGAGAAGGAGTCGGAGCCGACGCCGGTCAAATACTTTACGACGTAGATGCGGCCAACATCGCCACCTTTGCTCCAAACAAGGAACTTCAAATCGGCATCGGAGTCAGTCTCAATAAATACTACCGGCCGGGCGGAAATGTGACCGTCTATAACCTTCGCAACCGCACGGGCCTGATCATCCCCGAAAATATCACAGTCAACGTGAAAGGAAATTGGGATGCAACCGGAGGCGCCATCAGCGGTATTACACTCGGTACAACACCGTTCACCTTCATCTTTAACGGAACCGGCACCCAAACTATTACCAAAGGATCTACCATTATCAATTTCCACAACCTCACCATCGATAATACCGGCAGCACAGTTATTTTCAATGATTCGACTGCAGCTCAACCGCTTCAAGTCTACAACCAATTAGCCGTCAATAACGGTTCTTTAGATATCAATTCCGTCCTCAATCTCTACGGACATATGAGCGTCAGTTCCACCGGAAGCATCCTGGCAACCACCAATGTATCCGGAAATATCACCGAAGGCGCCACGTTGAAACTCACAGGATCCCAGTTCCATCCCAGCGCAGACCCGCAATTATTTGAATTCGAAAACGGTTCTAATGTTAAATTTGCCACTGTCGAAATCGGCCAAGCCGGAAGTCCGCCTACCTACGGATATGCCAAACTCCGGGGGAAAATGACTTTGTCGGCATTAACCGGCAATGCCGGCCGCTTGACCATGAACGGCAGCGACCCATTGAAAGGATGCGAACTTCATTTTGTGGATTCCTGCAGCGCAACTTGTTCTGACCCGGCAATGCAAGTAACAGCGGATCAGATATGGCTTGAATCATCGAAATTCAGCGATCCGTCAAAAGCCGTTTGCGCAATCACGCATGACGACAGTTCAGGCCGGATCAATCTCACAGGCGGGAAAATCCGATGGTTCGGACAGGACTTTAGATTGAAGAACGTCCAGTACGAAACAAGTGATGTCCTTCCCGCCGGAACAACTCTCGTAGTCGAAGGAACCGCACCGTCGATGTTATTCGGAATGGAAGTCGGAACCGGCGCAACCCTGAACCTTGCCGGTAATGTTATTTTATCGCACGATCCGTCTTACGGTTACGGCCTCGTGGTTAAATCCGGCGGAACGGTTCTCGCTAACGACAGAACACTCGACATTTCCTATCCGCGCGCAAATTATACTCCCGGAAGAACGATTTGTTTTTCCAATGGCTGCACAACCTACGGCGAATATTACGTCTTCAAAATCGAAGCCGGCGCGACATTCACAGCCAACGCGGGCACCACGATTAAAGCAAAACAAACCAAAATGTATGCCGGCAGCGCTTATATCGGAAACCTGTCGGTCGAGAATTCTCCCGAAAATCCGACGATCACGAAAGGAACTCTTACCTACGAAGACATCGCAGTTAATCATCTCTCTATCGCTCAAGGCGCAGGACTCAGTAACGAAGATAAAATTATTTCCGTCCGGGGAAACTGGAACAACCAAGGAAGTTATGGCCCAGCCAACAAAGGCACCGTCAAATTTGCCGCCGATACAGCTCCAACCATCGGAACGATTAGCAACGTTAATTTAACGTCTTTCAATCATCTTCTGGTGAACGGCGATTCGACAGATACATGGACCATCCAAAACAGCTTGTACAATACCGGCAACCTCACCGTTCAAAGCGGAACCTTGGCTGTCGGAACGGATTCCCTGCTCAATGTTGGACCGTCTGGAAATCTCACGGTTCAAACCGGCGCGACGCTGGACGCCAGAAATGCCGGCGAAGTGGATGTATACGGCTTGGGTTATTCGAGAGCTCTTATCATCACCGGAGATGCCACGGTTAACGGAACACTAAAATTACCTAATACCGCCCGCCCCTGCCGGAGCATTTTCTACAGCGACTTCACCGTCGGTTCCGCCGGCATGATTACGAACGGTTCCTCGAGCGCCATCGTTTTTGACGGCTACGGCAAGAAATTTGACGGAGTAACTATGAGGCCTTACAACGTCACCTTTAACAATTCCTCTTCCATTCAATTCTATAAGGCTATCTTCCAAAACCATAACTCGTATCCCAGTGAATCCAACTTCTGGAACCTTCAAATTAACGGAGGACAGAATCCGAAGACCACGTTTATCGCCTTCGAAGCCGACGGCGGAACGCTGACGCTTGCGTCTGACACCACGCTCTATGCCCGGGCACTCGCCTCCTCCGGAACAACTTTGGATGCGTTGAACGGCCACATCGTCGCAACCATGGAACTGTATCTTGAACACGGAACGTTGATCGCACCGAAACCGGGCAATAACTTCCTTGTCTATGGAAACTGGCACAAATCCGCAGGTGCCCTCACCCATTCAAGCGGAAAAGTTACATTTCTGACAATCGTTGCGGACACAGAAAATACCGTCAATGGCGAAACCACTTTCTATGATTTCACCAATGTCACCCCCGGCGGAAGACTCCGGTTCGAAGCCGGAAAAACGCAAACCATTCTCGGCGCGTTAGAACTCAAAGGCGCAAACGGAAATCTCCTCAAACTCCGGAGTTCGGAAGACGACGGTGACGGAGACCCAAGCGACCAATGGAAAATCGATCCGCAAGGTACCCGCGACGTTCAATACCTTGACGTCAAAGATTCAAATAACTTAGCTGCGGTCATCGACGCGCGCGGGACGGGAAGTATTTCAGAATCGCAAAACAATGTGAAGTGGTGGTTCGATAACCAGGCGCCGGCAATGACGCTCGACCCCGCAGGGGATCAATCCGTCGACGAGGGAGCTTCTCTCGTAATTAATATCAGCCTTGCCGACCGCGAAAACGACCCGGTCCCCACTTTAACGGTAACTCCATTAGAAGGCTTTATGAATTTGGTTTATAACCCTGGCACCAAAACCGGAACACTCACGCTAACGCCCGGATTTGATGCCGCTTCAACGTACCCGGTCACATTCAGCGCGACAGACAATCCGCCGGCCGGCAACCCAGAAACGGGAACAATTCCGGTCACTTACACGGTTATCGGTGTCGATTCCACGCCGCCTTCCACAACCATTGAAATCCAACCACCGGCACCATACATATCGCCGGCACCGGCAAACATGCCTTACATTCAATGGAAAAATGGCGTGACTCAACAATTTGTCATTACGTCAACGGACACGGAAACAGGAGTTCAGTACATCGAATGGAAATTCACAGGCGATGCCGCTTACACTCACGTGAATGGAGCCGCACCCATCACCATCGCATGGGCCAATCGTCAGGACCTGACAGAAGGATTAAAAACATTATCGGCGCGCGCTCAGGACATCGCCGGCAACCTCGAAACCCCGGACGAGACGTATGAAGTCACCATCGACAATACTCCGCCGACATTCGCAGTGACCGCAAATGGTATCCCTCAAGCGGGGCCCTCTGTCTTTTTGGTCCGTAATACCAGTCTCCGGATCGAAGCGCTTGACACTCTAAGCGGAATCCAATTATTTGAAATAAACAACGACGGCGCAGGCTGGGAGGAATCCGCCACAAATCCATGGAATAGCCTCGACTACTGGACAACCGGACCTCATACGGTCAGCTATCGGGCAAGGGATAATGTTGGCAACCAATCCGCAGAATTCACCCTGAGCGTCACGATTCAAGACAAGGTGCGTGTAATTCTCGTGCTGGATGAATCCGGAAGTATGGATTCGGGGGGAAGCATGAAATTCATCAATATGACGAATGCAGTCAGGGATTTCGTATCCGCCTTCCAGGACGGCGATCGAATGGGCCTGATTTGGTTTGACGGCAATATCACACGATATCCCCCTGTTACCTCACCGCTCAAGCTTTTAACTGATGAAGCTCCCGACCTCATTGGGAATATCAACAGCTATTGTGCCCCCGGCACCACAATACCGGGGTCTCCTGGCTGCAATGCGGCGGGAAACACAAATCTTTATAACGCCATCGCTCTCTCTGACGCAGGTAGTTTATGGTGGCTCCAAAGCCAGCCGCCCGATCCCACATTCATGCAAGCCGTCATCGTCCTATCAGACGGTGCAGATACAATTAGTTCGCTCACTTTGGCGCAGGCGCGCAATGCCCTTGATTTGTATCAACCAGGAAAACCTTTCGTTATTTTTACGATCGGCTATGAACCGTCTAACCCTGCAAAAGACGCCCTGATTGAACTGGCAACCAGCACTGACTGCACGGATCCCAATCCAAACAACTGTTCGTACACCGGCCCTTATGGGCGTTACTTTGATGCCAACAGCGCAGACGTGAACTGCATCTACTGCACCATTGGCGAAATCCTAGGAAGCGGCCAGAATTGTTCTGGTGTCTGCGGTGTTGCCGCACCACAGGGCACGATGACAAGACTCGCGCCGCCAGCGGAAACAGCCAGCGACTATTCGGTTTCTATTTTTTACAATCCCGCGCTGAAGACGCTTTCGGACGGCACGCAGGTTTTGAGTTCAGCCAAAACAACGGTCGGACTGAAAGTCGTCGACATCAAAACAAACCGGGAAATAAGCACACGCGAGTTCCTTGCAAAAAGTTACCGATTCGACAATTTGGCGTGGATCAAATATTCGAAACCTGTTTTGATTCCTCTAAACGCGACGACGCTTGAATACAAATTCGTCGACTCGGGGGAAAATATAATTTCAGAGAAAGTCACACTTCCACGGAGAAAATAGTATTAATTTAGCGTTTTGAAACGATTACCCCCTCACACCTCCCCGCTTGGAATTTCCCCTCTCCCCCCAAGTATTTGTTTAGCGTTTTGAAGTGATTATCTGTAAAGGGCACCCGTTTTTTTGTCATTCCCGCGTCCGCCTAACATCCGCCAAAATACGCGTCGGACTCGCCGCGCTGTTTGGCGAGAACTGGCGGATCCGCCGTCCTGTTGGGCGGAAAAGCGGGAATCCAGAATCAGCTGGATGCCCGCTTCCCTGGAAATACAGGGCCGGCCCTCGCCTTACCGAGGGAAAACATGCGGGCATGACAGGGTTTCTATGTGTGCCACTTCAAAACGCTAAACAATTACCCCCCCCCAAAGGGAGAGGGCTGCCATGATTATCATTAAAATATACTTGGGAATAGTTATGGGAAATCATGACAGTCCCGAATTCAAATTAAGAGGGGTTGAAAGTATTTTAATAGGTATTTCGGGGCAGGGATGAGGGACAATCGCCCAATTCAGAACATTAAATAGATACGAAAAATAAGCCGCTGATTGTCTATCGGGATATGACCCATCACTCCGGCAGGGAATTATATTATAGCGCAAAAAGTGCGTACTTCGCGTAAGGGGCTGCGGCAGCGCCCATATCAAACACACCTCCGACCACATCCGTCACCGTTCGGATCGCCCCGTACATAACACCACTCACAGTGCCGATCCCCGGAGGCCCTTGCAGCGTGCGAGCTGCGACTTGAAACGGAAGCTGAAAAGCAGACATCAAAATCCTCTGGAATCCGGATGCAAAACGAGCCGTATCGTTTGGATTAATAATCGCAAAAAGCTGCATTTGGAAGATAAAAAGAAGAATTAAAAGAATGGCTAAAATTTTAAACCGCATAAATAATATTTCTCCCGTGCATTCAATTATCGACAAACTACCCATTTCACTTAAAGCGCATAACCCAAGTCAAAGGTCAAAAGTGAAAAGTCAAAAGTCTGGTATTTTATTAATCACTCTACCTTTTTCTTTTTTTATTACTTTTTACTTTTCACCTATGACTTTTTTCACCACTCAATTCCTAAATCCCGCAAATCTTTTTCCAACGTTTCGCGCGAAGTAAATTGAACGGCACGGATCCCGACGCGACGGGCGCCTTCGACAAAGTGCGGCATATCGTCAATAAAAATGGCCTCCTCCGGCTTCAAATGAATCTCGTGCAACACGTGTTCATATATTTTGGGATCCGGTTTCCGCATCCCCACTTCGTGCGACGGATAACATTTGATGAAGTGTTTGAAAACCGAATACCGTTCGACCAAATAATTCCAATGCAGATCGTTGGTATTGGAAATCATATAAAGCGCGTAATGTTTCTTGAGTAAGCGGACCAACGCCTCCATCCCTTCGTTTTCAAAAAAAATCTCGTTCCAAACCGTAATAAAGGTCCCGTCATCCACTTCGACACCAAAAAGCGCCTTCATTTTCCGGACAAATTCTTCGGAAGACATTTGTCCCCGCGTATACAAATCCTCAAGATTTGAACTGAAGAGCATCCGAAAAATCTCATCCTCCGATTTCCCGGAAAGTTTTGCAAATTCCCGCGCAGGGATACTCGGATCATAATTAATCAATACATTTCCCAAATCGAAAATAATAGCTTTGATCATCGTGGTAACCTTATGTCATTCCCGCATGTTTTCGGCGGGAATCTACGGTTTAGTGGATCCCCGCTTAAAGCACGGCGGAGCAGTGCTGCTTCGCTGCATGCGGGGATGACACAAAAACATCATTCAAACCCTAACCGTTTCAATGATTTTTCGTCCCGTTTCCAGTTTTTCAAGACTTTCACCCAAAGCTGGAGAAATACTTTCCGGCCGATCATCTGTTCGAGATCAAGTCGCGCGGCCGTTCCGATTTGCTTCATTTTCTCGCCGCGTGCGCCGATCAAAATCGCTTTTTGCGACTCCCGCTCGACATAAATCACCGCTTCGATGCGGACAATTTTCTCCTCTTCCCTGAACGATTCGATCCCAACCGTCGTCGAATACGGGACTTCCTGCCCGGTAAAGCGAAATAATTTTTCGCGGATCAATTCTGCCGCCAGAAACCGTTCCGGCTGGTCGCTCGTATAATCTCCGGGGAAATACGGCTCGTGTTCCGGCAGGAATGAAAATGTCCGCTCCAGCAAAAGATCAAGATTGATCTTCTCAAGCGCCGAAACCGGCATACATTCGTCAAACGGAAACTTGTTTTGATACGTTTCCATCACCGGCAAGACGTCGTGCTTCTCGATCGTATCGCATTTATTGATCAGACAAAAAACAGGTTTCTTTTCCGGAATCTTCGCTTGATTCTTGTTCAAATCCGTTGTTTTTCCGCCCGGCTTCCATTTTTCACCCACAGCCGCGGATTCTGTCTTGAGCCAATCGAGGAGCGCCAGATCCATCTGGCCTGGTAATTTTGGATCCACCATAAAATAAAAAAGATCGGCATCGATAAATGTCTTTGCCACTTCCCTGATCATATATTTCCCCAACGGGTCTTTCGGCGTATGAAAACCGGGAGTATCCAAATATACGATTTGGCCACGCGATTCCGTTAAAATCCCGCGGATCACCTGACGTGTGGTTTGAGCTTTTTTCGAAACACCGGCCAACTTCATCCCGACAAGTTGATTGAGAAGGGTCGATTTTCCGACATTCGGCTGGCCGATGATTGCAATGAATCCTGCTTTTGTGATCACGAAATGGTTCCCTCTGCCGGCCCTTTCGTAACCGATCCCATTTTATTTTCGATTTGAGTCCTGACTGTCTGTTCAAATTTCTGCCGGACTTCTCTTCCGATGTCGAAATTCGGATCATTCAAATCTCCCTTTACCTGGAACTGAATATCCAAGCGGTCCTTTCCCGGGATCAGCTGATTAAAAAAATTCATCATTTTGTGCGCCGGAATTCCGAACACGAGTCCGGCATCTCCTTCCGGTGCAAGTTTCGCATTGAATTTCAGTCGATGAATAAATCCATCAAAATTTAAATCCAGGATATCTTCCTGGCAAAAGGCTTTCATCTTTAGCTCGAGAAGTCCGTCTTCGAAATTCATGGGAAATTGCGAGAAAAATAAATCGGTCCGGTCGAGAACAATATCTTTAAAGGATGCGGTCACGTCAAAATTTTTCTTTACCGTAAAAGGATCCATCCGCCCGGCTACGAGCATCTGCCCGGAAAATTTTTCGCGAAGGATTGTGTTGAGATAAACAGTGGACGGAAGGGTTTCTTCCGGATCATGGGGATAAGCCAGGCGCTCAAGCGATAAACTCAAAGGGCTCAATAAAAATTTCTGGTCCGGGACCGTTTGATTGACAAAACTAATCGATCCGCTTTTAATTGAAAACTTTTCTACTTCATAAAGCGAAATCCAACTTAAATATTTCAGATTGCTTCGCGCTAATTTTTTAAATTTTCCGCCGATGTCGTTGATGATTTCGACAATATTCATACCCCCGGTTTCATTCTGAACCAAATGAATCACCGGATCTTCCAATCTGATTTGGCCAACCACAAACTGGTTCGTGAGCAGACTCAGCAAATTAATATCTACCGATAACCTCTTTGCTGAAAAAAAGTCCGTCTCTCCAAACTTTTCCCTGTTTTTAACCTTCACCCCTTTCATCCAAAAAGAGCCTTTCAGCAAATTGGCTCCGGCCTTTTCAATATAAACAGGCGTCCGGAAAAGAGCGTGGCCTTCTTTTCTGAGCAAGGGTGCTAATAAAAAATTAGACGAAACTTGCAGAATAAAGAATGCCAATACGAACAGAATCAGAAAAATCATAGACAGCCGTTTAATCAATAACATCCTTATTCTCCATATTAATTTTTCTTCAACGCATCATTCGTATCTGTTTACCGTTTTGAAGTAATTAACAAATCGCCCTTACCCTAACCCTCTCCCTATGGGAGAGGGTTAGGGTAAGGGGCAATAGTCAACTTTATAACGCTAAATAGACACCTTAATTAACTGCAGACTAATAAACCGACACCTGAGCTTTTAATATCGACAAATAGCTGCGGTCGCCGCATCATTTTATAAAAAACAGCCCATATATCTAAACTGTAAATGCCGTAAGTTGCTCATATTAAATAACTTACAACATTTCACGATTTAATTTTTCGTGCCAACCCGACGAGCCAAAATAAACACCGCCGGGGTAAAAACCGGACCAATACCGAAACGACTCGATTGTGAACTCCGGAAATCACGGTCGGCATTTTACCATGAATCGCCCGGAAAGCGGATTCAATCACCTGATCGGTTGTTTCGGCAAGCGGCATCTTTCTGATGTCTCTCCCGCCGGACGTTTTGGCAAAATCTGTTTTTGTCCAGCCCGGACATAAATTGATCACTCGAACACCCGAACCTCTCGTTTCCAGCCAAATTGCTTCCGTCAGAAATGTCACAAACGCTTTTGTGGCGGAATAAACAGAAGCACCGGGAAGTGGTTGAAAAGACGCGGTCGACGATACATTAATCATCAAACCCTTTTTCGCCCGGATCATCTCCGGCAAAAACCGGTGCGTTAATTCAAGCAGGGCATAGACATTCACATCCACCATCGATAAATACCGGTCAAGCGACGCTTCGAGAAAATTCCCGGAAACACCGCAACCGGCATTATTCACTAATCCGTCGAGCGTAATGCCGGCACGTTTAATTTCATCATAAACTTGTTGAGGCCCTTTTCTGTCCGACAAATCCGCGACAATTACTTTTGTTTGGATAGAATCTTGGTTTTTTAAATCACGGACCAACGTTTCAAGATCAGAAAGTGTTCTCGCCACTAAAATCAGATTCCATCCCTCTTTCGCAAAACGCCGCGCAAACGCTTCACCGATTCCTCGCGATGCCCCCGTAATCAAAACCCACCGTTTCGAAGATTGTTGCTTATCCACGATAACGCTCCCTTCTTGTGCCTTATGCCCTGTACTTTTCTGTCATTCCCGCATGCTTTTAGCGGGAATCTATGGTTTTTAGCTCCCCGCCAAGAACCCGCGGGGATCAAATTCGCGCTTTCAACTTACGTTCCGTAAGTTGAGCGCTCATTTGACTTTCAATGAACTTCCCAATTGAATTGCTTCCAATCCATATTTATGACGAATCGTATCGATATGTTTGTCAATCCGCTCCCACTTTTCGTCCTCCGGTTCGGAAAAAAGCGTCTCCGCCTTCTTCGCGGCCGTTAAATTGGACACACTCAATCCGATCAGGCGAAATTTGGTTTGTTTCGTCCCATATCCCAAAAACAGTTTTTTTGCCGTCAAAAAAATATCTTTTTCGTTCGCCGTCGAAAAAATCGTTTTCGAGCGTTCAAACGTCTTGAAATCCGGAAGCCTGAACTTCACCGTCACCGTTTTTGCTTTAAAATGATATCTTCGCAACTCGGCGCAACATTCTTCCGCAAACGACGAAAGCACCGAGAGCAAATAATCCTGATTTGCTTCATCCTTCTCAAATGTCGTTTCGCGGCCAAAACTTTTCGGATCTTCCCATGACGTCACCGGGCTATCGTCTATTCCTTCCGCGGACTTCTTGAACTCGGCGCCCCATTTTCCGAAACACCGGATTAGAAAAGAATCCTCAGCCAACGCAATTTGTCCCAATGTTTTAAAACTGAACCGATGCATCTCGCGTGCGGTCACTTTCCCGATTCCCGGCATCGCCTCAACCGGAAGTGTCGACAAAAACGCTTGTTCTTTCCCCGCCAAAATGTATGAAAGTCCATCCGGTTTTGCCTCCGCCGCCGCAATTTTTGAAACTAATTTGCTGGTTGAAATTCCGACCGTTGAAGGAAGTTTTAAAGCCGTCGACAAATACCCTTTAATTATGGCGCCAAATTGAAGCGGCTCCGGATAAATCCGTTCACACCCGGAAATATCCAAATAAAATTCATCGATAGACGCTTGTTCGACAACGGGCGCGGTTTCTCTTAAATAACGCCGAACGCGATGCGACATTTCAGAATAGAAATCAAGATCGGGCGTGAGAAAAATCGCGTTCGGACACAATTCCATCGCCCGTTTTGACGGCATCGCTGAACGCACTCCGAATTTCCGGGCTTCATAAGAAGGACTCGCGACCACACCTCGCCCGGAAGCGCTCCCGCCGACAATCGCAGGTTTCCCGGCCAGCTCCGGATGCTTAATCCGTTCGCAGGAAACGAAAAAACAATCGAGATCTAAATGCGCAATGATTTTCATAATTATCTGTGCTCATTTTACCATCATTGAGGAAAGCAAAACAGGAAAGAATATATGCGGTAAAGCACTGTAAACACATTACTTACAGCTGCTTTAAAATAACTGAACGCGAAGCCGGACGGATGGACTTATTCGAAATAGACTCTAACTCCGATTTGCAACTTTCGGCAAAATTCCATTCGCTTCTCAAAATAATACATCACATTCGATACGGTAATTTCGCCGAGCTCATCGAAGTGCCCGTTTTTACACTAAAACTGAAAACGGGCAGCGCTGATTATCATTGAAATATCCAAGTGCATATTTATCGGAAATCAGCATAGTCCTATCGCTTTTATTGATGAATAGTTTTCGTTTCAGAGTAGCGATAGGGCAAGAAAAACCCGGAATGGCAGGATCTTGAGAGAAACTATCCTTTTGGGGTTTGGGTGAGTTCGATATTTAAGGCGTGGTTAATGACTCGCTACCATTCCGGGTTATTTATATTTTGATAACTCCATATCAAAAGAACAATGGTTTTAATATGTTCTATGCCCCACCTCCTTCGTTTTCTTTTTCTTCGGTTTCAAAATTTCTTTTCGGGCATATGATTGATTTGATTCTGATTTTAATTAGACTATAGCATCTCAAAACGATCATAATTCGAATTTTCGCCAGCCCAAAAAAATATTTCGACTTTTGTTATTGCTTTAGAAAGTGGAGTTTTACGGTAGGAATAATAGACAACAAAAAACCCGGAACAATAGGAGTTTAGGGGAACTATCCTTTGAAAGGGGGTGAGTTTTGGATAGGTTTTGATTCGCTACCATTCCGGGTGCTTTTGTTTTTAAACTTTAAAAATAAACCTTAAGAAAGAGCTAAGCAAGCTATCAAAAATTATAGGCCGTCCTCATCAATTTCAATTTTTTCTTCTTTTGATGGTACCGGGCCTTTTAAATCATAAACCTTATGACCATTAATTTTCCGAATGCAATGATAAAGGTTCTTTATATTTTCCGGACTATCCTCATTTTTATTTTTCTTTGATCCATTCCAGAAGAACATTTGCTTTATCCCCTTTACCATTCATATCGGCTGCTACTTCAAACCCTACTTTTCTTATGTCTGAAATAAGTCTACATGAGATTTCCTAAAAGGAAAAAGAAATTCGTTTAAACGGTCGAAAATAGGCTATGAACGGTCGATTTGGGCCTATGAGCGGTAGGGCAAGTAAAGTTAAAGTTCAAAAAGCACATCTTTTTTCTGACTTTTCACTTTACCCCTCATTTCCCGCATGCAGCGGAGCAGCACTGATTTTCATTGAAATATCAAAGTATCTAATTTATCGGAAATCAGTACAGTGCTTAATGGCCACTCGGTTAAGGTTCAAAATGTCATCCTGAGGGCTGTTAGCCCGAAGGATCTCTCGATATAGAGATTCTTCGCTGGTATTTGTTTAGCACTTTGAAGCGATTATCTGTAAAAGAGCATCTGTTTTTTTGTCATTCCCGCGAAAGCGGGAATCCAGAAACTGTGGATGCCC
>MHFR01000013.1:0-90621 GCA_001804285.1 Candidatus Danuiimicrobium aquiferis
ATGAGAAACCAGAAATAACGATAGGAAAATGAAACGATATGGCTGGAAAATATTTAGTTGTTGCTCTTAAAAACTTTTTTCAGTGAACCCTATTTAAGTTAATTTGTCCATTGCCACCCCGGGGGCGGTATGGCAGCAGAAAGGTAGCTTGACATGACATTAGCAGCAACGATTGCAGGTGCTTATCCTAAGATTGGTGACTTACCGGAAGAACAAAAGTTAAGAAAAGCGTTTCATGATTTTGATAAAGGGATTGTGTCTGACGAAGAACTTGAACAAATCATGAGCGAAGTGACGGAAGTGGCTATCCGGGAACAAATTGAGGCCGGGATGGATGTAGTAACTGATGGATTGATTCGTTGGGAAGACGCGTTAACTTATCAGGCGAGAAAAATTTCCGGATTTAAAATCGGAGGATTAACCCGTTTTTTTGATACCAATACATTTTACCGTCAGCCGATTGTCGAAAGCCGTTTGGAAGCCAGCAAACCGATGACGATTGCTGATTATCAATTTGCAGCCGGGAAAACCGAAAAACCGGTTCGGATGGTTTTGACCGGGCCCTATACCATCGCGAAACTTTCGAAAAATGAATTTTACCGTGAATTCAAGCAGATGGTGTTTGATCTTGCTTATATTATTCATGCCGAAATTAAAGCGCTGGAAGAGGCAGGATGCAAATTTATTCAGATTGACGAGCCCGCTATTCTGTCAAACAAGGAAGACCTGGCGCTCTTTCTGAAAGCTTGGGAAATTGTAACGGCCGGATTAACGCAGGCGGAAAAAACCCTTTTTCTTAATTTCGGGAATATCGGGGCGGTTTATCCGAAAATTTTAAACGTTGCCGTTGAACGAATCGGTTTTGAATTGACGCCGGGGCATCCCAATTGGGAAGTTATCAAAGAAAAACCGGTCAAAGACAAGAAGTTAATGGCCGGACTTGTTGACGCGCGGAATACCAAAATGGAATCAGAAACAAATTTGGCAGAAGCTGTTCGTGAGCTTGAGACGCAAGTCGGAGGAGATAACTTGTGGATCTCGACGAGCCATTCGCTTGAATTTTTGCCGCGAACATGCGCAAAAAATAAAATGTACTTGATAGCTAATGTAGTCAAACAATTAAAAGGAGCCAGTGTTTCATGATACTCCCAACAACCAGTGTCGGCAGTTTTCCGAAGCCGGAATATTTAACAGAAGCCCGCAGCCGTTTTTCAAAAGGCGAAATGTCCAAAGAAGAACTTCATGGCCTTGAGCGGAAAGCCACGGAAGAATGGATCCGGTTTCAGGATGAAATCGGTATGGATGTTCTCGTTGACGGGGAAATGTACCGCGGGGACATGGTGACTTATTTTGCGGAGAATCTTCACGGGTTTCAAATCAGCGGGCTTGTGCGTTCCTATGGAAACCGGTATTACCGGAAGCCCGTTGCGGTGGCGGAAATCCAACGCGTGAATCCGGTAACGGTGGAATGGTTTAAATATGTGCAAAGTTTGACCCGGAAACCGGTGAAGGGAATGCTGACCGGGCCGTACACGATCATGGATTGGTCGTTTAATGAATATTATTCGTCGCGGCGTGATTTTTGTCTCCGGCTTGCCGAACTGATTCATCAGGAAGCGATTGATTTGCAAAATGCCGGCGCACAATATATCCAAATCGATGAGCCGGCCATTTCTGTCCGTCCGGATGAGCTCGATTTAGCGATTGAGGCGATGGAAATTGTAACGAAAGATCTTACGGCTAAAACGATTACCCATATCTGCTACGGCAATTTTCCTCAGATTTACCCGAAAATGCTCGAACTTTCGGTAAATCAAATTGATTTGGAAATGTGCAATAGTTCCTACGAATTGATGAGCCTTTTCCGACGCCATCCTTTCACGAAGGAAATCGGTTTGGGGGTGATCGACGTTCATAATCATAAGATTGAAACAAAGGAAGACGTTCGGTTGAGAATTAAGAAAGCTTTAACTGTTCTTCCTCTTGAGAAAGTCTATATCAGCCCTGATTGTGGTTTGAAAACGAGAACGATCGAAGAATCCCATGGCAAGCTTCGCGTCATGGTTGATGCGGTGAAAGAGTTACGCGAGGAATTAGCCCTGATTTCTCATTGATGGGGAGAGATTCCGCCCAAAGCCGGGTTAGAAGTGAAGCTCCACAAATCCGAAAGCGTTTTATCTGTTATTGGGTGGGTATTCTAAAAACAAGATCAAATTATGCTTAAATCCTTGCTACGACGTCATTTCTTGCAATTTCTATCTTGCTGCGATATACTAAAAAATATTTAACTTTTTGAAATTAAGTCAAAAATAAAAAACGAAGCATATGAAAGAATTAAAAGTAGGGCTTTTAGGCTTGGGACAAATCGGAAGCGGTGTTTATCAGATTTTGCGGTCAAAAAGTTCGTTGATTCGCTTGCGAAGCGGTGTTTCGTTAAAATTGGTGAAAATTGCGGAGAAAAATTCCGCGCGTGTTCGCCAAGTTAAACCGAAGGGCGTGCAAGTGGTAAGCGACGCGATGGATGTGATTCGCGATCCGAATATCAACGTTGTTATCGAATTAATCGGCGGCATTCACCCCGCAAAAGAATTTATTCTGGCGGCACTCCGTGCCGGTAAAGATGTGGTGACTGCTAATAAGGCGCTTCTCGCCGAAGAAGGCCGTGAGATTTTCGCCGAAGCCAACCGGTTGAAACGGAACGTTTATTTCGAAGCGAGCGTGGGAGGCGGGATCCCGGTTATCAAAGCCATCCGCGAAGCTTTGATTGCCAATCGAATTACTTCAGTTCAATCCATCATTAACGGAACAACGAATTACATTTTAACCAAAATGTCGGAAGAACATTTGGAGTTTGATCGTGCGCTCAAACTTGCGCAGCAGAAAGGTTACGCCGAAGCCAATCCGACGCTTGACATTGAAGGAATTGACGCGGCGCACAAAATTTCAATTTTGGCAAGTCTGGTTTTCGGCGGCTGGACGCCGTTTAAGCGTGTGCATGTGAGTGGAATGTCGAAGATCCGGAGCGAAGATATTGCGTTCGCAAAAGAATTCGGATATGTGATCAAGTTGCTTGCGGTTGCGAAAAGTGAACACGGAAAAGTTGAATTGCGAGTAGAGCCAACGCTTCTTCCGAAAGGCCACATTCTTTCAAATGTGCACGGATCGTTTAATGCTGTTTTGATGAAGGGCGATGAGGTCGGCGATTTGCTTCTTTATGGGCGGGGTGCGGGAAGTTTCCCGACGGGAAGCGCTGTCGTGAGCGATTTGGTGGATCTGGCGAAATTGAGAGCGAATGGAAATCATCAGGTTGTTTTTCCAAGTCTGAAGCTTTTAAATGTTCGTCCGGTTTCAACGGTGCTTTCTCGCTATTATTTGCGCGTGCTTGTGGTTGACCGGCCGGGTGTTTTATCGAAAATTGCAGCGATTCTCGGGCGATGCAAAGTCAGCATCAGCGATGTCATTCAACGGGAGCGCCGGGTCGGAAGCGTTGTGCCGGTTATTTTACTCACGCATGGGACTTTGGGTGAATCCATTCGCCGGGCAGTTCAGATGATTAATCAATTGCTGGTGACAAAAGGAAAAGTCCAGGTCATCCGGATTGAAGGCGAGAGTTGAGCATGTTTGATTTGATGAAGTGTTTGTGCGGCAAGCGCGATAAAAAAATTGGAGTGATTGAACGCTATCAGGAATTCCTTCCGGTTTCGTCCAAAACGCCGATTGTTTCTTTGAATGAAGGCAATACGCCGCTGATTTTATCGGAGGTGCTTCCGCGCGAATTGGGATTGAGGGACATCAGACTTTATTTCAAATTTGAAGGGCTTAATCCGACCGGTTCTTTCAAAGATCGTGGTATGACGATGGCGGTAACGAAGGCGTTTGAAAAAGGATCGAAAGCGATTATTTGCGCGTCGACCGGGAACACGTCCGCTTCGGCGGCTGCGTATGCTTCGCGTTGCGGAATGAAATGTATCGTGTTGATTCCGGAAGGGAAAATTGCAAAAGGAAAACTGGTTCAGGCATTTCGCTACGGCGCGAAAGTGATTATTGTTAAAGGAAATTTTGACGAGGCGCTTGATCTTGTCCGGAAAATTGGCGAGACGCAACCGATTGAAATCGTGAATTCAATTAATCCGTTCCGGATAGAAGGCCAGAAGACGGCCTCATTTGAAATTATTGATGATTTGGGTGATGCGCCCGATTACCACGTGCTCCCGGTTGGTAATGCGGGAAACATTACGGCGTATTGGCGGGGCTACAAAGAATATTTTAAAATCGGCCGGTCAACACAGAAACCGAAAATGCTCGGTTTTCAAGCAGTCGGTGCGGCACCGATTGTGCTCAATCAAATTGTTGAACATCCGGAAACGATCGCGACGGCGATCCGGATCGGAAATCCGGCGAGCTGGCAGGGTGCCGTTGCAGCGCGGGATGAATCGGAAGGCGTGATTGATTCTGTGACCGATGAGGAAATTACGTGGGCGTATCGGTTTATTGCGGAACGTGAAGGCGTGTTTGCCGAACCGGCGTCGTGTGCGGGTGTCGCGGGAATCCGGAAATTGGCGGGAGCGGGTTATTTTAAACCCGGAACCCGGATTGTGTGTACGTTAACCGGCAATGGTTTGAAAGATCCGGAATTCGCCCTTGGTTTTGACGATCGAATGGAGTCTGTTAAAGCGACTTTGAATGACGTGATGAAAGTCATCGAGTCATAAAAAAGGAATGCAAACATGAAATATCTCATGATATTAGCAGACGGAATTGCGGATCATCCTTCGGAAGCTTTGAGTGGAAAAACGCCGCTTGAAGTGAGCCGGACACCGAACCTTGATTATTTTGCAAAAATCGGAAAAGTCGGAATGGTTCGCACAATTCCCGACCGGTTGGATTTGGTTTCGCACCTGGGATTGATTTCGCTTTTGGGTTATGATCCGCGGCAACATCCGACGGGGTTAGGGCCGCTTGAAGCCGCGAATTTGGAATTGAAACTTGAAGAAAACGAAATTGCGTTTCGCATGAATTTTATCAGTGAATCCGTCGGAATTTTGGCGGATGCCACCGCGGGACACATTACGACACGAGAAGCAAAAGCGCTGGTTGGTTTTTTGAATAAGAAGCTTTCGAGTGATTTCGTCCGTTTTTTTGCGTCGCATGAACATCAACACATTGCCGTGATTAAAGACGCGCGCGGTTATGAAGCGCTTTCCGCAACCTGCACCGTGCCGGAATCGATCGTCGGAAAACCGATCGAGGCAAATTTGCCGAAAGGCCCCGGCGAAGACATGATTAAGAAATTAATGTATGACGCCAAATCGTTACTTGTGGAACATGAAATTAATCAGGTGCGCGTTGATTTGGGCGAAAATCCGGCGAATATGATTTGGCTGTGGGGGCAAGGGTTGCTGCCCAAGCTCCCGAAGCTATCGGATCGGATGAACGGGATCACAAGCGCGATGGTGTCAACGTCGGAATATGCAAAAGGATTTGCACGGCTCATCGGAATGACGGTCATGGATGTCGCAAAGAACCGGATTTATCCCGATTATGATTATGAAGGTCAGGCTGAAGCCATGATGGATTTGCTTGGCGAAAAAGATTTTGTGTGTGTGCATATGAATGTTTGCGAAGAAGCGTCCCGTGAAGGCGATTTGAAGCAGAAAGTGTTGGCTTTGGAAGCGATTGACCATTATGTGATCAGCCGGATTAAAACATTTTATGAATCGAATAAAGATATTCGGATTTTGATTTCGCCGCTGCTTGTAATTCCGCATGAAATAAAAAAGGCCGTTCGTGAATCTGTTCCGTTTATTATAGCGGGAAAAAATATTAAGCCGGATGAAATCGAACGATATAACGAGGCGACGGCGCATGTGTCGCAGCTCAAATTTTCAGAAGGATGGAAATTAATTGAGGAATTAACGAGTACGAAGGATTTGGGATGAGGGTAGGGAACGGTCGCGACCGTTCCCTGCTTTTAATGAATCAAAAGGAGGAACAGAAACAGATGGCGCTGATTGTTCAAAAATACGGCGGAACATCCGTTGCGAATGTAGATCGAATTAAAAATGTGGCCGAGCGCGTTGTTGCGAGAAAACGCAAAGGCGACAAACTTGTCGTGGTGGTTTCGGCGCTTGCCGGGACGACGGATCAGCTGCTCAAAATGGCAAACAGTATTTCAGACCGCCCGAGCGGCCGTGAAATGGATATGTTGCTTGCGACAGGCGAGCAGGCGTCCGTTGCGTTGCTGGCGATGGCGATCCATGCGCTTGGTGAGAAAGCAATTTCATTTACCGGTCCGCAAGTCGGAATTATTACCGACGAATCGCACACCAAGGCGAGAATCATTGATATCGGGACTTCTCGTATCGAAAAGGCGCTTAAAGAAAACAACGTTGTCATTGTGGCCGGTTTCCAGGGGGGAACCGTAAGCGGAGAAATTACGACACTCGGCCGTGGAGGTTCCGACTTGACGGCGGTGGCGCTTGCGAAAGCGGTGAATGCGGAATTGTGCGAGATCTATACAGACGTCGAAGGAATTTATACGGCAGATCCCCGGATCGTGCCGGATGCGCAGAAACTTGACGTGATCAGCTATGATGAAATTCTTGAGCTCGCTTCGCTTGGAGCAAAAGTGATGCAGTCGAGATCTATCGAAGTGGGTAAAAAATTTAATGTTCCGATTCTGGTGCGGTCAAGTTTGAATAACGCGCAGGGAACTTTAATTACGAAGGAGAATAAAAAAATGGAAGAAGTCGTTGTGAGCGGTGTCGCATTGCACGAAGGAGAAGCAAAAGTTACGATTTTTAAAGTTCCGGATCGTCCGGGGACGGCGGCGAAAATTTTCAAAATTATCGCTGAAGCCGGTATCAACGTGGACATGATCATCCAAAATAAAACGGAAACGAATGCAACGGATATTTCATTTACCGTTTACAAAAATGAACTCAGGCGGGCGATTGATGCCGTCGAGAAAGCGGCTTGTGAGGTGGGCGCAAAAAATGTAACTTGCGATGAGAATATTGCAAAAGTGAGTATTGTCGGCGTCGGAATGAAGTCTCACACCGGTGTCGCGGCAAAAATGTTCGATGTGTTAGCGAAAAACAAAATTAATATCGATATGATTTCAACGTCGGAAATAAAAATTTCCTGCGTGGTGGAAGGGGATAAAGGGAAAGATGCGATGCGGGTGATGCATGAAGCATTTGGATTGGGACAAGGACCAAAAAAGAGGAAAAAGAAATAACAATGCCCGCCAAGATTGAAATTTACGATACGACATTGCGTGACGGCTCTCAAGGCGAGGGAATTAGTCTGTCATTGCAGGATAAATTGCGCATTGTCGAAAGGCTTGACCGTTTCGGGATCGACTACATCGAAGGTGGTTGGCCCGGGTCGAATCCGAAAGATATGGCGTTTTTCAAAGAAGCCAAGAAGTTGAAATTTAAACATGCGAAATTGGCAGCGTTTGGATCGACACGGCGGGCGCATGTGAAGGTTTCTGAGGATGAAAATTTGAAAGCGCTTGTCGAGGCCGGAACGAAAGTGATTACGATTTTCGGGAAAAGCTGGGATTTTCACGTGCAGGAAGTGTTTAAAACAGCGCTGAAAGAAAATCTGATGATGATTCGCGATTCCGTTTCATATTTGAAAGCAAAAAAAGCCGAAGTGATTTACGATGCAGAACACTTTTTTGACGGGTTTCGTGAAAATCCGGAATATGCGATGAAAACCATTCGTGAGGCGGAGCGAGCCGGTTGCGACCGGATTGTGTTATGCGATACGAACGGTGGGGCGCTTCCGGAGCAGGTAGCAATTGCCGTTCGCAAGGTAGTGAAGCAGGTCAAAGCCCCGGTCGGGATTCATTGCCATAATGACGGTGATCTTGCGGTTGCGAATTCGATCAGTGCGGTGACTCACGGCGCGACACAGGTTCAAGGAACGATCAATGGTTACGGTGAGCGTTGCGGCAATGCGAATTTAATTAGCGTCATTGCGATTTTGCAATTAAAACTGGGCTACCAGGTGCTTTCGGAGAAAAAAATGAAAGAACTCACGGAAGTTTCCCATTTTGTGGCGGAAGTATGTAATCTACCGATTCAGAATCAGCAACCATTTACGGGCACTTCTGCGTTTGCTCATAAAGCGGGAGTTCATGTGAATGCGATGATGAAGAATGCGAAAACGTATGAACATATGAACCCCGCGCTTGTCGGGAATCGGCGGAAGTTTCTGGTTTCCGAGTTGAGCGGAAAGTCGAGCATCCTATTTAAAGCGAAAGAACTTCGATTATCGCTTGATATACAAAATCCGGAAACGAGGACTATTCTCCAGAAAATCGCCGAATTGGAAAGTCAAGGTTATCAATTTGAAGCGGCCGAAGCGAGTTTGGAACTGCTGATGAAACGGATGCTTAATAAAGATAAGAAATTCTTTACGGTGAAAGAAGTGTCTGTGACAACCGACCATGTCGAGATCGAAAATCCGCCGTCACGCGCAACAGTAAGAATAGAAGTTTGCGGCGAAGAGGCTTATGAAGTCGCAAGTGGTGACGGGCCCGTGAATGCGCTCGATAATGCGCTCCGCAAAGCACTCGTCAAATTTTATCCTGTTGTCGAGAAAATTCATTTAACCGATTATGCGGTGCGTGTCGTCAATTCGCAGGCGGGAACGGCTGCGAAAGTGCGTGTGTTGATTCAATTTCAGGACGAAGCCGGTTCCTGGCGAACAGTCGGTGTTTCGGAAAATATTATCGAAGCTTCGTGGAAAGCCCTGATCGAGGCGATCGAATATAAGCTTATGAAATCATGAGGTTCCGTGAATGCCGGCCATAGATATTCCTCCCCGTTACAACTCTAAAGAAATCGAATCCAAGTGGTATGAGCTGTGGGAAAAGTCCGGCTATTTCAAGCCGGTGGTGGATGAGACAAAAAAGCCGTTTGTCATTGTGATTCCGCCGCCCAATGTGACGGGAATCCTTCACATGGGCCATGCACTCAATAACACGATTCAGGATATTTTAATTCGTTGGAAGCGAATGCAGGGAGTTCCCGTGCTTTGGGTTCCGGGGGTGGATCATGCCGGAATTGCGACACAGAATGTGGTGGAAAAGAAACTGGCCAAAGAAGGAAAAACACGCCAACAAATTGGCCGGGAAAAATTTATTGAATCCGTTTGGAAATGGAAAGAAGAATATGGTTCAACGATTGTTCGGCAGCTTCGCCGCCTTGGTTCTTCTTGCGATTGGACTCGCGAACGCTTTACGATGGACGAAAAACTGTCGCGTGCTGTTCGGGAATCGTTTGTCAGCCTTTATGAAAAAGATTTAATTTATCGCGGTAATTATATTATCAATTGGTGTCCGCGCTGCCATACGGCGCTTTCCGATGAAGAAGCGGTTCATAAAGAAATTCAGGGCTTTTTCTATTACATCAAATATCCAATCGACCCCAAAACGCCGGTCCATGGGCAAGATCATATTCTCATTGCAACAACGCGGCCTGAAACCATGCTCGGAGATACGGCTGTTGCGGTCAATCCGAACGATGAACGCTTTAAAACGTTTGCCGGAAAGAGAGTCATTCTTCCGCTAATGAACCGTTCGATTCCGATTATTCAGGATGAATTTGTCGATCCGGAATTCGGGACCGGCCTTGTCAAAGTCACGCCGGCTCATGATCCCAACGACTTTGCGATGGGGAACCGCCATCAGCTTGAGTTCGTGAATATTCTGAATCCGGACGGAACGATTAATGAAAATGGCGGCAACTATCGCGGCCTCGACCGGTTTGAAGCGCGAAAGCGAGTGATTGAAGATCTTGAAAAAGCCGGGCTGTTTGTCGAAAAAAAGCCGCATATCCATGCCGTCGGCCACTGTTACCGTTGCCACACGATGGTGGAGCCATATCTTTCGAAGCAGTGGTTTGTCCGGATGAAGCCGCTTGCCGAACCCGCAATCAAAGCAGCGCAAGACGGCCGAATTCAATTCATTCCCGAACGTTGGACGAAAGTTTATCTCAACTGGCTTGAAAATATCCGCGATTGGTGTATCTCCCGTCAAATTTGGTGGGGGCATCAAATTCCGGTATGGTATTGCCATGAGTGTGAAAAGCGCGGGAAAGTACCTGATAATTTGTCATCCCCGAATGCTTCTGTCGGGGATATACAGACATGTCCGCCACAAATCGTTGGCGGATCCGCCTCTGGCGGAGATTCCCGCTTTCGCGGGAATGACAGTCGTGCAGCTTCTATCAATGCCGGAATTATTGTTAGTCGTCAGGATCCGACTCAATGCCCAACATGCGGAGACAAAAATCTTATTCGCGATCCGGATGTCCTCGACACGTGGTTTAGTTCATGGCTATGGCCATTTTCAACGCTCGGCTGGCCGGAGAAAACAAAAGACCTTCAATATTTTTATCCGACTTCGACGCTTGTAACAGCACCTGAAATTATTTTCTTCTGGGTGGCACGGATGATTATGGCTGGTTTTCAATTTATGGAGAAAGAGCCGTTTGATACCGTGTTGATTCATGGGACCGTGCGTGTTGAAGGCGGCCAGAAAATGTCAAAGTCTCTTGGAAACAGCATTGATCCGCTTGAAATTATTGAAGAGATGAGCGCGGATGCGCTCCGGTTTTCGCTGATGATGCTCGGTGCGACGGATGTTTACCTTTCACGGCAGAAATTCGAGCAAGGGCGGAATTTTACGAATAAAATCTGGAATGCATTTCGATTTTGCGTGAATAATTTAGCTGATTTTAAACCGGAAGATTTCCGGCCGCTCGAAAAGATGTATGCAAAGGAATTCTCTGTGATAGACAAGTGGATTCTAACTGAATTGCAGGATGCGGCTGAGGAAATTGATACACATCTGGAAGAATGTCGCTTGAGCGAAGCGGCAAATTCGGTTTATCACTTTTTCTGGCATTCATTTTGTGATTGGTATCTCGAGTTGGCAAAGCCGGTGTTGATGGGAAATCAAACAGCGGAGAGAAAGGTGGTCCAAAATATTCTTGTTCATGTGCTTGAAACAAGCATGAAACTTTTGCATCCGTTTATGCCATTTATTACGGAAGAGGTGTGGCAGCGTTTGAAAGAATTAATCGGCGGCGAATATTTTGCGAACGAGACGGTGATGCTGGCCCGGTGGCCGTTTGCGGATCAGCGAATCCGGTTCGAAAAAGAAGCCAACGCGGTGCGGCTTTTTCAAGAGGCGGTGGGCGGTGTTCGGGACCTTCGATCGCGCCTTGGATTGAAACCCGCGGAGGAATTGAATGAAGTGACGATTGTGGTGAAAAACCATGAGGCGGAAGAGGCGCTGCGGACATTCCAAAAAGAAATTTGCTTTTTAAACCGCATTAAACACTTGTCATTATTTCAAACATTTGAAAAAAAGAGCGGAATGGTCGGGAAAGTTTATTCCCATATAGAGATTTTCGTTTCCGGCCTTTCGGAATCTGACCTGAAGAGGGAAGGCGAGAAAATCCGAGAAAAGATTGCGGAACTGGAGAAGCATATTCAATCGATTAATGATCGTTTAGGGAGTGAACAATTTATTTCTCGAGCCCCTGAAGAAATTGTTGAAAAAGAAAAAGAGAGAAAAGAGGATTTTGAGAAGCAACTGGAGTCGTATCGGGAAAATCTAACGTTGTTTGGGTAAATGCAGAAATGTAGGGGCAATTCATGAATTGCCCCTGCTACTAAGCACAAAGGAATTCCATGCTGATCATTTCAAGTAAACTCAACACATTAATTCGCGAAGCGCTCCGGGAAGATGTCGGAAAGGGCGACTTGACGACAAAGATTTTCGTTTCGCCGCGTCTTCGGGCAGAAGCTCATATTTTTGCGAAACAATCGGGTGTATTATGCGGGGAATCCGTTTTGAGAAATGTGTTTGCGCATGTCAATCCTCATCTGGAAATTTCGGTCCGGGTTAAAGACGGAGACCTTTTGCGTGAAGGGGAGGAAGTGTTTGTGATTCGCGGGTCCCTGCGATCGATCTTGATCGGAGAACGCGTAGCGCTTAATTTTATCAGTCATCTGTCCGGTGTTGCGACCTTGACGCGCAAATATGTCGAAAAAGTAAAAGGAACAAACGCTCAAATTTACGATACGAGAAAAACAACGCCGCTTTGGCGCGAGCTCGAAAAATATGCAGTCCGTTCGGGCGGCGGGACGAATCACCGAATCGGCCTGGACGACCAGGTATTGATTAAGGAAAATCATTGGCGTTCGATTACGAATGATAAAGTGATTAGGAGAAAAATCAACGAAGCAAAAAAGAAAAAATTCACCGAAATCGAAGTTCGTGATCTTAATGAGTTGAGGTGTGTGCTTCCTGCAAAGCCACATGCGATTTTGTTTGATAATTTTTCGCTGGGTAAATTAAAAGAAGGTGTTCAAATAGCCAAACGTTTTCATCCGACTCCGGTTCTTGAGGCGTCGGGCGGTGTATCACTTGAAAACGTTCGCGCGATCGCGAAAACGGGTGTTGACCGGATTTCGATCGGGGCATTAACTCATTCTGCGCCCGCATTTGATTTTTCTCTTCTTGTCCGCGATATTCATTCCAAATAACTTTGTACTTCTCCCCCTTGATGGGGGAGTCCTCCTAACAAGCTGGCGGATCCGCCGTCCTGTTGGGCGGAGAAAAAGGTGGGGGTGAAATAATGTTCCACCCCGCATCCTTGCCTTCCCCCGCAAAGGAGGGGAAGGAGTTTTGAGGTGATATGTCTCTTTTTAAATTGACCACTAACATGACGCCTTGCGGAGATCAGCCCAAGGCCATTGAAAAACTTTTCCGAGGGTTAAAAGAGGGGCTCAAAGAACAAGTCCTGATCGGTGTGACCGGTTCCGGAAAAACCTTTACGATGGCGAATGTGATTGCCCGTTGGGGAAAACCCGTGCTGGTCATTTCTCACAACAAGACACTTGCCGCGCAGCTTTATAGTGAATTTAAAGAATTCTTTCCGGAAAACGCAGTGGAATATTTTGTTTCCTATTACGATTATTACCAGCCTGAAGCCTATATTCCTCACACGGATACGTATATTGAAAAGGATGCTTCCATTAATGATGATTTGGACCGCCTCAGGCTTGCCGCAACGAGTTCGGTTCTATCACGCCAGGATGTGATTATTGTTTCCAGCGTTTCCTGTATTTACGGGTTGGGTTCGCCCGAGGAATGGCGGGGGATGTTGCTCCAAATCAAAGTGAATCAATCTATAATCCGCGACCAATTTTTATCGCAGTTGATTGGTATTCAATACGAACGGGCGGACACCGATTTAAAACGTGGCGCGTTTCGTGTGAGAGGTAATGTCATCGACCTTTTTCCTTCCTATGGGGAACAGCCGTACCGGATTTATTTTTCGGGAGACCGGATTTCGGAAATCAAACTGATGGATCCCGTCGGAAGAAAAGAAATTGGAACTCTCGGCAAGTTTGCCATTTATCCGGCAAAACATTTTGTCAGTTCGACTGAAAATATCGAGCGTGCTATGAAATCGATTCAAATCGAATTAGCCGAACGGGTGAAAGAATTAGTGAGCCAGGGAAAAGATCTCGAAGCGAAACGGCTGGAGTCGCGGACGCGTTATGATCTTGAAATGCTCCGGGAGGTCGGATATACCGCCGGGGTTGAAAACTATTCCCGCCATTTGGCCGGCCGCGCGCCGGGTTCAAAACCGTATACGCTTCTTGACTATTTTCCAAAAGATTTTTTGATGATCATTGATGAGTCGCATCAAACGATTCCGCAGATTCGAGGGATGTATGCCGGCGACCAGTCGCGAAAGAAAATATTGGTTGAACACGGTTTCCGTTTGCCGTCGGCGCTCGACAACCGTCCGCTCAATTTTGGTGAATTTGAGCAAATGATGGGGCAGATGGTTTATGTTTCCGCGACGCCGTCTGAATATGAAATGAAACACGCGAGCCAAGCCGTTGAACAAGTCATTCGCCCGACGGGGCTTTTAGACCCCGCAGTTGAAGTCAAACCAACGGAAGGTCAAATCGACGATTTGATTGAACAAATTAAGGTGCGGGCTCAAAAGAATGAACGTACGCTCGTGACAACGCTCACCAAGCGGATGGCGGAAGATCTAAGCCGGTATTTAAAAGAAGTCGGAATTAAAGTGAATTACCTTCATTCGGAATTTGACGCGTTTGAACGGGTCGAGATTTTGCGGGATTTTCGAATGAAAAAATATGACTGCATTGTGGGAATTAATCTGCTTCGCGAAGGCCTTGATCTTCCGGAAGTCTCGCTGGTTGCTATTTTGGATGCGGATAAAGAAGGGTTCCTCCGGAGCGATGTTTCGCTCATTCAAACGATGGGACGGGCGGCACGCCACCTGAATGGCGCTGTGATCATGTACGCCGATCAGATGACCGATTCCATGAAGACGGCAATTCATGAGACGCGCCGTCGCCGTGCGATTCAGGAAGAGTTTAATCGCCGGAACGGCATTACGCCGCAGTCGATCAGAAAAGAAATTAAATTGGGAATTGAACGTTGGCGCGCGGCGGAAGAAATAGTTGAAAGCGTGGTTGGTGAGTCGAAAGCTGAATACGAGGTGAAATCGCATATCGCTTATTTATACGACCGGATGGTTCGCGCTTCGAGCGCGCTTGATTTCGAAAAAGCCGTCCGTCTTCGGGATGAAATCCGACGGCTTGAAGAGGAACATGGTTTGGAAAAAGGAACGATGTTGAAGCCTGCGAAGAAAGAGCATCGTTTCAAACGGTCTAAAAAGGCTCAATGACTAAATTCCAATGACCAGATCCCAATGACGCAAAGAAATCTCAAAATTTCAACTTCCAATATTTTGAATTTTAAGTTTTTTTGGAAATTCCTTGGTCATTGGGATTTGGTCATTGGTCATTTAGTACATCATTCACGGCCCAAACGATTTGACATTGCCAGATGATGGCGGTATGATACGCGCCGTCAGATCAAAGAGGAGAAAGGTTCTATAAAGGATGGCCGATCCGATAAAAGTATTTGATGATTTAAAAATCATTGGAGTGATTCGAACCAGCGATCATGGTGATGCTGAAACGGTGGCGAAGAGTTTAATTGACGGGGGCGTTCGGATTATTGAAATCACCTCACATGTTCCTCAGGCGGCGAAGCTCATCGAGAGCCTTTCTAAACAACCCGATCTTTATGTGGGTTTTGGGTCCGCAACCGACGGCGAAACCGCATTCCGCGCAATCAATGCCGGTGCAAAATTTATCAGCAGTCATTATACGGATAAGAATATTATCGCGATTTGCAAGAACCACGATATTACGCTGATCCAGGGCGCGGCGACCATCAATGAAGTGATGCAAGCGTTTGAGCTCGGTGTTGATTTGATTAAAATTTATCCTGCCAGTTTTCTCGGGGGCGTGCCGTATATCCGGCGCATCCGGCGTTCGTTTCCGTTTTTAAAACTTGTTCCTTCGGGCGATGTGAATTTGGAAACGTTTCCGGAATATTTGCGCGCCGGCGCCGTTGCCTGCGAGATCGGAAATGCGATTTGTGACCGGAGTCATATCCGTCTGCATCAATGGAATGAAATCACCAATGCCGCCAAGGCGTTTGTCCAGAAAGTCGAAACCCTCAAAGTTGCCCGCTCGTCATAAAGAGATTTCTAACTCAAACGGCCTTCCTAAAATGTTTTAATATGCACGGTTAAGGTTGTAAGATTCTCGAATTATTTTCCTCCTGAATTTGCAGCTCGATTCTTTATCAGGTATCCTTTTTTTAGAAACCTAAAGGCGAGCGGTGAAATTCATCTCATTTGATTCAAGTGTCTGCCAGAATTTCGAAAAAACACTTCATAAAGAGTGGCTCGAAATTAATTGTTTCGGAAGCTACGCATCTTCAACGCTTTGCGGTGCGAATACCCGCCGACAACACGGCCTTTTTGTTCCCGCGCTTTCGCCGCCATTAAAGCATCGTGTGCTTCTTCATAATCTGGATGAACGCCTCATGCTTGCGGACAACGCATATTCTTTATCAACTCATGTTTACGCGAATACGGTTTTTCCGGAAGGATATCAATATCTCGAAGAGTTTTTTATGTTTCCATATCCGACGTGGATTTTCCGCATTGAAGATATCGTGCTTGCGAAAAGCGTGATTTTTCTCCATGAAGAACAAACGGTATTTATCCGGTATCAGATTGTTTCCGGAGATGCCGATTGGGTGCGTTTGGAATTAAAACCCTTGACGGCATTCCGTCCGTATCCGGTTCACGAAGTCGGAAGTTATCTCGTTTATTCCAAAATGGATATTTCACACGGAACAATTGCGATGGGCTCTTCCGTTGATGAAGCCAAATTGTTTTTATATCACAATGCGGCAATTATTGATCAAACCGGGACATGGTATAAAAAAATTCATTATCCCGAGGACCGGCAGTGCGGCCTTGAGTTTGAAGAAAATTTGTATGCGCCGTGCCGGTTGGTTTACACGTTTGTTCGCGGTGGAACGGTTTTTTTATGTGCATCATTAAATAAAAAAACATCATTTGATCCGGCGATGCTGATTGCCCGCGAAGAAGAAAGGCGAATGCAACTTTTAAATCAAATTCCTGCGACGGATGATTGTTTCCGCTTGCTGGCCTATTCCGCCGAGTCGCTGGTTATGCATAACCAATCAGCGATTCATGAACCGGGTGCGCGAAAAGGAAAGAGTGCGGCGCATGTTTTGATTCCCGAACAGATGGTTTTGACCAATTATCCCAATCCGGAAATGAAAATCCGGGATTTATTGATTGGTTTTCACGGTCTTTTTTTAACGCGTGGGCAGCTCAATCCGGCGAGGCAAGTTCTATCCTATTTAGCTTCTCTGGTTGATGATGGTCTTCTGCCAAAAAGAATCACGGACGAATTTGAGCCGGTTGAATTTAATGCGGTGGACTTGCCACTCTGGTTTATTCACGTCTGTTATGAGTATTTCCGCTATTTCAATGATCGCGAAACAGTATCAAAAATCATTTTTCCGGTTCTTGAATCTATCGTGAAAGAATTTGTCAAAGGGACTCGTTTTAATATTCAAATGACGCGCGACGGCCTGATTTCATGCCGGGATGAAGATTCTGAACTTACGTGGATGGATTTTAAACTGGGTGATTTTGTGATTACGCCTCGCCCCGGAATGGCGGTGGAAATCCAAGCGCTTTGGTACAATGCCCTATGTGAGATGGCGGTGATGGCTGAGGTGTTTGAATCAGCCGATTCACAGAAGAAATATGTGGTATTGGCGAAACAAGCAAAGAAGGTATTCAATCAAGCATTCTGGTTTGACATTCCGAAAGGGAATAAACACGTCCAGGCCGGCGGATATTTATTGGACACAATTTTTGAAAAAAAGAAATCCAATGTGCTCCGTCCGAATCAAATTTTGGCGTTGGGGTTGCCGTTCCCCATTTTGGATGAAAATATTGCAAATTGGAAATCTGTGGTGGACGTTGTAAAGCAGCATCTCTTAACGCCTGTGGGACTTCGGACGCTTGCGCCGTTTGAAGAAGGATATCAACGCAAACACAACGGTAGCGAGTTTCAGCGGGCCTATTCCTGTTTCCAAGGAACCGTCCGGCCGTGGCTTCTTGTGCCGTATGTTATTGCCGCAATTCGTGTTGAAGGAAATACAAAAGCGATCAAAGAGGAATTGGCGAGTTATTTTAAGCCGTTTTGCGAACAGGTGATGACCAGAGGCCTGGGTTTTATTTCAGAAAGCTTTGACGGCGAGCCGCCTCATGAAGCGCGCGGCGCTTTGGCCGCCGCGTCCAGTTTAGGTGCCTGCCTCGAACTCCAGGAAATCCTGAAAAACCATTCCTGCAATCCCAACCGCGCCTACGACCTATCTCTCATTCAGCTGAAGAGTTAGCCCGGATTTCCCATCAGTTAATAAGAAATTCCGCTTTGGGCGCAATTGGTTGCACCCAAAGCGACTTTCTCAGTGATGCAAAAAACCGATGAGAAAGTCGGGTTAGATGCCTAAGCAACTTTTTCTTTCCGAACTTATTTTTACAGCTTAGACATGTTTGACAATAAAAGGCTTTGTTGATACAATTAAGTCGTGTTTTCATCATAAGTTACGAAGTTTTTATATTAGAGTAAGGAATTTGGATTAAAAATTGCGAATTCTCCCCGCATGCAGTTTTATTTTCCTCATGAATTGCCGGGACAATTCGCGTTTTTAGTCTTTAACCCTAAATAAAAAACATGATTAAGAAGACCGCAATTGTATTTGTTTTATCGTTGATTATTCTCTTAACTTCTTACCGGTTAGCTTCCGCAACCTTTTTTGGAGAAGTGGAAACGGGCCTTCATCATAATGAAGAAGACCGGTATGGTTTTTCGTATTATATTCCCAAGAATTATTCTTCCGACCGGTTATGGCCGCTTATGATTGCACTTCATGACAGCGGTGGAAAAGGAAAGGACTATATTCAGGCGTGGATTGATTATGCCGAACAGCGCGGTGTCATTCTCCTGTGTCCGACTTATCAGGAGCCGCGGGAAGTTTCGTATGATATTGATAAACGGTTGCTGAATTTAATTACGGACTTGAAATCCAGATATGAAGTATATCCCTCACGGATTTGGATTGTAGGTTCCGGTTTCGGCGGGCATTATGGATTTTATTTGGGAACAAAGTATCCGAAGGAGTTTACCGCATCTGCCTCGATCGGAAATGGGTTGGAAGGAATATTGTCGAAAGTGTTTAATCTTTCTTATGCGGAAGTGAATAAAGTACCGGCGCTTGTGATCGTTGCTGCTGGCAGTTTTGCGTCTCAGAAAGACAGTCAGGCAAAACTGGAAGAGTTAAAGTCACAGGGTTATTCTGTTGAAGTGGTTGAGATGGACAACTTAGACCGGGCGCAACCGGCTGATATTTATCCTTATATTTTTGATTGGTTTATCCAAACCGCAAAACTCAGAGAAAAAGGAAAATCTGTTCGGTCCGGTGTGGTTAAGGAAAAGTTTCTCGAGTGGGTTGACGGATTGTTTCAAACGGAATAGTGGCACTTGAATAAAGTCAAAAGATCGGGTTCGCTTACGATGCGATACCGCTTACGGATTAGCGTGTTTCTTATATCTGGTTTTATGTTAAGCGGTTGCGTTCTTTCATTGAATCAAGGCTGGTTCGCTTCGAAAATTGATTCAGCCGGAAAATCTCCCGTGTCCGTTGCTTATTTCAATCCAAGGGCTATTCCAAAAACGTTTGCCGGTGAATCGGTGATCGTGTTGTTTCATCCGGCCGGGACGGACGGCGAAGAATATCTCGATGGCTGGATGGATGAAGCAAAAAAAGGAAAATATTTTTTTGCGGCGCCAACAATTGAATTTGATCCAGTTTACTGGACCCAGGGATATCAAGATCAGCTTTTCAGCGAACTTGAAAGGCTGTCCGGGAAATATCAGCTTGTGCGTGACGGAGCGTTCTTTGTCGGATCTTCTTTTGGCGCAAATTATGGATTTGAAGCAGCGCTGGCAAAACCGGGAAAGTTTCACGGCGGGATTTTTTTGAATGGTTCGCTTGGCCGCTATTTGGATGCGATCCGACGGTTTCCGGGACGAACTATTGATGCGCCGGTGTTGTTGGTTTGGGGCTCGGAAGACCCAAATCTGGATCCGGAAGGCAATGAAAAGGCGCGTGCGATTTTTGAGAAAGCGGGTATTAAAAATATTAGTTTTGAAATCATTCAAGGGCTTGGGCATGCGGAAGATCCTTTTGTGAAAAAAGAATTAATGGATTTAATTGATGCAAAATTAAATAAAATGGAGAGGGCTTAGTAAAATGGCAAAGATGACGGGCGCGCAGATTATGGTGAAATGTTTGGAAATGCTGGGAGTGGAGTATGTTTTTGGGCTTCCCGGCGGCGTGATCCTTCCGACATTTGACGTCCTGTATGATTCGAAGAAATTAAAATTTATTTTGGTGAGGCATGAACAAGGCGCAACGCATATGGCTGATGGATATGCTCGCGCAACCGGAAGGCCGGGGGTGTGTCTTGTGACGTCGGGGCCGGGTGCGACGAATACGGTGACTGGGCTTGCGACCGCTTATATGGATTCTTCCCCCGTCATTTGTATTACCGGCCAAGTGCCGACACATGCGATCGGGATGGATGCATTTCAAGAGGCGGATATTGTGGGGATTACGCGGCCGATTACAAAACACAATTTTCTTTTGAAAGATGTGAAAGATATTGCCCGGGTGATGCGCGAAGCGTTTTACATTGCGACGACAGGTCGTCCGGGTCCCGTGCTCGTTGATTTTCCGGTGGACGTGAGTCGTGCGATCACCGAATTCGAATTTCCCGAAAGAATTTATATGCGTGCGTACCGGCCATCCCGCGAAATTGATATGGAACAAATCAAGAAAGCGGCGGAAGCGATCAATAAAAGTAAACGGCCTTGCTTATATGTCGGCGGTGGGACGATTGCTTCGGATGCATCGAAGGAGTTGCGTGAGTTTGTCGAAAAAACGGGAATTCCCGTGACGACCACTATTTTAGGACTTGGCGCGTTTCCGGAAGATCATCCGCTTTCGCTTCGGATGTTGGGAATGCATGGTTCCGCGTATGCCAATTATACCGTGCAGCGTTCCGACCTGCTGATTTCAGTGGGCGCGCGTTTCGATGACAGGGTAACGGGAAACATTTCAAAATTTGCGCCGGATGCGAAAGTGGTCCATATTGATATCGATCCATCCTCGATCTCAAAAACGGTGCGTGTGGATTACCCCATTCTGGGCGATATTAAACCGGTTTTGCGTGAGCTGATTCCGCTTGTCAAAAACAGGCGTCAAGCGATCAAGCCGTGGATGAAGCAGATTCAAGAGTGGAAAAAGAAACATCCGCTCCGGTACAATCAGGATGATTCGGAAATTCGCCAGGAATATGTGATCGACCAAATCGGCAAGTTAACGGATCACAAAGCGGTTGTTGTAACAGGGGTGGGGCAACACCAAATGTGGACAGCGCAATGGTATCAATTTTCCGAGCCGCGGACGATGATTACTTCCGGAGGGCTCGGGACGATGGGGTTTGGTTTGCCTGCGGCGATTGGTGCGCAAATCGGCCGGCCGGAGAAAACCGTTGTGTGTATCGATGGCGATGGCTCGTTTCATATGACGCTTGCGGAATTGACAACGGCCAAGTATTACAAGATTCCCGTGAAAATTGTGGTGCTTGATAACGGCTATTTCGGAATGGTGCGACAGTGGCAGGAACTTTTTTATAATCGCCGTTATTCCGCCTCGGTTTTGTCGCTTTTAAATCCTGATTTTTCAGAAGTGGCCAAGGCTTTCGGAATATATTCCGTTCAAGTTCGCAAGAAAGAAGACGTTGTGGCGGGCCTTAAAAAAATATTGTCACATAAAGGGCCGGCGTTACTTCACGTATTAGTCAAAGGCGAACAGAATGTATTTCCGATGGTGCCGGCCGGAAATGCATTAGATCAAATTATGGATATGGCGTAGGGAAATAGAAAGTTAGTTGTTGAAAGAGAAATAATAGGACACGGGTTTTTAATAGAGAGTCATCCCCGCATGCTTTAAGCGGGGATCTAATGAACGATGGATTCCCGCTAAAGACTTGCGGGAATGACACTTTTCGAACTTTATGAAAGCGGTTCTTAACTCAAGGAGCTCTTATGAAAAAGCATACGATTTCAGTGTTGGTTGAAAATCACCCCGGTGTTTTGGCGCGGGTCGCAGGCCTTTTTTCCGCGCGCGGATTTAATATCGACAGCCTCGCCGTCGGAGAAACGCATGATCCGGAAGTTTCCCGGATGACAATTTCCGTAACCGGGGATGAGAAGGTATTAGAACAAATCATGAAACAATTGGATAAGTTGATTGACGTTATCACCGTTGTCGATATCAGCAAGGGAAATCCGATTGAACGCGAACTGGTTCTGATTAAAGTGTCGGCAAATCCTCAAAATCGCAATGACATTATGCAAATTGTGAATACGTTCCGGGCAAAAGTGGTTGATGTCAGCCCCGATTCGCTGACCGTTGAAGTGACGGGAACGGAAAGTAAAATTGACGCGATGCTCGAACTTCTCCGGCCGTTTGAGTTGCGCGAAGTTGTCCGGACGGGTTTGATCGCTTTGGCGCGCCGAACGGAACTGGCTCCTCCGCCGAAACATGCGGATGAATTGAATGCGAAAAAGTTGAAAGGAAAGCAGATAAGTTCCGCCAAAAAACATGGCGGATCCGCCATGCTGTGTGTCGGAAAAAAGTCAAAAGGTAAAAGCAAAAAGTCAAAATAAAAAATTAATTGAGGGGATTAAAATGGCAAAGATTTATTATGATCAAGATGCGGATTTGAACGTTTTAAAAAATAAAAAAATAGCAATTATCGGTTACGGGATACAGGGCCGCGGGCAAGGGCTGAACCTTCGCGATTCCGGCGTTTCTGTTATCGTGAGTGAACTTCCGGGGACAAAGAATTATGATCTGGCCGTTCAGGATGGTTTTAAACCCATGGGAGCTGATGAAGCGACCAAGCAAGCCGATATTATTCAAATATTAACGCAGGATCATTTGCAAGCGCAAATTTATGAGAAGTTTATCGCACCGAATTTGAAAGCCGGAAAAGCCCTTCTTTTTTCGCATGGCTTCAATATTCATTATGGATACATTAAACCGCCAAAAGATATCGATGTCATTATGGTTGCGCCCAAAGGGCCGGGATCATTGGTACGTTCGCAATTTGTTGCGGGCGGCGGAGTTCCGTGTTTGGTGGCTGTTGAGCAGAATGCAAGCAAGAATGCGCTCAAGCTTGCGATGGCACACGCGAAAGCGGTCGGCGGGACGCGAGCCGGTGTGATCCAGACCACCTTTAAGGAAGAGACCGAAACTGATTTATTCGGCGAACAAGTGGTGCTTTGCGGCGGGTTGACGGAATTGATCCGCGCCGGTTTTGATACATTGGTTGAAGCGGGATATCAGCCGGAAATGGCGTATTTCGAATGTTTGCATGAAGTGAAATTGATTACCGATGCGGTTTTTGTTTCCGGAATCGGCGGAATGCACCGGCGGGTGTCCGATACGGCGGAATACGGGGACTATTCGCGCGGAAAAAGAGTGATCACGAAAGAGACCCGCAAGGAGATGAAGAAAATTTTAAAAGAAGTTCAGAACGGCAAGTTTGCAAAAGAATGGATAGACGAAAATAAAACGGGCCGAAAAAATTTCGACAAGATGCGAAAAGAAGCGGACAATCATCCGATTGAAAAGGTCGGCGAGAGTCTCCGGAAGATGATGCCTTGGATTGAAGGTGGGAAAAAGATTTAAGATTAATCGTAGGGGCAATTCATGAATTGCCCCTACGGACATTTTTCAATGAGAGACATGATGAAAAGAAAAAAACGGAAAATTTACATTTTTGATACTACGCTACGCGATGGCGAGCAGTGTCCGGGGGCCTCTTTGACTGCGGATGAAAAACTTCAAGTGGCAAGACAACTTGAGCGTCTCGGTGTTGACATTATCGAAGCGGGGTTTCCGGCGGCGTCACCGGGTGAAATTGAAGCTATCCAGGCGATTTCTAAAGAAGTGACGAAGCCGGTGATTTGTGCTTTGGCCAGGATGGTGTCTCAAGATATTGACGCTGCGCGCGAGGCGCTCAAATATGCGAAGAAGAAACGGCTTCATGTTTTTTTGGCGACGTCGAAAATTCACCGGGAATTCAAACTGAAAAAGAGAAAGTCTGAAATCTTAAAATTGGCGCAGCAGCAGATCAAATATGCCGGGCAGTGGTTTAAGGACATTCAATTTTCGCCGGAGGATGCGTCCCGTACGGAACGCGAATTTTTGGCGGACGCGGTTTGGGCTGCGATTGATTCAGGGGCCACGACTATTAATATTCCCGATACGGTCGGGTATGCTTTGCCGAAGGAGTTCGGCGAATTGATTGCTTGGTTGATCAAGAAAATTCCGGGTTTGGGAAAGAAAATAAGTTTAGCGGTTCATTGTCATAATGATCTGGGGTTAGCGGTTGCCAATTCTTTGCAGGCGGTGATGTTCGGAGCGAATCAAGTCGAATGTACGATGAATGGAATCGGTGAGCGTGCGGGAAATGCGTCAATGGAAGAAATTGTGATGGCGATTGATACCCGGCGCGATTTAATGAATGTGTATACGGATATTAAAGTGAATCAAATTATTAAATCGTCGCGGCTCGTTTCTCATTTAACGGGATTGGCCGTGCAGCCCAACAAAGCGATCGTTGGGCGAAATGCCTTTGCGCATGAATCGGGAATTCATCAGGACGGAGTTCTCAAGAAACGCCAGACGTATGAAATTATCGACCCGAAACGGATCGGTCTTTCCGGGAGCGAAATGGTCATGGGAAAACATTCCGGACGCCATGCGTTCCGCGAGCGGCTGGTGAAACTCGGGATTGTCCTGAACAGTGAAGATTTAAACCGGGCGTTTGAACGGTTCAAGCGCCTTTGCGACCAGAAAAAATATGTGTTTGATCAGGACATTGAAGCCATTGTCGAAGAAGAGGTGAGTAAAATTCCTGAAACGTGGAAACTGGAATACACCAAGATTTCAAGCGAAACCGGTGTTGTGCCAAGCGCAACGGTGCGCTTATCCTGTCGCGGTGAAATCAAAGAAGCTTCATCCGAAGGAGATGGTCCGGTGGATGCGTGCTATAAAGCGATTGAAAAGGCGACCGGAATTGAGGCGACGCTCGTGAATTATTCGATTCAATCCGTGACGAGCGGGAAAGATGCGCTCGGTGAAGTGAATATTAAGATGCTCGTGAACGGAAAAGAAATCGGCGGCCGCGCGACCAGTACGGACGTAATCGAAGCGAGCGTTAAAGCGTACTTGTTTGTCTTGAATAAAGTTCAAATGCATCAAGGCGGGAAATCCGGTTTACCGATTTGAAAATTGTATTATTTACGCGGCTTGTCATTCCCGCATGCTTTAGGCGGGAATCCATAGATTGAATATTTTGAAATAAGGAGAAATAGATGAATAATATTAATGTTTTAACTGTATTGTTCTCATAGATAGGATTAGTGAGTATTGTTTTTTTAATAAAGCCAAGAAAGAACCTATTGTGGCTTCGTATTTTTTCATATTTTTCCATGGGAAATGGTTGTTTGTTTCTTGCGCATTTTTTTTCTGGTGAATCAGACGCACTTATTTACGGTGTAAATCTTGTGGGTTTGAGTCTGTTAAGTGGTTTGGTTCACAGCGAACTGTCCGACATTCGTAAGAAGTTAGAAGAGCGGAAGTGATTGATAAGTTGTTTGGGGTGATGGCTGTTGTGAAGTCATTGTATGTGTGTCATCCCCGCGGAAGCGGGAATCCAGTAGTATTGATAAAATAATGTAACTGGATTCCCGCTTCCGCGGGTTAAAATGAATAATTGTGTCCTCCTGCTCCAGACGTACAATCTGGAGCGAGAAGTTAACCTTTTAAAGGAGGAGGACACAAATGAATACAATTGGTACTGATTTTCACAAAAGAACGTCTACGTTTTATGTGCTAAACCATGATGGTACAAAAATGAAATCATGCAAAATAGAAAATAATCGCGATAATCTTCGGACATTTGTTTCTCAAATTCCAGGTCCGAAACAATTGGCCGTCGAAGCTACCCGTAGCTGGTCGTTATTTTACGATACGGTTAACGACCTCGTCGATCATTTTTATTTAGCACATCCTAAAAAGCTGAAAGCCATTACTCAATCTGAGACCAAAAACGATCAAAACGATGCTCGCGAAATAACCAAACTTACTCATTCTGGTTTTTTACCGACAGCTCATATTACGTCCGTCGATACCAGACAATTAAGAAATCTTCTTCGATGCCGGCGCTTTTTGGTTAATCAACGGCGATCTATCCGGAACCAAGTACAAACTCTCATCGATCGCAATATTTGGGCTGCCGATAGACCGAAATCATTTAAGAGTCCTTTTTGTTCCAGAGGACTCAAATGGCTGAACGCTATCGATCTTCCTCAAAGAGAACGTTTTATTTTGAATGAGCTATTAAAAACCTATCAACATCTTCTAAAACAAATTTCAACGTTGGAAGACTTTATTCAAACACAAACAGTAGATTTGCCGGGGCTTCAATTCCTGCGAACAGTTCCGGGCTTTAGAATGAGCAAAATCAATGCGTATATCATCCTGGTTGAATCAAGCGACATTTCACGCTTTTACAAAGCGCGCGGCTATGCACGTTATGTCGGCTTAATTCCCAGAGAATTTTCATCGGGAGATAAGCACCGAACCGGTCGCTTAATTAAAGATGCTAATATGCACTTAAGAACCGCTTTCATCGAATCAACGTTGGCAGCGATTCGTGCCGACAAAGGGTTGAAAGCTTATTATAAACAAGTTAAAAGCCGGCAAGGCTCTGGACCGGCAATCATCGCTACGGCTCGTAAGTTAGCTTATGCCGTGTATCATGTTTTAAAAGAACAAAGGGCTTATCGCCCAGAACCGATAATTCCGCCAGCGGCCGTCTGTCATTCCTTTCCTATTTCCAACTGCAACTAATTTGGAAATGAGGACTTTGCGGGTTTCGCGGCGCTTGGTGGTGAATTTTATATTAGTGATCTTTTAGATGCACTCAATAGTGGATTGGTCACAAGACCTTAAACCCGTTAACTTTTTATTAAAGAGCAGTTAAACTATTTGACACAATTATTCATAGTGGAATGACAAGGTTTGTTGCTTCAGAATGACGTTAATTTGACATTGGTTTACTATAAACAAAATTCATGCGTGCCATTGGCGACAAAGATATACAAATATTCGGTATTTTCGGATTTCCGCTCGGGCATACGATATCTCCCGCAATTCACAATGCCGCATTTGACGTTTATGGTTTGAAAGCGTTTTATTCCGTTTTTGAACGGCCTCCCGTAAGGTTCCGTTTTTTAATGAGGAATCTAAAATCCATTTTATTAAACGGATTTAATGTGACGGTTCCCTATAAGGAAGCCGTGATTCCGTATTTAGACCGGATTGATCCGATGGCGCGGAAAATCGGCGCAGTGAATACGGTCAAAAAAGAAGGCGGGGCGTGGGTCGGTTACAATACTGATTATGAAGGTTTTCTGGCCGGCCTGAAACAAATGCGCTTCAGTCCGAAAGGGAAAACAGCCGTTATTTTAGGTGCGGGCGGTGCGGCGCGTGCGGTTAGTTTTGGGCTTGCGCATCAAGGGATTCGTCGTTTGGTAATTTTTGACGTCATTGAGAAAAAAGCGCAGGACATTGTCCGGGCGTACCGGAGATTTTATCCGGCGGTTGAATGGGTCATCCGGCCGATGAAGGATGAGTATCTCGAGCCTGTGCTGAAAGAGGCGGACCTTTTAGTCAACGCAACGCCGGTTGGGCTGCATGCGGGAGATCCGTTGATTATAAAAAAATCGTTTTTCCCGAAACGGAAAATCTTAGTTTATGATTTAATTTACCGACCGCGGCTGCCGCGGTTTTTAAAATTGGCGAAAAGCCTCGGGCATTCGGTTGTGAACGGAGAAACGATGCTGCTCATGCAGGGCGCAAGGGCGTTTGAGATCTGGACGGAAAAGAAAGCACCGGTTCAGGTGATGAGAAAGGCGATGGATGATGTTTTACGCGCTTCATAGCGTTTTTGTGTTTATGTTCGGTACGATTTTCGGGAGCTTTTTTAATGTGTGTATTTACCGGCTTCCGCTCGAAGAATCTGTGGTGGCGCCGCCTTCTCATTGTCCGAAGTGTAATCATCCGATCCGCTGGTATGACAATATTCCGATTTTGAGTTTCATTTTTCTCCGGGCGAAATGCCGGGATTGCGGAACGAAAATCTCAATCCGCTATCCGGTGATCGAGCTGATTACCGGATTAGGTTTTTTATGGATGTGGATCATATATGGTTTGTCGGTTCAGGCATTTGTCGGTGTGTTTTTATTTTCTTGTTTATTGATTGCAACCGTGGTGGATATTGATCACCAAATTATTCCCGATGAAGTGAGCCTCGGTGGACTTGTGGTCGGGTTGATCTTAAGTTTTATTTTTCCCGCTATTCATGCACAGCAAATTTGGTGGAAGGGCGGAGTTCAGGGATTGGTGGGAGCGCTGGCCGGCGGTGGGATTATTTACATTACGGGGGTTGTCGGTGATTTTGTATTCAAAAAAGAATCGATGGGCGGCGGTGATGTGAAGCTTCTTGCGATGATCGGATCGATTGTCGGTTGGCAGAATGTTTTGCTCGTTTTTTTTCTTGCGCCGGTTCTGGCGGTTCCGCTCGGGCTTTATCTTAAGTTTGTGAAACATGAGGAAGTTCTCCCGTTCGGGCCGTTTATTTCGGTTGCCGGCTGGATTGCATTTTTGTGGGGAGAACCGATCATTTATTGGTATCTCAACGGAATGAGATTTTCTTAGAGTGCTGTTTCATAAGTTTGTCATCCCCGCGAAAGCGGGGATCCATAAGTCAATTAGAACCGAATAGTTCAATGGATTCCCGCTAAAAGATTGCGGGAATGACAGTTCTGCAACAGATCCTTTCGCGGGGATGACAAGCTTATGAAACTGCCGAACTACTTATACAAAGGAGACGGACATGATTGAATTTATGACATGCGGAGAATCGCACGGGAAACAATTGTCGGCGATTTTAGAAGGAATGCCGAGCGGGATCCGGATGGATCCGGATTTGATCAATCATGATTTGTGGCGGCGGCAGCAGGGATTTGGACGCGGCGGCCGGCAGAAAATCGAGAGCGACAAAATTGAAATCACGGGCGGTATTTACCGCGGACGGACGACGGGTGCCCCGATTGGCCTTTCGATTCACAACAAAGACGCTAAAATTGATGAGCTTCCTCAGCTTTGGCGTCCCCGGCCGGGTCATGCGGATTTGGCCGGTGTCCTCAAATATAATGTCGGAATACGCGAAATTCTGGAACGCGCAAGCGCCCGCGAAACAGCCATGCGCGTTGCAGTCGGTTCGATTGCGAAACTTTTTTTGCTTGATTTTGGGATTAAAGTGGCGGCGCATGTGGTTCAAATCGGAAAAGCAAGGATCAAGGCGGAGGTTTCATTCGATGCGATTCTAAAGAGGAGCGACGATTCTCAAGTGAACTGTGTTTCGCCGGATGTTGAAAAGGCTATGATCCGTGAAATTAAGAAGGCGATGAAAGATGAAAATACGGTGGGCGGTAAATTTGAGGTTTGTGTAAGAGGTGTGCCGATCGGTTTGGGCTCGCATGTTCATTACAAGAGGAAACTTGACGGCCGGATTGCACAGGGTTTGATGAGTTTGCAAACGGTCAAAGCGGTTGAATTTGGAATTGGTGTGCTGGCCGCCGAGGTGTTTGGATCGGAAGCTCATGACGAAATCTATTTCGATCCAAAACGAAGCTATTATCACACGACGAATCGTGCGGGTGGAATTACCGGCGGGATGTCGAACGGTTCTGAAATCCGTGTCCGGGCGATCATGAAACCGATTTCGACGCTTGGCAAGCCGCTTCGTTCCGTTAATATGAAGACAAAGGCTCCGGAAAAAGCAGACTTCGAACGCTCGGACATTTGCGCGGTTCCGGCCGGAAGTGTGGTCGGCGAATCGATCGTGGCGTTTGAAATAGCCGATGCGTTTCTCGAAAAATTCGGCGGTGATTCCGTGGCGGAGATTAAACGGAACTATAAGGGATATTTGAGGTCGATTGAAGTGTGAATCTGAAATTCCAATGACCAAGGGCCAATGACACAAATAAATCCCAAAAGGATTAATTTCTAATTGTGAATTGAAACATTGAAACTTCCTTGGTCATTGTCCGCTTAGTAAACTGGCGGATCCGCCGGTGTGTTTGGCGGAGGATTTGAACATTGAGATTTCACAACGCGTTATATTGCCAGTAACCAGTAAATTAATACTATGAAAAATATCTACTTAATCGGAATGATGGGTTCGGGCAAGACGGCAACGGGATTTGCCTTGTCGCGGATTCTCAAAATCCCGTTCATTGATGTGGATGAAATGATTGTGAAGCGCGCCGGAAAGACCATCAATAATATATTTGCGGATCACGATGAAGTGTTTTTCAGGGGCGTGGAGCGGGAAGTTCTTGCTTCTGTCGCTGCGCGGACTGATCAAGTGATTTCAACGGGCGGCGGAATCGTTCTGGATCCGGCGAATCAAGCGGTGATGAAAACGACGGGAACCGTTATTTATTTAAACACAGGGCTCGAAACCCTTTGGAAAAGGGTTCGCGCGCGAAGCGACCGGCCGCTGCTTTTGACGGATGATCCCAAAAAAACATTAGAGACGATTTTTTTAGTACGAAAAACACTTTATGAACAGACGGCAGATTTTGTATTTTTAACCGATGACAATACGCCTCACGGACTGGCGGAGGAAATTGTCAGAACATGTTTTCCACCGGAGACTCATGAAACAAATCAAAGTTAAACACGCTAAAGGCCAATATAAGATTCTCATCGGCACGGATTTGCTTCCCAAAACCGGTGTGTTTCTCAAATCCCTTGTGGGTGGAAGAAAAATTCTCATTGTTTCGCATCGGACGATTGCAAAATATCATTCAGGAACCGTCAAACACTCGCTTGAGAAAGCAGGATTCGAGGTGCATTCTTATTTACTTCCATACGGTGGAGAGCGGGACAAATCCGAGCAGGTGTTGAAATCGCTTTGGAAGAAAATGGCGGATATTGGATTGGACCGTTCAAGCGCGCTGCTTGCACTCGGCGGCGGGGTGGTCGGCGATTTGGCCGGATTTGCGGCGGCAACTTATATGCGCGGAATTTCTGTCGTTCAAGTGCCGACAACGCTTTTGGCTCAAGTCGATAGCGCGATCGGCGGGAAAACCGGAATGGATCTTTATCAAGTCAAAAATATTGTCGGCGCGTTTCATCAGCCGCGAATGGTGATTTGCGATATGAACACGCTTAAAACCTTGCCACTCGCAGAATTCCGGAATGCGTTTGCCGAAGTGATTAAATACGGTGTGATTTGGGACGCGAAATTGTTTGATTTGCTTGAAAAGAAAACAGCGGCGTTTTTCACGTCTTTAAACCGAGGTAAATTAAATCAGAAAGATTTTTCATTTCTTGAAATCATTGTGTATCGATCAGCCAAGGTAAAGGCAGAGGTTGTTTGTAAGGATGAGTTCGAAACAAGCGGACTTCGAATGATTTTGAATTACGGGCATACCTTCGGTCACGCGTTTGAAAGTGTTTCAAATTACAGAATTTCACATGGCGAAGCCGTGGCAGTCGGAATGATGCTGGCCGGGGAACTGGCTTTGCGAGAAGGTTTGTTTCCGAAATCCGGTCAAGCGCGGCAAGTGAAGCTGCTTCGAGAGTCCGGATTGCTTGAGCCGTGGTTTCGGGGGAGATATGCGGCAGCGAAGCTCGTGTCTTTTATGAAGAAGGATAAAAAAGCGAAGGCCGGTGCTCTCAGGCTTGTGTTGCCTCGTACAATCGGACGCGTGGAAGTCCGGAGTGATTTTTCCGGAGCGAAAGTTTTAAGCTTTTTGAAAGATGTACTAACAAACAAAACGGGGACAGGTGTTAATGCTCAGTGATTTAGGTAACTCTTTTCGAAATTGGATATTGGATTGTTATTATTTTAAGATTGTCATCCCTGCCTGTCCGGCAGGCAGGTCCGCAAGCTTTCCTTGGGAAAGAAAGGGCCGGCCCCAGTTTTTCCGGGGTAGGCGGGGATCTAAGAGCAAGTGTTCTCTTGGTAAAGCTTTAGCAAAAGCAGAGATTCCCGCCTAAGGCATGCGGGAATGACATACATTTTTGTTCAGAAAGGCTAAAAATATTTATGTCTAACAATTTTGAACAGGTACGAAAATCGGTTTGGTTGCTGAAGGCGCTTTCCGGCTTTGGTGCGCAACAGTTTAAAATTTTCTGCGAAAACGTAAAAGATATTTCCGATATCCTTTGCAAAGACGCGAGGATGGATTTTTATGGCAAGGGTTATTTTACGAAAGAACAAATTTCAGAGCTCGAAACGCTGATTTCCGGGAATGAATATGAAAAAGATATTGATCACTGCCGTGAAGCGGGTGTTGAACTGATTTCGGTCTTTGATTCTCGGTATCCCAAAAACCTTTCTGCGATTTACGATCCGCCGCTCGTCATTTATGTCAAAGGCACGATTCTTCAGGAAGACGAAGTCGGTGTCGGAATTGTCGGGACGCGCCATCCGAGTATCTACGGACTTAAGTGTGCGGGCAAGTTTGCGTTTGAGCTTGCGGAGAAAGGAGTGACCATTATTTCCGGTCTTGCGCGCGGGATTGATGGGGAGTCGCATCGAGGGGCGCTTCGCGGAAAAGGACGGACGATTGCAGTATTAGGTTCCGGCCTTGATGTTATTTATCCGAAAGGGCATGAAAATTTGTATGAGCAGATTACGGAATCGGGTGCGGTGATCAGCGAATATCCTCTCGGAACAGAGCCGGCGCGTTATCATTTCCCGATGCGAAACCGGATTATTGCCGGGCTTTCGATCGGCGTTTTGGTGGTTGAGGCAAGCCAGAAAAGCGGTGCGTTGATTACGGCGAATATAGCTGCGAATGAAAACCGTGAAGTGTATGTGATTCCCGGGCAAATTGATTCGATTCAGTCGCTCGGAACCAATCAATTAATTCAAAAAGGTGCAAGATTAGTGACATCTGCGAATGAAATTCTCGAGGACATCAAAAATCCGATTCAGCGGGCGTTGAATCAATGGAAGCGGGAGTCTGAGAGCCCGGTACCGCTTCCAAAAGTGCCAGGTTCTAACTCAATTAAATCAGAACCCGGCACTTTTGGAAACGGTACCGGGAGTAATGACCCACTCCTCAAATTATTATCTGACGAGCCGCTATATTTTGATGAAATTATGCAACTCATGGGCGGCAAGCCTGCGGAAGTTCATACGAAGTTGGTGAAACTTGAATTGGAAGGCTCCGTAAAAAGATCTTTTGGGGGCGGTTATGTTAAACTTGCAAAATAAGAAGGTCTCGGGTATACTTCTTTCATTGTTTTTAAATCTATGCTTTTAACGAAAGGAGCATGTCATGGTTGAAGGTGATCAAACAGTGGTTGGAGGAGGAATGAGCATCCCTGAAGCAGCACCAAAAGGGAGGCGCTTTGCGTCGGCTTTGGTGGATTTGCTGATTATTCCGATTGTGCTGGGAGTGGTTGCGGGACTATTGCTTTTAGCGGTTCCAGAGATGGTGAGAAATATTATTTTGATAGTCGTTAATATCGGGTGGCTTATTTTCCGGGATAAAGTATTTTCACCCGGCCGGAAAATGGTTGGGTTGAAGCTTATCAGTACGTCGAGCGAAAATATAACCATCGGACAAGCCTTCATCCGGAACATACTGTTGATTGTTCCGTTTGTATTGGTGGTCGGCTATATTGTGGAAATTGTTTTTCTCCTTACAAAAGGAAATCGTGTTGCGGACCAGTGGGCTGGAACACGCGTAGTCGTTGCGTAAAGAGTTTTACCTTTGCAGGATAAAACAAAAAGGGGACACACAGCAGGGGCAAGTTGAATTAGCTGTATGTTCCCTTTTTTGTTTCTTCAAGATCGTTAAATTGTCCGGATCCTCGCCGGGATTGATGTAAAACATTCCAGTATAATAATTTAAGTTCAGCCTTCTACCTGTTCATTTTTCTTCCACAAATTGGCAACTCGTCCGGAGGCGTGTTATCCTTTATATGTAAAGACAAAAGGAAGACGCATATGCCGAAACGAAAACCGATGAAAAAGAAAGATCAAAGCCTGTCGGATATCCAATCGGAATTTTCCCAAATCAGACACGATATCAAACAAAAGCTCAATTACATCAATACGCATCTCGATAAACTTTGGGAAAATGCTGCCATTGCGAATGAACGCTTACAGGATCTCGAAGTGTATATTAACTTATTAGGTCGCCTGATCACCACCTTATCCGTCGAAAAAATGGGGATTAATCTCAAACACCTAAAGACACTTCTCCAGCGGATTGAAAAAGAGGTGATTGCGGATTCTCAAATTCAAGATCTTGAGGAAATGTTTCATATCGGGGAGAGAAAGTTGACCAGCGAAAAACCGGAAGATCCGGCCGTTGAAAGTGAAGAATCCGCGGAATCGGCCGATTCGGAAGATGTGGTTTATTTCGGCGATGAAGAAAAAGAACTTGGGGATGAATCCGATATCGATGAAGATGAAAAATCCCCCGGTGGTGAAGGCGGCCCTTCGGAAGAATAACCCGGATAGTTTCTGTAAGGCGCGATCATAAAAGACCTTGTATGTTTTTTTTAACGTCCGATAAAATTAATTTACAAATTCTACGATGCCCAATATAATACACCCTTCTATTTCGCGATACGTGTATCGATTTTAAAACTGGTTTCTTAAGCTGTATAAAGCGGATTATTTAATCAATTATGGCAGTTAAAAAAGCAGAGAAAAGCAAAACCAAACATTTAGTGATTGTCGAATCGCCCACCAAAGCCGGCACAATCAATAAATTCCTTGGTAAAGATTATCACGTTGAAGCCTCGTTCGGGCATGTCCGGGATCTACCGAAAAGTAAGATGGGCGTGGATGTTGCGAATGATTTTGTGCCTCAATATATCATTCCGTCAAAGGCCAAAAAAACCGTCAATAAACTGAAAAAAGCCGCTGAAGGCATGCAGACCATCTTTCTCGCCGCTGACCCTGACAGGGAAGGGGAAGCGATTAGTTGGCATTTAGCGGCAATTTTCAATGGTTCAAAGGCCGATATTAAACGGGTCGAATTCAATGAGCTGACCAAAGAAGCGGTTTGCCGCGCATTCGAACATCCCCGGGAGATTGATGAAAACCTTGTCAATGCGCAGCAGGCCCGGCGTATTTTAGACCGGGTGGTCGGTTACGAGCTCAGCCCTCTCTTGTGGAAAAAAGTCCAACGGGGACTCAGTGCCGGCCGCGTTCAGTCGGTTGCGCTTCGGATTATTGTTGAGCGTGAACGCGAAATTCGCGCGTTTGTTCCCGAGGAATATTGGTCTCTCCACGCGGAGCTTTCTTCGAAACGTCCCGAACAACAATCCAAAATTTTTACGGCGAAACTCGTCAAAATCGGAAAAGAAAAAGCGGAAATTCACAGAGAAGATGAAATGCTCGGCGTCAAGAATGCGCTAACGAATGCAGAGTTTCGTGTGCTTTCGGTTCAGAAAAAAGAACGTCAGCGAAAGGCGCAAGCACCTTACACCACAAGTAAATTACAACAGGAAGCGTATAACCGTCTCGGATTTTCCGCCGTGAAGACGATGAAAGTTGCTCAGTCGCTCTATGAAGGTGTGGATTTAGGGAAAGACGGAGGACCGGTCGGTTTGATTACGTATATGCGAACGGATTCGGTGAATATTGCTGATGTGGCACGGAAAGAAGCTTCTCAATATATTTATGAAAAATTTGGCAGTGAATATTACCCGCAAACGCCGAATATGTACAAATCAAAAAAAGGCGCGCAGGAGGCGCACGAAGCCATCCGACCGAGTTCTGCTTACCGCGAGCCGGAAAAAATCAAGTCCCACCTTAATGAGGAGCAATACAAATTGTATGACTTGATTTGGCGAAAGTTTGTTTCATCTCAAATGACGCCGGCGCGTGATCTTGTGACTTCGATTGATATTCAGGCGGGAACGGAATATTTCTTTAAAGCGTCCGGGACGAAGAATATTTTTCCCGGATTTTCAGCAGTGTTCGGAGATTTTCAGAAAAACGTTGAAAAGAAAGAAAATGAAGATAAAAAGGAAGAAGCGGATGAAAGCGGGGACGTGAATGACGATTTCCCTGAGCTTGAAGATAACGAACTTCTGAACCTTCATCAGCTCACCGGAAACCAGCATTTCACGAAGCCGCCTCCGCGGTTTAACGATGCAAGTTTGGTCAAAATTTTGGAAGAAAAAGGAATTGGCCGTCCGAGTACTTACGCACCGACCATTTCAACGCTTGTCTACCGTAATTATGCGGAGCGAAAAGGCGGCGCGTTGATGCCTACGGAACTGGCGGATACGGTAATTGATCTTTTGGTCAATCATTTTCCGGTTATCCTTGATGTTGAATTTACGGCACGGATGGAAGAAGATTTGGATTTAATTGAAGAAGGAAAAGCGGATTGGGTGAAGATTCTGAAAGAATTCCATGAGCCTTTTGAGAAACAGCTTGTGGAAGCTCGTGAAAAAATGAAAGACATGAAGAAGCCGGTTGTGGAGACGGATGAAAAATGTGAAAAATGCGGCAAGACGATGGTGATCCGGTGGGGACGTTTCGGTAAATTTATTGCCTGCTCCGGTTTCCCTGAATGCCGGAATACGAAAGCCATTTCAACAGGCGTTCCTTGTCCTAAGGAAAATTGCGGCGGTTCCCTGGTGCCGCGCCGCAGCAAGGGAAATCGTAAGTTTTTCGGATGCTCAAAATATCCGGCGTGCGACTATATTGCGAATCAATTGCCCAAAAGCGATTCTTCAGAATCCTCACCGGTTCCTTCCAGCGCCGAAAGCGGCGAAAAGCCTTCGACGGATGGTCATCAATCGAAGGCGAGTACAGAGAAAATTCAATAAAAAAATAGGCTGAAATAGTCTAGACTATGAGCACTACACCTCAAATGGAATGTGCGTCGGATGCGCATATTGAAAATTTTTTAGCATTTTTGGAAGTCGAGAAAAATGCGTCAATTCACACGATCAAAAATTACCGGATCGACTTGCGTGAGTTTTGTGGCTTTTTAAATCACGAAGTAACGCCTGACATTTCCCAGATTAATTATTTGTCCGTTCGCCGTTTCCTCGCGCATTTGAAAGAAAATCATTATTTAAAAAGTTCGATTTCCCGGAAATTGGCTTGTCTGAAATCTTTTTTTAAGTATTTAACCCGCGAACATGTGGTCGAAACGAATCCGGCCGGTGGAATTTCTTCGCCGAAACGTGACAAGAAATTACCGTCTTTTCTTGACGAAAAAGAGATCGAACGGCTTCTTGAGTCGATTCACGGCGATTCGTGGAAAATCAAGCGAGACCGGGCCATGATGGAAACGCTTTACAGCGCCGGCGTGCGCGTCAGCGAATTGGTGGGGTTAAATGTGGATGACGTGGATTTGTTGAGCGGGTTGGTGAAAGTTCGCGGGAAAGGCAAGAAAGAGCGGCTGGTGCCGCTCGGTTCGTATGCGTCGAATGCGATTAAGGATTATCTTGAGGCACTTCCGGCAGATTTGATTAACGGAAGCCATGCTCTTTTTCTAAATCGAAGCCGGACGCGGATGACGGACAGGAGTGTCCGGCGAATGATTCTAAAATATGCCAAACGAGCGGCGCTCAAGAAAGGAATTTCACCTCACACGCTCAGGCATACGTTTGCGACGCATCTTCTTGACCGAGGAGCGGATTTGAGAAGTGTTCAAGAACTGCTCGGGCATGCGCACCTTTCCACCACTCAAATTTATACACATGTGACTTCAAAGCGCCTCAAGGATGCGTATCAGGCAGCGCATCCGAGGGCATAGGAAAATGTCACCCCCTCACCCTAACCCTCTCCATGGGGGAGAGGGGAGGGTGAGGGGCAATGGGAATAACTTATATTTGTTTAAAGTAGTAATAGGCAACAAGGTTTAATAAATGGTCACTATTTACGACATTATATTTTTTCTATTTACCTTTATCGCGATGCCGAAGTTCATTTTGCGGCTCAAGCAAGCGGAGGATGCCAAGGTGCTGCTCCGGGAACGCATGGGCCGATTTGATAAAGATAAAAAAGAAAAATTTTCCAAACGAAAAACGCTTTGGATTCATGCAGTCAGTGTCGGAGAAGTGATCGCGGCGGAACCGTGGATTGAGCTTTTTTTAAAAAAGTATCCCGATTGGCAAATTGCGTTTTCGGCGACTACCCCGACGGGTTATTCGGTTGCGAAAAAAAATGTTTCTGAGAGATTGATTATTTTTTATGCGCCGTTCGATTTTAGTTTTGTAGCGCGCAAAGTCATTCGCGAAATCAATCCGAAACTGATTCTTCTCATGGAAACGGAGATTTGGCCGAATTTAATTTCCGAAGCTTCTCGCGCGTCTGTCCCTGTCGGAATCTTAAACGGCCGGATTTCGCCGCGTGCATTTAAGCGATATCGATGGATCCGATTGTTGATGAAGCATCTTCTATCAAAGCTTTCTTTTTGCCTCGTTCAGTCGGAAAAGGATGAGGCGCATTTTTCTGAATTGGGAATGTCAAAAGAAAAAATATCGTTGACCGGAAATATGAAATTTGACCGCGTGGTTAGCCCGGGGGTCACCCAAAAAGAAGATTTTCTGAGTTTGTTTTTAGAGGATAGTTTGATACTTCTTGGGGGTAGCACACATTGGAATGAAGAAGATATCTTGATGCGTGCGTTTAGCAAGCTTCGCCAAGAATTTAAAAATCTAAAATTGATTTTAGCGCCGCGGCATCCCGAGAAGGTTCCGGTAGTTGTCGAGGCATTGAAACAAAATGGTTTTTCATTCGGTTTGTATTCAGAGAGGAATACAAATCAGGCGAAAAAGGTTTTAGTGATTGATCAAATGGGTGTGCTTGCTTCGCTTTATGAAGTGGCCACCGCAGTTTTTATGGGAGGAAGTTTAGTCCGGCATGGCGGGCAAAATCCGATTGAAGCGGCTCAGTTTCACAAAGCGGTTGTCCATGGACCGAATGTGTTTAATTTCGAGTCTGTTTATGATGAGCTCGACCAGGCGGAGGCGGCTTATCTTGTCCGGACAGAAGAAGAGTTATATGAAAAATTAAAATGGTTCCTTAGTCAATTTTCTGTTCGCGAAAGCGCGGGGAAAAAAGCATATGACGTGATTGAATCTCTGCGCGGTGCGACTGAACGGAACATGGCACTCGTTTCCCGTTGGATTGAAAGCGGTGGAACAAAAACGCAGTTGCGTGAGACAGTGGAGGCATTATGACAGTCAGGACATTAGTTCGGTGTATGGCTGAGAACAGGCCGACTTCGGGAGGTGTGTTTTGTTTTCTCCTGAAAAGTATTTTTAACTTTGCATCTTTTTTTTACGGAAAAGGTGTGCAAATTCACAGGTTGCTCTATCAGAAAAATATTTTTAAAACTGAAAGTTTTGAAAAAACCGTTATCAGCATCGGCAATCTGACGTGGGGCGGAACGGGAAAAACGCCGATGGTGGAATATATTGCGAATTATTTTATTACCCGGGAAAAAATTCCGATGATTCTGGCACGGGGATACGGGAAGGATGAAAGCAAAGAGCTTGCGAATAAACTTCCGGCAGCTCAGCTGGGAATTGGAAGCGATCGGGTTGCAGTCGCCAAAAAAATATTAAGCAAATCATCCATCGATATGATTCTGTTAGACGACGGATTTCAGCATTGGCGAATTAAACGGGATTTTGATATTGTGCTGATTAATGCGCTTAATCCGTTCGGAAATTTAAGCATTCTTCCTCGCGGGATTTTGCGCGAGCCAATGTCGAGTTTAAGTCGCGCTTCTTTTATCATTTTGACAGACACCAATCTTGTTCCGCGAAAAGAAACGGATTTTTTGAAAGAAAAGATTCGCACATTTAATCCTCCCGTTGAATTTGCAGAAGCATGTCATGAACCCGTTTGTTTCTATCGCGCCGATTCACCGCACAAGCAAATTCCTTTAGATCAATTAGAAGGCAAGCGAATGACCGTTTTTTCGGGCATCGGAATGCCGAGGTCGTTTCAAATGATTCTCAATCGTATAGGTGTTAAATCGGTTCGGAATTTTGAATTTGATGATCACCATATGTTTCTTTCACGGGAGCTCGAAGATATTCGAAAGGAAAAATCGCTTAGCCGGTCGGAAGGTTCGATCACAACGGAAAAAGATTATTTCCGTTGTCCGGGGCGGATCACACAGATTCTCAACCCCTATATTTTAAAGATACACATGCGATTAATTTCCGGCGAAGAAGAATTCCAAACGCGGCTCGACTCTTTTTTTGAAGAGGGAAGTCATGGTTGAGAGTTTTTTTATTTTAGGTGCTCGTATTTTGCATCTGTGTGTGGAAGCACTTCCGCTTCGATGGGCGATTGTACTGGGCCGTATCATGAGTTTCATTGCTTATCATTTCAGCGGGCGCAGGAGCGTTGCCTATGTTAATTTGAAAGCTGCTTTTGGGAACCGTTATTCTGCAAAGGACAGGCGTCACCTTGTTCGCCGTGTTTTTTCTAATTTGGTGCAAAATGCAATCGAAATTTTTCGTTTCAAACATGTTGATCAAAACTTCCTCGATCAGCACGTTCAATTCAAGCATTTAGACCGGTATTACAACCTTTTTGAAGGAAAATCCGGCGGAATTTTTCTGACGGCGCATTATGGGAATTGGGAGCTTTCGCAAATGGTTTCATGTGCGTTGGGCCATCCCTTGTATGTGCTTGCACGAAAACAGCGATACGAAAAGCTGAACGCATATTTGAATCAGCTGAGGGGAATGAGTGGAAGTATCACGATCGAACAGGGAAGAGGAGTCCGGGAATTTGTCCGGCTGCTTAAAGGCAAAAAAGTGGTTGCTGTGCTGGGGGATCTTTCGGGCGGACGAAACGGAATGCCGGTTCGATTTTTCGGAAGGAAAACCACTGCTCCGTATGGAGTGTTTGCGCTTGCCCGGAAAACCAACGCGGTCATTGTACCGACATTCTTCCCGCGATTAGATGAAGCGCATCATCAACTTTATTTTGCCGAGCCTCTTGAATTGGATTCGTCGGGCGATCGCGGAGATGTGAAAAAAGACGTTCAACATTATTACCACCTGCTTGAGGATTGGATTGGCCGTCAGCCCGAGCAATGGTTTTGGATTTATAAAAGGTGGAAATATTGCTTTACGAAACGGATTTTATTCATCCATGACGGGCGGGCTGGGCACGCGAGCCAAATCGGGGGAATCCGGAAGGAATTCGAGAAATTAAAGATGAATTTGTCTTCTGAATATGAATTTGAATATCAGGAGCTTGAAGTCCGGTTTAAAAGTGAATTCCACCGGAAAATATTTTATATTTTAGGTTTTTTCATGATTCCGTTTGCGCAAGGGAATTTAAGCTGGCTCTGTTATTTTCTGGAGGATGAGTGTGCGAAAATTTTAGAGGAATTGCACACGGATATCGTTGTCTCTGCGGGATCGAGCTTAGTTTCGCTTAATTTGATGCTCAAAAATGAAAATCAGGCGAAATCGGTTGTGCTTATGACGCCGTCTTTTCCCTATCAAGGGCACCGCGAAGATTTATTAATTATTCCGGAGCATGATAGAAATTTCACGCGAAGCGCTCACATCGTTCGAACGCTCATTACGCCCAATCGCGTTGATGAAGAACTGCTCGCCCGGTCCCGGAAAGAATTGATTGAGCAAGCGGCGTTTCAAAGAAGCGAAAGGAAAAAGGTTGCGGTTTTTATCGGAGGTGATTCACGTGCATACCGGTTTGAACCGGAAGCTGTTACCAAGTGGATTCGAGACCTGAAAGAATGGGCGAAAAATGCGGAGGTTGGCCTTTTAGTAACAACATCGCGACGGACAAAATCGCACATCGAGAAAACAATTAAAGAAGAATTGCAATCAGATCCCTTATGCGAGCTTCTTGTGATTGCAAATGAATCAAATATTCCGAATGTAACGTATGGGATGCTTTCGCTTTCCGAGATTGCCGTAGTGACCGAAGATAGTATTTCGATGATTTCCGAGGCGCTCAGCGCACGGAAAAAAGTGATTGTCATGCAACTTGGAAACGGAAAACTTCCGATAAAACATCAGCGCTTTATTGATGTGCTCGGAGTTCAATCGATGATTCGGGTTGCGAGCGAAAACGATTTTAAAGATGTCATTTCTTCGGTCGAAAGCGGTTATGCACATATCAATGTAGACGAAAACTCAAATCGGATTCAAAAAGGACTTCGAACGCTCCTATGAAAATTGCTCAGATTTTGCCCGAATTAAATGTCGGCGGGGTTGAAACGGGAACGGTTGACCTCGCAAAAGCGCTTAAAAAACGAGGGGATGAGCCGTATGTCATTTCAAATGGCGGTTCTTTGGTGGAGGAACTTGTCAAATTCGGTATTCCCCATCTCGAACTTCCGGTTCATCAAAAATCAATTACATCACTTGCGCTCATCAATAAAATCGCTTCATTTTTGGAGCGAGAACGCATTGATATTATTCACGCCCGCAGCCGCGTTCCCGCGTGGTTGGCGTACATGGCTGTCCGCCGGACCCATTGTGATTTTGTAACGACGTGCCACGGCTATTATTCAAAGCATTTTTTTAGCCGTGTAATGGGGTGGGGAAAACGCGTGATTGTCATATCCCATTCGATCGGACGCCGGATGATCGATGATTTTCAGGTTCCGCCGGAGCGGATAACGCTCATTCACCGCGGCGTGGATTTGGAACAATATAAATTTCAATCCGATAAATATGACGAACGCCCGCAAGACCGTCTCAAAATTATCAATATCGGACGGATTACCCCCATCAAGGGCCATACGGAATTTATTCGTGCCGTTCATTTGCTCAGCAAACGGTTTTCAAATTTCGAAGTTTGGATTGTCGGAGCTGCGGATCAAAGCAAGGAAGGTTATTTTGAAGATTTGAAAATGATCGTGAGCCGGCTCGGGATGTCGGATAAAATTAAATTTTTAGGCGCGCGAAAAGATGTCCCGCAGCTATTGAGCCAGGCTGATTTGCTTGTTTTGTCGACAAAAATTCCGGAAGCGTTTGGACGGGTATTGATTGAAGCCGGGGCCGTAGGAACGGCTGTTTGTGCGTCACGGATCGGCGGCATTCTTGACGTGATCGAAGATCAGAAAAACGGACTTCTTTTCTCGCCCCAAAATATGGAAGAAATGGCGATGTCGATGGAACGGCTTCTCAGGAATCGGGCGCTATCTAAAAAATACGCTCATGCGCTTCATGAAAAAGTGGTTCAGTATTTCAATCTTGATCAAATGGTAACGAAAACACAGCAGGTTTATGAAGAAGTGCGCCAACAGAAAAAAATCCTGATTACGAAACTGGGTGCCATGGGTGATTTGGTTCTGGCTGTTCCAAGTTTCAGAATGATTCGGCAGCGGTATCCTAAGGCGCATATTTCGCTTTTGGTTGAGCCGAAGTTTGTCTCGATGATGCAAAGCAATCCTTATTTGGATGAAATTGTGACATTTGACCGCAGGAAGCATCGGACAAAGTGGCAGCGGCTTCTCAAAGTGGCGAAGCGGCTTGGAAAATATAATTATGATATGTCGATAGACCTTCAAAACAATTGGAAGACGCATCTGATTTCGTTCCTTGCGCGTATTCCCAAACGGTTTGGATTCCGGCGCGGATGGCTCGGCTTTTTGCTGACGCATCCGGTGGTCGCACGCGATGACCGGTTGCCTCCGGTTCAGCATCAATATCAAATATTGAGACGGGCCGGCATCAATCAATTTGATGACACGATGGAATTGTGGACGAATCCGCAGGCTGATGAAGTGATTTTAGAGCGTTTAAGGAAACAAGGATATCATGCAAGCAAGCCGGTTGTTGGGTTCGTTGTCGGTGCGAGCCCGAATTGGCAGACGAAACGTTGGCCTCTTGAGAGGTTTGTTGAATTGGCGGATCGGTTGATTAAGAAAGCAAATTGCCAAATCATTCTGATTGGAGCCGATGACGATCAGGAGCTCTCCAAGCATTTTGATCAGCTGGAATCGAAAAATGTATTTAACTTTTTAGGAAAAACATCCATGCTGGAATTACTAAGCCTCATTAAACGTTTAGATGTGATGATTACCGGCGATACTGCGCCGCTTCATATCGGGAATGCATTTGGGGTTAAACTTGTCGCTCTGTTCGGGCCGACGGAACCGAAACGACATATGCCGCCGGGAGATGAACATATTGTTTTGGTGAAACGGATTACCTGTCAGCCGTGTTACCGGCGCGTTTGCAAATATAAAGAAAAAGATGTTTTAAAATGCCTTACGGATATTTCCGTAGAAGAAGTTTTAGAATCCATGGAGCGTCAGTTGCGCTGATGAAAATTGCAATTTTTACGAAAAATTGGTTGGGAGATGTTATTTTTCAGATCCCGGCCATGCGTGCGATCAAGAAAAAATTTCCGGGAAGCGAGCTTTTGGTCGTTTGCCCAAAACGGTGTGTGGAAATTTTGCAAGCATGTCCTTTTGTCAGTGAAGTGATTCCTTTTGACGACAGGGCTCGCGATAAAAATCTTTTAGCGTTTTTTAAATTAATTTGGAAATTACGTTCGCGAAGGATCGGACGGTTTTATTTGTTCCATCGTTCATTTAGCCGTGCCGTGATTGCATGGTTCTCCGGTTCTCCGGTTCGTATCGGTTATGCTTCCAAAAACAGGGGGTTTCTGTTGACGCAGGCCATTCCGGAGCCTGAACAAAAACTTCATTCCGTTCGATATTATTTGGAATTGGTCCGCCGCTCGGGGACGGCTATTGACGAAGAATATCAGTGTGAATTTTATTTTACACCTCAGGACAGGAGGCGTGCCGAACGGCTGATTCGCGAAGTAGGGTTCGATCCGTCGCGGCTGGTTGCGATCAATCCCGGTGCCAATTGGCCGCCTAAACGCTGGCCGGTTGATCATTTTGCGGATTTGGCGTATCAATTGGCCGAGCAATTTGGCGTGCAAGTGATTGTGACGGGAGGGCCTTCGGATGAAACCTTGGGGAATGTGATTGCGAATAAAAGAAAGCATCCGTTTATCAAAAATCTCTGCGGGCAAACAACGATTTGTGAGTTGGGCGCGCTTTTCTCATTTTGCCGACTTTTGATTTCGAGCGATTCCGGGCCGCTTCATATCGGTGCCGGTGTCGGCACGAATGTGGTCGCCATTTTCGGACCGACGGATCCGAAGCAAACCGGGCCGCTTGGGCGCGGCAAGAATGTGGTGCTTCATCATATTCCGGAAGGCGAACGGGTTCCGTGGTATGGTGAAAATTTTCCGTACGGGAAATGGATGGAACATATTTCTGTTGAGCAGGTGATGAACGTCATTGAAAAAGAAGGGTTGCTGGAAAAGGTGGGGGAAAATGGCTCGATTCGATAATGTCAAAAAAATATTAGTGATTACATTAAGCAATGTCGGCGACGTGATTTTAACGACGCCGGTAATTTCATGTTTGCGGCAGGAATATCCCGAGAGTGAAATAACGGTTTTGGCCGGCGAAAAAACCATATCGATATTAATGAATAGCCGGACCATCCAAGAAGTTATCCCTTATAATAAACACGCATCATGGCTGAGAAAAATTTTATTGGTTTTTAAATTGCGCGCGAAAAAGTTTGATTTAGTGGCAGATCTCCGAAATACGGCGATCCCTTTATTGATCGGAGCACGTTACCGCACGGCTATGGTGCCTGACCGGAAAACCATTCCGATGCGTGCGCGGCATTTGAGCCAAATCCGGGAGCTTGTTTCGACCATAGACAGGGAAAATTGTTTTGATTTTTTTTCGCAGGAAGAAGATGAAACTGCTATGGCAAAATATAAGGCGCGTTTAAATGGTGCAGAAGACAAAGCTTTTGTGGTGGTGGTTCCCGGGGCAAGAAGTTCGCTTAAGCGGTGGACGGTTAAAGGGTTTGCATGGCTTGTGCAATATTTATATCAGAGAGGAAAGACCGTTGTTCTTGTCGGAAATGAAAAAGATATCGAAGAGGAACTAATGAGTATCTTGAGATGCCCCGTGGTTAATCTCTTTGGTGCGTTGACGCTCAGAGAGCTATCGGCTATTGTTCATCACGCAGAGATGGTTGTATGTAACGATAGCGGAGTGATGCATCTTACGAGTGAGTTGAAACGTCCGGTTGTTTGTGTTTATGGGCCCACCAGCGAAGAGATTTGCGGACCCAGAGGCTCTCATGTTCGGATTGTACGGAAGAAACTTGACTGTGCTCCATGTGACAAAGCTGAATGCGTTAAAGCGCGGAGAGAATGTCTTGACGATTTACCGGTTGAAGATGTTATTTCCGCCTGTGAGGAGTTATTTGAAAGTGCAGCCAATCACGCCGTCTAAATTAAAAAGAATATTAGTTGTCCGTTCAGACCGGATCGGAGACGTGATCTTGTCGACGCCGGTTTTTTCTGCGATTAAAGAAAAATATCCGCATTGTTATCTCGCCGTATTGGTTGATCAAAGTGTCGAGACGCTGGTGAGGGGGAATCCGTTTGTTGATGAAGTGATTGCTTATGATAAAAAGGGAAAGCACCGGTCCTGGTGGAGGACCTTGTGGTTGGGGATTGGTTTGAGAAAATACCATTTTGATCTTGCAATTCATTTACACCCGACCAACCGCGTTCATATTTTATCATGGCTTGCCGGAATTCCGATCCGGATCGGATACTGCCGGAAAAATCATTATTTACTCACGCATTCGATTGAAGAAAGAAAACGGCTGGGGAAAAGGCACGAAGCGGAATATAATTTTGATCTTCTGCAATTTATTCACATTCCGGCGCCTCATCGGCTTAAGCTGTATGTTCCGCTTCACCCTGAAGACAAGAATGAACTTAAAATGCTTGCGCCCGATTTGAAAGATCCGTATGTGGTTTATCATCCAAGCGCAAGTTGTCCGTCAAAGATTTGGCCGCCTGAACGAATGGCCGAACTTGCGAATAGCCTTGCGCATGAGTGCGGAACTTTTTCCGTGATTGTTGCGTCCGGAAGCGGTGTGAATGAGGCCAATCTCATGGAGATGCATCTTAAGCAGTCTTATATGAATCTTGGTGGAAAATTGAGTTTGGGCATGCTGGGATGGCTCCTTAAAGGTGCCCGTCTTTTGGTTTCAAATGATTCCGGGCCGGTTCATTTTGCTTCTGCGGTTGGAACGCCCGTGATTTCTATTTTTGGACGGAATCAGGCCGGCTTGAGTCCGACCCGATGGAAGCCTCTTGGGGAAAGAAGTTCGTTTGTTCATAAAAATGTCGGTTGTGTTGAATGCTTGGCGCACGATTGCAAGTTGGGTTTTAAGTGTCTTCAAGAATTGAGCGTGAATGATGTTTTGGGAGAGATCAAAAAGTTGGAAATCTTCGAGCAAAACCGAAAATGAATAATATAAAACCTCGAAAAATATGGAACAGGGTTCTGATTGTCCATCCGTTTGGGATCGGTGATGTTTTATTCATTACGCCCGTGATCAGGAGTTTGAAAGAACAAGGCGTTCAAAAAATCGATCTTCTGCTTGGAAGCCGCACGCGTGAGATTTTTAAATACCACCCCGATGTTAATGAAATGTTTGAATGGTCAAAGGACCGGCCGAAAACAATAAAAGCACGGTTGGAACGTTGGGCCAGCCTTTTAAAAATGTTTTTTTGCATATGGAGAAATCGTTACGAAGCGATGCTTGATTTTTCACTGTCCCGCGAATATGCGTTTTTGGGGAAATTTGTTTTTGGAATTCCGGTTCGCGCGGGATTTGATTTTAAACAGCGCGGAATTTTTTTAAGCCATAAAATTTCTTTGTCTGAAGGGTTTAACGGAAAACCCGTAGCCGAGTATTATTTAGAATTGCTTGAATCACTCGGAATTAAAAAGGAAAAGTCCCGTTTGGAATTTTTCCTTGGGCAGGAAGATCTTGAAGAAAAAAATAAAATATTTAAACAAAACGGGATTGCTGAAGACGAATCTTATTTGGTTGTTGCTCCCGGCGGCGGTGAATCCTGGGGGAAAGATGCGCATCTCAAGCGTTGGCCTCTTGAGCATTTTGCGGCGCTCATATGCCAAATGAGCAGAGAATATGGGAGTTTGTTTCAGAGCGTTGTCATTTTGGGGAGTAAATCGGAAAATGAGTTAGGGAAAGAATTGAAAGGATTACTTTCCGGATTTCGTGTATTTAATTTTTGCGGACAAATACCGATCCGCGCGAGCGCGGCAATCATGAAACATGCGAAGTTGGTTTTGGCGAATGACGGCGGGATCGTTCATCTTGCGAGTGCTTTAAAAGTTCCGGTTGTTGCAATTTACGGGCCGGTTGATCACAACGTATATGGTCCGTATCCGAAAAATCCATTGTCGCTTGCGATTTATCATCCGTCTCTTTCTTGCCGGCCGTGTTACCGGAAGATGCGATATCAGTCGGGCTGTTGCTCGGTGGAATGCTTGAAATCCTTATCTCCCGAATATGTTTTCAGTGTTATTAAATCAGAAAAGTTGATTGGTCAGTTGTTGGGGGATCGAAAGGCCGGAAAGGTATGAAGAAGTTTTTCGTCTCCATATACATTTTGATCAGCTTGATGGCGATGACGGCGGGATGCCGCGCAGTGAAATTTCAGGGTTTAAGCAGCGAAGATAGTTTGGGTGCCCTATCGGGTAAACAGGAACAGAAAATTCGAGTTTATGAACGGTTGAAATACAGCATTCGATGGATGGGAGTAGAAGTCGGAACGGCCGAAGGAAAAGTGGAAGGAATCGAAAAGGTAAAAGGGCGCGATGCCTATCATATTTCCCTTCGGGTGCTGTCTAATTCGGTGATTAATTTGATTTATCCGGTGGTTGATGAGCATCATACTTATATCGATGTTAAAGATTTGCATACGCTTCGTTATGAGAAAAACCTTCAGGAAGGCCGCTACCGGGCGAATGAAGTGACTGAGTATGATCAGGAAGGGCACACGGCTCTTTTTCATGCTCTCCGCAGCGGGGATCAGAAGGAAATGCTTATCCCCAAACATGTTCAGGATCAATTGTCGTGTGGCTACTGGTTTCGCTTGCAGCCGATGAAACCGAGTGATACGATTCATATTCCTGTAAATGCGGATGAAAAAAATTGGGATTTGCAGGTAGATATTTTAAAATATAACCGGCTCCAAATTGAGAATCTGGGTTATTTTGATGCGGTGGAAGTGGAACCTCACGCCAAATTTCAAGGGGTGTTTGTCCGCCGGGGGAAAGTTCGGGCATGGCAGGGAATCGATGAACGCCGTATTCCGCTGATGATGCAAACGACAATTCCCGTTCTGGGAACAGTTTCCGCAATTTTGGTAGAGTATGAATAAGGTCGAGGAGGGGTTGTGTTGACTTTTGTTAAACGATTTTTAGCGTTTTTAGTTTTACTTTTAATTGTGCTTGATGTCGTATTTATTACTTTTCCTTTAAAGGGGCACATTCCGGTGCTGATGTATCACTATGTTGTGCCGGAAAAACAGGTTGGGCCGACAACGCTTGATGTAAGTACAAAAAATTTTGAACAACAAATGTGGTTCTTGAAGCGTTTTGGATTTAGGCCGATTACCCTGGAGCGTTTATATCAAATTAAAACGGGGAAAGCCAAGGCGCTCGGAAAAGAAATTGTCATTACGTTTGATGACGGAAATAAGTCTTACGCGGAATATGCGATGCCGATTCTTGAGAAGTATGAAATTCCGTCCGCGAATTTTATCATTTGGGATGCGCTTGCGAACGATTTATACGGAAGTATGAATACGGAAACAGCCAAGAAAATTGCCAAGAATCCTTTGGTCACTTTTGGTTCGCACACCGTTGAACATTCGAGTCTCGATCAGGTAGATTTACAAAAAGCGGAAAAAGAAATTTTTGAATCACGAACAAAGTTAAAACGGGAATTTCAGACGCGAATTGACTATTTCAGTTATCCGGTCGGCGCATATACCGACGCGGTTATGTCATTGGTTCAAAAGGCGGGTTACCGGCTGTCTTTTACAACGTCGATCAGGAATCTGTGCGGCCATCCGGAAACTCTATTCAACCTGCCGCGTATTAAAATCGGACGGGATGATCCTCTTTTTGTTTTCTGGCTCAAAGCCTCAGGATTAGCCGATTATACCGAAAAAGTTAAGCTATTCCGAAAGTGTAAGAAACCGGTTTAGAAACGCCTCTATTTTTTCAATGGGTTTTCCAGTGATACTCATTGACTTCCGATGTGTTCAAAATTAAACTAACCCCATGCAAATCCTCATTTTCTTGGCAGGGCTTATCTTAGGTGGCGGTCTCGCATGGTATATCGCTTCGGTGACTCTCCGTGCGCGGCGCGCTTATGAAATCGGCGAGTTGAAAACCCAAACCCAGATCGCCGAAAGTAAAATGAATTCCCTCCAAACGCAACTTGCCGAAGAACAAAACGAAATTAATTTGCTACGAAAAGCGCTCGATCAAGAAAAGGAATTTAAAACCGTAGCGGTAACCCGCCTCGAAGAATTAATGAAAAGCTTTGAAAATGAAAAAGTAATTTTCGAAAAAGCAAAAGAAGATTTAATTAATACATTCAAAGCCTTATCTGATGACGCGCTCAAAAGTAATAATCAGGCTTTTCTCGAATTGGCGAAGGGAAGTTTGGAAAATGTATTAAAAGAAGCAAAAGGCGAACTCGGAGAAAAACAGGAGTCTTTGAAAGGGTTGGTGGGGCCGCTTGAAAAAACATTGAAACAATTAGAAACGCACGTGCTTGAAGTTGAGAATAAGCGGCAGAAAGATGGTGGTCGCCTCGAAGAACAAATTCGATCACTCTTAGAATCACAGCAGATGCTTCAAAAAGAAACGGGGAGCCTTGCGTCTGCGCTTCGCGTTCCGCTCGTGAGAGGGCAGTGGGGCGAGATGACGCTAAAACGGGTGGTGGAACTTTCGGGAATGTCGGAACACTGCGATTATGTCGAGCAGGTTTCAGTAAGAAGCGAAGAAGGTGTTTTTCGACCGGATATGATTATTTATCTTCCTTCCAATAAACAAGTTGTGATTGATAGCAAAGTATCGCTTGATGGCTATTTGGATTCGGTCGAGGCAGTTGGGGATGGAAATAAACTCGAAGCAATGGTTCGGCATGCCCGGCAGCTTCGGAAACATATGGAGCTTTTGTCGTCCAAGTCGTATTGGAGTCAGTTTCCGAATGCGCCGGAGTTTGTCGTTATGTTTATTCCCGGTGAACATTTTGTGAGTGCTGCAGTTGCAAATGACAAGACGCTGATTGAAGATGGGATTTTGAATCGTGTGATTATCGCGACGCCGACCACGTTGATTGCGCTTTTAAGAGCGATTTCATACGGTTGGCGGCAGGAACAGTTAGCGAAAAATGCGCAAGCCATCGCCGAAATCGGAAAGCAAGTGTATGAACGGTTTTTAGCTTTTCTGGCTCATTTAACCAAAATGAGGACTTCATTAGAACAGAGTGTATTCAATTTTAACCGGACGATCGGATCTCTTGAGGGACGGGTTCTCCCCAGTCTTCGGAAATTCAAGGAGCTTGGTGTGACAGGAGCGGATGACATTCCGACGATTGAGCCCATTGAGCAAATGCCGCGGGCTTTGGAGACGAAAGAGGTTGCTGAAGAATTAAATTCAGATGCTTGAATTTAAAGGACTTCAAAGCTTGGCAACCGTATAAGCATAAACCAGTTACGTTTCTTCAAAATTCTCCTCTCAAACTCCCAAAATCAACTTTTTTATAAATCATTCTGGTTTTTTTATCCAAGATGTATAGAATATACGCGATTGGTAGTTTTTTGACCGGTCAGATGTTAATTTCATTGAAGTGGTTATCAAGAACCAAGAAAGGCGTTAGGAAACATGCAAACGAGAATATTTGTCGGCAACTTGAATTTCAAAGTGACGAATGAGGACCTGAAACAGCTTTTTGAATCGGTTGGGTCTGTGGATTCCGTCACACTGATCCGTGATCGATGGAGCGGGAAACCCAAAGGGTATGCCTTTGTCGAAATGGTGGACAGCGAATCGGCTCAAAAAGCCATTGAGCTTAATGGTCATGAAATGATGGGACGCAGTATCGTAGTGGCTTTCGCGAATCCAAAGGATCAAGGTAAAAAATTTAGAAAAGGTGGACGTTATGATCGGTTTCGGGACAGAAAACCTCGTAATCGTTCGCCCTTTAGAGAAAAAAAGAACTTGTGGGAAAAGATAGTGTCGTTCTTTACTGGTGGTAGATCTTAAACCTCATATTCAGGGCGTGCTGCCTTTTGCAGTGCGCCCTGAACTTTCCTTTTAAACCCCCGAAAGATTCAAGCTTCTAAAAATTTTCCTCGTAGCGGTAGATTTGTTCAGCGTATAGAAATGTAATCCAGGGGCACCTTTTCTGAGGAGTTCTTCGCATTGCGTGATCGCATAATCTGTTCCAAAAGCTTCGATGGACGCTTGATCATCGCCGTATCGGAAAATTGCGTTTTGGATTTTCGCTGGAAGCTTTGCGCCGCAGACTCGCGTGAATTTTTGGATTTGAGCGCCGTTGGTGATTGGCATGATGCCCGGAACAATGGGGAGTGAAATACCGACTGCTCTGCATCGTGAAACGAAATCAAAATAATCATGATTGCTGAAAAAAAGTTGTGTAATCACAATGTCGGCGCCTTCAGCGACTTTCATTCTTAAATGTTCCAGGTCTTTTTCTTTGTCCGTGCATTCAATATGACATTCCGGATGGCCCGCGACTGCGATTGTAAATTGATTTCCATACTTCGGATGTTGCCGGATATACCGGACAAGGTCCGCTGCGTAACGGAACCCATTTTCGGGTGATTTGAAATCCGGTTGATCCTGCGGGATGTCGCCTCTCAGAGCGACAATGTTTTCGATTCCGTCAGAAACGAGTTCCGCCAGAATCGCTTCGATTTCCTGTTTCGTATGCGCAATACAGCTTAGATGCGCGGCAGATTCGATTCCGATATCGGATTTGATTCGTTTGACAAGGCCAATGGTGTTATTGCGCGTGGTTCCCATTGCGCCATAAGTGACGGAAATGAAAGAGGGAGAAAGTATTTTAAGCTCGCGAACCGCTTCAAATAGTTTTTTCTCACCCGTGTCATTTTTGGGCGGAAAGAATTCAAAGGAAAAAGTATATTTATTCTTTTTATAGTAGTCGCTGATTTTCATGGTTTAAATTCTCTGCGCTTATCAATTAACGGCATTTTTCTTACGTGCTTGATTTTTCACCTATCTGCATTTTTTTCCAATTTTCATCCGCTCTGGAGATAAGTTCGTCCTTTTTGGAATTCCAAGCTAATTGAGCCGTTAATTTTGAGAAAAGATAAAGTTTCCCGTTTTCAACATCAAACAGGGTGGGCCGGCTTGAGATCTTCTTACCTGACGCCATCGAGGTTGCGCACCAACCGTCATATTTAGGAAGGTAACGTTCCGGATCTATTTTGAAAGAGTCCAAGTTTGCTTCGGAGGAGAATTCGTACACGGTGCCATTATAAGTGTATGAATAGTAGGAATTTCCGCGCATTACTTTTCCGTCGCTTTCGGGAAAATATGAAACGGGATCATAGCCGTTCAGGCCGAGAGATGTGACCGTATTTATATCCGCTGTTTCTGAAAAAGCAGAATAGTTAGGAACGAGGAAGCCCAAAAATAAAAGCATCAAAAATAAGCGAATACCAAAAGGCGTCATCTGTTTTAAGCTCATAGGTAATTCCTTTCCATTATTAAATTAAAGATAAAAAACATGATTGTATTGTATCAAATTTAATTTTATTTTTGAGTGAAAGTTTTAATTGAAAAAGGGGGCCGTTTGGATTTTTCTATAAATTATTTATAAATTCCATCCATGCATATAGTTACGTTAATTGACATGGACAAGGGCGGATGATACACTCAAGCTTTATATTCAGGTCAGATTTTGTGTGTAAATTGTTTCATCAAACGGAGTAACATGAAAAAGACAAAGGTTGCAAAAAATTCTAATGGTTTCTTAGATTTTAGCAAGGAACGGCTTCTTACCATTATCCAACGGTTTTCCCAGACGAGAATTCTTGTGATAGGAGATTTTATATTGGATGAGTTTGTCTGGGGTTCTGTCGAACGGATTTCTCCCGAAGCGCCGGTCCCGGTAGTGAGCGTTAATCGGGAAAGCTTTGTCCCGGGGGGTGCTTTGAATGTCGCGAATAACATTCGAACGCTTGGCGGAAACGTAAGCCCTTGTGGTTTGGTAGGGCGGGATTTATGGGGCAGAATGCTTGTGAGGGAGATGAGGCGCGAAGGTGTTGAGACGGGCGGGGTGATTTATGATGCGAATCGCAGAACAACGCTTAAAACCCGCGTGGTGGCTCATTCACAGCAGGTGGTTCGTTTTGACCGGGAAGATACACAGGAAATCTCAAATGAAGATTTAAAACGGCTTCTGAATCATGTGAGACGGGCTTTGCCGGAAATGGATGTGGTGATCATTGAGGATTATGGAAAAGGTTTAATTGTTCCCAAGTTGCTGACTGAAGTGCTGAAGGTTGCGAAGAAATTGAAGAAGCCCGTATTGGTCGATCCGAAAGAAAAACATTTTGCCTATTATCGCGGTGTGACGGCTATGACTCCGAACCGGAAAGAAGCGATTGCGGCATATATTCAGGCGAATGGTCCGGTTGAAAACGGAAAAAAACCTGACCTTCATGAGGTCGGCAAAACATTACTCAAACATTTTTCGAGTCAAGCGATGTTGATGACATTAGGGGAAGAAGGAATGCTTCTTTTTGAACGGGACGGAAGTATTACAAAAATTCCGACTATGGCGAAAGAGGTTTATGACGTCTCCGGCGCCGGAGATACCGTGATTGCCGTTCTGGCAATGGCGATGGCTGCCGGTGCTTCGATGAAGGAAGCGGCTCTTATTTCGAATCATGCGGCCGGTATTGTCGTCGGGAAACTCGGAACCGCAACGGTGACTTCTGAGGAATTAATTTCAGCCATTATTGCCAATCAGCCGAAATTGAAAAAAATGGTGCTTGCCCATGCATAATTCAGAAGTTATTTGTGTGATTCCGGCCCGTTTGAAATCAACGCGATTAGCCGAGAAACTTCTCCGGAAAATCGGAAATAAGCCGCTCATTCAATGGGTGTATGAGAATGCAAAACGTGCAAAGACATTATCCCGCGTGATGATTGCCTGTGACGATATTTTGATTAAAGATTGTGTGACCCGGTTTGGCGGCGATGCGATATTGACGAAGGTGGATCATCAAAGCGGGACCGAGCGGATCGCGGAAGTGGCGGAAAAGTACGAGTGTGATATCGTGGTGAATGTGCAAGGGGATGAGCCGATGATGCATCCCAGTACCATTGATTCCGTTGTCCGAGCACTCCAGGTCGATCCTTCGTGTTTGATGTCAACCGCATATATTCTTAAAAATGATCCCGCCGAATTTAAAAATCCCAATGCAGTGAAGTTAACCAAGACAAAAGATGGATGGGCCCTTTATTTTTCGCGTGCCCCGATTCCGCATGATCGCGACGGGAAATTGGGAAGTTACTGCAAACATCTTGGGATTTACGGATACCGGCGCGATTTTTTACTTAAGTTTCCCAAATTACCGTCGTCACAACTCGAACAGCGCGAGAAGCTGGAGCAACTCAAGGCCATCGAAAATGGTTTCAAAATTAAAGTGGTAGAGACCGCATACGATTCAATCGGTGTTGATACCGAAGAAGATTTTTTACAAGTCGAAAAAATTTTGATGCAACCAAACGAATCGAGAGGAATTCATGCCTAAATACATTTTTATTACGGGAGGGGTTGTTTCGTCCCTTGGGAAAGGGATTGCGTCTGCGTCAATTGGAAAAATTCTTGAGGCAAAAGGGCTAAGGATCGCGATTCAAAAAATGGATCCTTATATTAATGTTGATCCCGGAACGATGAATCCGTATCAGCATGGCGAAGTGTACGTGACCGATGACGGTGCCGAAACCGATTTGGATCTTGGCCATTATGAACGCTTCACAAACAGCCCCATTGGCAAGATGAGTAATTTGACGACGGGACAAGTTTATTTCACTGTGATTGCAAAAGAACGCCGGGGTGATTACCTGGGGGGTACGGTTCAGGTCATTCCGCACATTACCAATGAAATTAAAGAGCGCATTCGGAATGTGACGCGCGGTAAACGGATTGATGTGGTCATCTCTGAAATTGGAGGAACGGTCGGTGATATTGAATCGCTCCCGTTTCTCGAAGCGGTCCGGCAATTTCGTCATGAAGTCGGACGGGAAAATGCAATTGTTGTTCACTTGACGCTCGTTCCTTTCATTCGGGCAGCCGGAGAATTAAAAACAAAACCGACACAGCACAGTGTGGGGACATTGCGTGAAATCGGTATTCAGCCCGATATCCTTTTATGCCGGACAGAAAAGCGACTGACAAAGGATTTGAAATCGAAAATTGCGCTGTTCTGTGACGTTGATTCCGAAGCGGTGATTGAAGCGCGCGACGCCCGGACTATTTATGAAGTTCCATTGTTATTTCAAGAACAAGGTTTGGACAAAGTCATTTGCCATATGCTTCATATGGATTATCGCGCCGGGAATTTGAATGATTGGCGTGATTATGTTGTCAGAAGGGTCCTGGAGCCGAAGAATCAAGTGACGATTGGTGTGGTCGGAAAATACATTGAACTTCAAGACGCTTATAAATCGATTTATGAGGCGGTTGTTCACGGGGGTATTCATCATGACGCGCATGTCCATATCAGAAAAATTAATTCGGAACATCTCAAGAAAAACAATATTGATCAAAAACTCAAAGGGTTAGACGGAATTCTAGTCCCCGGGGGGTTTGGTTCTCGCGGAATCGAGGGAAAAATTGAAACGATTCGATATGCTAGGGAAAATAAAATTCCGTTTTTAGGAATCTGTCTGGGCATGCAATGTGCGGTGATTGAATTTGCGCGCAACGTTGCCGGTTTAAAAAATGCGCATTCAACGGAATTTAACCTGAAAACTCCGTATCCTGTCATTAGCTTGCTTGAAGAACAAGAAAGAGTTGTTGATATGGGCGGAACCATGCGGCTTGGGGCCTATCCGTGCGAGCTGAAGAAAGATAGTCTGGCTTATAAAGCTTATGGTGTGGATGAAATTTCGGAGCGGCATCGCCATCGTTACGAGTTTAATAATAAATATAAAGAAGCGTTTCAAAAAAGCGGAATGCGAATTTCAGGTGTTTATCAGGGTGGGAAACTTGTGGAAATTGTTGAGCTCGAAGATCATCCATGGTTTGTGGCGTGTCAATTTCATCCTGAATTTAAATCAAAGCCCGACGAAGCTCATCCTTTGTTCCGTGATTTTGTTGGGAATGCGATGAAATTAAAAAAAGGCGGCGTTGAGCGTCCGCTTGCGACAACGGAACAGGTAGGCTGATTGATGAAAGCCCTTCGAAAGATTAAATTAGGCGAAATTGTTTTTGGCGATCCGAATGGGTTTGTTTTGATTGCGGGTCCTTGTGTTATTGAGGGGGAGAAGGAAGTTTTACGTCATGCCGAGAAAATTGCCGCAATCGCAAGATCGTTAGAAATTCCATACATATTTAAAGCAAGCTATGACAAAGCCAATCGGACATCGATTGATTCTTTTCGCGGGCCGGGGCTCAAGGAAGGATTGAGGATTCTCAAACGAGTGAAGGATGAATTCCTGATTCCTGTGTTGAGTGATGTGCATTCCGTTGAAGAAGCAAACGAAGCCGCAGCAGTACTTGATATTATCCAAATCCCGGCGTTTTTGTGCCGGCAAACGGATCTCGTGGTTGCCGCTGCGAAAACCGGAAAAATCGTCAATGTGAAAAAAGGCCAGTTTGTGTCGCCGTGGGACATGATCCATGTGATTCATAAAATAGAAGCGGCGGGGAGCCAGAAGATTCTTTTGACCGAGCGAGGCGCTTCATTCGGATATTCAAATCTGGTGAGTGATTTTCGATCGGTTCCGATCATGCGAGGGCTTGGATATCCGGTTATTTTTGATGCGACGCATTCCGTTCAAATTCCGGGTGGCCTTGGGAATGCCTCAGGCGGTCAATCGGAATTCATTCCGACCCTTGCGCGTTGCGCTGTGGCGGCCGGTGTCGATGCGATTTTTCTGGAAGTTCATGAAAATCCGGCCAAAGCAAAATCGGACGGGCCGAACAGCCTGAAATTGTCAATGTTGAAAGATTTGTTGGCGGTTCTTAAGGAAATCCGCGAAGCGGCGCCGGTCGGAAGTTAACCAGTGGATGGAACCATGAAGCAAGATCAGTTGTTGGCAAAAAAAATTCTTCAAATCGAAGCGCAGGCGATTAAAGAACTCATTTCGCGCCTTGATTCCAATTTTGAAAAAGCGCTCGATCTTATGCAAAATTGTTCGGGCCGGGTTGTGGTGACGGGGATGGGAAAGCCGGGTTTCATCGGCCGGAAAATTTCTGCAACGATGTCATCAACAGGAACGCCAAGCCTTTTTCTGCACCCGGCCGAAGCGATTCACGGGGATTTGGGAATGGTGACGAAAAAAGATATTGTGCTTGCGATTTCAAATAGCGGTGAGACGGAAGAGATTACGCGGCTCCTTTCGACCATCAAAAAAATCGGGGCGAAACTGATTTCCATGACTGGAAACAAAAAGTCTACATTGGCGGTTCATTCGGATGTGGTTCTGGACGTCGGGCTGAAAAAGGAGGCCTGTCCGTGGAATTTGGCGCCGACGGCGTCAACAACAGCTGCTTTGGCGATGGGAGATGCCCTTGCGATTTGTTTGGCCAAACGCAAAAATTTTCATGAAGCAGCATTTGCATTTTTACATCCCGGAGGTAGTCTTGGAAGGAAACTTTTGAAAGTGAAAGATTTGATGCGGCGGGGGAAATCGAACCCCGTCGTTTCGGGGAAAACAACCGTTCAGAAAGTGCTTTTGCAGATTACGAGTGCTCGCGCAGGTTCCTGTTCGATTGTCGATCGGAACGGAAAACTGGAGGGAATTTTTACGGACGGTGATCTTCGCCGGCATCTTGAGGAATATGGAATCGCCATTTTAAAAGAGCCAGTTGAAAAATTTTCGACAAGAAGACCAATGGCAATTATAGAAGATAAACTTGCGGCGGAAGCATTGCAGATTCTTCGGGATAAACGGATTGATGAATTGCCGGTAGTGGATAAATATGGAAAAGCGGTTGGCCTTTTGGATGTCCAGGATCTATTAAATGCAGGATTTGTATGAGAATCTTTGGCCGTTTACTTTTAAAGAGGTTGATCTTTGAGTAAGAATAAACCATATCGGTTCGTTTTATATGTGTTGCTCGAAATCGTAAGACATGTTATTTTGATCTTACCCCGCCTTGTGGGCTATTTCCTTGCGGATGTTATCGGATATACCGCATCTTTGGTATTGCCCAAGGAACAGGCGAAAATTAAGAAGAATTTGCGGGAAACGCTTGGAAGCGAACTAACGACGGCCGAACTTAACTGCGTTGCTCCGAAGATTTTTATCAATTTAGCCAAGACAGCGGTAGATGTTTTCCAGTTTCCGAAATTGAGTCCGAAGCGAATCGAACAGTTGGTGCCGTATTGCGAAGGAATAGAAAACCTCGAGATGGCAGCCAAACAAAGCCATGGAGTCATAGGGTTAAGTGCGCATATAGGTAATTGGGAACTGGTTGCGGCATTTGTGATGAATTTATTTCCGGATCGGATGGTAGCGGTTATTGCGCGAAAAATTTATTACGAGCCGTTTGATAAAGTTTTGGTTTCACTTAGAAAATATGGACGGTTTGGCACGATTTACCGGGATGGCGGACTTCGACAGATCATTTCGGTTCTGAAGAAAAATGGAATTATCGGAATTGTTCCTGACCAGGACGTTGAAAAGCTGGACAGCATATTTGTGGATTTTTTGGGGCGGCCCGCGTGGACACCGACAGCTCCCGCTAAGATATCTTTAGCGACAGGGTCGTGGATCGTTCCCATGTTTATGATTCATGAAAAAAACCATTATCGGATGTACATTGAAAAACCGATTCTTCCGATAGAAAATATGCCGAAAGAAGAAGCAATTCATCGGATGACCGAGCAATGGTCAGCTGCGGTTGAAAAGTTTGTTCGACGGTATCCGGACCAGTGGGCGTGGATGCACAACCGCTGGAAGACGCAAGAAAAGCCGGAAGAGATAAAGAGTTTGGAAAGGATTTCGTAATGGTAAAAAAGTTTTTGATGGTTGCTGTATTGTTAGTGGTTGCCTATATCGCCTTGGTTCAATTTAAGCTGTTGTATCGGATTGTAACGGGAAATAAAGGTGGAGAGCCGATTTCAGAAACGCTGCAAAATGATGTTGCCCAGAAAGTTTATAGTTTTTCATTTTCAAAATATAATTCCAGCGGTTCAAAAGAATTGGAGATCGAAGGAGATTCTGCGGATATTTTAGCCCAAAATGTGAAATTGATTAATGTGATTGCAAAAGCCTATGCGGAAGATTCACCCGTTACCATTACTGCGGATAAAGGAGATTTTAATCGGAGTACCAGTCAGGTTAAACTTAAAGAAAATGTTGTCGCGACCACGGAAACAGGAACCCGCTTAATGACCAATGAATTGGATATTTTTCCTTCGGATAAGCGGCTTGAAACGCAGGAAGTGGCGAATGTAAAAAAGGACAATATTAGTATCAAAGGAACCGGTGCCGAAAGCGATTCACAAATGGAAAGAGTCCATTTTAAAAAGAATGTCACGGTGATGATTCAGAATCCGGATTCAGAAACGAAAAAGCCCACCATTATTACTTCCGATGGGCCGCTTGAAATTGATTACAAACGAAACGTCGCTTTTTTCAAAAAGAATGTGCAAGCTGTTGATGACAGGGGAACCCTTAAGTCGGATTTTATGGATGTTTATTATGATAAGGAATTGAAGCAGGTTTCGAAAATGGTCGCGCGCGGGAATGTCATCATTGAAAGCAAGGAAGGTAATAAAACCTATAGTGATAGCGCGGTTTATCTTGCTAAGGAAGGTCGAGTCGTGCTGGGTGGTGATGTTGAAACCGAATATGTTGCGGAAGAAAAATATTCAGAAAAAGATAAAGCGAATATTTTATAATTTTAATCGGGGAGAGAGACTTTGTATCTATTAGAAACGCAAGCACTAACAAAAAGTTACAAAGGTCGTACGGTTGCAAACCAGGTGTCAGTCAATATTTCCCGGGGGGAAATTGTTGGTTTGCTTGGCCCAAACGGGGCGGGGAAAACCACGACCTTTTATATGATTGTCGGCGTGATTCGGTCGGAGTCCGGTAAAATTCTTTTCCGTGGTGAAGATATTACCAATCTTCCGATGTATAAACGCGCGCGGCTGGGAGTGGGGTATCTTTCGCAGGAGCCTTCTATCTTTCGCAAATTGACTGTTGAAGAAAATATTATGGCCATTTTGGAAACGTTGGACATTCCGCAGGTCGAACGGGATAAAAGATTGAAACGGCTCCTTGAAGAACTCGATATCGCGCATTTGGCGAAAAACAAAGCTTATACACTTTCGGGAGGCGAGAGGCGGCGTCTTGAAATTACCCGTGCGCTCGTGACGAATCCTTCTCTCATTTTGCTCGATGAACCGTTCAGCGGTGTTGATCCCATTGCCGTGTTTGAGGTCCAGAAAATTCTTAAGAGACTGAAAACTCAGGGATTAAGTATTTTACTGACGGATCATAGCGTACGCGAAACGCTATCGATTACCGATCGCGCGTATATTATGTGTGAGGGAAAAATCGAGGTTTCCGGAACGTCGCAGTTTTTATCGAGCGATAAACGGGCTCGTGAAATTTATTTAGGCGAGCGTTTTGTTTTGGTGTAAAAGAAGTTTTGATTAAAGTTAACGGTATTATTCTAACGACGAAATTCGAGTTATTCGAAAGAGTCAATTTAGTTATAGGAGGAAATGAATGAAGATTTCTGAGATTCTCAATGTGCAAGGTGTAAAAATAGGCCTAACAGCCATTAAAAAGGAGGATGTCCTCAAAGAGCTGGTGGATGCGTTGGCGAATGTGATCGATATCGGGGATCCCAAAAGTATTGTGAAAGCATTGTTGGAACGGGAAAATTTGGGTTCCACCGGAATCGGGCAAGGAATCGCCATTCCTCACGGCAAGACAGACAAAGTAGAAAAGCTCACAGCCGTATTAGGGATCAGTAAATCAGGAGTGAACTTTGATGCGCTTGACGGTGAGCCTGTATATATTTTCTTTCTTTTGGTTGCTCCGAAAGATTGTGCCGGGCCACATTTAAAAGCACTTGCGCAAATTTCCCGCTTGCTTCGAGATACCTATTTTTGCATGCTGATTCGCAAATGCAAAACACCCGAGGAAGTTTATAATTTAATTAAGACCGAAGAAGACAGAAAACAGTAAGATTATTTCAAACCGGATAGGATCATGGCATATCTTTCTGTTCAGGAATTATTTGACGGGCTTAAGGAAGAACTGAAATTAACTGTCATCACGCCGAGTGTGACTCTCGCCCGAAAGATTCATTCAGCAGAAATCAACCGGCCCGGGCTTGCCCTATCTGGTTACTATGGTTATTTTGCGTTCGATTGCGTTCAAATTTTAGGGAAGACCGAGATTGGTTATTTGAAAAAATTGAAAGGTATCGAGCGAGTCAAAAATTTGAAAAATTTTTTTTCGTATCGGATTCCGTGCATGATTGTGACAAAACAGCAAACGATCCCGGATGATTTTGTCGAGCAGGCCATTGCAGCAAAAATCCCGATTTTACGGTCGCCGTACCGGACGTCGCGTGTTGCAAGTCAAGTTACCGTTTTTATCGAGGCGGCCGGTTCTCCGGAACTGAGTATGCACGCGACGTTGCTTGACGTTTACGGAATCGGAACGCTGATTATGGGAAAAAGCGGAGTCGGAAAATCCGAATGCGCTCTGGAATTGATCGAACGGAAACACCGGCTCGTGGCTGATGATATTGTTGAAATCCGCCGTGAGAACCGGATTCTGATGGGGGCTTCGAATCATATGCTCATGTATCACATGGAAATTCGAGGCCTTGGAATTATTGATATCAAAGCTATTTTTGGTGTTGGTGCTGTTCGCCACCGCAAACGGATTGACCTTGCTGTGACGCTTGAACATTGGGAGCGTGAACGGGAATATGAGCGGCTGGGGTTGGAAGAAAAAACATACGATGTTTTAAGGATTAAAATTCCCCATTTAATTATTCCGGTTCGGCCCGGAAGAAATATCCCGATTTTGGTGGAAACGGCTGCGTTAAATCAGAGGCTGAAAGTGATGGGCGTCCACCCTGCGCAGGAATTCAATCAAAAGTTAATAGAAACAATGAAACTGAAGACTGAGAAATTAGGTTTACAGAAATGAAATTCTTTAAATGGTTATATCCCGGAATCGGAATTAAGCGTTGGGTGATCCTGGCGGTTTTTGGAATCGGGATGATGGTTATTGTCGGATTTTCGGCTGTCAAATCGATTGCGCAACATAGCGTTTTGCTTGCCAGTTTTGCCACAGCGTTTTTAATGGTCGGGATTTTTCTCGTTTATACGTCCCTAAAACAAATTGTCCGTATTTTTGTTCGTGCTTTAATGCCTCTTGCCCAGGATGATTTAGTCAACATTGTTTATCAGAGCCGGAAACGTGATTATTTAGCGCGCGGCCCGCGTGTGGTTGCGATCGGAGGAGGAACGGGGCTTAGTGTATTGCTTTCCGGAATTAAAATGTTTACGAATAACATTACGGCTATTGTGACTGTTACTGACACCGGCGGAAGTTCAGGACGGCTCCGGGATGAGCTTGATATTTTACCTCCGGGAGATATCCGGAACTGTTTAGTAGCGCTTGCTGATGCCGAGCCCTTAATACGCGATTTATTTCAATATCGCTTTACCGAAGGCCAAGGGCTTAAAGGGCATAGCTTTGGGAATCTATTTATTACGGCTCTTTCGATGGTTACCGGAGATTTTGAGAAAGCAATCCGTGAATCAAGCAAAGTGCTTGCGATTCGCGGACGCGTATTGCCGTCCACGTTAGACAAAGTGACTTTGGTCGGTCAGTTTAAGGACGGATCGACGGCAGAAGGAGAAACTTCTATTACAGCCGTCCGAAAGCCGCTTCGCCGCATTCAATTAAAACCGGAAAATGCCCGGGCGACTGAAGAGGTTATTGAAGCTCTTGAAACGGCAGAGTTAATTATTATGGGGCCAGGGAGCCTTTATACCAGCATCATCCCGAATCTTTTGATCAAAGATATCAGGGATGGCATCCTTGAGTCGGACGCATATAAAATTTTTGTGATTAACGTGATGACTCAACCGGGCGAAACCGAACATTTTACGGCGGCAGACCATATTCAAACTTTGATTGAACATACGGATCCGCGGATTGTAGATGCTTGTTTCGTTAATGTTCAAAAAATACCGAAGGAATTGCTGGATAAATATCACGAGAAAGAATCATTTCCGGTTGAAAATAATATTTCAAAAATCAAGAGTATGGGGTATGAAATTATTGGACGGGAAGTCTTAAAGCTTGATGAGCAAATCCGGCATGATCCTGTGAAATTGGCAAAGGCATTGTTTGATCAATATTTTGAAGTCTTGAAGAAATAAGGATGACGATGAAAGAAAAAGAAATCATAAAAGAAACCGCTAAGGAAGCAAAATATCCGGACGCGTTGCCCGTAGTCGAAAAAAAGTTTACGGTCAACAACAAGCTCGGTCTTCATGCGCGACCGGCTTCTTTATTTGTTCGAACAGCCAATAAATATGAGTGTGATTTCATCGTTCAAAAAGGAAAACAAAAAGTGAACGGAAAATCGATTATGGGGATCATGATGCTTGCAGCGGGGCCGGGCAGTCGGATTATAATTAAAGCTATTGGCTCCGATGCGAAAAAGGCTATGGATGAACTTACGAAATTATTTGAAGATAATTTCGGAGAAAAAGAGTAAAGGTTGATGATGAAACGATATCACGGAATTCCCGTATCTCCTGGTGTTGCGATGGGAAAAGCGCTGGTCCTTCATAGTGAGGATTTTTTTGCGGTTCCTAAATCTCAAGTCGGAACGGAGGATATCCCGCGTGAAGTCGTCCGGTTTGAAGAGGCGCTTACCAAAACGCGCGCGGACTTAGTGCGCATTCGAAAAAATATAGCAAATAAACTCGGCCACGAGCATTCGGATATTTTCAGTGCGCATCTTCTCATTTTGGAAGACCGCACATTGATTGAAGACGTGATTTCGAAAATCAAAGAAGAAAAAGTTGGCGCTGAATACGCATTTTCGCTCATCATTCAAAGATATTTCCGGGCTTTTTCTCAGATTCAGGATGAGTATCTCAGGGAGCGTGTGGCGGATATCCGTGACGTCGGACGCCGTGTGATGCAAAATCTTCTCGGGAAAGAAAAAGATTCGTTGATCGGCCTTAAGGAAAAAGTGATTGTTGTGGCGCATGATTTGGCACCGACAGAAACGGCCATGATGGATCGCGAACATGTGATTGCTTTTGTGACGGATATCGGCGGCCCGACTTCGCATACGGCAATTATGGCGCGTTCCCTTGAAATTCCGGCTGTGGTGGGTTTGGATACCGTTAGTACGGATATTGTCACGGGCAATCAAATTATCGTGGACGGACATCGTGGAATTCTCATCGTTGAACCTGATTTGGCTACGATCGAAAATTATAGTCAACAGGAGCGACGGTTCGTCCAACTCGTCTCCGAACTGGATAAGTTGAAGTCTCTTCCCGCCGAAACATTGGATGGCCACCGCATCAGATTGGAAGCGAACATTGAATTCCCGGACGAAATTCCTTCCGTTCTAGCGCACGGCGCCGAAGGGATCGGGCTTTATCGGACAGAATATTTTTATATGAACCGGCGCGATCTTCCGAATGAGCAAGAACAATATGAGGCTTACCGGATTGTTGTCGAAAAGCTTGCGCCGAGTCCCGTGATTATTCGAACGCTGGATTTGGGTGGCGATAAATTTCTTTCGTTTTTAGATATGCCTCAGGAAATGAATCCGTTTATGGGATGGAGGGCGATCCGTTTTTGTTTGTCTGAAGTTGAAATTTTTAAAACCCAGTTACGGGCAATTTTACGCGCCAGCGTTCATGGAAATTTAAAAGTGATGTACCCGATGGTTTCCAATGTCCAGGAAATTCGGCGGGCAAATGAAATTCTCGAACAGGCGAAACAAGAACTGAGGAATGAACAAATTGCGTTTGATAATCAGATAGACGTCGGAATTATGATTGAAATCCCGTCTGCCGCCATTACGAGTGATATTTTGTCAAAAGAAGCTAAGTTTTTTTCAATTGGCACAAATGACCTTATTCAATATTCGCTTGCGGTTGACCGGATTAATCCCAAAATCGCTTATCTTTATGAGCCAACGCATCCTGCGATTATCCGGTTGATTCGTCAAGTGATTGAAAATTCGAAAGCGGCACAAATTCCAACAAGTGTTTGCGGGGAAATGGCTGCTGATCCGGGTATGGCAGTTCTTTTGCTTGGGTTAGGCATCGATGAGCTCAGTATGAGCCCGTTTGCTTTACCGACCGTAAAAAAAGCGATTCGCTCAGTCAGCTTCAAAGATGCGCAGGATTTTGCGAAAAAAGCCACTGAATTGACGACCGGCGAGGAAATTAAGCATTTTGTGAAAAGCAGGATGAAAACGATTTTGCCGGAACTCTTTGAGGAGTGATCGGGCCTTCCATGCGTGTGTTAGATCAAAAAGAAACCATAGAAGCAATTGATCAACATGGAATGCGTACGCTCATCTATGAATTTTCGAATCAGCTGAAAGCAGCCGAAGTGATCGGCCGGAATTTCGAATGTGAGTTTGACCGGAAGATTGAACGGATTGTCTTTAGCGGTGTGGGCGGATCCGGAATCAGCGGAGATTTTATCCGGAGTTACCTGTCTCAGGATTGCCCGATTACAATCTCAATCAATCGTAGCTATCATTTGCCCGGGTTTGTTGATGATTCGACGCTTGTGATTTTAAGTAGCTATTCGGGTAATACGGAAGAATGTCTTTGCGCTTTTGACGAAGCGTTTGTCCGAAAAGCAAAACTGCTTGTCATCACTTCGGGCGGTGAATTGGAAGAGCGGGCGAAAATGCGCGGTTCTCCGTTGATTAAACTTCCCGGCGGTTTACCTCCACGAACTGCGCTGGGTTATTTAATCATTCCTATTTTATGTGTTTTGGCGAAATTGGGTTTTGTCAACCAGGGCAAGCTTAAAGAAATTCAAGAGGCTTATGAATTGATTGATATTCTTTCGAAAAATCAATACGGGACAGAAATCCCTATCGAGAAAAATAAAGCAAAGCAAATCGCGTTTCAATGTTATAAAAAAATTCCAGCGGTATATGCCGGGATCGACCACTTTGATGTTGTGGCTTTGCGGTGGCGTTCTCAGTTTGAAGAAAATTCGAAAGTTCTTTCTTTTCATAATGTTTTTCCCGAGATGAATCATAATGAATTAGAGGGGTGGTGCTCACAGGCCCATTCTTTACGGAAAAATTTGATTATGATATTATTGAGAGATCAAGATGATCATGCTTCGATTCAAGCCCGGATGAATTTAACGCGAGATTTGATTCGAAAAGAAGGCGTGGATGTTTTGGAGGTGTTTTCGGAAGGGAAAGGTCTTTTAGCGAGAATGTTGGCGACTGTGCATTTGGGCGATTGGGTCAGTTTGTATTTGGCATTGCTTTATCAGGTAGACCCTACGCCTATTCATTCAATTAATTATCTCAAGCAGGAATTAAAAAAGGGAACGATCCGATGAAAGCCATACTTTTATGTGCCGGTTTTGGGACGAGGCTTTACCCTTTAACCGAGAATCAGGCAAAACCGCTTTTGCCCATTGCCGGGAAACCGCTCATTAATTATGTCATTGAAAAGTTTGAACCGATAAAAGAACTCAACGAAGTCGTTTTGATTTCGAACGGGCGGTTTTATCAGAATTTTATTGAATGGAAAAATCTTTCAAAATTGCCTTGGAAAGTGACGGTTGTCAATGATCAGACGATGGATAATGATCACAGGCTGGGTGCGATCCGGGATCTGAAGCTTGGGCTCGATCAGGCGAAGGTAAACGATGATATTTTACTTCTTGCCGGTGACAACTTATTTGATGAAGGGCTGAAGGATTTTGTTGAGGGTTCGCGGCAGAAAAGCCCCGGAGCGTCGGTGGGTGTTTACGAAGTGAAGAGCCGCGAATTAGCCCAAAAATACGGGTTGATTAAAACAGATTCTTCAGGCAGAATTACTGAGTTTTTTGAGAAACCGAAAAATCCGTCGACCTTACTTGCGTCCATGGGCGTTTATTTTTTTCCGAAAGAAACGCTGCCTTTTGTAGCACGGTATCTTGAAAATAATCAGAATCCGGATGCGCCGGGTTTTTATTTGTCATGGTTTATTAAGCATGCGCCATTGTATGCTTTTCGTTTTGGCGGGACATGGTTTGATATCGGCGATATCAATTCATACCAAACTGCAAATCAATATTTTGAAAATTTAAAATAAAAACATTTTTGCGGAAAAACGGTACAGCCTTTCGCAAGAACAAATGACTATTTAGAAGGGAGTCTAACAGTGAAGAAAGAGAAACATTTATTTACGTCTGAATCGGTGAGCGAAGGACATCCGGATAAGATGTGCGATCAAATTTCAGATGCCATTTTGGATGAATTTTTAAAACAGGACCCGAAATCGCGTGTGGCGTGTGAAGCTTTTGTAACGACGGGGATTGTTTTGGTCGGCGGAGAAGTGACTACGGAAGCATATGTGGATATTCCGTCTGTGGTGCGAAATGTCATTCGCGAGATTGGTTACGATAATGCAGAGTACGGCTTCGATTATAAAACATGCGGAGTGTTAACGTCGATTCAACAGCAATCTCCCGACATTGCGATGGGGGTTGATAAGGGGGGAGCCGGTGATCAGGGCATGATGTTTGGTTATGCGACGAATGAAACGCCGGAATTGATGCCGATGCCGATTGTGATGGCGCACCGTTTATTGCGCCGATTAGCCGAAATCAGAAAACGCGGAGAATTGCCGTATCTTCGGCCAGATGCAAAAAGCCAAGTGACTTTGGAATATGACGACGGCGTTCCGGTACGTGTTGATACGGTGGTGTTGAGCGCTCAACATGACGGTGATGTGGCGTATAATACCATTGCGAAGGATTTGAAAAAGCATGTGATTGAATACGTGATTCCTAAAAACCTTCGGGATTCGGATGTGAAAATTTATATTAATCCGACGGGGCGGTTTGAGATTGGCGGGCCGCACGGAGATACGGGGCTTACGGGCCGGAAAATTATTGTGGATACGTATGGCGGATTAGGCCGTCATGGCGGAGGTGCGTTTAGCGGGAAAGATCCTTCTAAAGTGGACCGCTCGGCAGCGTATTTTGCCCGTTATGTTGCTAAAAATATTATTGCCAGCGGAATTGCCAAGCGTTGCGAACTTCAAGTGTCCTACGCGATTGGCATTGCCGAACCGGTATCAATTATGGTGGATACGTTCGGAACCAGTACGGTTGCGAATGAAAAAATTACAAAAGTGATACGTAACATGTTTGATTTTACACCTCGTGGCATTATCAAAACACTCAATCTCTTGCGGCCTATTTATCTCAAAACGGCAGCTTACGGACATTTTGGCCGGAATGAAGACGGGTTTACATGGGAGAAAACAGATAAAGCTGAAGAGCTGAAAAAAAAATTGGAAAAGAAATAAGCAATTTTACGAGATGCGGGATATAAAAATTCAAAAGGCAAAAGAGGATGATCAATGAAAATAACGGAAATGAAATATAAAGTAGCAGATATTTCGCTCGCCGACTGGGGACGGAAAGAAATTGATATGGCAGAGAAAGAAATGCCAGGGCTGATGGCGCTCCGAGGAAAATATGGGAAATTAAAGCCCTTGAAAGGAGCGCGTGTTGCCGGTTGCCTGCATATGACCATTCAAACGGCGGTGCTGATTGAAACGCTCATTGAGTTGGGCGCAGAAATCAGATGGTCATCCTGCAATATTTTCTCTACTCAGGACCATGCCGCTGCCGCGATTGCTGCTCGTGGGATTCCCGTGTTTGCTTGGAAGGGCGAAACCCTTGAAGAATATGACTGGTGTATTGAGCAAACGATTCATTGGCCGGATGGAAAAGGTCCGAACATGATTGTCGATGACGGCGGAGATTTGACGCGAATGCTGCATGAAGATCGGTTCGCAAATTTAATGAAAGATGTTCTCGGGATTTCGGAAGAAACAACAACGGGTGTTCATGCCCTCCACCGGATGGAAACGGACGGAAAACTCAAGTGTCCCGCATTTAATGTAAATGATTCGGCGACGAAATCGAAATTTGATAATTTGTATGGTTGCCGTGAATCGCTTGCGGACGGAATTAAGCGGGCAACGGATGTGATGGTTGCCGGAAAAGTGGTGGTCGTAGCCGGTTATGGTGAGGTCGGAAAAGGATGCGCTCAATCGATGAAAGGGTTTGGTGCGCGAGTATTAATTACGGAAATTGACCCGATTTGCGCGCTCCAAGCGGCGATGGAAGGTTATGAAGTGACAACCATGAGTGAAGCGGTTAAAGAGGCGGATATCTTTGTCACGGCAACGGGAAATTGCGATATCGTTACCATTGAACATATGAAACGAATGAAGGATGAAGCGATTGTTTGCAATATCGGGCATTTTGATATTGAAATTGATGTTGCGTCGCTTGAAGGATTTCCGGGGATCAAGAAACTCAATATCAAGCCGCAGGTCGATAAGTATATTTTTCCCGACGGACATTGCATTATATTGCTTGCGTCCGGCCGACTGGTGAATTTGGGTTGTGCAACAGGACATCCTTCTTTCGTGATGAGTACTTCTTTTACGAATCAGGTTCTTGCACAGATTGAATTGTTTGCGAACCGCCAAAAGTATGAAAATAAAGTTTACCGGCTGCCGAAACAATTGGATGAAGAAGTTGCGCGTCTTCATTTGGGGAAACTCGGAGTAAAACTTGAAGTGCTTACCGACAAGCAAGCGCAATATTTGGGAGTTCTAAAGAAGGGGCCGTTCAAGCCTGAGCATTATCGATATTAAGTTTTAAGTTTAACATTCAACGCTATTTTAATCGTTTGCGCGTTCCATGAAAAAAAATGCGCCACTCGCAAACGCGAAAGTGGGTCCCCACGCGCTAACCATCGAAAAAAGTTTTCCCGCTTTCCCCATCGCGAGCATAACAGCTCCAAGTACGTGATAAAGGAAAATGACTCCGATGCAAATAAGGATGTTCATCGCAATGGTTCGACGTGTTGCTGTTTTGGCGAGAATCGGAATCGTTAGAAGTATGACCACAAAACTTTGCCATGGGGCAGCTAATTTATATTGGAGATCGACGGCTTCTGACGAAAGTCTAACCCCGTTTTCTTTCATTTTTTTGATATATTCTTTTAATTCATGATAACTGATGTTTTCACTTTCTCTCACGGCTTTAATGAATTCTTCCGGAGTCTCTTGAATTTCCGGATAAACGGCTGTCCGTGCAAATACGGGTTCGCCCATCATCTGTGTCGAACGGTCAACGCTGTAATCAGTTGCCTGATGCAATTCCCATTCTGAACCGGTCCAGATTGCTTTTTGAGCGGTGGTTTTTTTCTTGACCTGCTTATGATCATCCAGCCAAAGAATGATGAAGTCGGATAGTTGTTTAATTTCGGGATCAAAAGATCTTGCAAAATAAAGCCGGTTCCCGCCGCCGAAATACGTGACATTACTAAAAATTTCGCGTTGATTTGCAGACTCTTTCTTTTCAATTTCTTTTTCTAAAATGGAGGTTGCCAGGCGGCTTGTGGTAGGGACTATTTTGTCGTTGACGATAAATGCTATGACGCCGATTCCAAGCCCGACAAATAAAATTGGGCGGATAATTGAAGTAATTTCGAGTCCGCAGACTTTCATGGCCGTAATTTCATTATGGAAGTTGAGATTTGAGAGAACAAACATGGTGGCTAGTAATGAAGCCCATGAAATGATTGACGCAAACGTTTGCGGAGTGATTAAAATGTAGTATTGCAGGATATGAATCATATCTGCTTTGTTTTTCAGCATATCATCTAATTTGTCAAAAAGATCTGCCACAAACACGAGAAAAATCAATGTGAAGGTGCAAAAAATAATTGGAATTAATAATTGTTTAAACAAGTAACGGTCCAAGGTTTTCATATGGTTTGAGCCCGTGCCAAAGTGAAAAAGTCAACTCGCGCCGCACCATGCTCTTTCAGCAATTTCGCGCATTCGTTCAGGGTGCTTCCTGTGGTAATGATATCATCTACGAGCAGGACGCTTTTATTTTGAATGGATTTTGAATTCCGGACAGAAAAAGCATTTTTAAGATTGTGCAGCCGTTCAAGGCGATGAAGTTGACTTTGAGGTTTTGTTATTTTATTTTTTTTGAGTAATTTTTTGACCGGAATTTTTAACCCCATTTGCCGGATCAGCATATGTGCAATTAAATCTGCCTGATTAAATTCCCGATCATGTTCGCGCCTTGAATCCAGGGGGACAGGGATAATCATATCGTAACTTGCCATGGTTTCGTCTTGCGAAAACTTTTTTACATTAACGCGAAAGGCGTCGAACAGCCACGGCTTTTTTTGGAATTTAGCTTGATGAAAGATTTCTTTTGACTGGTCATCATACGAAATTAAGGAGAATCCCCGATCGAAATACGGCCGGTTTGACCGGCAAGATTGGCACAGAACCGTTGAGGGCCCGTAAGCCGGTAATGGATGCGAGCACCTTCTGCAGCAGGGTGCTTGGATAGGAGTTATTTTTTTCTCGCATGAATAGCAAATATGAGTTTCATCAAGCGAAAGCACTTTTTGGCAGATTGCGCAGTAAGGCGGATAGAGGAATCTCACAAAACTTCGAACGTAATAGGTTATTTCTGTAGCAAGGCTAAACATAATGCTGTACTATAATGGATTGTCAAGATACTGTCAATGACGAGACGACAAGAATGGTGTCCTATCTTGTGAATTTAGAATCATTTACGGCGGTTGTCTGTCTTGACAAAAAAACGGAAGAACGTATAATATTCAAAACTTAAAATTAGAAAGGTGGTTAAAGTGACTGAAGTTCGTGTAGGAGAAAATGAGCCACTCGATAAAGCATTAAGGCGTCTTAAGAAAAAAATCGAGCGTGAAGGAATCCTTAAAGTTCTGAAGGCTAGGAAACATTATGAAAAGCCAAGCGAGAAACGCAGACGCAAGCAGCGAACGGCTCGTAAACGAAAACGTTTTTAATCGAGTTGGTTATCCTTCCCGTTATCCTTCCCCAAGGTTCCCGAGATAAGAGTGACGGAACTATGGCGCATTGGAAAATGACTTTTGTCAAATCAGTGATAGTTCAAATTTCAGAGGTGAACCGATGAAATTTCAAAGTCTGAAGGGAATGGATGATATTGTTTCGCCCGAGATTGAGAAATGGCAAGTTCTCGAAGAGCGAACCCGCCGATTTTTCGAAGCCCATGGTTTCCGTGAAATTCGAACACCCATTCTTGAATTGAGCGGCCTTTTTGTCCGTTCGATTGGAGAAGCGAGCGATATCATTCATAAAGAAATGTACAGCTTCGAGGATCGCGGAGGCCGTCAGATTTCTCTCCGTCCCGAAATGACCGCCAGTGTCGTCCGTTCAGCGTTAGAACATCAGTTGGTAAGGCCCGATAGCGAGCCGATGCAGGTTTATTATTTGGGCCCGATGTTTCGTGCCGAACGCCCTCAAGCCGGCCGGAAACGCCAATTTCATCAAATTGGTGTTGAAATGTTGAACACAACATCCGGTGCAAGCGATGCGGAATTAATTCTGGCTGCGAAGAATTATCTTGAATGGCTTGGAGTTAAAGAATTTTTAATTAAGTTAAACCATTTAGGATCGGAATCCGATCGTGAGCAATTTGCGAAAAATTTGAAAGAATATTTTGAAAACGCGAGTGCGAATCTTTGTGAGGACTGTAAATACCGGTTGACGCGAAATGTTCTTAGGATTTTTGATTGTAAAAATGAGGCCTGCCAAAGCGTGATCGAAAAGGCGCCGGAGCCGAAATTGTCCAAAGAAGCGAATGATGATTTTTCGGTGATCCGTTCAATTCTTGAGACCGAGAAGGTTTGTTTTCAATATTCTCCCCGATTAGTGAGAGGCCTTGATTATTATACTGGATTAGTTTTTGAGGTGACTGCGAAAGGGCTTGGTGCGCAGGACGCGGTACTTGCCGGAGGCCGATATGATGGGTTAATTTCCGATTTGGGCGGGCCGCGGCTTGGTGCGAACGGTTTTTCAATCGGCGTTGAGCGGTTGCTCCTGGTTTTGGAGCATGCCGGTATTCATCTTGAAAAAATAGCTTTGGCAGATACTATTTATGTCGCGGTGCTTGATGAGACATCGAAATACCGGTTGTTCGCGCGCAAAATTAATCAGGCGCTGGTCGATTGCGGAAAACGCGTACGAATGTCAATGCAGAAAAGTTCTTTGGGCAGTCATTTAAAGCGGGCGAATAAAATCGGTGCGGCTTTCACCATTATTGTCGGAGAAGATGAGCTTTCAGCCGGTGAAGTGACCATCAAGAAAATGGATACGGGTGATCAAAAGCGCCTAAAACCGGAAGAATTACTTCAATATTTTTTGACAACAAAATAAAAAGTTATTGAGTAACAGAGGAGTCGGACATTTATGTTAAGAACGAATATCTGCGGAGAATTGAACGAAACGTTTGTAGGGAAAAAAGTGTCGCTCTGCGGCTGGGTGGATACGCGTCGCGATCACGGAAACGTGATCTTCATCGATTTGCGCGATCGTTGGGGGAAAATTCAGCTGGTTTTTAATCCTAACAATAAGGAAATGCATGCGCTCGCCGAAAAAGTGCGTCCCGAATATGTATTGCGTGTGACGGGAACGGTCGAGATGCGTCCGCAAGGCACAACGAATCTGAAACTTGCCACCGGAATGGTCGAGATTCATGTTGAACAATTGGAAATTTTAAATACATCCGAAACTCCGCCGTTTGAAATCTCTGATACGCCGCAAGTGTCGGAAGATTTGAGGCTCAAGTACCGTTATTTGGATTTGCGTTCTCAAGCCATGCGTGAGCGGCTGATCGGCCGTCACCGGGTTGTCAAAATCGTCCGCGATTATCTTGACGAGTTAGAATTTGTCGAAGTCGAAACGCCCATGCTTACGAAAAGTACGCCGGAAGGTGCGCGTGATTTTCTCGTGCCATCGCGGTTGTCGACGGGATGTTTTTACGCGCTTCCGCAGTCGCCGCAGCTTTTCAAACAAATCCTGATGGTATCCGGCTTTGACCGTTATGTTCAGATCGCGCGATGTTTCCGGGATGAAGATTTACGTGCCGACCGGCAGCTGGAACATACTCAAATCGATTTGGAAATGTCTTTTATTACGGAAGAAGATATTCAAACCGTTGTCGAAGGATTGGTGGCTCGTGTGTTTAAAGCGGTCCAGAATATTGAGTTAAGAACACCGTTTGAGCGGCTCCCGTATGACGAAGCGATGAATCGATATGGTTCGGATAAGCCCGACCTCAGGTTCGGGCTTGAGATTCACGATGTAACGGAATTATTGAAAAATTCAGAACTTAAAATTTTTCAAGCAGTCCTTCAGGCGAAAGGGGTTATCAAAGGGCTTAAAATTTCAGGACAAAATTTTGCGCGCAGCGATTTCGATGAGTTGACTGTTATGACACAGGAATTGGGCGCGAAAGGGCTCATTTGGTTAAAAGTTCTGGATAACAGTTTTGAAGGGCCTGTCGCTAAATTTATCACGCCGGACCAACAGCAGAAATTAAAAACCGAATTCGGTGCGCAACCCGGAGATACAATTTTCATCGTTGCCGATAAATGGCAGACCGCTTGTGTGGTTTTGGGTGGGCTCAGAAATCATTTTGGGGATCGTTTCAAAATGAAAGATAAAGACGCCTTCCGGTTGCTTTGGGTGGTGGATTTCCCGTCGTTTGAATGGAATGAAGAAGAGAAACGCTGTGATGCGTTACATCATCCATTCACCTCGCCGCGTGAAGCGGATTTGGACTTGCTCGAAAAAGATCCTCTCAAAGTAAAAGCGCGCGCGTATGATTTGGTTTTAAACGGGACGGAAATTGGCGGCGGAAGTATCCGTATCCACCGCGAAGATATTCAAAAAAAAGTATTCCGTGCTTTGAATATTAATGATGAAGAAGCACAGGAGAAATTCGGATTTTTACTTCAGGCGCTTCGATTCGGCGCGCCGCCTCACGGCGGGTTGGCGCTCGGGCTTGACCGCTTGTGTGCGATTTTGTTCAGTGTGGAATCCATTCGTGATGTCATTGCATTTCCGAAAACCCAGAAAGGGATTTGCCCGCTAACGAACGCGCCTGGACAGGTTTATCCAAAGCAATTAAAAGAGCTGCATCTTCAGATCAAGACTTAACCTCAAGGAGGAGCCTTTGTGGAAAAAATTATAAAACTTTCGTCAGACGAAGAAGCGATAGCGCTTTACGGAAGATTGGATGAACGGCTTAAATTTGCCGAAGATAAATTCAAGGTTCGTATTTCGGCGAGAAATCATCAATTGTCGATTACCGGCGCGAAGCAAAATCTCAGCCGCACGGTTGAATTTTTCAATCAAGAATTAGAGAAAATCAGAGGCGGTGGCATCGCGCATCCTAAACATTTCGAAGAAGACATGCCGTTGCCGCATCACCAAACCCATGGTCATGCGAAAGAGGAAACGACCTATTATCATAAAGGACGTGTAATTCGCGGTAAAAGCCGGAATCAGGAGCTTTATCTTCAAGAGATCGAACATCACGACGTGGTAGTCTCGATCGGACCTGCCGGGACGGGAAAAACATATCTTGCGATGGCAGCGGCGCTTGATGCCCTGAAACGGAAAAAAGTCGGACGGATTATTTTAACGCGGCCTGCGGTTGAAGCCGGTGAAAGTTTGGGGTTTTTACCGGGTGATTTATATGCAAAAATTAATCCGTATCTTCGTCCGCTCTATGACGCGCTTTATGAAATGGTTGATTTTGAGGAAGCTGCGCGTTACCTTCAGCGCGAAATTATTGAGGTTGCGCCGCTTGCCTATATGCGTGGGCGCACGCTGAATGACAGTTTTATCATTTTGGATGAAGCTCAGAATTGCACGTATGAACAAATGAAAATGTTTCTGACCCGCCTCGGATTTTCTTCGAAAACGGTAGTGACCGGAGACGTGACCCAGATCGATTTGCCGTCAGGGAAAAGATCCGGGTTAATGGAAATTCAAAATATTCTGAATCATGTGGACGGAATCAAATTTTGTTATTTCGACGATAAAGACGTTGTTCGTCATAAGCTGGTGAAGGAAATTATCAAAGCTTATGAGGTCCACGAAAAGAAATAAGCGCCCTCTAATTTCGGAAAGTGTATCTTCAGATGGCCGAAAAGTCTCATTCCAATATGATTGTTATTTCCAATCAGGATCCGCGATTCAAACTTCGTAAAGCGGCTCTCCAGAAAGTAATCTATTTTATCCTCGAACGGCTCAAACAAAAAAAACAGTTCGTCAGTTTTGTGTTTGTGACTGATCGACAAATACGGGCATTGAATAAGCGTTTTAAAAGCCGTGCGCGGATGACTGACGTGCTGGCGTTCCCGTTTTCAGATTGTGGTAAAGTTGGCGGGAAATATAACTTTTTGGGAGAGATTATTATTTCTCCGGTCCGCGCGTGGGTACAATGCCGTCAGTTTCATACGGTGTTTCGGGAGGAATTCCTCCGTTATGTTTGTCATGGTATTTTGCATCTTTTGGGTTTTTGTGACAAAACAGCTTCTGAAATTAAGAAAATAAGGGAAGAGGAAAACCGGTTGATTCGACTCGTCTTGTCAAAATTTAAAACTTTGTTCTAACCATGGCCATTCAAAAAGCCGAAGCGTTTGTTCTCCAAAGAAGGCCTCTTCGCGAAACGTCTCTGATTGTTACCCTTTTAACCCGGGAATTTGGAAAAATCAAAGTTGTTGCCAAAGGCGTCCGGACGGGAAAAAGTCCGACGGCATCGATTTTGGAACCTTTTACGTGTCTTTCCATTGTTTATTACGAAAAAACACGCTCTGACATTCATCTTTTATCTCAGGCAAGTGTGATCCGTACCAATTCACATTTACGAAATGACTTGAATTGTTTCGGTTACGCCAGTTATATGTCCGAGTTCGTTGAACAAGTGTGCCAGATTCAGGATCCCCATCCCGATATTTTTGATCTGATGAATGGGGCGTTTGATGTGCTGTCCCGGTTGCCTTTTTTGAAAGTCGTAAGGGTGTTTGAAGTGAAGCTGTTTGGGATGGTCGGATGGCTTCCGGCATTAACTTCATGTATTGGTTGTGGTGAAAAGGTTCATGAACAAGCATATTTCAGTTCAAAGCATGGCGGAATTCTATGTGCCCGCTGCCATCACGGCGAAGGGCGTGGAATCGTCATTTCTAAAGATACGATTCAAACGTTATTGTATTTTCTAAAACTCCCAATAGAACAGGCCTCAATGATAGCTGTTGGCAAGCAGATTGAGGCTGAATTGACGGCTATTATTGAGAAGTTTTTGAGATATAGGCTTGAATATCCGCTAAATTCTTCTCATTTCATGTCAGAAATTGGTCATTTGTTTAATAAAAAGACATCTTAAGACCATTCCAGTAAATAACTTACAACTATTTTCTCCCGAGATTTGACACTCCTTATTTTGGGTGCTACATTTGTTAGTGAAGTTAAGATATTTATCAACTCAATATTAAGCTTTTATAAACAATAAATTGAAAATTTTAATCTGAGAAGTATCGATATGGAAAACGAAAACAAGCGTTATCTATATTTTGATATCCCCAAGAAAGAGCGCGAATCAGCTATTTCCTACCTTCTTACATCAATTTTGAAATCCCGTGAGTTAGTGGGAATGCCATCAAATCAGGTGGAATTTGACGAGGATGTGAATATTTATTTAGCCCACCTCCTATTTGCCGCATCGCTTCCGGATTATCAGGAGGCTGTTAAGCGGTATGTCAGTTTAAATATAAGCGATGTAACGGATCTTGTTGATCGCTCGGATGATCGGGTCATCAGATACTTTATCTATAAGGTGAATGCCGATCATTTGCTTGTTCATCTCGGCATTTTTAATGATCTTGAAGCTTCGGCCAATCATTTCTATTGCAAGTCCGAACATCAATACGCGAGTATGGCGCAGGCCTATTATGAACAGGCGGCACAATATCACCGGCGGATTTACCGGAGGCAGACGGCCATCGGTTCGGTTTTGGGTAAACTGGCAAAATCGTTCGGCTGCTATAAAGAAATTCTTCACAATATCCGTAAGGACTTTTTTCATTTTTCAAATGAATTTCAGGATATGGCATTCACGAAATTTTGTGACGACCTTAAGCGTTTCGAAAACGAAAATCAATATATGGACATGATGGATTTATTTTTGGATTCTTACGCAACGTGGAAAAAAACAAAAGATCCGTCGGAGTTTGTCCGGCTTCATAAAGTAGTCAAATGTCTCAAAGAAATTAATCCGCAATTTACGTTTAAATTTGAAGATGATATTCCTGAAGGGGGATTGCCGACATGATTTTACACAGGTTGCGTTCTGGTAAGGTGAGGTATGAAATTTCTGATGCTCAGGAAACAAAACTACTCAGGCTCTATTCAAAATGGCAGGAAACCCGCGATGTAACGCTGCGGAAAAAGGTGTTTATGAGCTTAGCGGCTCTCGCGCGGCGCATGCCGGATTATGATTTGAGAAGACCATTTCAAAATGCATTCTAACGATCCGAAAGATACAAATGGGTGCGGTGACAATCACATGTACATCTTCTTGTTTGATGAAGATGACCTCGCATCTGTCATCCGGCGCAAACAGGATGAATTTCTGGATATCTATTCTCTTTTTATTCGGACGAAATTGCCTCTTGTTAAAGAAGACCTCTTAGAAAAAGCCTATGAGTTGAGCGTTCTCGACCCCAAGTTTACATTTCATGTTTGATTTTAATCATCATGTTTAAAAATCCGAAGGGTTCCCGCCTTCATTGACACTCTATCATGCCTTTGATATAATCCCGCTTTCGAAATCGTAACTCATTTAAAGGAAAGGAATTGTGGTAATGAAGCATCCTGTCATTGATATTGAACCGACGGAAAGACTAAAAAAACTTCCACCCTATTTATTTGCAGAAATCGACCGGGTTAAACGGGAACTCATTGCAAAAGGAAAAGACATTATTGACCTGGGAGTCGGCGACCCGGATATTCCGACGCCGGATTTTATTATTGAGGTATTGGCCAAGGCTGCCAAAGATTCAGCGAATCATCGATATGCGTTAGACCAGGGAATGCCGGAATTCAGAAAAGCGATCGCTGAATGGTATCGTCGCCGTTTTAATGTGCATCTCGATCCAAACAAAGAAATTCTTCCACTCATCGGGTCGAAAGAAGGAATCGGGCATATTCCGCTCGCATTGATTAATCCGGGAGATGTGGCGCTTGTGCCGGACCCTGGTTATCCTGTTTACAAGTCGGGAGTTTGGTTTGCCGGCGGGGAAGTGTCGCTCATGCCGCTTCTTCAGGAAAATGATTTTTTGGTAGATCTCAAAGCTGTGGAAGAAGATATTCCGGAACGTACGAAGTTTATGTTTCTGAATTATCCGAACAATCCGACAGCCGTGTGCGCCCCAAAAGATTTTTTCAAAAAAACCGTTTCATTTGCCCACACACACCGGATTATTATTTGCCACGATGCCGCTTATACCGAAGTTTGCTACGATGGCTATCGACCGCCCAGCTTTCTTGAAACAGACGGCGCGAAAGAAATCGGAGTTGAATTCCATTCGCTTTCAAAAACATTCAATATGACGGGTTGGCGCGTTGGTTTTGTTTGCGGAAATGAAAAGGTGATTTCGCTGCTCGCAAAAGTAAAATCGAATCTTGATTCCGGGATTTTTCAAGCCATTCAGCTCGCAGCTGTCGAAGCGTTCAAGCATGATGAAACAGTCGTGAAGGATAATGTGGCTGTTTATCAGCGTCGCCGGGATATTCTCGTGGATGGATTGAACGCCTTAGGTTGGAATGTCCCGAAGCCCAAAGCCACGTTTTATGTTTGGGTGCCCGTGCCGTCCGGTTACACGTCACAGGAACTTGCCTCGAAACTTTTGAAAGACGGCGGTTTAGTGGTGACTCCCGGTAACGGATTTGGCGCAAACGGGGAAGGTTATATCCGGATGTCGCTTACAGTGAATGAAAGCCGAATTAAAGAAGCGGTTGCCCGAATCAAAAAACTTCATGAACATTGATTCTTACCTATGAAAGCGCCTGCCTATATCGGTGTTGGCTCAAATATCGGCGATCGCTCAGATTGGATCAAAAGAGCCCGTGATAGGATAGTGCTTAGCCGGGGGGTTCGTTTTTTGCGGGCTGCTTCTATTTATGAAACGGAGCCGGTTGGTGTCCCGTCGCAAGGCAAATATTTAAATACTGTTTGGGAAATTGAAACAGAATTTGCGCCGCATGAATTATTGACAGTTTTGCAGAAAATCGAAATTGATTTGGGGCGTCAAGAAAAAGGCATGAATGCGGCGCGAACGATTGATTTGGATATCCTTTTAATGGGAAACCGAATTGTTCGGGAACCGGATATTGTTATTCCGCACCCACGGTTTCATGAGCGCTGGTTTGTTTTGAAACCACTCAGTGAGTTGTGCCCGGATATGATCCATCCAGTGTTGAAGAAAAACGTGCGAGATCTGTTGGCGGAAGTTGAAAAATAAGAGCAAGCAATATATGCTAATTATTCGAAGTGTTAAACAATTAGTAAAAGCGATCGATCGGTTAAAAAAAGAAAAAAAACGGATTGGGTTCGTTCCGACCATGGGGTTTCTCCATGAAGGGCATCTTTCACTTGTGCGGCGGGCGAGAAAAGAAAACGGTTGTGTGGTGGTTAGCATTTTTGTAAATCCAATTCAATTTGGCCCGACAGAAGATTTTGCGCGGTATCCGAGAAGTATTTCCCGCGACCGTCAAATGCTTGAAAAAGAACATGCCGATATTTTATTTCTGCCGGAAGTAAATGAAATTTATCCGAAAGGATTTAATCGATACGTTCAGCCGGGGCTCTTAGCAAAAGGTTTATGCGGGCGCAAACGTCCGGGCCATTTCCGGGGCGTGACAACCGTTGTGAACCGGCTGTTTGAACTGGTTCGTCCAGATCGCGCGTATTTTGGAAAAAAAGATTACCAGCAAGCGAAAGTGATTGAAGCAATGGTGAAACGGCTCGGAGTAAAAGTGAAGATTTGTTTGTGTGAATTGATTAGGGATTTTGACGGTGTAGCGATCAGTTCAAGGAATCAGTATCTTTCGCCCGAAGAAAGGATCAGAGCAAAAGCGTTGTATCAATCGCTAAAAAAAGCGCGCAGATTAATTCAATCGGGCATCAAAGATATTTCCCATATCCGGAGTGAATTGGAAGCATTTCTGAAAGCGCATGTCGATCAGATTGATTATGTTGAAATTGTGAATTCGGAGAATTTGAAGCCGCTTAAACGTATTTCAGGGCGAGTGCTGGTTGCGATTGCTTGTTTCGTTGGAAGAACAAGACTTATTGATAATAGGGTGATTAAAGGATAAAATAATATTGAAATTAAGGGAAGGGATTAAAATTCAGGTGAATTATGATTAGAAACATGTTGAAATCGAAAATTCATGGTGCGACAGTTACGGACGCGAATATCGCTTATGAAGGAAGTATAACGATTGATGAAGAGTTAATCGACGCGACCCATTTGATGGAGTATGAGAAAGTGCTTGTGGCCAATCTTACCAACGGTTCCCGGCTTGAAACCTATGTCATTAAAGGAAAAAGAGGATCCGGAGATGTTTGTGCGAATGGGGCAGCAGCTCTTCATAATCGGCCGGGTGATAAGGTTCTCATCATGAGTTTTTGCGGGTTGAATGAAGAAGAGTTAAAGAATTTCCACCCATTTATTGTGAAAGTGGATGAACGGAACCGGATCGTGAACCGTGCCGAACGGACGTGTTCTCGATAATCAAGATATAGGAGTTCAAACGTATGATTAAAATCGGTATTGTTGGGTGCGGTACGATCGGTTCGTCGTTAGGGAAAGCGATTCAAAAAAGATTTTCCCAGTATGCGCGAGTAGCGTATGTTTCAGATATTTTTGACGAACAGATTAAAAAGTTTCGGAAAAAAGTAATAAACAGATCTATTCTTGAAATTTCGGTCAAAGAATTAGTCGAAAAATCTGATTTTATCATTGAAGCCGCATGCCCGGATGTCGCGAAAGCGATTATTCCTAAGATTTTACAGTGTCATAAACAAGCGCTGATCTTAAGTGTCGGCGGAGTTATTCAAATTAAAAATCTTGAGAGATTGCTGCAAAAAAGCCGTGGCTGTATTTATATTCCGTCGGGCGCAATTGCCGGGGTTGATGCGCTGCTTGCCTGCAAAGGCGCTTCCATTAAACGGGTGCGGATTACTACCAGGAAGCCCGTTCGAAGCTTGCTCGGTGCGCCTTTTATGAAAAAAGCGAAAAACGAACTTAATAAAATTCGCAAGACAACACTTATTTTTGAAGGAACGGCGGAACAGGCAGTCCGATATTTTCCGCAGAATATTAATGTCGCCGCTACGCTCAGTCTGGCCGGAGTAGGTTCGAAGCGGACGTTGGTTCGAATTTATACATCACCGACCTATCGATTCAACAGTCACGAAATTGAGATTGAAGGAGATTTTGGCCGGATTCATAGTAAAGTGACAAATATTCCTTCAGAAGAAAATCCAAAAACCAGTGCGCTTGCGATCGGATCCGCCATTGCGACGTTAGGAAAAATATTTTCCAGGTTGAAAGTCGGAACGTAATATTAAGTCAAAAGGAAAAAGTCAAAAATCAAAAGGAACGATGGAAAACGGAAGTGTTTTTAGAACTTCCGAAATGACAATCAGCTATTTTTTTACTTTTTACTTTTGACCTTTGACTTGTATTATATGGAAACCAGCATCATTATTCGCGGCGCTCGCGAACATAACCTCAAAAATATCAACGTAGAAATTCCCCGGAATAAATTAGTTGTCATTACAGGCCTTTCCGGTTCGGGCAAGAGTTCGCTCGCGTTTGATACGTTATATGCCGAAGGGCAGCGGCGCTATTTAGAGAGCTTGTCTTCCTACGCCCGCCAATTTTTAGACCGCCTGAAAAAACCGGATGTGGATTATATTTCGGGGCTTTCACCCAGTATTGCTATCGAACAGAAAAGCATTCCTCACAATCCGCGGTCGACCGTTGCAACTGTCACCGAAATTTACGATTATCTCAGGCTTCTTTTTTCAAAATTGGGAGATATTTTTTGCCCGAAATGCGGACGCGAGACCCAAAAACAATCGACGAAAGATATCCTCCGGCAGGTGTTGGAATTACCCGAACGCAGCCAAATCGGAATTTTTTCGCCGTTGGTCAGCGGCCGGAAAGGGGAATATAAAAAGGAATTGCTTGAAATTCAAAAGAAAGGATTTTCTCATGTCCGCATTGACAAAAAACTTTATAATTTAAGTAAACCGGTCAAGCTTTTAAAATCGAAACGGCACGATATCGAGGTTCTTGTTGATACGGTTGAGCTTAAGAAAATAAATGAAAGCCGGATCGTCCGTTCTCTTGAAACGGCCTTAGGGCTTGCGAATGGAACATGCCTTGTGCAAGTAGTTCCGCAGAATGCCCGTGCGCGGAAATGGGAGTTATTTTTCTCGCGGGAGAAAGCTTGTCCGGAATGTCGGATCAATTTTAAAGATTTTGCACCGAATATGTTTTCCTTTAATAGTCCTTATGGTGCGTGCGATCGTTGTAAAGGTATTGGGAAACTTTCACAGGTCATGGCTGATCGCGTGATTCAAAACCCGGAAAAGGCGTTGCTGAGAGGCGCGATTAACGAAGAAATCTATTTTTCTTTTAATCAATATGTGATTGAAGATTTAGTCTATGAACTTAAAGAACATTTTCAGTTTGATCTCGCATCGCCATATCGCGATCTTCCGGAGCAAGTCAAGGAAGCGCTCTTCTGGGGAACGGATGAAATTACGGGATTGATTGAAGAACTGGATCATCTTTTTTATTCCACTTCTTCAGAAACGATTAAACGAAAAGTGCGCAAATTTATCAGGGAAGATGTGTGTCCTGTTTGTGCCGGGGCAAGATTAAAACAGGAATCGTTGGGCGTGAAAATCGAAAAGAGAAATATAGTTCAAGTCTGCCAGCTTTCGGTTGAACGCGCTAGAATATTTTTTGATGCAATCAAGTTTTCCGGAAATAGCCAAAAAATTGCGGAACCAATTCTTAAAGAAATTCGTGAGCGGCTTCGGTTCCTTGATGACGTAGGCCTCGGGTATTTGACGCTTGATCGGTCGGTCGTGTCGCTTGCCGGTGGAGAACTTCAGAGAATCCGGTTGGCAGCGCAAATCGGAATTGGTTTGTCAGGTGTCCTTTATGTCTTGGATGAGCCCAGCATCGGGCTTCATCCGAAGGATCACCATCGGTTGCTCGAGACGTTGGAACATATCCGCGATATGCGGAATACGGTGATTGTGGTTGAACATGACGAGGACACCATGCGGCGGGCGGATATTATCCTGGATTTAGGCCCCGGTGCGGGCCATGAAGGTGGGGAATTGATAGCAAAGGGGACGGTTCAAGAAATCAGTGCCGTGGAGCAATCGTTAACCGGAAAGTATCTTTCCGGAAAGCTTGCCATCGAGCTTCCTCATCAGCGCAGAGATTACCGTGTTACAAAATCGATTATTCTAAGAGGGGCGCGAGAACATAATTTAAAAAATATTAACGTCCGATTTCCGATGGGATGTTTTATTTGTGTGACCGGAGTTTCGGGGTCGGGTAAAAGTACCCTGGTGCAGGATATCTTATTTAAAGCCATACATAATCATATTTGGAAAACGGACTATCCGGTCGGAAAACACCGGTCGATTTCCGGAGTGAGCGAGATTGATAAAGTGATTGCGATTGATCAATCGCCGATCGGACGCACTCCGCGATCAAACCCGGCAACCTATACCGATCTTTTTACGCCCATCCGGAAAATCTATGCGCAGATTCCGGAAGCGCGGCTTCGCAATTTCAGCCAATCACGATTCAGTTTCAATTTGAAAGGTGGACGGTGTGAAACATGCCGTGGCGAAGGATATCAAAAACTTGAAATGAATTTTTTGCCGGATCATTATGTGTTATGTGATGTTTGCAGAGGAAAACGGTATAACGCTCAGACACTGGAAGTGACGTATCGAAATAAAAATATCGCCGAAGTTTTAGATTTATCTGTTTTGGAGGCGCTTGATTTTTTCAGCGCCATTCCGCCGGTTCGTGAGCGGTTGGAAATCCTGAATGAAATCGGATTGAGTTATATCAAGCTCGGCCAGCCGTCGACGACGCTCTCCGGCGGCGAAGCGCAGCGAATTAAATTGGCAAGCGAACTTGGAAAGCATGGAACGGGACGCACGCTTTATATTCTTGACGAACCGACAACGGGCCTTCATTTTGGCGATATTGCAAATTTGTTGAAAGCATTATTCCGCTTACGTGATGAAGGAAGTACGGTTCTTGTCATTGAGCACAATATGGAAGTCATTAAAATGGCGGATTACATCATTGACCTTGGACCAGAAGGTGGCGAAAAGGGTGGTGATTTAATTGCTTGCGGGTCGCCGGAAGAGATTTCAGCTATTTCAAAATCATCAACGGGCAAGTTTTTACGTAAGTACCTGTAAACATTAGCATTAAATATACACTTTAAATTTGACTTTTTCGCTTATTGGGGGTATACTTACTTTAGGTTTTTAAAAAGTGGTTACCTATTTGAGCATAAGAGTTTAGTAAGGCACTTTTTAGATAATTCCGCACCGTCTTTATAGGGGACACTTAGTTCATAAGATTTGCTGTTTGAAAGCGTGTTTTATTTTCCAAAAATCTTTCCTTGGGGAGGGAAATTTGATGAAACTCACAAACCAAAAATCCAAAATTTGGTTCAGATCGTTATCATTTGTTTTAGTGTTGCTTTTCTTACAATTTCAATGCATGCCCGTTCAAATCTTGAATTTAATTTTTTCTTCACCCGATGCGTTTGCTCAAGATTTGACTCAGCCGCCTGATCCTTCAAACCAGCTTGGTCCAACAACAGATCCTTTGGATCAAACACAGGGGACACCTCAAGATGCAGAACCTCCTCAAACATATGATACAACAGAAGAGTTCTTAGCGAAAAATACTCCGCTTGCGGCCCCGCAACAGACGACGTATCAGCAGCCATTGCCGACGGGTGTTGAGGCTCTTCCGCGCCCCCCCCAAATCAGCATATTTGAACAAACGCCAAATTTGCAAAACAATTCTTTTATTCCCGGTTCTAATATGGATGTTCAATGGAATTATGACGTTGCAGCGGTCAATTCTTTTGCCGGGATGCAATTTTATTGGAATACAAAAGATCCGTCTAATGGGTTAGGGACCAACGACTGGGCGAATTTCACTGTGTTGGGAGATAACCTCGAATTTCAACTTTCTTCACAGCATAAATTCCATAATAATGCGTTGATGAAAATGGAATTTGAATCAGTTGTCATTTTGGGCGATTTTGATAAAGACAATGATGTGGATGCGACCGACCGCGCTACTTTTAATAGTTGTAAAGCAGATCCAGCCTGCAAAACGGCCGATTTGAATGGGGATGGAGTTGTGGATGGGGCAGATCAAACTAAATTTGATTCATGTTTTACCGGTACAGGAGCGGTTCAAAGTTCTTCGGCTTGCCAGCAAATTCGGCGTGCTTCTATATATGTAGATATCGGAGACGATCCGACTACGCCTGTGTACGATGGTTTATCTGATTTGGTTTACCAAAGTGTCAGTATCCCGCTCACATGTAATGGGGTTCCTCCGAATGAATGTTATATTCCGAAAGATTTTGCATTTGGGCGTGTGGTCCGGATGAATTTCGTTCTTTCAGATAATGAAATTATTTCTAATTTGGATGATATTGGCGGCATTAAGATTCGGATGGGAGGCCTTGCGATTGCTGCTCCTGATGCAACTCCGAAACCGGTGACGAAGCTTCCGCTCGATTACAAAAACAGAAAAATTGCAGTGCAAGGATTTGCATCACAGACGGATGCGAATCCGCCTGTGCCGACGGCAAGCGTCAAGGTAGATCATTTTTCAGAGTCGTTTGTTCGTCTGAATTATACGGGATTGAGTGACGGATCTTATGGCGGAATATATATGAGTTACGATGATCCAGGGACTGGGACGAGTCAGCAGCCCGTGATTGAGACCATTGATTTCACGACTTTATTTCCGAATGGAGTTACGTTGCAGATGGATAGTCCGACGGTTGCGATACAGACAGCGTTGAAAAATGTATATTTTGAATTGACAGATGCAAATGGGATTAAAGAGTCAGTGACTCTTGCGACTGTCGCATCTTTTGGAAAGACCTGGACAATTTTTTCAGATCATTTTGGGCTTGTCGATTTAACCCACATTAAAACGATTTCGATTTTGATCAAAGGTCAGGCAACGAATGCGGAATTGAATGTGGATTGGGGAACGTTTGATATTGATGCGAGTATTACGCCGGACGCGAGTGTCGGGGTTGTGACGCAGTTACCGTTGAATGGGAATCAGGAGAAAGTGGGAGCGTACGGGTTCGGGAGTGCGGATGATCCATTGACCACGACCGAGGATGAGACGAGCGATGTGGAGTTGACGCACGTTTCGGACACATTTTTGCAATTAAAGTATACGGGACAGGGATCGGGATCGTATGGCGGAGTGTACATGAATTATGATTTAGATCCGACGGACGGAGTGAAAGACAGTATCAATGTGAAGCAGTTGTTTGGGGATGAGCTGCGGCTCGTGATGGATAGTGTGGGAGGATCGATCAGTGAAGTGGAGCTTGAGTTACAGGACATCACGGGGAAGAGTGACCGGGTAATTTTGAAGGGAGTGACGGGAGCGGGTCAGAGTTGGACGATAGATCCAGATTTATTTGATGAAGTTGATTTAACGAAAGTGATGGTCGTGAGTTTGATCGTGAGAGGGGTGGAGACGAACGCGGTACTGAATATTGATTGGGGTTTATTTGAGTTCAACCGAGAGATTCTGCCGGATCCGTTGTTAGGGGCCGGTGACGTGAAAGTGATCGTGAAAGATCCGAGTCCGATGCCCGGGGTGTTTGCGACGGATGACGGAAGTACGATGACGATGCCGGTAGCGAACGAGAAGACGATCGAGGGAGTGTATGTTGGAGCGAAAGATGACGCGACCGGCCGTTCGTTTGGCGGGATTGTGATCCCGATGGATGATCCGAGGACAGCGGTGAACGAGTACGGGAATTTGAATACGTTATTTCCGGGTGGGAAATTGGTATTTGGGCTGACGAGTCCGGACGGAAGCGCCGGGACAGTGAAGTTAGAGATTACGGATAGTTTAGGGCGTCAGGATTCCGTGACGCTAACAGGGATCGTGAATAGCGAGAAATATTGGGGTATCAATTTAAGTGAGTTTGACGAATTGGATTTAGGGAATGTGAAGCAGATCGCGTTTGTTTTTGAAGGAATCGGGACGAAGAAACTGAACGTTGATTGGGGCAATTACGGATTCATGGAAGTGATCACAAATGATGATCCGCTGAAGGCCGTGACGTTGTTACCGGCGGGATATGACGGAAAGAACGTGCAGCCGTATTCGTTTGCGAACGCTGGCAACAGCACAGCGACGTTGGATCAGCAGAACCCGAATGAGATGACATTGACATATACGGGAACGAGTGCGGAATCGTACGGTGGATTTTATGTATCGTATCCGAATGACAAGACAACGCCTGCTCGGGAATCGATCAATTTGGATACATTATATCCGAATGGGTTGACGATCCAGTTGGATAGTACGGACCTGGAATATGTATTATTAGAATTTACGGAAGCGTCGAATTCGACGAATCAGGCGGACTGGAAAGTATCGCAAGTATATTTAACGGGACTCGGGAGTGGGGTGAAGAGTTGGACGATACCGGTGAGTGCGTTAAAGAGCGTGATCGACACGACAAAGGTGATGACGATTGCGATGGTGGTGAAGGGCGTAAAGACAGATGCGGAAGTGAACGTGAAGTGGGGCGAGTTTGCGTTTGTGGAACGAGTGAGTCCTGACGCGACGGTAAAGCCGGTGACGAAGTTACCGCTAGATTACAAGGGCCGGAAAGTGGTGGTGGAAGGATTTGGGAGTAAAGACGATCCGGACACGACGCCCTCGGATGAGACGGGGTTAGTGAATGTGACACATTTTTCAGAGACGTATGTGAGGATGAATTATACGGGGCTTGGGAGCGGATCGTATGGCGGAGTGTATATGAATTATGACGATCCGTCGACGACGGATGATCCGTTAACGCCTGCGGTAGAGAATGTAGAGAGTATTAATTTAAGCGCGTTATATCCGGCGGGATTGACACTCGTGTTAGACAGTCCGGTTTTAACGGAATTGGAATTCGAATTAAAGGATGCGAGCGGAGCGAGTAAGAAAGTGATTCTGGGAGGGTTGACTGCGGCGAAGCAGAGTTGGACGCTAGATCTCGGATTATTCAGCGGATTAGATTTGGCGCATATCACGACGTTAGTGTTGATTGCGAAGGGTGAGGTCGCGAATGCGGAATTGAATGTGGATTGGGGAACGTTTGATATTGATGCGAGTATTACGCCGGACGCGAGTGTCGGGGTTGTGACGCAGTTACCGTTGAA
>MHFR01000013.1:90629-95362 GCA_001804285.1 Candidatus Danuiimicrobium aquiferis
TCGACGAAAGATGATCCTGCGACACCCGGAGTAATCGAGAATGTGGAGAGTATCAATTTGAAGGCATTGTATGGAGATGCGCTACGGCTCGTGATGGATAGTGTGGGAGGATCGATCAGTGAAGTGGAAGTGGAGGTTGAGGATGCAGATGGGAAGAAAGACCGAGTGATCTTGACGGGAGTGACAAGTGACGGGAAGAGCTGGACGATTGATCCGGATTTATTTGATGAAGTTGATATCGCGCACATCAAGACGGTGAGTTTATTAGTGAGGGGGATCGAGACGAATGCGGTTCTGAAGATTGATTGGGGAACATTTGATTACGATCCGAAAGTGAATCCTGATGCGGGAGCAGGTGCTGTGACGCCTATTGTGGTGGATCCGAGTCCGCAACCCGGCACGTTTTACACAACGGGAAGCAAGATGGATTTGAAATCAGTGACGGAGAAGACGATTTCGGCGGAATACACGGGGGCGGATGCAGATGCGTATGGCGGAATCGTATTGCCATTTGATGATCCGAGAACTACGCCGACGAAAGAGGTTCAGAATTTAAATACGTTATATCCTTTGGGTTATCTGGTATTGGAGTTAGCGAGTCCGGATAGTTCGACCGGGACTGTGAAACTTGAGGTGATGGATGAAACAGGGAAAACGGATTTTGTATATTTGGAAGGGATTACCGGAATTGCGCAACGCTGGAAAGTCAATTTAAATGCATTTGATGAAGTGGATTTAACGAAAGTAAAACAATTTGCATTTGTTTTTGAGAAGGAAGGGATAAAGAAGTTAGACATCAATTGGGGCAATTTTGGATTCATGGAAATCATCAATCCGGATTCTACTCCAAAACCGATTACATTATTGCCGACGGCATATAACGGTAAAAATCTTGAAGCGGTATCGTTTGCGAAACTTGGAGGAGATAGCACCGCGAGTGTCTATCAATTTTCACAAACGGAACTGGCGCTCAATTATACCGGAACAAGCGCGGATTCTTACGGAGGATTGTTCATTCTTTATCCTGATAATCCGGCGACGATAGACGATCCGCTCACGCCCGTAGTAGAGAATATAGAGAGTATGAATTTAAGCGTGTTATATCCGAATGGAATCACATTTCAAATGAGTAGTCCAAATGGGGTGAGCTATGTTGCGCTTGAGGTGAAAGATAGCGATAACCATGTGGCGACTGTGAATCTGATCGGAATTTCAAATCAGCCGAATACTTGGACCATTACGCTTGATCGACTTCAAAATGTCATTGATGTGACGAAAGTGACTACGTTTGCGTTTGTGCAGAAGGGGGTTAACAATAATTCTCAGTTGGATATTAAATGGGGAAACTTCATCTACACGCCGGCCGTTATGCCGGATGGCACAATGCAACCGATCACGAAATTACCTTTGTCATATGACAGTAACAGGCTGGATCCTATAGCGTTTAGAAGCAGCGATGGTAGCAGTATTACGATGACGAAGCCATCCCAATCAAAGTTGCGATTAACATACACAGGGGCTGGTGCCAATTCCTATGGCGGTTTTTACTTGAATTATCCCGATAATACAGGGACCGGATCTCGTGAAGCCATCAATTTGTCCACGCAGTTCCCAGGTGGAATCACAATTAAATTTAACAGCTCGTCGGTGACACAAGTTAAATTTGAAGTGACGGATGCGGCGGGGAATAGAGACAAGGTCGTAATAGGCGGAATTACCGCGGTTGATCAAACATGGACGATTGATCCGGCATTGTTTGACGGAGTTAACCTATCTCAAATCGTTAATTTTGCGATTGTGATTGAAGGACAAAAATCGGATGCTATTTTAAATGTTGAATGGGGCGATTTCCCTTATTCTCCTATTATACCGATTGAACCGGAAATCGAAGTTCTTCGGAAACAATTGATCCAAGAACAACTTGTGTATTTCTTTAACGCGGCGGGTCAGCCGGGTGTAGGGATTCATCCGACGTTACATGTTCCGTATGATCAAATCCGGATTGCCGATGGTGTTCCGATGGAATTTACGGCGCTGACCGAAATCGGATTTTATCTTCAGATTCTCGGCGAAATAGCGCACGGAGATATCCAAAATGGAATGACTCGTGCGCAGGCACTTGCTGAAATTGCCAATGTATTAACTTCTTTGGAGATGATGCAGAATACTTACGGCTGGAACGGTCTGCTTCATGCCGTTTATGAATTAAAAGATCAAAACGGAGATCCTAATTTAGTGCCTTCTATTTATTCATCCGTTGCGTTTGGTGACAATGCGAATCTTTCCCAGAGCATGGCGGTGATGGCGGGGCTATTACAATCGTTGACGGGCTTGACGCCGGCTGAAGCGGCGACTATTTCCGGTTTAACGTCACGAATAGAAACGTTTTTAGACGAGCAGGAACTGGGGTATGAAGCATTGTATGATCCTGCGCGGGGGCTGTTGCGTGCTCAGTATTTTACGGCAGAGCAGGATTTTAAAAAGCTCGCGACGGACAACGTTCTTTATATCGATATGTTTGCCAATGAATTCCGTTCAGGTGTTGCTTTTGTGGTTGCTCGGTATGGTGTGGCAGCCGATGCATGGAACAATTTGCACACAGAAGTTGGAATTTATAAGGACCGGGTCGGTGGAAATGAGATTGAGAATTTGGTGCCATATGATGGCGGGGCATTCCAGATTTTCTGGCCGCTACTTTGGTCGAATGAAGCAAAGAAATCGACGATGTCATCGGCGCTAATAAATTATTTATATTCATCCTGTGATTTTTCAAAATATTATCAAATCCCGGGCTTTATTTCCGCAGTTAGCGTTCCTGAAGGCGGGTATGCGGGTAAGGTCGGAATACCTGATCTTGCCATGACGTCAGATCCGCTTCTTTTCGAACTCGGTTCGATTTACGCCTTGGCGGCAGCTTATGCGGTTGATCCGGAGATTGTGATGACATGGATGAAAGCGGTCCGCAGCCAATTCGCGGATCTTGTGAATCCTAATTATGGATTTGTTGATTCCTTGCGGTCTTCGACTGAGAAATCGCCCGTGGTGCTTGCGATTGATCAAGCATCCGTGATTCTCGGGTTGATAGGAAACGGCGGAGATTTTATGGATCTATATCTCCAGAACCGCGGGATTAAAACTCAATATGATAACCTTTACAATGGTATTAATCTTGGGATTGATCAAACTAATTTGGATCCGTTAGGGCCGCCGGAAGAATTCCCGAGCAAAACATTTACATTGCTCAATAATTTTCAATCGGAAGGAACGATCGGTGAATCAACTCCGACAACAACGGCGCAGTATGGAGCCTATACACAGATTATTTATAATAATCAAGCAGGGCATTTAAATGGTCATTTCTGGACCATTCCCGGGTCTCCGAAAGATTTCCGAGGATATGAGTTGATGGTTTCATATTCAGTGCGTGGAGCTGTTCCTCAGGCGCTCAAAATCGAACTGAAAGATGATCTGGGACAACTCATCGGTTCTTACCCTTTTGATTTTGACAGATTGACTCAAAATGATGATGGAATTATTAAAGCGAAAATTAATATTCCGTGGGAGATTGCATTCTCCAGAATCAAAGAAGTCGTTGCGGTGGTCGAGCCTTCCGGAACCGGTCCCCAGCAACCCTCAGTCTATATTCATCAGTTGACGTTTAGACAATTTCCGTCCACGGAATTTGCACTATTGGCGCCGCTGGCGCCCGGACCGCAGCAAGTGGTCCAGTTTGCAGAAGGCACTGTAGGGCAAGTAGTGTCCGAAAATGGGGGGTCTGCAAGTGTTAATCTGTCGGATCCTGCTGATGGAATCACGTTTTCTTATGACGTCACCGCGGAAGATGCGATTGCCGGAATTCGTGTTTATTCGACGAATCAAACTCTGAGTTTGCTTGATCCACTAAAACCAATTATTTTTGGAGTTAAAGGAATGACGGGATCAAAATTTCTCCTGGGCCTTGAAATTGACGAGAACCAGAGTGCAGGGATTTTGCTAACCGGCATGAATGAAGCCCTGAATTATTATCAGGTCACACAAGATGTGTTGCCCGTGGGGTTTGATTTAACGAAAGTTATGAATGTGTATTTGATCGCCATTAACAATTCGCAAATTTCAGGTTCTCAAAAAGGCAGCGTTTATGTAGCGGCCAAAGGAATTGTAGTTCCGGTTCCTGTCCTTCCGCAGGTTCCGCTGCCGGTCGATATTAATTCACTCTTAAATTACCGGTACTTGGAATTAGAGAAAGAAGGAAGGCTTTCTTTTAGCTCGGTGAGTTTTCCGACGGGATTTGTTTCGTTCGAAAAACTGATTTTTGGGTTTAAAGCGAATCAATCCTTGCGTGGCTTGAGGCTTGAGTTTTTAAATGAGCAGGGACAAGCAGTTGCCACGAGTTATGTGACCGGAATCAACACCGAAGCTCGCTATTATGAATTTCTCCGGAGCCTGATTCCAAATGGCGTTGATTTATCGCTCATTCGTAAAATTAACATTATCATTGATGCGACTTCGATTGAAGGAGATTTGAAGGATCTTCAGGTCGAAATGATGGTTGGCTCCACTTAAAAACCGATTAAAAGACGGCAGACGAGCTTGTGCTTGGCCGGCAATTTTGCGGTTGTTTATTATAAATAATTTGACACTACTGTCCCAATGTTGAATGATCTATTGTTTGTAACTTATTTAAGGTCACTATGTTGCTATCCAAAATAGCTGTAATCGATTTGAAATTGCCT
>MHFR01000014.1 GCA_001804285.1 Candidatus Danuiimicrobium aquiferis
ATGTTAAAAATATCGCGGGACGAATGGAGGACAATTTATGCTGCAGCCGCTTAAGTCAGTGCCATTCATGCCTGTCCCCTTTTTTCAATTTGGTGTCATTCCCGACAACAGCTTTCGGGAATAACAACCAAATAGTTACCTCTTTATTCCTCCCCCCTCTTCTATTATAATTAACCTACTTTTATGACGAACAACATTTCAACACAACCCAAACTCACACCGATGATGGAGCAGTATCTCTCCATTAAAAAACGTCTTCCCGATAATACCATTCTCTTTTTCCGCCTCGGAGACTTCTATGAAATGTTTTTTAAAGATGCTGTTCGTGCGTCCGAAATTCTTAATATTACGCTGACCGGCCGCGAGGCGGGCGAAGCGGGCCGCGTTCCGATGTGCGGTATTCCGTATCACGCATTTCAAAGTTATGTCAGGACATTGCTTGATCACAATTTAAAAGTTGCTGTTTGCGATCAAATCGGAGACCCGAAATTAGCGAAAGGGCTTGTGGAACGGAAAATTACGCGAATCGTTTCTCCGGCAACGTATCTGGAAGATGAAGAAAAAGAGAAAAGTTTCGAATATTTGGCGGCCATTGTGGGAGATGACAAAAATTTTGCGATTGCTTACTTGGAATTAAGCACGGGCGAATTTTATGTCCGCGAAATGGCGGCCGATCGGCTGCAAAGCGAGCTCACGCTCCTTTCTCCGCGGGAAGTGATTATTTCGAAAACACTTAGTCAAGGATGTCATTCCCGCGACCGGGACAATAAAAAAAACAGTGTCATTCCTGCGGAAGCAGGAATCCAGCCGAACAGTATTTGCGATCCGCTGGATCCCCGCTTTCGCGGGGATGACAAAGTGGGGCAGCATGCGGGCTTGCCCGCCACGTCTTTTTCCACCACAAAAATTGGCGGATCCGACGCGATGTTTGTTGGAGGCGGGGATGACAAGAAGAATTACGATGACGGCTCAGAGTTGCTTTCCTTCATTAAAAATAATTTAAATGCGACCATCACCGTTTATGAAGATTGGATTTTTGAAGCGGGTGAGGCAATTCATTATTTACAGGAAGGATTTGATTTTGCGACGGTGCAGAGTATTTCATTTCATGATCATCCGCTTGCCGTCGGTGCGGCAGGTTCCATCCTTTATTATTTGAAAGATCATTTTCATTCCGCGCTCGGGCATCTCAGGCCTCCCGTCCTTCTCGAATCGACGGAATTCATGGTCCTTGACCGGCAGGCACAGAAAAGTCTGGAAATTGTTTCGAGTATGAGCGGGGCAAAGGCCACGCCACAAAGCGTTGGCGGGCAGGGTTCTCCGACGCTTCTTTCGGTGATTGATCAGACGCTTACGCTGATGGGAAGCCGGACGCTTTATCAGTGGCTCACGCATCCGCTTCTTTCCATTGAAGAAATTTCCCGCCGGCAGGCAGTCCTGAAAGAATTTTCCGGGAACGTGCCGCTTCTTCAGGCGCTGCGTGGACTCTTTAAAGGTGTCAAAGATATGGAGCGCACGCTAAGCCGCCTGAGCTACGGTGTTGGTAATGCGCGCGACCTGATCAACCTCAAAATATTTCTTCTCCGCGTTCCCGAGATCCGGCAAATCCTGGCAGGCGTAAAAAGCGCGATGGTGAAAGATATCCTGCCGGGAATGAATCATTTTCCGCAAATTAAAGAATTGATCGAAAAAGCAATTGTGGAAGAGCCGCCGCTTGCGGTTAAGGATGGCGGCATTATTCGCGACGGATATTCGACCGCACTCGATCAGCTCCGGAATATTTCGAAGAACGGAAAATCGTGGATTCTGGAATTCGAGAAAAAGGAAATCCAACGAACGGGGATTAAATCGCTCAAAGTAAAATATTCGCAGGTGTTCGGTTATACGATTGATATCACCCACTCGAATTTACATCTTGTTCCGGCGGATTATATCCGGAAGCAGACACTTGCGAATGCCGAGCGTTTTATTATCCCTGAGCTCAAGGAATGGGATGAAAAAATTTCCGGAGCGGAAGATAAAATCAAAGTGCTTGAATATGATTTATTCAATCGGGTCCGCGAACGGATTTTGCAGGATTTAACGCCGCTCCAGGAGATGGCGAAGGCGATCGGCGTTTTAGATGCGCTCGCTTCGCTTGCCTTTACGGCGATTCAAAAGGCGTGGGTTTCGCCGACGGTGGTAGATTCCGGAGAACTTTTAATTGAAGGCGGCCGGCATCCGGTCGTGGAAGCGATGTTGCCGTCGGGACAGTTTGTCGAGAACGATACATTTCTCGATACGGCGGAAAACCAGCTCATTGTGTTGACCGGCCCGAACATGGCTGGAAAGTCGACCTACATCCGGCAGGTTGCGCAACTTGCGATTCTCGCACAGATGGGATCATTTGTTCCGGCGAAATCGGCGAGGATCGGACTTGTCGACAGGATATTTACCCGCATCGGTGCGTCTGATGATTTAGCGCGCGGCGAAAGCACCTTTATGGTAGAAATGATTGAAACGGCAAGTATTTTACAGAAAGCCACGAAACGGAGCCTTCTCATTCTCGATGAAGTGGGCCGCGGAACGTCGACATTTGACGGCGTCAGTATTGCATGGGCGATTTGTGAATATTTGGTTCAAGGAATGGTAAAACCCCGGACACTTTTTGCGACGCATTATCATGAATTGATTCAACTGGAAGAGCATTTCCCGGGAATTAAAAATTACACGATCCAGGTGAAAGAAACAAAAACCGGAATTGTCTTTTTACGGAAAGTGGTGCGCGGCGGCTCCGATCGAAGTTATGGAATTCATGTGGCGCGGCTTGCCGGTGTTCCGGCGCGCGTGACGGACCGGGCCAATCAAATTCTCGCGATTCTTGAAAGCGAAAACACGGAAGCAACGCAAATTATTGAAGGAAAAAAAGCCGGTAAAGGGAAACAAAAACAGGATTTGCAGCCGACCTTATTTGAAATTTCAAATGCGAATCATCCGATTCTCGAAGAGATTCGGAAATTATCAGTTGATGGAATGACTCCGATTGAAGCGCTTAATAAATTAGCGGAATTGAAAGAACGGTTGAAAGGGTAGGGGGCAGAAGGCAGAAGGGTCTCCTTTAGTGTCATTCCCGCGAAAGCGGGAATCCATAGGTTGAGTATGTATTTCGTTTATATCTTAGCAAGCAAGAAAAATGGCACGCTTTATATCGGTGTGACCAGCGAACTGAAGAAAAGGATGTACGAACACAAAGAAAAGCTCCTTGAGGGTTTTACAAAAAAATATAGTATCGGTAAACTTGTTTATTATGAGCAAACGGAAGATGTTAATGGAGCAATTCTAAGAGAGAAGCAGTTAAAGAAGTGGCGAAGAGATTGGAAAATTCAATTAATTGAAGAAAAGAATCCAGACTGGGATGATTTGTATTGTGATTTATTTGATTGAATGGATCCCCGCTTTCGCGGGGATGACAAAATAGTGTTATGCGGGTGTGCCCGCCCCCGCGTTTTTTGGCGGGAATGACAGAATAGGAACCATTGACGATGACTATTATTCATATCCTTCCAGAACATGTGGCGAATAAAATCTCGGCCGGTGAGGTGGTCGAGCGGCCGGCTTCTATTATTAAAGAGCTGGTCGAAAATTCCTTAGATGCGGGTGCCAAAACCATTGAAGTGTCCGTTAAACACGGCGGAAAAAGTTTCATCCGCGTTTCCGACGATGGATGCGGAATGGGCCGTGAAGATGCGCGTCTCGCGATTCAACGGTTTGCGACAAGCAAAATTTCAAAAGCTGAGGATCTTGCCGAAATCGGATCCTACGGTTTTCGCGGGGAAGCGCTTCCGAGTATTGCCGCGGTTTCGAGAATGAAATTAGTGACACGGGCGAAAGGCGATTCAAACGGAACAGAAATTGTGATTGAAGGCGGAACGATTGTTTCAGAAACAGAATGCTCCTGCCGCGAAGGGACGATTATCGAAGTGAGGGATTTGTTTTACAATACGCCCGTGCGCCGCAAGTTCATGAGGGCCGAATCGACGGAAATGGGATATATGATTGACGCCGTTTCTTATTTGGCGCTTGCAAATCCGAAGGTCCGGTTTTCATTTATATCCGGTGAACGGAAAGTGCTTGATTTGATTCCGGTTGAAAAATCGTTCGAACGGGCGAGTGCGGTATTTAATGAAGAAGAGGTCAAACATTTGATCGAGTTTGACGGCGGTACGGAAGGAATTAGGCTTTCCGGCTTTGTCGGAAAACCGGCCGTTGCGCGCGCGAACCGGCAAGGGCAAATTTTCTTTGTGAATGGCCGGTGGGTGAAGTCCGTTGCATTTGGTTTTGCATTGCAGGAAGGCTGCCACGGACTTTTGATGCATGGCCAATTTGCGATCGGCGTTTTGTTTTTGGATATTGACCGTTCGCGAGTCGATGTGAATGTCCATCCGACGAAGCAAGAAGTCCGGATTTCTGCGGATAGCGAGATTAAATCATTTATCCGGAAAGTGGTGACCGAGAGGCTTCAGCGCGAAAGCGACTTGGCGCCGCTTCTCAAAATGATGACGCCGAGAGTGCCTGGAACCGGAATCGCGCCGTATATTTATCCTGAATTTTTGAAAACAGGAGGAACATCCACCGCGCAAATCGCAGAACATGCCGAAGTAGGGGCGGGTTTTTCCGCCAGAGGCGGATCCGCCGATTTGTGTGGAGGAAAACCCGCCCTTACAACGCCGGAGTTTGCCGTTGAACCGATTGCGATTAAAGACAAATTTCATATTACGAAAATCCTCGGGCAGATTCATCAAACTTACATCATTGCGGAAACAGAAGAAGGGCTCATCATTATCGATCAACATGCAGCCCACGAACGTGTGATGTTTGAATTGCTGTTCAAAGATATGAAAGAGGGTAAACCGAAAAGCCAGGGCCTTTTGATGGATGAAATTTTGGAAGTCCGTCCAAAACAGCGTGAAGTTCTGGAAGAGGCCATTCCGTTTTTGGAAAAGCTGGGGTTCCGGATTGATTCGTTCGGTGAAAATTCGTTTGTGATTCGTGCGTATCCGGCTGTTCTGGAACTGGAAAATCCTGTCCAGTTCCTGAAACAGTTTGTTGAAGAAAAAGAAGACGGCCAAATTAGAACCAATATGGATAATTGCCAGGAAGAGTTGGTGGCTTTGGTGGCTTGTAAAAGGCGATCAGTGAAAGCCAATGAAGCACTGACTTTCGAGGGAATGAGAACCCTTCTCACCCGTCTTTCCGGCTGTGAAAATCCGTTTCATTGTCCGCACGGCCGGCCGACATTTTTGAAATACACAGTTAATGAATTGGAGAAACAGTTTAAAAGAAAATAATTACGTAAAATGATCAATGACCAAATCTCAATGACGCAAAGAAATCCCGAAAAGCTCAATTTCCAATTGGGAATTTAATTTTTTGGTCATTGCGTGCTTGGACATTGGTCATTTATTATTATCCTCCCGCACACAACATCCTTTCCTCCCGCGAAAACGAACCACGTTATCACGTGGCCACGTTTCCACGTTAAACCGATTGGAACGATTAAATTTGGTTTCCGTGGTGACGTGGTTTCGTGGATGCGTGGTAACTTAAATAGGGAGGGTACCAAAACATGTCATTACCAAAAACAACTAATGGAATTAATTCGTGGCCGACGTCTGAGCGGCCGCGCGAGCGGTTAAAAGAGCAGGGAGCGGCAAGCCTTTCCGATGCGGAGCTTATTGCGATTCTTTTGAGGAACGGGCTTCCCGGGAAAGACGCAATTACTTTGGCGCGGGAACTTGTCACGCATTACGGCGGTTTGCGCGGGCTTCTCTCGGTGGGTTGGAAAGATTTGGAGGAGGTGAAGGGGTTAGGTGCCGCAAAAATTGCCACGCTCATTTCGACAACAGAAATTGCGCGCCGTCAGCTCAGGGAGGAAATCCGGGGAAAAGATTTCATTCGCGATCCGCAATCAATAGTGGGTTATCTTTCTTTTGATTTACGGGATAAAAAGAAAGAAGTGTTCAAGGTTCTTTTTCTCAACCGGGCAAATCATGTGATTAATGAAAAAGATTTATTTCACGGAACAGTCGATCAAGCAATGGTCCATCCGCGCGAAGTCGTGAAGGCGGCGCTTGATTCACATGCGACCAGCGTGGTGCTGGTCCATAATCATCCGTCCGGCCGGATTGAGCCAAGCCGTGAGGACCGGGAAATCACCAATAAATTGCATACGGCTTTACTCACGGTTTCGATCAAGGTTTTAGACCACCTGATTGTCGGTGACAATACCTATTTCAGTTTCCGTGAGCACAATTTATTGCTGTGAGAGAAGAGAGGGAAGCGGTGTTTTTCCTCCCCCTCGATGGGGGAGGATGAAGGTGGGGGTGATATTTCGGAATTCTTTCCCCCTATCCCCGCCTTCCCCCGCAAGGGGGGAAGGAATTTCGCTGAAAAACGGTTCAATTTTAATTCGTAAATGACATACAACGTTTTTCTCCTTGTCAGCAAAGTAGAGATTGGGTAACATGTTGCAACAAACAGCCTACGGAGAATGACGATGATACGGCGTAAATTAATCTTATTTACACACCTTGTTTGTATTCTATTCCTTTCCGGTTGCGGATCGGTTATTGAAACAAAAAACGATATGAAATTCATGTTTGATCTTAAAAATGATCAGGAATCGCAGCTCATGCAGATTAACCGTGAAAATGTTGCATATGAAAGAGCCTTAAAAGCAGTTTCTTTGGGTGAGATTAAACCCGGAGAAAATAAAGGCGAGATCGGGGAAAGGTTCGGAAAACCGGCGGTGAAGCGAGTTTATTCCGACCGGGAAGAATGGACTTACCGGAATAATGAGAAACACTGGATTGGCGGTGAAAAAATCCGTTTCGTTTTCGATCTTGATGGAAAATTGACGAAATCAGAATGTGTGAATGTCAGTTGCAACAGTGCGGAGTGATGAAGGAGGTCCCGATAAAAAAATCGATAGGCGCCCAAACGATTTTATTTCCGACGCCGATTTTAATTGTAGGAACTTACGATAAATCCGGAAAACCAAATATCGCAGCGGTGGCGTGGGGCGGAATTTGTTGTTCAAAACCGCCATGCGTTGCCATTTCACTTCGTGAAGCAACCTATAGCTATGGGAATTTAATGGAAAAGAAAGCGTTTACCGTGAGTGTCCCATCCGAAAAGCATGCGAAAGAAGCGGATTATTTCGGGATTGCGTCGGGAAGAAATGAAAATAAATTTGAAAAGACCGGTTTGATGCCGGTGAAAAGTGATGTGGTTGATGCGCCCTACGTTAAAGAATTCCCCCTTGTTTTGGAGTGTATTGTTATTCAAACCGTGAAAATCGGCCTGCATACGCAGTTTATAGGTGAAATTAAAGATGTTAAAGTTGATGAAGACATGTGCGGTGCGGACGGGAGTCCGGATATCGAAAAAATAAAGCCATTTTGTTTTGATCCCGCTTCGCACGGGTATTACGGCACCGGTAAATTTATTGGTGAGGCATTTTCCATCGGGAGAAAATAAGGCAATTGTTTAGCTCTTTGAAGTGGTTAACAAATCCCCCTCACCCTAACCCTCTCCCCCGACGGGAGAGGGTAGGGGTGAGGGGTGATAGACAACTTCAGAATCTAAAATAATAATATGAACAGATTAACCATTCTTGGTTTTGTTTTTATATTAAATTGCTCACTCCAAAGTCCGCTGGTTTGTCAAGTTGCGGATGACAGTTTAAAATTGGAAGGCATTTCCTACGAAAAGAAAAATCCAAAAGAATCGATTGCGGTGATTAACGGAGAATTCTTAAAGGCGGGCCAAACCTATCGAAATATCAAGGTGCTGGAAGTTATGCCGGGCGCGGTCAAGATTTTAGACCAGACACAGAATACGCTTCGTACGCTTAAGGTGGTGGAAGACAAGCCCACGCCTAAAGCGGTCGAAGAAGCATCGCCTGCTCTGCCGCAGGAACAAGCGAAGCCCGAGGAAAAGAAAAAGCCATTTGGATTTAATTGGAATCCGTTTGAGATGCTGAACATCGCAAAAGATGTCGAGATGCTTGCGGATATGAGAAAACTTCACACCATGGGGAGCGCTTATTTGGCCCAGGAAAGTTCTTCGCAACAATTGACGTTCGACGAATTGCTCAAAATGTGCAGCCTGCAACATGCGTTCAAGGGCAATGAAAGGAACGGATGCCGCTTTTCAATCAAGGTAACGGGAGAAGGATTGGAACTGTACGTGGATCCGATTCAGGATGCCGACAAAAAGAATCATTTCTTGATCGACGATAGAGGAAATCTCCATGCGGAATTGGGCAAGCCTGCAATCAAAAACAGCCCGCCTTATGTTAGTCCTGCCGAGAAGATGATGATGGGGAAGTGAGAAAAAAGGGGACAGGCAATTGTTTAACATGAAGCATATGCCTGTCCCTTTTTTTCTGTAAGCACTAAGCAGTAGCCAGTAGGCAGTAAAAACATTGCTTACTGCGTACAGCCGACTGCCGACTAATGAGACCTCATGCTCTCAACTGTTTCTCCGCATCCACGACGCCGCGGTTTATTTTCTCACGGGCCGATGCGGCCATTTGGCGTAAACGGTCAGAAGAACGCGGTGCGTATTGAAGTTCCCGAAGAAGTTGGATGATCATCCGGAAATGGCGGACCAGTTCTCCTTCGTCAGTTGTTGTAAGGGATAGTAAGTCAGAGAATACAACTCCCCGCGTCCAGGCCTCGACCACCGGTGCCAGATGAAAATGCGGCGCTTTGGTGTAAGGATGGATTTTGTATTTCCATTCTTTTTTGTAGATTGCGCGAAAGTATTGTTCGGTTGCGCGTTGAATTTGAGCTTGATAAGGGCGAAGGCGCGGCAGGTGGTCTCCTTTCCGCGGTTCAAAAATAAGACCTGAGAGTAAAATATTTAATTTCATTTCATCCAAATCTTCAAGCACGCCTTCCTCGTGCATTTCGGACAGTAAAAGTTCATATCCAAAAATGGAAGCTGCAAACTCGCCCTTCGGGGTGATGCTTTCGGCGGCTAAGTAACCCAATTCGTCGAGAAAATCCAGTTTTCGCGCGATCAGATTCGCGCCGTCCTCTCGCCGTTTTTTATTGTAAGATTGGAAATAGTGAAATGTCTTGGGGTAAATCCGGAAAAGTTCTTTTCGGCCAAGCTGACGATATAGATTAAGAAGTGTGGCGTAGGTGGTATTGAATTGGCTTTCAATGGCTTCGGGTTGTCCGAATAAAACCCGTCCGACTTCCGGAAAGGGAATGTCCTGGGGATTTATCCGGATGATGACAAACCCTTCCTCGTCCATGCCGCGACGTCCCGCGCGTCCCGCCATTTGGTAGAAATCCCGCGTCGTGAGAAAATCAAAACCGGTGCCGTAAAATTTCGAAAGTTCGTCAAAAATAACGCTCCGCGCCGGCATGTTGATCCCGAGCGCGAATGTTTCTGTGGTAAAAATCACTTTGATTAAGCGGCTTGTGAATAATTGTTCGATGATTTCTTTTAACGTGGGCAGCATGCCGGCATGATGGTAGGCAATTCCGTGCTCGATTAGATCCTGAAGTTCATAAGCCGACGCTTCGGATTCAAAGTCGTGCCGGACGAGTAAGGATTGATAGGTTTCTTTGATTTTAGTGCGCTCTTCATCGGTGAGAAAATTAAACTGTGCAGCTTCGCGGGCCAGGTATTCCGTGCGCCGTCTTCCGAATGCAAAATAAATTGCCGGAAGATTGCGGTTTTCCTGCAAGTGTTTTAAGAGTTGATCAAGGCGATTTGGTTTTGCCCGCATCGGACGATAACCGTATCGCTTTTCACGCGATGTCAATCGCCAGCTTTCCCGGTTGAGATATCCTTGAGACCGGAGTTCTTTCATATGATTCAAGATTTGTCCCTGACATTGAAATTGGAAATGGAGCGGGACCGGACGTTCGTTATGGATGACCACACTGATGGGGCGGTCGTGAATCGATTGAATCCAGTCGGCGAGTTGTTGAACGTTCGGAACGGTAGCGCTTAACGCAAGGATCCGGGTCTGAAGAGGCGTGAACAAAATGGCTTCTTCCCAGACGGTTCCGCGTTCAGGGTCATCGAGATAGTGGATTTCATCAAAAATGATACAGCCGATTTTGTCGATCCGTGCGGAATGGTCAAAAAGGCAATTCCGGTAAATTTCCGTCGTCATGATTAAAATCCGTGCGTCGGGATTGATCGAGACGTCTCCCGTGAGGATACCGACATAGTCGTCGCCGTATCGAGCCCGGAAGTCGCGATATTTTTGATTGCTCAACGCTTTGATAGGTGCCGTGTAAATTACATTTTCACCGGCGGAGATGGCCTGATCGATGGCATATTCGGCAATTAATGTTTTTCCGGCACCGGTCGGAGCAGAAACCAATACGGAATGGCCGGCTTTAATTTTTTCGATTGATTCTTCCTGAAACGGGTCTAATTGTATGGTCATAAGATTTGGCGTTTCTTTAAATCATTGTATTTTGGCAGGATTCGAAATGTTCCTTGCCTTAACTACTTAACGGGGTATTTTAATTAGTTTCATAAGTCCTTGTCAAACAATAACTTATAATTCAACCTGTTTAATTATTTGACTAACCCTTATTCCATAGAGCATATTTTAATTAGAAAGATAGACAAGGAGAAGTTTATGAGGAGTTTGCCGTGCCGACTTCGATTTTCCGCGCAGAGAAGTCCGGGGAATTTTCTTGCTGTATTTCTGATTATATTTTCCCTTATGAGTTACCCCTCTATGATTACTGCGAAAATGGTGCTTACGCAAGAGGGCGGAAACTATCGTGCTGAGACGGCTGTCGAAAAAGAAGAGCTGGTAGCTGTTCAACCTGAAAAACCCTCCCTGCAAACCAGCGAACAATTCTTAGAACCCGGGACGCCGCTTTCTAAAATTTCAGAAAATGAAGACTTCGATATTTCAAACGAAAGAAAATTGAAGCCATGGTTTAAGGAAATTTCTGTCGTTGATCGCGGATCGAATTGGGCGCGGATTCTTGTTAAAGCCAAAAACTTGTTGGCGACGGATCGCGCAGAAATCATGTATTCCGCCGCCGGAAAAGAATATTCTATCCCGCTTAAATTCTCAAACCAATCAGGAGATTTCCGGGCGACGATTCGAAATTTAAAATCCAAAGCGAGGTACCTTTTTAAAATTGTGATTTATGACGAAAATCAAAAAGAAGTTTTTGCCAGTCCTTATCAAAAACTTGAAACGCTCGGTAGAATTTCTGGAGTTGTGAGTGAAGGAATCGGAATGCGCGAAGCAACCATTAAATTCCGTCTTGGCAAAAAACAGGAAAACGAGTCGGTTGAATTGCAATACCGAGGGGTTGGTTATCAATCGGATTGGCAGCAGCTTTCGGCGGAGCAGTTAAAACAAAAATCCGGGGATCAATTCGAGGCGGTTCTTTCCGGTTTGAAACCAGAGACCCGGTATTTGTTTAAATTGGAGGCTGTAAATCAGGAGGGGCAGGTGGCGGAAACGTCTGACATTCATCATTTTAAAACGAGAGAAATGGTGACAGAGGTTCATGCATCCAAAGTGTCTGAAAGTACCGCTGAAATTTCGGCTAAGATCCAAGAACTTAAACCAAACCAACAAGTGATTGTAGAATACCGCGAGCTTTTACCGGCGGATGACAATAAAAAGCGCCCGTCCGCGTGGGAGCGCTTTGTGATGAAGTCTGTTGATCAGCCGGGTTTATACCAAGTCCGCCTTAATCATTTGAAAGAAGACACAACGGTTAATTACCGCATTCAAATATTGGAAAACGAGCAATCGTTATTTCAAACCACCGTCCAAGGTTTCAAAACAAAATAAGTCCTTCAGGAAACAGAAATAAATCTTCTTCGGGCTCCAATCGAAAGTTTTGTGTTGATCATGAATTGGAATTATGTTCTTTGTCATTCCCGCCCTTAACAACTGATGAATTTATTCATAGGAAGTTAAGGACGGTACCGACGACCTATTAAATAGTAATTATGTTTTCAATGCATGTCAGTGCCGCGGAAGCGGGGATGACAGAAAGTGTGCAGCGAAAGTACGCAATTTAAATTACAGGCTCTTTGTATTCCATGAATAAGAAACCTGTCCCAAAGATATTCCTTTTGTGTATAATACTTTTCATCAAGATAGGGGAATTCGTGTGACAAAAAAAATCTTATGCAATGGAAAATACCGCCGCTTTGTGTCCGTCAACGACTGGGAATTCACAGAGCGGGCAAACTGCACCGGTGTCGTTGTGATTTTGGCAATGACCGATGATCAGAAGGTGATTCTCGTCGAGCAATTCCGGACACCGGTAGGAAAGCCGGTGATCGAATTTCCTGCGGGGCTGGTCGGTGACGGGAAAAAGTTTGATGGAGAGTCGTTTGACGATGCAGCGAGGCGCGAACTTCTTGAAGAAACGGGTTACGAAGCAAAGGGAATGATCCGGTTTTTGGAAGGCCCTGCTTCGGCAGCTTCAGTGTCTGATATTCTCACTTTTTATATTGCAAAAGGATTAAAAAAAGTCGGCGTGGGCGGAGGGGACTGTGACGAGTCCATTACGCTTTATGAAGTTCCCCTGAATCGAATCGAAGAATGGCTGGAAGAACAACAGAAACGCGATATTTGGCTCGATCCGAGGCTGTATGTCGGGATTTATTTTTTAAAAAAATGGAATCAGATTCAATAACTCAAGTTCTGCGCTTTTTTCTATACGCCTCTCCCGCCTTAAAAAATAGGGAGAGGGAAAAATTTGCGGAATTCAGATTCAATAATATCGTTTAACCCTTGGAAATTTTGTGCGGCCTAAATTAAATCTGTTTTTCCTTATGATCCTTTTAAGTTTGTTTGCGAGCGCATGCACTCACCATAAAAAAAATCAATTTACGGTTATCGTTTGGGGCGACTCGACAACAGCCGGTGCGCCGCTTTTTCGATCTCCGCTTGAAGTTCCGCCCAACGGAAAAGGGAACAAAGAAAGTCAATATAGTTTCTGGCTTTCAAAACATTTCCCGGATTGGAAAATTATAAATTCCGGATTGAGCGGCAATAAAACAACTCAAATGCTCAAGCGCTTTGATTCTGATGTTGCCCGTTTCCATCCGGACGTCGTTGTCATTCTTGCGGGTGTCAATGATTTGCAGGGCGGTTTTCCCGCGGAGTGGGTCAAGAAAAATCTTGAAATGATTTATCAAAAAGCGGATGAAAAAAAGATCAGGGTGATGGTGTGTACGATCCTTCCAGTGGATAAAAGCCGTCCGGCTGTTCGCCAGCAAATGGCCGAACTCAATGAGTGGCTTCGCGAAATCAGTCGGGTGAAAGGCTATGGTTTTTGTGATACTTATCAGGCACTTGAAAATCCGAACGGCCGCGGAAGCCTCAAAAGCACCGCGGATGGTTTTCACCCCGATGTTAAAGGTTATCAGGTCTTGGGCGATGCGATTGCTGACGCCATGAAAAAGTGGTTGGCGATCTAAATTCACAGTAGGCCCAAAAGAGGACATCCACCAAAAGTGAGTGTCCTCTTTTTTTATATCTGAAAAACACTCAAATCCTCGTTTTTCTCCTTTAAACAGCCTTTACTCAAAAATTACCTGCTCATCATTTTGTCTTTACATGCGCCATCTACAATTTCACTGAAAATAGGAGGTGAAAAATGGGTAAGGGCAAATTCAGAATGATCTACTATCCAACGCCTAAAGCAATGACTGAGTTTGATTATCAAGCTGACTCGACATTGGCTAAATCCAAAAAGTTTCCCAAATATGCCCCATTCTATATGTGTGGCGGGAATGAATGGCAGCGGTGGCTGGTTTATACCGGAATGGATGCCGAAGCGCAGATGGGCGTGAGCCGCAAAGGGCTTTACACAGATTTTGCATAAGTGTCATATGCGCTATACATACGGAATTTATAATTTTTATATGAAAACAAGAAAACAATTCAGGTTAATGACGAAAGGGGAAAAGCAATGAAACTGAAATATATATTTTTAATAGTCATTGTGTTTGCGATTGCTTCGATTGCGAATACATCAGCCCAAGCCCAAGACGCACAGGTGATGGATTTAGTCAAAAATATGCAAAAGCAAATGTTAGATATGCAAAAAATGATTGACCAGCAAGCCGCGAAAATAAAATCGCTTGAAGGATCGGCGAAAAATATCCAGATTGCCGCGCCGGCTGCTGAACCGGCCGCGCCGATGAGTGATTACGAATTTGCGACACGCTTGGACAGCGCACTTGGCGGGGCGAATAAATGGTTGAAAGATGTCAAGGCGGGAGGGGATTTGCGGCTTCGCTACGAAGCATTTCAGCATACAAGCGGCAATACTGCCGAAACGGATGACCGCAATCGTTTCCGTTATCGTTTGAGATACGGACTTGAAAAGAAATTCAGTGATGAAATTAAAGCCGGTTTTAGTTTGGCATCCGGTGAGGTTAGGTCAGGATCATCTCATGATTCGGCAACCGGGCTTAACGGAGATCCAACTTCCACCAATACAACTTTTGATAATCTTTTCAATTTTAAAGATATTTTTGTAGAAAAGGCATTTGGCAGCTATGCGCCAAATTGGGCAAAAGTGGGACCGATTAGCGGTGTCGAATTAACCGGTGGTAAATTTACCAACCCATTTGAAAAAGGGTCTTCTGATCTCATTTGGGACCGTGACGTGAAACCGGAAGGCGCATATGAAACGGTAAATTTTAAATTAATGGAAACGCCGAATTTTAAGCTGAATGGGTACGCGACCGCCGGACAGTATATATTGGATGAAGATTCGAGCGGGTCTGATAACGAAGATGCCGAAATGTTCGGATATCAATTCGGGATCAATCCGGTTATTTACACACCGATGTTCGACCGGCCGTTTGATCTCTTGTCAGCCGTTTCCTACTATAATTATTCTGATTTTGACCGGCAGGACAATTGGAAAATCGGTGATACGGGAGGCTTGTCGCTTGCCCGCGGGAATTCAACCTGTACTTCGAAAGAATTGTGTACGGGTTTCAAAGTCATCGATATCTATAATGAGCTATCTTTTTATCCTTTCGGTGACACTCCGGTACGCCCCTACTATGATTACGCCTATAACACAGCAGATGGCCAAAGTACGTTTGATCAGAATGCATGGGCGCTGGGCGTGAAAATCGGCAAATTGGTGACAAAGGGTGACTGGGAAACCAGTTTTGCGTGGAAAAATATCGGGCGCGATGCCATCCCCGGATTTAATGACAGCGATTTTACAGGCGCAACAACCACTCACACCGGCACGCAGGGCCTTGTTACGAAAGCAGGATATATGTTAAGAGACAACATGAGTTTAAATGCCGCCGCCTTTTTCCTGGAGAATCAAAATGCCGGTAGTGTGGTTGCGGGAAGCACAATTCGCGATGAACAGCAGAGGAGATTCCAATTGGATGTGAGTTGGAAATTCTAATGATTAAGGCACAAGATGTTTTGGTGAGCGTGATGAAGATTGAAAATTTAAAAAATAAAAACGAGAGGAGCTTAATCATGAATTTATTACAAAAAATATTTGGGCGGTCATCAACCAGAATAGGACTCGCGAAATTGAGGCGCAGAAGAAAGATTCTAAGCAGAATGATTTCACTGGTTGCGGTTACGGCAATGATCGGAACGCCTGTGTTTGCAACGAAAAATATAACCGTAAAGGGTTCCGACACCATTGTGGTAATGGGGCAAAAATGGGCAGAAGTATATATGCAGGCGCATCCCGAGGTTGCTATTCAGGTCACCGGCGGAGGTTCCGGTGTCGGAATTGCGGCATTGATGAATGGCACGACGGACATTGCAAACGCCAGTCGTCCCATTAAATCGTCTGAAATGGATAAGGCAAAACAAGCTGGGTATTATCCGGAAGAATTTAAAGTAGCGATGGATAGCCTTGCGATTGTTGTCCACGCCAGTAATCCCATCAATGAGCTCACGCTCAAACAAGTGATGGGGATTTATACCGGACGGATTAACAATTGGAATGAAGTCGGCGGCGAAAATCAGCCAATCCTTCGTTACAGTCGTGAATCAAGTAGCGGAACATACGCATTCTTAAAAGAGAATGTTCTCAAGAACCAGGATTATGCACCTGATTGTCAAACCATGCCCGGAACCAGTGCGGTTGCGAATGCAATTAGCAAGGATCCGCTTGGGATAGGGTACGGTGGTGCTGCGTATTTTATTGATCAGCCGCAAATTAAAATACTTTCAATTAAAAAAGACGACAAATCGGAAGCAGTGAATCCCGTTAAGGATGGAAAAGTAGATTATGAAGCCACATGGTCGGGAGTTTACCCGATTTGGCGGTACCTTTATATGTATACGGGATTTAAGCCTAAAGGAGAAATCAAGGCCTATCTCGATTGGATCATGGGGTCCGAGGGACAGAAAATTGTTGAAGAAATCGGATATGTTCCGTTGAAGCAGCAGTAAGTTTATTTTAAGTTCCCCTCACCCCTGCCCTCTCCCTATGGGAGAGGGCAGGGGTGAGGGGGCGTAAATTCCCAGGGAGGGAACAAAAGTGGAAGCGGTTTCGGTTGTCAGTCGAAAATACGCGCCGCATGAGATCGAGGGTGATATTAAGACTGAGCTCATGCATAAAGAATCTCGTTTCACGGAGTTGATCCTTGAAAAAGTTCTTCTTTTCGCGGGTATTTCCTCCATTTTGCTTATCGGGCTTATTTTTATATTTCTTTTTAAAGAAGCGGTTCTTTTTTTTAAAACAGGCCATTGGTTGGATCTAATCGGCCGATGGGTTTATGATGAATGGGAAGGGAAGCGCATCTTCAAAATCATGTGGCAATCGGTTTCGCTCGAACCTAAATATTCGCTGATTCCCCTTTTTTGCGGAAGCTTCTTAGTTGCATTTCCCGCCACCATTATTTCGGCCGTTATCGGAATCGGATGCGCAATCTTTCTCTCGGAAATTGCTTCTCCGCGTTTGCGGGAAGTATTGAAGCCTACCCTTGAGCTTTTAGCCGGAATTCCATCTGTCGTGGTGGGATTCGTGATGCTTGCGATGGTTGCAACGTTTGTGCAAAACATTTTTCATACGCATTTTCGTTTAAATGCTTTTATCGGCGCGATCGGCGTCGCGCTCGTGACGCTTCCGATTATTATTACGATTTCCGAAGATGCTTTGCGTGCGGTCCCGAAGGAGCTTCGCGATGCTTCGTATGCTTTGGGTGCTACTAAATGGCAGACGGTTTTTCAGACGGTTATTCCCGCGGCTATTTCAGGGATATCAGCAGCGGTGATTTTGGGATTCGGGCGAGCGCTCGGGGAGACGATGATTGTGGTGATGGCGACGGGAAATGCCGCGCTTGTAACGGGAAATATTTTTTCGAGTGTAAGAACAATGACTGCAAATATTGCGGCCGAGTTGGGATCAGTTGCTCAAGGAAGCGAACATTATTACGCGCTTTTTCTGGTTGGCGCGGTATTGTTTGCGGTGACGTTTCTATTGAACATGGTTTCCGAACTCGTTCTGAATAAAATGCGGCGAAATCTGAGAATGTAATATGTTTGTCATTGCGAGCCAATAGCAACTTGGTGGCGAAGCAATCTCAGTGCAAAGATTGCCGCGTCGGCCTCACGGCCTCCTCGCAATGACGGTTTGAATAGTTTAGCAGGTAAGGTGAGTAGATGAATGGAAAATCTGTTTTAAGTTGTCCGGATTTGAAAACACGATCATTCGCGTGGAAGGAAATATTATTAACGGGGCTTTCCGTTTTCTTCGTCATGATTCCGTTTTGCGCGATATTTTTTATTTTGGGAAAAATTGTTCAAAAGGGAATCGGAACGGTTACGTGGAGTTTTTTAAGTCAGCCGCCGCTTGAGGGAATGACAGCGGGCGGTATTTTCCCGTGCATTTTTGGAACGGTTGCAATTACGCTCCTTATGATTGCGATTGCGCTGCCGCTCGGGATCGGAGCGGCTGTTTATTTAACTGAATATGCTGGGCAGGGACTCTTTTTCCGGATCACACGCGCCGCGGTTAATAATCTGGCGGGAGTGCCCTCGATTATTTTCGGACTTTTTGGGGTGGGCTTTTTTATCCTTTTTGTCGGCCGGAATTTGGATCACGTCCTTAAAACCGGTTTGCTTTTTGGACAGCCTTGCATGTTGTGGGCGGCTGCCACACTTGCCGTTCTCGTCCTTCCGGTGATCATTGTTTCAACGGAAGAAGCGCTAAACGCGGTTCCGCAAAGTCATAGGGCGGCATCAATGGCGCTTGGCGCAACCAAATGGCAGACGATCCGAGAAGTTGTGCTTCCGCAAGCTCGCGGCGGTATTCTAACCGGGGCTATTCTCGCGATTAGCCGCGGAGCGGGCGAGACAGCTCCGATTTTATTTACCGGATGCGCGTATTTTCTTCCGCGCCTGCCTGTTGTTAAACTCTTTGGAGCGATTCCGATGATTAATCCGTTTGATCAATTCATGGAGCTTTCCTATCACATTTTTATTATGGCGACGCAGTCGATGAATGCGGAGAAATCACTGCCGATCCAATATGGGACAACACTGGTTTTGATTGCGCTTACCTTTTTGCTTAATTTAACGGCGATTATTTTCAGGATCCATTTCAGAAAAAAACTGGGGCAAGTTTCTTTGCAATAAAGGAGGTCATTCAATGAGAATTTCCCCATTCTCGAGGTTATACAACAGAATGACCGACTTCCCATGTATGAGAAGTTTCCACCTCCCTGGGCTTCTCGGCGTGGGTGCATTTATATTTTTTAATTTTTTAATGAGGTTAAACGGAGGAAGAAGCGATGCGGAGCGAGACTGTGGCAGTGATGGACGAAAATCTTGAGAATCTTGTTGATATGAATAACAAAAAGAGAGCCAATCCTATGGTGACGGTGCATCCGATTGAAAAAGGAGAAATAAATAAAGCCAATTCGATTAAAATCAGAACGCAAGATCTCAGTGTCTTTTATGGTGCAACCGAAGCCTTAAAAAAAGTGTCGATGGATATTCAAAAACAAGCCGTGACGGCATTAATTGGGCCTTCCGGATGCGGAAAATCAACATTCTTGAGATGCATCAACCGGATGAATGACACAATTCCCGGAGTTTGCGTAAAAGGGAAGGTGCTGATTGATGATATTGACATTTATCAGTCGGACATTAATATCGTAACGCTTCGGAAAATTGTCGGAATGATATTCCAAAAATCGAACCCTTTCCCTAAGAGTATTTTTGATAACGTGGCGTATGGGCCGCGGCTCCACGGAATCAGTGATAAGGGTGTCCTGGAAGATATTGTTGAAGAAAGTCTCAAGCGGGCGGCCTTGTGGGGAGAAGTTAAAGACCGTTTAAGCCGGTCGGCGTTGGAACTTTCAGGCGGTCAGCAGCAACGTGTTTGTATCGCCCGCGCATTAGCAGTGAATCCTCAAATTATTCTTATGGATGAGCCTGCGTCGGCGTTAGATCCGATTTCAACGGCGAAAGTCGAAGAGTTGATTCACATGTTAAAGCAACATTATACTATTGTCATTGTGACTCATAATATGCAACAGGCAGCAAGAGTGTCTGATTATACGGCGTTTTTTCTTTTAGGTGAATTGATTGAGTTTGGAAAAACAGAGCAGATTTTCGAAGTACCCAAAGATAAACGCACAGAAGATTATATTACGGGAAGGTTTGGATAAAGAATGAAGAAAATCCTTTTTATCTGTGTCGAAAATTCATGCCGGAGCCAAATGGCCGAAGGGTTTGCGAAAAATTTTGGGAAGAATTTAATCGAAGTTTATAGTGCAGGCTCAAAGCCGTCCGGTATGATCAATCCAAAAGCGATTGAAGTTATGCGAGAATTGGGAATAGATATCTCCAGCCAGAAATCCAAAGGATTTAAAGATCTACCAGTTAAAGATTTCGATTGTGTGGTGACTTTAGGGTGTGGGGATCAATGTCCATTTATGCCGGCCAAACAGCATCTTTATTGGGATATTGAAGACCCCAAAAACAAAAGTATAGAAATATTTAGAAAAGTCAGGGACAATATTCAATATAGCATACAAAAGCTTATCAGAGAATCGACTTAAAAACTTTACATAGATTTTACATAGAATTAACTTACTTCAGACACGACGCAGATATCCTTAGATTAATTATAACAGGGAGGGTTACAATGAAAATAGTAAAACTGTGTTTAGTCAGTCTTTCCGTTTTAGGGCTTTTGATTCCGACGTTTTCTTCTGCATATGCCAAAGCAAGTCCCGATTCAATTCAGATCAAAGGGTCCGATACGATGGTCAATCTCGGCCAGGCGTGGGCTGAGGAGTTTATGATGAAAAATCCAGATGCGAATATCGCTATTACCGGCGGTGGTTCGGGAACCGGAATTGCTGCGTTGATTAACGGAACTTGCGATATTGCCGAAGCATCGCGAGCCATGAAGCCTCAAGAATTAGAACAAGCGAAGAAAAACGGCCGGGATGTGAAGGAATTTGAAGTGGCTATCGATGCGCTTGCGGTTGTCGTTCATCCCTCAAATCCGATTAAAGAATTAACGATTGAACAGTTGTCGGGTATTTTTACAGGCAAAATCGAGAATTGGAAAGAACTCGGCGGGAAAGATGAGAAAATTCTCGCGCTTTCGCGTGAACGTAATTCCGGAACGCACGTTTATTTCCTTGAGCATGTGGTGAGGAAAGGAAATGAGAAAGGGCCGGAACAGTTTGCGCCAAGAGTACTGATGCTTTCTTCGTCGCAAGCAATTATTGAAGAAGTCGCGCAAAGCAGTGGGGCAATCGGTTATGTCGGACATGGCTATATTTCCAACAGGGTGAAAGCGATTGGTGTGGCGAAAACTGCAGAAGGGCCGTTTGTGATGCCGACGACCGAAAACGCCTTAAATAAAACGTACCCACTGGCGCGCCCGCTGTTTTTTTATACCGGCAGTAAGCCGCAAGGTACGGTGAAGACGTTTATTGATTTTGTTTTGAGTGATGAAGGACAGAAAATCGTCGAATCGATGGATTTTGTTCCACTCAGAAAAAATTAAATGAGCGCTCAACTTACGGAACGAAGTGAATGTAAGTTGAAAATGCGAATTTAATCCCCGAATGTAGCGAAGCAGCACTGCTCCGCATGTGTTTTTATCGGGGATCAATGAATGATGGATTCCCGCCTACCCTGGAAGTACAGGGCCGGCCCTCGTTTTTCCGAGGGAAGCATGCGGGAATGACACAGGACGGGGTGAGAAGGCCGACATTAACGACTATGAGAAAGATTCGCGAATTCTTAATCGAAAAAATTATCCTGCTGGACGGCTTTGCCTGCATCTTGTTTGTCTTGCTGATTTTCTTTTTTTTGGCGAAAGACGGCCTTGCACTTTTTAAGACGTTTAGTCTTGCAGGATTTTTTTTCGGTACTCTTTGGAATCCGCTTGCAGAGCCCCCTCAGTTCGGGATTGTTCCGCTTCTTTTGGGATCTTTGTGGGTGACCCTCGGGGCAACTATTATTTCAGTTCCGCTCGGCCTTGCCTGCGCGATTTTTATCGGAGAGATTGCGCCGAGATGGTTGCGTGAAATTTTGAAAGCGGGCGTCGAGCTTTTGGCAGCGATTCCCAGTATTGTGATTGGATTTATCGGTATGACAATGCTGGCGCCGGTTGTGAAAATTATATTTCATTTACCAACCGGCCTCACCGCACTTTCCGGATCCATAGCGCTCGCTTTTATGGCGATTCCCACGATCGTCAGTATTATGGAAGATGCCATTACGGCAGTTCCCCGAAATTATAAAGAAGGTTCACTTGCTTTGGGAGCAACTCACTGGCAGACCATTTACCGCGTGATTATTCCCGCGGCATCGTCCGGGATTGTCGCGAGCATCATGCTCGGAATCGGAAGAGTGATCGGCGAGACCATGGCGGTGATGATGATCACGGGCAATGCCTCTGTCATTCCAAAATCAATTTTTGAGCCGGTCAGAACCATGACGGCAACGATTGCGGCTGAAATGGGAGAAACGGTGCGGGGAAGCGAACATTACTTCTCACTCTTTGCGGTTGGACTGGTTCTTTTTGCCATTACATTTGCCATTAATTTTGTGGCGGATATGGCTTTACACAGGAAAAGAAAATGAGAATTTCGTCAAAGACGGCACAAAAAATTGCTTTTTCGTTTTTAGGATTGGCGGCGGTGATCGTCATCGTTCCTGTGATTGTCATTTTTGCGATTCTAATCCAAAAAGGTTTGCCTGCAATTAATTGGCAATTCCTGACGGCGATGCCGCGGATGGGAATGCGCGCGGGCGGAATTTTTCCGGCAATTATGGGAACGATATATTTGGTTTTGGGAACGATTGTGGTCGCGTTACCGATCGGTGTTTTGGCGGCGATTTATTTAGTGGAATATGCCAGGCGAAATTGGTGGACACGGATGATTGAAGTGGCGATTGTGAACTTGGCCGGTGTTCCGTCCGTGGTTTACGGGTTATTTGGAATGGGGCTGTTTGTCATTTTTCTCAAATTCGGTGCTTCCATTCTATCAGGGTCGCTCACGCTTTCCATTATGATTCTGCCCGTGATTATTACGGCTTCAAAGGAAGCGCTTTCGAGCGTGCCGCGTTCTTTTCGTGAGGCAAGCCTTGCGCTTGGCGTCAGCAAATGGCAAACGATCCGTTATGTGGTTTTGCCGAATGCCCTGCCCGGAATTTTAACAGGGACCATTTTAGGAATCAGCCGTGCAGCGGGAGAAACGGCACCGATTTTATTTACGGTAGCGGCTTTTTATTTACCGCGGCTTCCCAAATCCATTTTCGATCAATGCATGGCGCTTCCGTATCATCTTTATGTGCTCTCGACGCAAGTGCCGAATGTGAGTCAGAAAGTTCAATATGGGACGGCGCTTGTGCTTGTCGGCCTTGTGTTTATTCTAAATTTTTTTGCGGTCGTGATCCGTTCCTACATGCGGAGTAAAAAACAATGGTAGATTTCAAGGGAAGAGGAATAAGGCTTTTGAAAAATAGAGTCCATATAACCCCTTCCCCCCGTGTGGGGGAAGGTAGGGATGGGGGGCTTTCGAGATGAACACCCCCACCCCTATCTCCGCCCAACAGGACGGCGGATCCGCCAGTTTGTTAGGAGGACTCCCCCATCAAGGGGGAGGAAGAAATGAAGATCTTACGCGATTTACCGATAAAATCGTGGTCGAAAATTTAAGCATTCACTACGGCTCGGTTGAGGCTCTTAAAAATGTGAGCTTCTCCGTGAAGAACCATGAAATTCTCGGGGTGATCGGACCGGCTAACAGCGGGAAAACATCATTCCTTCGGGCGATGAATCGTTTAAATGATCTTGAAATAGCAACCCATACGGAAGGTTCTATTTATTTGAACGGAAAAGATATTAACCGTGAAATGGATGCGGAGGAAGTCCGGAAAAAAGTAACGATGGTGTTTGCGCTTCCGCTTCCGCTCCCGATGTCCATTTTCGATAACATTGCTTACGGCCCGCGGCGGCACGGAACGAAAGATAAAAAGAAGCTTGCGGAAATTGTGGAGAAAAGTTTAAAAGCGGCTTTCCTTTGGGACGAAGTGAAAGACCGGCTTTCGTCTTCGGCGATGAAGCTTTCCGGCGGGCAACAGCAACGGCTTTGTATTGCCCGGACACTTGCGGTTGAGCCGGAAGTGATTTTATACGACGAACCGTGTTCGGGGCTCGATCCGATTTCAACGGCGAGGGTCGAAGAAGCGATGTTTGAATTAAAATCACGCTATACGCAGATTCTTGTAACAAATAATGTCAAGCAAGCTGCTCGAGTTGGCGACCGGGTGGCGTTTTTTCTGATGGGTGAATTGGTTGAAATTGATACCGCTGACAAGCTTTTTACCGCGCCGAAAGATAAGCGAACGGATGATTATATTACGGGCCGATTTGGATAATGGATTGTCTGTCATCCCCGCGAAAGCGGGGATCCAGTAGAATCGAGAGCCAATTGGGCTGGATTCCCGCTTTCGCGGGAATGACATGGTATTGAAGAATTACGAAAAATAGTTGAGAAAACATTATGAATAAAATCGAAATTCAAAATTTAAATCTTTTTTACGGGACTTTTCAGGCATTGATTGATGTCAATATTGCGATTGAAGAAAAAATGATTACGGCATTGATCGGTCCGTCCGGTTGCGGGAAATCGACGCTTTTAAGATGCTTGAACCGGATGAACGACTTGATTGACGGAGTTCGCATAACAGGGAAAATTTTGGTCGACGGCAGTAACATTTATGATGCTAAAACAGATTTAATCGAGCTTCGCAAAAAAGTCGGAATGGTTTTTCAGCGGCCGAATCCTTTCCCGCTGTCTATTTTTGATAATATTGCGTACGGTCCGCGGACGCACGGGCTAAAAAACAGGAACGAACTCGAAGAAATCGTCGAAAACGCTTTGTCCCGCGTCCATCTTTGGGACGCCTTAAAGGATAAACTCGACCGTTTTGCGCTAAATTTGTCACTCGAGCAGCAGCAGCGGCTTTGTATTGCCCGGCTGATTGCGGTGACACCGGACGTTGTGTTGATGGATGAACCGTGTTCAGCCCTTGATCCCGTTGCGACAGGAAAAATTGAAGAATTAATGTATGAATTGAAAAGACATTATACGATTTTAATTGTGACGCATAATATGCAACAGGCGGCGCGCGTGTCGGACCGGACCGGTTTTATGCTTCTTGGTAAGCTGATGGAATACGGGGAGACAGGGCAGGTGTTTACAAGCCCGAAAGAGAAGAAGACGGAAGAATATATTACGGGGAGATATGGATGAAGAATAGCGTATGAAGAAAAAAGGTGTCATCCCCGCGAAAGCGGGGATCCAGTAGCATCTAGAGCCTGTTCAGCTGGATTCCCGCTTTCGCGGGAATGACAGAAATGTGTATATAAATTTACATCATTTTTACACGGGTTTTGCAGGAAAACGTTATATCATATACAAAGAGAGGATTATTTTATGGAAAGACATTTTGATGAAGAATTAAGAGAGCTTAAAGAAAAATTGCTGCAGATGGCATCGCTTGCCGAGGATTCGATTTCGCGTTCAATCAAGGCGCTCACCGATCGCGATAAAAAACTTGCGCAAAAGGTGATTGATTCGGACGACGAGATTAATATGCTGGAAATCGAGGTGGATGAGATTTGCCTTAAACTTCTGGCGCTCCGTCAGCCGATTGCGAAAGATTTGAGGTTTATTACTGCGGCCATGAGAATTAATAGCGATCTTGAAAGAATCGGAGATCTTTCGGTCAATATTGCGGAACGAACCCTCGACTTATTGCAGGAGCCGCTTCTCAAGCCTTTAATTGATATTCCGCGAATGGCTCAACTTGCGCAAAAAATGGTCAAAGACAGTTTGAACGCGTTTGTCAACCGTGACGCAGAACTTGCGCATGACGTGTGCTGCCGTGATGATGAAGTGGATCAACTCAATCACCAAATCTTCCGGGAATTGCTCACTTATATGTTTCAGGATCCGAAGAATATTACGCGCTCAGTGGATTTGGTCTTGATTGGGCGGCACATGGAGCGGATCGCAGATCATGCTACAAATATCGGGGAAGACGTGGTATATATGGTGAAAGGCAAAACCATTAAGCATCATATTCAGGAAAAAGAAAATCGAGGCAAAACTTAATGGCGAAAGAAAGGGTTCTTGTTGTCGAAGACGAAAAAAACATTGTCGAGCTTGTGAAATACAATCTCGAACAAGAAGGATTCCGCGTCCAAACGGCGTTACGGGGCGATACCGGCCTTGATGCTGCTCAGAAAAACCAGCCCGATCTTATTGTGTTAGATCTGATGCTCCCCGGCATTGACGGCTTGGAAATTTGTAAGATTTTGAAACAAAATGACAAGACGTCACGGATTCCGATTATCATGCTGACGGCCAAAGGAGAAGAGATCGATCAAATTCTGGGTTTCGAATTAGGTGCGGATGACTATGTTACGAAACCTTTCAGCCCAAGACAATTGGTTGCTCGCGTGAAAGCAGTCCTGCGGCGTACGCACGAAAAGCCTAAAAGCAAAAATTTTAAAATTGGGAATCTGGAATTAGATGTTGATAAATATGTAGTGACATTGAAAGGAAAATCCGTTGAACTAACTTCTAAAGAATTTGAGTTGCTTAGAGTGTTGCTTGAGGCAAACGGCCGGGTTCTTTCGCGGGATTTCCTCTTGGAGCACGTTTGGGGATACGACCGCTCGGTTGAAATTGAAACCCGGACGGTTGACATGCACGTAGGGCAACTTCGAAAAAAAATAAAAGACGAAGCGAAACGTATTATCACTGTAAAAAATGTGGGATATCGAATCGAAAACGGATGAAAGTTGTTAATACGCAGTAATTAAGTAACGCTTCAAGACCGTCAATCGTTGTTTTTGCTCTCAAATTGTCATCCCCGCATGTCTTAAGCGGGGATCCAGCAGAGCATTTAATGAAAATTCGTCTGGATTCCCGCTTCCGCGGGAATGACACCAAAGAGTTACCTGATTACTGAGTATTAATAATTGTCACCTGGCTTTGGAGATTGAAGCATGCAATTTATTAGAAAAAGTTTTAGTAGAAAGCTTGCGTTGACCTACGGACTCTTATTCCTTCTGGTTTTTATCGGTACGTATTTTTACTCTTCCAAAGTGATTGAAAACCGCGTGACCGGCCAATTAGAAGAATCGCTTACTGTTCAGGCTAAACTTTTGCGCCATATTTTAACTCCGCTTCTCATTGAAACAAATGATCAGTCGAAATTGGGCGAGCTCGTTCGTGAACTTGGAAAAGAAGAAAGGGTTCGCCTGACGGTGATTGACCCGGGTGGGGTTGTTTTGGCTGACTCGGAGATTGAATCGGAAAAACTCGGTGAAGTGGAAAATCATAAAATGAGGCCGGAAATTCAGGAAGCCTTCACAGGGAATATTGGAAAAAGTGTCCGCTACAGCATGACCCTTAATACGAAAATGCTTTATATGGCTTTTCCCACGACCAATGATCAGGAAACTGTGATAGCGGTATTGAGGCTAGCTCTTCCGTTAAACACAGTTCATGAAATGTTGCGGGACGCCGGACACCCCCTGTTGGCTGGTTCCGGAGCCGGGATTTTGTTTGTTCTTATATTAAGTTTTTTTCTCAATCATTCCGTTTCAAAAAAAGTGACTAAATTAACCGAGGCTGCGAAATATTACTCCGAAGGAGATTTTACGCGCAGGGTTCATGTGAGTTCCGGAGATGAACTTGAAATTCTCGCAAAAGCAATGAACCAAATGGCGTTTACCATTAAAGAACGGATTAGTGAGATTGAAAGTGAACGGGCAAAGTTTTCGGCGATTCTCGCGAATATGGCGGAAGGCGTGATTGCGATCGATTGTTCCGGCAAAATTTTAATTGTCAATCCGAGCGCTGAAAGAATATTTAATATTCAGAGCCAAGATGCTCGGGGTCGCGGATTGATCGAAGTCATTCGCAACAAAAAAATCGATGAAATAATGATGGAGGCCATTAAAGTCCAGTCGCTTGTTTCAACGGAAATCGAAATCCCGCAATCCGAAAACAAGTTCTTGAAAGTCAGCGCGCTCGGCCTTTCTAAAGAGGAGGGCAGTGTGGCGGGAATTTTAGTAATTTCGGATATTTCGGAAATCCGGAAGCTTGAAAATGTGCGACGCGAATTTGTCGCAAATGTTTCTCATGAACTTCGGACGCCGTTGACGTCTATCAAAGGATTTATCGAAACGCTTTTGGGCGGAGCACTTTCTGATGGCGAGAGAAGTAAGGAATTCTTGAAAATGATGGAAGAAGACACGGCGCGCCTTACCAGATTGATTGATGATTTGCTTGAGCTATCAAAGATTGAATCGAAAGAAGCTGATTTAAAAACAGAGCTGCTCGTGCTTTCCCAGGAAATGGAAAAAGTAATTTTGGCATTCGAACTGCAGTTTAAGGAGAAAAAAATTTATTTCGAAAATCGCATTTCTGAAAACCAAACAATCAAAGTGTTTGCGAACCGGGATGGTTTGAAGCAGGTCCTCGTGAATTTGATTGATAATGCGATCAAATATAATAAGGAAAACGGCAAGATTTTTATTTGGGCGGAACAGAAAAAGAAGGACATAGAAATTTTTGTTGAAGATACAGGTTGTGGAATTCCAGAGGGAGCCATTGCACGTGTGTTTGAAAGATTTTACCGTGTTGATAGAGCCCGTTCACGGGGGTTGGGCGGAACGGGACTTGGACTTTCGATTGTGAAACACATTGTTGAAGCCCACGGCGGTAAGGTTTCCTGTCAAAGCGAACTCGGAAAAGGTTCTGTGTTTTCGTTTACCCTTCCGGTTGCGTAAAATATCTTTTTTCCTGTTACCGGACCAATTCAAGGAAAGCTTCTGCGTTCTGTAAATCATCCATGACAAAATCGGGTTCGTGTTTGCTTAAGTCATCTTTGCTTAAATGGTACGCGCCGACTCCGATTGATTTAACGCCTAAGACTTTTGCCGCGTTGATATCGTGTTCTGTATCTCCAATGACGAACACTTGGTGAAAGGGAATTTTTTCAAGAAGGAATTTTTCTCCGCGTTGGATCGCGGTTTGAACGATATTAACTCTTGAAGGGGAATCGGACCCGAAGCCGCCGAATTTAAAATACTGATCGATACCGCCGTATTCAAGTTTCATCCAGCCGGCTTCTTCGAAATTACCCGTTGCGATGCTGAGCAGAATATCATTTTGGGCGGAAAGAAGGTTTAAAATATCAGGAACGCCCGGCATTAACCGGAAATCGCGTGGTTGCCGGATCAATCGGCGGAAATGTTTGACGTACAGGTTACGTAGGGTCCACTGAAAAAAGATTCAAAAGCATGCAACCTCATTGAAATAAACGACATCGGATTGAAAAAACAGGTGCAGGCA
>MHFR01000015.1 GCA_001804285.1 Candidatus Danuiimicrobium aquiferis
CGGAATTAACCCGGCTATCTTCAACCATCGATTCTTCGAATCCAGCTTCCCTCCGAACGGAAATAATTCTTCAAATAAGTGCGGCGTTTGGCGATCTTGGCTCTTGTACATGCTGTTTCCCCCCAACACAATTGCACGGTTTTTCAATGCTTTCTTTAGTTTATCGTGCAATTTTACCACGTCTGCACCTGTTTTTTTACTCCTATGTCGTTTATTTCAATGAGGTTGCAGTTCCTTAAATCTTTTTTCAGTGGACCCTAAATAGACACCTTTGCGGGAGGTAAAAAATGACAAGCAGCGCACAGGGAGGGCCAGCCCATCGTTGTTTTATTGGTAGAAAATAGCTCTGCGGATATCCGTTTAATGCAGGAAACACTCAAAGACGAAAAACTTTTTTATGAGCTTTATGTGGTTCGAGACGGCGAAGAAGCGATGAGTTTTTTGCATCGCGAAGGAAAATACACGGAAGTGCCTTGTCCGGATTTTATTTTGCTGGATTTAAATTTACCCAAAACCGATGGCCGTGAAGTATCGATTGCAATTAAAAGTGACCCGGTTTTAAGTCATATTCCCGTGGTTGTTTTGACTACGTCAGGCACTCGGGAAGATATTATGATGGCGTATCAGAATCACGCGAATGCTTACATCACAAAACCTGTCGGTCCGGGAAAATTTATAGCCGCTGTCAAATCGCTTGAAGACTTCTGGTTCACGATCGTTAAACATCCCGCCAAAAACTAACCCGACTTTCTCATCGATTTTGTAAATCGACGAGAAAGTCGCTTTGGGCGCAATAAGTTACGCCCAAAGTTTTGCGCCCTTGTTAAAACAGGGCGCAAAAGATAAGCCCTGCCCTTGCGCCACTCTCAAACGAAATTTAACTTTCAATGAAAGCTCAAGGACTGGTTTTGACTCCCTTATAAAATGATCTATGGAAAGTCAAACCTGCGTCGCAAAGAAGTAAACCCTCTTTGCACCGCAGCTCTTACGAGCGGAATCTCTCATTAGTGATGAGAAATCCGGGCTAATTGAGGCGTTGTTTTGAAAAGATAGTTAAAAAGTGTATTTTCAGAAAAGCGATCCACCCGAGAAAGAGCAAGATATCCGTTGAAGGTTCCGGAACGGCCGGGGTGGAGCCGGTGTCCTTATCCTTTCCTTCCCGATTAGTTCCTGGTGAAAAAAGAAATTTTTTCGAAGAAACTTCGCTGTGTAATCGAAAAGAACCCGTTCCTTCGGGGAAGCGCGTCAGCGATTGGTCCCGATCGGCTTCATTTCCGAAAATGACGGAGTCCATGATTTCATACATCGTATTTTTCAAAACAATTTTATCTCCCGAGTTTGTTAAGTGTAACGAACCCGAAGATGCGGTAACGGCTTCGAACGGGAAGCGGGATAGATCTCCGCCCCCAAAAATAACCAGCCTCTCGTTTTGCGCGATGCTTGTCCCTGTTGTAAATTTATGCCGTATCGCGGTGTTGTCTGAAATGGTCCACAATGAAAGATCAACTGCGTTTGATTCCACGTTCAAAAGTTCGATGAACTCGTCATCGTAAGAATGACGAATCCCGTCCCGGTTTGCATCGCCGCCGGTTCCCGCTGTAGGATCTGCCAGAAATTCATTGATGACGATCATGGAATAAGCTGACGGTGTGAGTGATAGCGTGAAGATAATCAAGAGTAGCGTGAACAGTGTTTTCATGTTGAGTTCTCCTTTTGTTTTAAAATCCTTAAAATTCGAAATCCGGAACCTGAAATGCGAAACAAATCCGAAGTCCGAAATTCTAAAGGTGAAAGTTTATTTTAATGTTTTCAAGATAGCCCCAAAAATATTGGTTAATTCGGTTGTCTCTTGGAATAAAGCCGCAACTATTTTATCTTGTCCCTTGTTTTGATCTATCTCAAGCAGTTTTAACCAGTAGCCGCATTCTTTAGCCTCCTTTCGACAAATTTTAATTCTCAAAATCAAATCTCTTTTGTATTTGTTTAGCGCTTTGAAGTGATTATCTATAAAAGATCGTCCGCTTTTTTGTCATTCCCGCGAAAGCGGGAATCCAGCAACTATGGATGCCCGCTTACCCCGGAAAAGCTGGGGCCGGCCCTTTCTTTCCCAAGGGAAGCATGCGGGCATGACACGAACTGGCGTGTTCACCACTTCAAAACGCTAAATAGACACTCTCTTTTACTGATGGATTCATTTGCTTCTATATAATTCGCACCAACGGATCCAGAGGAGCGGATTAATTGTTTGGCGTCTTTGGCGTCTTCAAAATTGATAAGTGTTTTCGGTAAGCTTCTAACAAATTGCCGAATCGGAGCAGCAAATCTTAAGGTTCGTTCTTCCAAGTTGTATTGTTTCTTTTGTTCCATTTTCATCTTTTTTGTTTGTTTCGTTTTTCGTATTTTGTGCTTCTGATTTCTATTCAGCCCCACCAATTTCTATCCAAAGTCCGGTATTGAATGGCTTCTGCGATATGTTCTTCCCGGATCATTTCGGATTCGGCCATGTCTGAGATCGTTCTTGCAACTTTCAGGATTTTGTAATATCCGCGGGCGGAGAGTTGTAATCCTTTCATGGCTTGCTCGAGAAGTAGATTTCCGTTTTTTGTTGTCACACAAAATTTCCGGATATCTTTAACACTCATTAAGGCATTGGTTTTGTTGAAACTCGCGGGAAATCTTTTCTGCTGAATTTCTCTCGCATGGTTCACCCGTTTTCTGATATCTGCCGAGCTTTCTTGAACGTTTTGATTGGTCAGATCTTTATATTGAATTGCCGGGATTTCAACATGGAGATCAATTCGGTCTAAAATCGGGCCTGAAATTTTCCGGTGGTAATTATGGATTTGATTCATGGAACATTGACAGGCGCGCTGGGGACTTGTGAGAAAACCGCACGGACATGGGTTCATGGCACAGACAAGTAAAAATTGGGCGGGAAAAACAAGATTTTCTTTGGCACGCGAGATGAGAATACATCCGTCTTCAAGCGGTGCGCGCAATCCTTCAATCGCATCCCGCCGGAATTCCGGGAATTCATCGAGAAATAAAACCCCGTGATGAGAAAGTGAAATTTCACCGGGCCGCGGGAAACTTCCGCCGCCGACCATGCCAATTTGAGAAATGGTGTGATGCGGGGAACGGAACGGGCGTCGCAGGTTGAGAAGATGCCCATTTGCGCATAAGCCGGCGGCGCTATGAATTTTTACAATCTCTAAATATTCGGATTGCGACAGATCAGGCAAAATCGATGGGATGCGTTTTGCAATCATGGTTTTTCCGGCCCCCGGCGGGCCGATAAAAATTAAATTATGTTCGCCGCTTGCCACGATTTCCGCCGCACGTTTTGCGTGGAATTGACCTTTGACTTCCGAAAAATCCGTAGAATCGTCAGTTTCCAGATTTTTCTCGGGAGAAAGCCAATGAGTATTAAGCCGTTTTAATGTGGATTCGCCGTTGATCCACGAAACGACTTCTTTCAAATTGTTTGCTGTGAGAATGGTGACTTCGGATTCAAGACTTGCTTCGCGCGAGTTGCTATATGGAAGAACAAGCGTGAATTTTGATTTGCGCGCAAGCTGCGCTAAAGCTAATGCTCCTTTAATACTTCTAAGGGATCCGTCGAGAGCAAGTTCACCGGCGAAAATAACTTTATGAAGAGTGTCTGGTTTCAGTAAACCGCTTGCCGATAACAACCCAAGCGCAATCGGGAGGTCAAATGAGGGGCCTTCTTTCTTAACATTGGCAGGCGCTAGGTTGACGGTAATTTTTTTGGGAGGAAGAGAGAACCCGCTGTTTTTCAAAGCGGATTTAACCCGTTCCCGGCTTTCTCTTACGGCCTGGTCAGGGAGGCCGACGATTGCTGTTTGAGGAAGTCCGTTAGTGATGTCAACTTCGATCTCGACTGAAAATGAATCCAAACCAAAACACGATGCGCTGTAAATCTTTGATAACATGATAGTTAAGAATGGCCTCTTTCTATGGAATATTGTGCGGCGGGAGGGAAACGCACTTGCCTTTTTACTTAAGCGTCAATATAATATTGCGCTCAAGATGGTATTAATAAAAACCATAATAATTATGAATATAAATTAAATTTAAGGGTTTGTCAATATTTAATTTTTCCCCTATTCAGCGATAAGGAAACACTGGACGTGATAATACCCTATAATGGAAATCGGGCTTTCTCAGCGGTTATTCTCGCTTGGGTCATTGCTCAATCCATCAAAATTGTACAAAACACCCTTCGTCGTCGGAGATTTAATGTTCGTTGGCTGATTGATACCGGCGGAATGCCGAGTTCTCATTCTGCGGGAACCGCTGCGGTTGCGACGGTGGTTGGTTTATATACAGGGTTTAGTTCCGTGGAATTTCTTTTAGCACTTGTTTTTGCTTTGGTCACCATGTTTGACGCTGCGGGAGCGCGCCGCTCCATCGGAAAACAAGCGGTTATTTTAAATCGGATGATCGATGAGTTTTATGCGGAAGGAAAATTTTCGGAACAACGTATCAGAGAGCTCTTGGGGCATACGCCCATAGAAGTTTTTGTAGGAGCCATTCTGGGAATTATAATTTCTCTCATTATTTGTATAATCTAACCCGACTTTCTCATCGATTTTGTGAATCGACGAGAAAGTCGCTTTGGGCGCAATCAATTGCGTCCAAAGTTTTGCGCCCTTGTTAAATCAGGGCGCAAAAGATAAGCCCTGCGTCGCAAACATGTGGACCATCTTTGCGCCACAGCTCTTACGAGTGGAATCTCTCATTAGCGACGAGAAATCCGGGCTAAGCGGCGATATAAATTCAATCAGACATAAAAAATGAAAAAACAAATCAGATTTTTAACAAGTTTATTTGTGTTGATGTTGTGGATTCCGATTTTGGCACATGCCGAAGGCAAAGCGGTCAGTCGTAATCCCATCTCTGCCGAGAAAATACAAAAGACCATTGCAGATGCTGAGTTGTTGGAGAACAAAGGGGATCTGCTTGAAGCGAAAAAACGTCTTACAATTTTGTTTCGGCACGATCTCGAAAAATCTGACAAAAAAAAGGTAAAAAAAGCGTTGGAATCGATCAACATGAAAATCTTATTTTCGCCGATTGAAACGAGTGGCAGTTTGATTTATACGGTACAAGAAGGGGATTCGCTTCATAAAATCGCGAAAAAATACGGAACCACCATTGGGTTGATCAAGCGGACCAATCATTTAACAAAAGATGTCATTCGACCGGGCATGAAATTTAAAATTATAAAGGGTAAATTTTCCATTCTTATCGATAAATCTGACAACAAGTTGAAACTTTTTTGCGATGACGAATTGATTAAAACTTACTCGGTGACGACCGGTGCAAATAATTCAACACCGATTGGAACATTTACAATTGAGATGAAATTAGAAAATCCAACATGGTATACGACTGGTGCGATCGTTCCTCCCAACAGTCCGGAAAATGTTTTGGGAACCCGGTGGATGGGGTTTTCCATTCCTGAGTACGGGATTCATGGAACGACGGAGCCGGAAGCAATAGGGAAGCAAACATCAAAAGGTTGCGTTCGGATGAGGAATGAGGAAGTTGAGGAGCTTTATGATATTGTTCCCTTAAAGACAACGGTGACGGTGGTTGATTAAAGATGAAGTCAATCGGATGAAGTTGAGAAAAAAATAAATTTCAAACAAAGTGAGAACAATGAAAAAATCAAAAATCAATTTACAAAATAAAGGTAATTATTATTCTTTGCTATCCTTTGAAAGGCCGATTGCGGAACTTGAGAAAACGATCAAAGAAATGGAAAACCGGTCGGATGCGGGGATTGATTTATCAAATGAAATTAAAAGTGCAAAGAAAAAACTTGATCAGGAAACCCGGAAAGTTTTTCAGAACCTTACTCCTTGGCAACGGGTTCAGGTAGCGCGTCATCCTTTGAGGCCCTATACGCTGGATTATATCGGAGCGCTAATGGAAAATTTTGTTGAGGTGCACGGAGACCGGCATTTTGCGGATGACCGGGCGATTATCACGGGGTTTGCAAAGTTCCGGAAGAGGAATGTTTGTGTAGTCGGGCATCAAAAAGGGCGGGACACAAAAGAAAATCTAATGAGAAGTTTTGGGAGCGCTCATCCGGAAGGATATCGGAAGGCGATTCGCGTGATGCGCCTTGCAGAAAAGTTCTCTCTTCCGATTATATCGCTTATTGATACGCCCGGCGCCTATCCGGGAATCGGCGCCGAAGAACGCGGGCAGGCCGAAGCAATTGCTTTTAATATTCAGGCCATGTCGGAGCTTAAAGTTCCGATTATTGTCATTGTGATTGGGGAGGGAGGAAGCGGTGGGGCGCTCGGAATCGGAGTTGGAGATCATATTATTGTGCTCGAAAATGCGTATTATTCCGTTATTTCTCCCGAAGGATGCGCTGCGATTTTATGGAAAGACAATGCGCGTGCTGAAGAAGCGGCTAAGGTTCTTCGTTTGACGGGAAATGATCTTCTTGATTTGGGCGTTATTGATGAGGTTGTAAAAGAACCTCTTGGCGGAGCTCATCGCGATTTCGAATCTGCGGCCCGCAATTTAGGAGAATCGATTGAAAACGCTCTTAAGAAGTTGAGTAAAATGACGGATAAGGAATTGTTAGACTTCAGGTATCAAAAATTCCGTCGTATGGGGGCTTTTGAAGAGCGAAAGGAAGCTTAACTTCAGAGAGATATCGTTGCGAAGGCGGGGTGTTTAAGCACTACTATTTTTGAATAAAAATTTCTTGAGGGTCAAAAGTCTTTTTAATTCATTTTCTTTTCTCACCAGTATCTTCAATTCTGACACAGGAAGTTCGAGCAAGGCAATCCGGGATATTTTAGCAAGTTCATTCGGGTATCGGTTTTTGAGTTCCATGGTCGGAACCCGTTTCCGGAATTTTAAGTCAAAAATTTTTTGATAAGTCATCTTTAAATTTCCCCACAAGACCTATCGACAGCATCAAGTTCGAACTTAAAAAGAAAAGAAATCAATTTTTTCCCGTTAAAACGCCTACTATATTTTGTATCCATCTATCGGCCCCTCCCAATATGTCGTAGTCCACGAAAAAAACTAAAAAAAGATGTAAAATTAAGCTTGACTATTAATCGGTATGTTTATAAATTGTAAATTACAAAATGTAATTTACATTATATAAACCAATCAATATAGATTATGATTCATTTTGCAAGACGAAATAATCGGAACCAAACTGCCCAAAAATTTTTTTTGGGATTTTTTATTTTAAACCTTGTGACGTTTCCAGCTTTTCAAGGAATTGCCGATGAGGCAGTCTCTCCACAAGAAGGTTCCGATGGGCGTAATGCTTTTATTGAAGAACTTTCTCAAGAAGGAAAAAAGGACCTCATCCAGAATCTTTTAAAAGAAGGAGACGAGTATTTTCTTGAAAAAAAGTATGACCAGGCAAATGAAGCATATGAAGAAGTGTTTTTAGTAGAGCCTGGGAGTTTGGAGGCGTCACGGAAGATTGACCGTTTAAAAAAGCAGCTCATACAAGAGGGGAAGAAGGAAACAGAAGTCGTTTCTAGTGTGTATAACGAGGAAATTCGAACGAAGGTAAAGCTTTATTGGGCGCAAGTGAATCAATTCATGGAACAAGGGAAAATAGCGCAGGCTCGTTTTGCGGTTCAAAAAATTTTAATGCTAAATCCATTTGATGAGAAAGCGATCCGGCTCTATCAAGATCTTCAAGCTAAGTTAGCAGGGGAATGATATGAAACGTGAAAAATTATACAAAATCGGTGAAGTCATGCAGTACACCGGCCTTTCCCGGCAGACCATCCATAACTACACCTTGGCTAATCTCATCTCTGAAGCGCGGCGGACACCTTCCGGGCATCGCCTTTATGATGAAAGTGTTTTCGATCGGATTGAAAAAATTAAAGTTCTTCAATCGAAGAATTATACACTGCAGCAAATCAAGAAATTATTAGAAAAAGAAAATAAGTAGTTGTCATTAATTTTAATTATTAAGATTAGAAAGAAAGGGGTTGGCAATGAACGAGCAAGACTTGAAATTATGGAAAAAATATAAAAGTCGGAAAACTCGATTAGTTCGGGAAGAAATTGTACGTAAATATCTTTACCTTGTGAAATATGTTGCAGGGCGGGTGGCCATTGGGTTGCCTCCAAATGTGGAGTTTAATGATTTAGTAAGCTACGGCCTCCTGGGTCTTTTTGACGCGATTGAAAAATATGATGTGAATCAGGGCAATAAATTTGAAACCTATGCCGTTTCACGAATTCGTGGGGCGATTATGGATGAGTTACGGAAACTCGATTGGGCGCCGCGGCTTTTGAGGAAACGAGCACGTGAAATCGAGAGGAAGGCAAGAGAGCTTGAGGATAAATATGGTCGTTTGGCGACAGAAGATGAACTTGCAAAATCACTTAATATGAGTTTGGAAGATTTAAACGGAATTTACAGCGAACTGAATTCCACAACATTTTTATCTTTGGATGAGGTTTGGCAGAATGATGACGGGAATAAACCGATTTCAAGGCTTCAAACCGTGGAAGATTCGTTGATTACAAACCAATTTAATTATGTTCACCAAAATGAAGTGAAACAGCTGCTGGCAGAATCGGTGGATCAGTTGCCGGAAAAAGAGAAGCTGGTGATTGTTCTTTATTATTATGAGAATCTGACCCTTCGCGAAATCGGTGAAGTGCTGAATGTATCGGAATCGCGTGTCTGCCAAATTCACACGAAGGTTGTGATGCGTTTGAGAGGTCATTTAATGAAAAAAACAGGCGAGGTGGCACTCGAAATTTAAATGAAGAAAATCATAAACGAATATTAAAATTTCCGGGTTTTTATACCGAAAAGCAACTCAAAAAATCATTCCATCTGCGCGTTACGCATCTCGTATGCGACGCAGCAATCCTCTTTCCGCTTTTTAAAGTTTATCCATTTCCGGCCGATATTCATAGCAGAGAAAGATATCGTTGGGTGCGATACATCCAATGAAACTAATTATCAAAACCAACGGTGGTGGAGCGAAATGGCTGACTATGTAGAGTATGTCTTGTTGGGGGATGGGAGGCGATGGGAAAAGGTTGAGCCGATGCGTAAAAAAGAAGAGGACGACTTCAAAAAAGATATCGAAAAGTTCAAGCGAGAAATCGAGGACATTCCAGAACCCAACTTCGGAAGAATTGAAGAATTAAAAGAAAAAATCAGAAATAAAACGTTCTTAACCAAAGAAGCGATTGAAGAAACCGCTATGCGCCTTGCGGCTAAATTTTTAGGAAAGGAAAAGTTTTAATAGCTTCGATCCGATCGATTTTAATTTTCATTCCGCAGAATTATTTTCTTGCCGTTTTAGATTTGCCAGTTTAATCCAACGTTGAGTCAGAGGAAGTTTCATAAACCGTTTCCAAATAGCCCCGTCATTGAGAAAATTTTCCAGCATTAATACAATAATTCCCTGGTCGATTCCTAAATATTCATTCGCAAACCAATTTGAGTCAAGATTGTAGGAATCCCGGAATCCGTAAGGGCCATAAAGATTTGGTGATTGAGTTTTGTAAATTTTTTTAATGACACTAATCGATTCTTCAGGAGTAAATATAATAGAGCTGATCGGAGCATATACGGCAATCGTACCGTCGTGCATGGCATTTCCCGGCATTGCACCGTATGGTTTATATCCATCGGGGCCCAAAGATGCGGAAAGTCCCCAGGCTCCTTCATAGGTTTTATATTGACTTTGATTTGCCGAAGAAAATTCCCAATTGGCAATTGTGGCCAGTTTTGAATTCGAAAAATAATTAATGTTTTGGTCTTCCAGGTTTCTAAAGTCGATAAATGCGTGACTGTATTGATAAGTAAATAAACTACCCGTGTAAGAATAAATAATTTTTTTTCCATTGTATAGTTCACTTTCCCGGCGCCATGCTTTCCAGACACTGGCGGGAACCGGATTAGTGCTTGATCCGAGCGCAAGGGCTTGCAGGATTAAATGTTCGGCATACATATCCCAATAATACGGCAGAAATCCGTCTTGAGGTTTCCAGCCGTGGCAGAAAAATTCTTTTCCATTTAGCATCCACGGCCAGTCAATTTGGTTATATAAGGAATAAATTTGTTTTGATAAACCACTTTGCTCAAAATAGGTTGCGGCAAGAAGTGCGTTTGCGATAAATAAAGCGGTATCAATGGATGAGACTTCGGAATTCCATGTGCGTTGGCCGGTTTCTGGGTCTAAAAAATGATAATAAAAACCCTTTTTACCACATTTTTTCTTTTTGATAGTGGCGAGTGTCTTTTTTATTTTTTCCGAAGCTTCTTGATTGGAAATCCATCCGTGGTTTGCGGCGATAGCAAAACTAGCAAGAGCGAATCCTGTTGCGGCAATCGAAGCCGGGGCTCCGGCCCTCGAAGAGTCTTTCGTTAATCCAGTCGTAGGGTTCGTTTCTTTGATGAAATATTGGATCGAATCTTTTTCGATTTTTTTTAATAGCGTTCGATCCTCCTCGGATAAGTCGAACCCGTTTGCGGGAGAGGAGATACCGAGAACAAGAAGGAGACATAAAATCCGAAGGGCTGATATTTTTAAAAGGGTATAAAATTTCAAGGTCAGCAAGTGGTTTTAAGAAGATGTTTTGAATTTGGCCAATTCTTTTTTTAATTCTTCAATCGCGAGGTCCTTTGGATATTCATCAGCGATCCGTTTCATTTTTTGCACGCTAACGTCAAGATAGGCCATCATTTCATTAAAACGTTGCGCGACCTGTTGTGCTTCATCATATTTTCGAAGCCGGATTCGCAAGGTTAAGTCGCGATTAACCAAGGCTTCAAAAGATTTTGAAAAGCGGTATAAAGGGCCGGCGATTTTATGGGTTAAATAAATACTTCCCCAGCCAATAAAAATAAAAAGCAATAGACTGAGCCATGCAAGTCGTATATGTGTTTCGTCCAGAATTTGTTTAAGGATTTCTTTCTGTCGTTCGCTGAGGAGTTCTGTTTCTTTAAAAAAACGGATAGACGGAAACGTAAATTTGTCCATGATTGATTTCGGTCGACGGGCTTCTTCATATTCATATATTCGGGATGCGGTAATAATGGTTTCGCGGATTTCTTCCTCGGAAAAAGCTTTGATTACGGAACCCCAAACGCCAAAGTAAGTTCCGATTATTGCGCAAGTTGAAACAATCGTTAAAGTAGCAACGACATAGAGGACATAACGAAGTTGAAGCGGTTTTTGGATGAAGAAATGTTTTCGCCGATTTCTAAATCCGATCATTTCCCCCTCATTGTTTTTGGTGTAAGTGAAGCAAGAATAAACTTTCCACTTTTAATATCGGCGGAATTTGGCTCGACTAAATGAAATATTATCGGTCAAAACGAACAAATATTTATTCGAGAAACGATCTGGTTTTATAAAAAATTAGAAATAGATAGTTCAAAAAAGCTTATTTATACAATACTTCTGAATAAGGCATGTGAAAAGGTGGCGTTTAGGGAAAAGGTTTTTTATCGCTATAAACAGTTGATTTTATTAGGCTTGCGTTAAGTCGCCTTATTTCATAAGACATAAGAAAACCAAAGCATTTTTTCCCTTAGAAAAAGACTAATAATTTGTTGACAGCTGATGACTGCGTGAATATACTACCACCCACTCAACTCAAGGCGGTTGAGCGCCGATAGTAATACATCTCTTGATAATCTGAAAATCGTTTAAAATAATATCAAGCGTAAATCAGACGCATGGAATTGCTTTGAACGGAAGCAATTTATGGAGTCGTTTTGTCTTTATTTTTATTGAGCATTAGTTAAGTTTGAAAGTAGTTCAGTTCTTTCTCAAAATTTTGGAATGTGCGAGAAGCCAACGTCATTAATATGAGAAGTATGCGTCGGATATTTGTGATGAACAAATATCTTTGCGCAAAAGTCTCAAACTCTATTATTCGGAGAGTTTGATTCTGGCTCAGAACGAACGCTGGCGGCGTGGATTAGGCATGCAAGTCGAACGGAGTGCTTAGCTGTTTCGAGCACTTAGTGGCGAAAGGGTGAGTAACACGTGGGTAATCTGCCCAAGAGATCGGGATAACCTGTCGAAAGACGGGCTAATACCGGATAAGACCACGCTCCCGTAAGGGAGTGAGGTCAAAGATGGGGACCGTAAGGCCTATCGCTTTTGGATGAGCTCGCGTCCTATCAGCTAGTTGGTGAGGTAATGGCTCACCAAGGCGATGACGGGTAGCTGGCCTGAGAGGGTGGTCAGCCACATCGGGACTGAGACACTGCCCGGACTCCTACGGGAGGCTGCAGTCGAGAATCTTTCGCAATGGGGGAAACCCTGACGAAGCGACGCCGCGTGCAGGATGAAGGCCTTCGGGTTGTAAACTGCTGTCACTTGGGACGAACACTACTGGAGCTAATAGTTCCTGTACTTGACGGTACCAAGAGAGGAAGCCACGGCTAACTCTGTGCCAGCAGCCGCGGTAATACAGAGGTGGCTAGCGTTGTTCGGATTTATTGGGTGTAAAGGGTGCGTAGGCGGTTTGGAAAGTCAGATGTGAAATCCTGCGGCTTAACCGTAGAACTGCATTTGAAACTTCCAGGCTAGAGTATGGGAGAGGTGAAGGGAATTCCCGGTGTAAGGGTGAAATCTGCAGAGATCGGGAAGAACACCTGTAGCGAAGGCGCTTCACTGGCCCACAACTGACGCTGAGGGCACGAAGGCGTGGGGAGCAAACGGGATTAGATACCCCGGTAGTCCACGCAGTAAACTATGTTCACTAGGTGTTGGTCTCGTTTCGACGAGGTCAGTGCCGACGCTAACGCATTAAGTGAACCACCTGGGGAGTACAGTCGCAAGGCTGAAACTCAAAGAAATTGACGGGGACCCGCACAAACGGTGGAGCATGTGGTTTAATACGACGATACGCGTGGAACCTTACCCAGGCTTGACATGCACTAGAAAGTCCTATGAAAGTAGGACCTTCCCTCAAGGACTGGTGCACAGGTGTTGCATGGCTGTCGTCAGCTCGTGTCGTGAGATGTTGGGTTAAGTCCCGCAACGAGCGCAACCCCTATTCTTAGTTGCCAGCACGAAAGGTGGGCACTCTAAGGAGACCGCCTGCGATAAGCAGGAGGAAGGTGGGGACGACGTCAAGTCAGTACGGCCCTTACGCCTGGGGCTACACACGTGCTACAATGGCCGGTACAAAGGGTTGCCAAACCGCGAGGTGGAGCTAATCCCAAAAAGCCGGTCTCAGTTCGGATCGAAGGCTGCAATTCGCCTTCGTGAAGCTGGAATCGTTAGTAATCCCGTATCAGACACGACGGGATGAATACGTTCCCGGGTCTTGTACACACCGCCCGTCAAGTGATCCGAGCCGGGAGTACCCGAAGTAGTTAATCCAACCGCAAGGAGGATGACTGCGAAGGTAAAACTGGTGAGGAGCACTAAGTCGTAACAAGGTAGCCTTTCCGGAAGGAGAGGCTGGATCACCTCCTTTCTAAGGTGCACTTAAGGAAAGTAGAAATGGTGTTAAAACCAGTTCTAAATTCCATAAAGTCACAACAATTGATGGAGGTTTCCGCACATTCCATTTTTTTATTTTTTTGATTGATAGACAAATTCATTTGCTGTGGCCAAGTGGTGGTGATCGTTAATTCTCTATTGGCCGTCTGGTGGCATTAATCACATGATTGGGCCCATAGCTCAGTTGGTAGAGCACCGTGTTGATAACGCGGGTGTCAGTGGTTCGAGCCCACTTGGGCCCACCAGTAAAGTGAAATATAGAAATCCGAATATCGAAATTCGAAGATTTTCAATATAAAGCTATAGCCCCTGATTGAGGAAGATAATGGTGTTGATTCAAATTCAAATATATTTATATTCGAATTTTGAATTTAGAATTTCGAATTTCAAAATCACGGGGGTGTAGCTCAGTTGGGAGAGCGTCTGCTTTGCACGCAGAAGGTCAGGGGTTCAACTCCCCTCACCTCCAAAGTTTTGCGTTAGGCGAATGATTAACAAATTAACCAGGATCATGAATATGAAAAAAAATACGGCATTCATAATTATTATTTTATTGTTGAGTGTGGTTGTGTTTAATTCTGTTTCATTCGCACAAGAAGTAGTTGTTCAGCAATCTGAAAGTTATTTTGACCGTTCTTTGCATAAATTAGGAAGAGGCGTTCACGACGTCCTGTTTTGTCCGGCAGAATTAGCGGTCTGGATTCGAAAAGATTTCCGGGAAGGAACCATTCCTCAGGCGGTGACAGCCGGTTTTGTAAAAGGGATCGGACATATGGTCGCGAGAGCCGCGGTTGGTGTTTATGAAATCGGGACGTTTCTTGTTCCGCAAAAGCCGATATTAAATCCGGAGTTTTTCTTTTCGGGTGCGTTTTAATCATTTTTTGATTTTATTTTTGGAATCATATTTTTGATTTAAGTAGTATTTGTTCTTTGACAAGCTGTAGTGCCAAAAGGGTATCTCCATCAGAAATGATGGGGATCTACAATTAAATATTAGATTTTTAGTCAAGCTACTAAGAGCCGTTGGTGGATGATTTGGCGCTTGATGGCGATGAAGGACGTGGTAAGCTGCGATAAGCGCGGGGGAGGTGCAAACAACCTTTGATCCCGTGATGTCCGAATGGGGCAACCCTACTGCTGTGAAGCAGTAATCGTAATCTGAATACATAGGATTACGAAGCGAGACGGGGTGAATTGAAACATCTTAGTAACCCCAGGAACAGAAAGAAATTCGATTCCCCTAGTAGCGGCGAGCGAAAAGGGAAGAGTCTAAACCTCCAATATGCCAAGCTTCGGAGCGTTGTATTGGGGGTGTCGTGGGTGGAAGCGTTCTCGGTCCGAACCGAGAGAGGAAGATGCAAATATTTTTAGTCGAAGGGTCTGGAACGACCTGCCAAAGATGGTGATAGTCCAGTAGACGAAAAGAATATTTCCTTTTTTGCTTTTTACCCAAGTACTGCTTGATAAGTGAAACCAAGCAGGAATCAGGGAAAACCAGTTCCTAAGACTAAATACAAGCAAGCGACCGATAGTGAACAAAGTACCGTGAGGGAAAATTGAAAAGAACCCCTGTTAGGGGAGTGAAATAGAACCTGAAACCAACAGGCTTACAGGCGGTAGGAGGGCTATGCACTCGCAAGAGTGAATGCCTGACTGCAGTGCCTTTTGCATAATGATCCGGCGAGTTATTCCATGCGGCAAGGTTAATCCCGGCGACGGGAGGAGCCGTAGCGAAAGCGAGTCTGAATAGGGCGTTTAGTCTCATGGAATAGACCCGAATCGGTGTGAGCTAACCATGACCAGGATGAAGCGTGGGTAAAACCACGTGGAGGTCCGAACTAGTGTAGGTTGAAAACTGCTTGGATGAGTTGTGGTTAGGGGTGAAAGGCTTATCAAACACCGTAATAGCTGGTTCTCCTCGAAACATCTTTAGGGATGGTCTGGCGTAGTAGCAAGCGGAGGTAAAGTACTCAATGGGCTAGGGAACTTACCCGTTTACCGAACCCAATGAAACTCTGAATGCCGCTTGTGTAATCGCTGGAATCAGACAGTGGGGGCTAAGCTTCATTGTCGAAAGGGGAAAAGCCCAGACCGTCAGCTAAGGTCCCTAAATATAGGCTAAGTGGTAAAGGATGTAGGAATTCTCAGACAACTGGGATGTTGGCTTAGAGGCAGCCACCATTTAAAGAGTGCGTAACAGCTCACCAGTCAAGAAATCCTGCACCGAAAATGATCGGGGCTCAAGCCTATTACCGAAGCTACGGATGTAAGTTCTCTTCGGAGCAACTTGCGTGGTAGAGGAGCATTCCTTCTGGATTGAAGCGGAACCGACAAGGATCCGTGGACCGAAAGGAAGAGATTATGCCGGAATGAGTAGCGATAAAACAGGTGAAAAACCTGTTCGCCATAAACCCAAGGTTTCCCGGGGAAGGTTAATCCGCCCGGGGTTAGTCGGTCCTAAGTCGAGGCCGGAGAGGCGTAGATGATGGACAGCAGGTTAAATATTCCTGCACCATTGATGTTGCGTTATCAATGCAGTAGGTGCGCAGAAGGCTAGGCAATCGCACGATTGGATGTGTGCGTCCAAGCCTGTAGCTGCATCCGTAAGGGTGCGGTGAGAGGGGTTAGGGAGCTCAACCTACGGGAAGAGCGAACTTGCTAACGCCACGCTGCCGAGAAAAGCCAATTGCGTGAGTAATGTCAGTGACCGTACCGTAAACGGACACACGTGGGAAGGGTGAGAATCCTAAGGCGCTCGAGTTAATCCTCGCTAAGGAACTAGGCAAAATAGCCCCGTACCTTCGGTATAAGGGGTGCCTGAGTAGGGTGAACCGTACAGGGGAGCCCAAAAAGGTCGCAGTGAATTGGGCCAGGCGACTGTTTAACAAAAACACAGCGCTCTGCTAAGTCAAGAAGACGACGTATAGGGCGTGACATGTGCCCGGTGCCGGAAGGTCAAGCGGAGGCGTCATCCCGTAAGGGAGAAGCGCCGAAGTTAAGCCCCGGTAAACGGCGGCCGTAACTATAACGGTCCTAAGGTAGCGAAATTCCTTGTCGGGTAAGTTCCGACCTGCACGAATCATGTAACGATCTGGCCGCTGTCTCGGCGAGTAACTCGGTGAAATTGTAGTAGCGGTGAAGATGCCGCGATCCCGCAACTAGACGAAAAGACCCCGTGCACCTTTACTGTAAGCTGGTATTGCATTTTGGTTATGTTTGTAGAGCTTAGCCGGGAGACTATGAAAGCGAGGCGCTAGCTTCGCTGGAGTCATCAGTGGAATACCGGTCTAACAAAACTAGAATGCTAACCTTAACCTGTGAAGCCAGGTGGGGAACAGTGCCAGCCGGGCAGTTTGACTGGGGCGGTCGCCTCCCAAAGAGTAACGGAGGCGTTCAAAGGTTGGCTTAGTGCGGTTGGCAATCGCACGGTAAGGGCAAACCCAAATAGCCAGCTTAACTGCGAGACCCACAAGTCGAGCAGATGCGAAAGCAGGAGTTAGTGATCCGGTGGTAGAATTTGGAATCGCCATCGCTCATCGGACAAAAGGTACGCCGGGGATAACAGGCTTATCTCCCCCAAGAGTTCACATCGACGGGGAGGTTTGGCACCTCGATGTCGGCTCATCACATCCTGGGGCTGGAGAAGGTCCCAAGGGTTCGGC